>NZ_CACVAN010000001.1:0-642581 GCF_902726655.1 Virgibacillus ihumii
GGAAATGAAAAGTATGAAATCAGAAATGCATAGTCGATTTGACACTATAGAAACAAAACTGGAAGGTGTTGGGAGCCAGTTTGAATTAACAAACGAATCGAGCATCAATGAAATGGATTTTATTGTTTACAAAGTAAATAAAATGGAGAAAGAACTTTATATTTTAAAAAACAAATATAATAACTAGAGAGTGCATAAATACGCACTCTTTTTTATTAAGTAGACCTTTGATCAATGTTAAGCTATCGGGCGCATATCAGGAATAATAATTTGCGCTCGTATTTACATAAAAGTCATATTGACGAACGATGTACTAAGGAGGAATTGAAATGAGTCAAATACACGAAACGGAGTACTGTGTTATTAAAGAAAGTGCAGAATTAGACCTCGGTGATAGCAGAGTTGCAGCAATCGAACGTCCTTTGGATGTTACATATGAAGAACTGAAAAAACTGATGCACTTAGCACGAGAAAAGAATATCATGTATTAAACTAACGGGCGCTAATCTTTAATAAGAATTAGCGCCATATTGCATATAGGTGGCTAAGAATGGAGGGTTTAAGCAATCGTGAAGAAATCCGCCAACCATGTATGTGGTATGCTTAAAGAAACAATTAGAAAGGAGCTTTTATATGGGGAAAGTTGTTATTGATATGTCAATTTCACTTGATGGATTCGTCGCTGGACCAAATGATAACCCCAAGCAACCTTTAGGAGAAAATGCGGAGGTTTTACATAATTGGTTGTTTTCGGGAGATCAAGTCAGTCAGGTAAATGAGTTTTTTAAGCTTTCTGAAGCAAATCGAGTAGTACATGATAAATCTTTAATAAATGCTGGGGCAATGATCGTTGGACGAGGAACGTACGATATTGTCAATGGGTGGGGAGGTAGTCACCCGAACAAAGGTGTTCCTGTATTTGTTGTAACGCATAGAGGACCTGAAACTATTGCAGAAGGTACAACACCTTTTACTTTTGTATCAGATGGTGTCGTGTCTGCCGTTAAGAAAGCTAAAGCTGTATCGGGTGATAAGGAAATAGGTGTTGCAGGTGCGAATATCTCGCAACAATGTTTGAAAGCAGGTCTTGTTGATGAAATATTTGTGCATATTGTTCCTGT
Source organism: Virgibacillus ihumii (assembly GCF_902726655.1). NCBI lineage: Bacteria > Bacillati > Bacillota > Bacilli > Caryophanales > Bacillaceae > Virgibacillus > Virgibacillus ihumii. The sequence continues at coordinate 1,122 of NZ_CACVAN010000001.1, forward strand.
GACTTTGGGAAAAGGAAAGCGACTCTTTGAAGAATTTACATCACTTGAAATTGTTGAAGTTATAAATGCGTCTGATGTGACACACATTCGGTATAAGGTTATTCAATAAAAGACAAATGTGAAGTTATATGAACTAGAAACCTTATCACCGGTCGGGCGCTTTCTCTGAATAAAACTGCGCCCGTATTTCGTATTAAGACCATATTGTAGAATTAAAGTCAAATAGTTTGATTAAGACAAGCTATAATTATTATCATTCAATTTTTTGTTAAGGAATTTCCTCTCTAAAAAATCAAAAAATTCTTTATTGTCTATAGTGAGATAGTATATAATGACTGGGAGTCTAAACGGGAGAGAAGATGGGGTTTTATTTATATGGCACAAAAGCAAGGGGCAGGTAAAAAGCTGGTTTTATTGGATTTGGTTTTTTATGTGGTATTTCCTTATATCATATGGGAGTATGGAAGGGATCCTTTTGGAGATTATGCAGCAATGCTGATCTCAACAATTCCAGGATTTGTTTATACTATTTATCGATTTGTTTTGGAAAAGCAGTTTAATATTACGGGAATATTTATTATCAGTGCATTAGCATTGGGAACTACTGTTGATCTGCTATCAGGGTCAGCCGAGCAGATGTTGTGGAATGGAGTATATTTAGGTTTGTTTTATGTGGTTATTCACTTTGTTGCTCTGATGATTAAGCGTCCTTTTGCCTTATACTTTGCTATCGACTTTGCATATTTGCAGGGCCATGCACGAAAGGATAGTACAACATTATTTTTTCAAAAAGAAATTTTTAAATGGTTTCAATTCATTCAGACAATTTTCATTGTAAGGGGTCTTTTTATGGCAGGGTTAAAAGTATTCCTGCTGCAAAAGTACGGTGTTGATGGTTATGATGAGCTGCTGATATATAGGCAGCTTGCAGGTTGGTTTTTTGGAATTTTGATTATGGGTATGTTCATTTATACAAATGTTCCGATACAAAGGTTTTTAAATAGACAGCAAGACAGGAAAGATTCCACATCTACTGATGAAGTTTTTTAAATACAGGGATTGGCAAATGAATAACAGTAAAGATGTTATTGTAGGTTTCATTATTTTTGAGAATTTTCAATGTCAGAGAACTCACCCTATTATTACAAGAGTTGGTTTGTCGTATTTATGTTAATTTTTTTTTCCAGTAGGACTCATTCTTATGTGGAAAGGTAATAAGTTCGGAAATACGAGTCGGATTATTATATCTGTTTTGGGATTATTACCGTTGTATCCTTTTGTACTGAAGATTAAGAAACAAATACCGGCTCAGAAGATATAATGGAAGCTGATGGAGTCAAAGAGGACATTAACGGAAGAACGAAAGAAGTGTGTATTTATAAGTAAAAATGAGATTATGAGGAAAAATTATTTTAAATATTCCTTTACAGGAATATTCCTTGTGTGGTATATTGTAATCATGGAAAAGATATTGAGTGCTATTGCCGAACCAAATAGACTAAACATCATTGGATTATTGCGCGATACCCCTTGTACAGTAGGGGAAATCGCCGAACAACTTCAACTTCGTCAGCCTCAAGTTTCCAAACACCTCCGTGTACTTAGTGAAGTCGGGCTAGTTGTAGCAGAGCCTGTTGCTAACAAAAGGATCTATAAGCTTAGGCCCCAGCCACTCATGAAGCTGGATACCTGGCTGGAGCCTTACCGTCAGATCTGGGAGGAGAGATTCGACCAATTGGACGATTATCTTGTGAAACTACAGGAAAAGGAAGATGAAGAGTAGGGAATGATATTGCAGTTAGAATTGCTGCCGTATTATTTCAAATTTAATGAAAGGAGATTTTCGTTTCATTTAAAAAAAATCTTTAGGAGGAAATTAAATGTCAGAAAACAAATTAACGTACAAAACGGAAGGCCGGACACTCGTAATGGAGAGAATGTTTGACGCACCGAGAGAACTGGTATTTAAAGCATTTTCCGAGTCTGATCATCTGGAACAATGGTGGGGGCCAGAAGGATGGGAAACCGAAAGTCGCAAATTTGAGTTTGTTCCCGGTGGTGTGTGGCATTATTGCATGCGTTGTACAGATGAAAATCAAGGAGACTTCTATGGTATGGAATCCTGGGGTAAAACAATCTACAGTGAAATCAATCCGCCTGAAACAATTGTTTACACCGATGTGTTCTCGGATGAGGAAGGTAATTCGGCTGATGGTATGCCGGCGACGCAGGTAACAATGAATTTTGTTGAGCAGGAAGAAGTAACGAAACTCATTGTGCATTCTCAATTTGAGTCAGTTGAAGCACTTCAAAAAGTTGTGGATATGGGTGTAGTGGAAGGAACTGATTCACAATACAGATGTCTTGACGATCATTTGAAACAGATTCAGCATGTGTAAGGAAGTATTAACATCAGCACAAAACAAAATTTCCGGAGATCAAGAAGAACTTGATTTCCGGAAATTGTTTTTTTAGAGATTACTTTATGTAATCCTATAGTATAACTAGATTTCCAGTTTTCCATATAAGGGCGCTTTTCCTTAATAAGCGCCCATTTTGCATATTAGGGCCAGATGTGGAACAAAAGGCAACTTAAAAAATATCCCCGGTAAATAAATTTATCCGTGCATAAAATATGGTCTGCAATTCACAAATCCTATAAACTAAGGATAAATGTAATTGAAAATAGGTGGTGAAGAAAGATATGGAGTGTTTACACAGGTCCTTGGTTACCTGAACCCCTAGTCAGTACAACAGAACAGCCTCTGGATAATATCATAAAAAGCGAAACAATTTCTTATGCCATTCTTGTTTTACTGGACCAACTGTCTCCTGTAGAAAGAGCAGTATTCGTCCTTAGAGAAGCATTTACTTATAACTATGAGAGCATTGCTGGGGTGTTGGAAAAATCAGAAGTCAACTGCAGAAAGATATACAGCCGTGCTAAACGGAAATTAAAGAATGATTTAGCTGTTCATCCTGAGAATACTGAACACGTTGATTTCCTGGCGAAAACATTCATAGAAGTATCGATGACCGGTAATTTTGATGAAATGATTAATGCTCTTGCTGAAGATGTTGTCCTTGTTACCGACGGCGGAGGAAATGTGCCTTCTGCATTATATCCAATTGTAAACAAAAAGCGCGTATTTGCCTTTATCAAAGGAGTTACCGCTAAAGCAAGCTTCGTAGGAGAACTTCTTCCGGTGATGGTCAATGGCCAAACGGGAATTTTGCAAATAAAAGACGGACAGCCTATTAGAGTCGTCAGCTTGGAATTGGATTCAGAACGGAACAATATGCGAAGCATCTATATTGTTTCAAATCCGGAAAAGTTAACTCATATTTCTGTACCTTAATGTCACAAATCACTCCTCTGTTTTGTCTTATTAATGAAGACGAAAACAATGAAATGGAGTGATATTTTATGAATAAAAGTATAAATTATATGGTTTTGGCACCAAAAATGTTGAGTACAGTAATAAAACTCCTATTGCATCAATCTACATTCAAAAAAGGCAATAAAAATTGGTGAAAAAAAACATGGGGAAATTTTATTGACATCGAAAATAGGGTAGGCTAATATAATGATAATGATTCTCATTATCATTATATTAGTATAAAGGGGTGAAAAAAATAGATTTAATTGAAATATATAGCTAATGTGAACCATTCTAGAAAATAAGCCAGAAAATTGACCGATATTTAGATTGTTTTCCATGCACTGAATCATCATACGGAAAAACTTTGGAAAATTAAATTGTTCTAGGATGAAAGTCAGTTCATTGTTTGGCGAAAAGATAGTGATTAGTTACATACGTTCGAATTGGGTATCCAAACAAAACACCATAATTAAAAGACTGTACATTAATTAAAACATGAATAAGTAGTCAACTGAATATACCAGGAGGACTTACATATGAAAAAAATAATGATTTTTGCAAGTATACTAGTTTTATTATGGTTAGTTGCATGTAATGAATCAAGTGAAGAGGAAAAAACTAGTAAAGATAAAAATATGACAGTTCGTGAAATTAAAATAGAAGATGCGATGGGGACCCAAACAATTAAAGGTACACCAAAAAATATTGTAGTCTTACAATGGACTTATGCGGAAGATTTATTAGCATTAGGTATTCAACCTGCTGGAGTAACTGATATAGAGGGCTATAAAAAATTTGTCAATGTGGATAAAAAGCTTGCAAATAGTGTAAAAGACGTGGGAACCCGAACGGAACCTAACCTAGAAGCCATTTCAAGAGTAAATCCAGACCTTATTATTGCAATGAAATCCACTCATGAAAAAATATTAGATAGCTTAAAGAAAATTGCCCCAGTAGTGACATTTGAATCAATTTCAAGTGTCAAAAATCAATATAAAAATATGTTGGAAGACTTTAAAAAAATTTCAAAAATTGTTGACAAAACAGACAAGGCTAAACGTGTGATTTCAGATTTAGAGGAATTTATTGAGGATCAAAAGAAACGGGTATCGGAAGCTGGATTCATGGATTCAAAATATATTGTTTCACAAGCATATTCAGTACAAAATTCGACTGTACTACGTTTGTTTACAGATAATTCAATTGTATCACAAATTATGACACGTCTTGGCTTTGAAAATGCCTACAAACCAGATAAGTTCAATCCTAATGGCTTTAGTGAAGTAACTGTTGGGGCACTCCAAACTGTTCAAGATGAAAATCTTCAATTTCTGTACATTGTGCAAGATGATGATAATATTTTCAAAAAGCAACTTAAAGGTAATCCTGTATGGGAAAATTTAGGTTTTGTACAAAGTAAAAATACACATCAACTCCCTGGTGATACATGGCCTTTCGGTGGTATTTTATCTGCATATGAACTAACCGAACAGTTTGTCGATGCAATGGTAAAAAAATAATTTCTTCAATTATACGGGCGCTTTCCTTGAATAAAGGTAGCGTTTATTTTTTGCTTAGACAGAAAGTTAAAGCCAGGTAGTTGAAACTTTCCGTAGCTTGATCCGTAATGTAATCTATGAAGAGGGAATTGTATAAATAATTTGAAATGGAAGAGGATTGATTATGGAGCCGGAATATATAAGAGACTATGCGATGTACACAGCGATTTTTGGTATGTTTAGTTTGGTTTGGTTTGGCTGGGCTCAAGAGAATCCTAGAAAAAATTGGCGCAAGTATATTGGGATTGCTTCCGGAATTGCGTTGTTAGTATGCTTGTTAGGCGTGTACTTGAGCGTGACGCACTGGGATGCAGCTACTACTTTGTCCGAAAAGGACACGTTTACTAACTACTTAATTGTTTTCTACACTGAATTTTTTATAGCGGGCCTCGGCGCTTTCTGGTTGATTCGAAGTAAAAAAAAGGATTATGTTGCTCCGTGGATTGCTTTTATCGTAGGTTCTCACTTTTTCTGGCTAGAAAACATCTTTAAAGACCCTAGTTTGTATATATTAGCGGTACTTATGATAGCAATTGCAGTGGTATCACCATGGCTATCCAAAAAAATGGGCGTTGCCAACAGTGCAATCACCGGCATAGGATCTGGCACGTCTCTATTTTGTTTTGCCATATTGGGACTGATTCGCTACCTATTGGCATAAAAGTCATTATTGTTGATTGAATTATGATAAAATTAGAAATAGTGATCTTGGAAGTGGTGAAGATTCTTGAATAAAATTTTCTTGCACGTTGAGGGACTGGTAGTTCTGGCATTAAGCACTTATTTTTACTTCTATTTGCAATTTGGTTGGCTTATGTTTGCCATTTTATTGCTCGCACCAGATTTATCAGTACTTGGATACTTAAAAAATAACAAGGTTGGTTCGGTATTGTATAACCTTTTTCATACTTATAGTATTCCGGTAGTAATAATAATTTATAGTGTGTTGGTACATAACCATATTTCTTTAATGATTGGCTTAATATGGATTGCTCATATCGGGTTGGATAGGATGCTTGGTTATGGATTGAAATATCCGACAAAGTTTCAAGATACCCATATGGATCGTATCTGAATGGACTTCAATTAACGGGGGTAAAAACGGAATAGAGAACAGCGCCTAAAGTTGCAATATTTGGGCCAGGTTGTTTAGTAATCTAGTATAATAAAATCATGCCATTTTATTCAATTATAGATTAGAAAATGTTAAGAGGGTATAAAAATGGATAATGAAATAGCCAAAAGTATTAGAGAAAGTTTAACAGCTGATTGTACGAAGTGCTTTGGACTTTGCTGCACAGCGCTTAATATTGTAGCATCAAGTGATTTTCCAATTAATAAACCAGCAGGCACACCTTGTATGAACTTACAATCTGATTATAGTTGTCAAATTCACAGTAAGCTGCGAGAGAAGGGTTTTAAGGGCTGTACAGTATTTGACTGTTTAGGTGCTGGACAAGTCGTTTCTCAAGTTACTTTTAAAGGTCACAGTTGGCGAGAAAATCCTCCGAGTGTTTCCGATCATGGAACAAATACATGAAATGATTGCGTACACGGCAGAGGCTTTTTCGTATGATATTTCCCATGCTTTGTCTGATAAATTGAGTGTACAGTTAAAAGAATTGCAGAACCTAACAAAACTTGATGCTGAACAGTTATTATATCTCGATCTAATGATGTACAGACTTCCATTAAATAAATTACTTGCGGAAACCAGCAAATATATTAGAGAAAGCTTAATTGCAAAGTTACCTGGCACTAAAAATGCTAAGAATTATAATCATGAAAGAGCCGACTGGATTGGCAAAAAATTAAGAGGTGTTGATTTTATTGGTGCTGATTTGCGTGATGCTGATTTAATGGGAGCAAACTTATCTACGAGTATGTTTTTAACTCAAATGCAAATCAATTCAGCTAAAGGTAACTATAAAACTATATTACCTTCGCATATACAACGACCTCCTCATTGGATTAACTGATTTTTTTCTTGTTTGTGTATTGAAGAAGATTTTTGAACATTATGTCTTCCCGGTCAATTAATACAGAATCCTTTATTCAATTAAAGGGATCGCTTGTTTAACAAGGGGAAAGTGGAGGGGCTTATCCTCCACTTTTGTTGACTAAATAATATCCCGAATATGCAGGTCTAAGCAGGTGTGTTCTATTTATTTTATGTATGTAATTTCGTCTTTAAATAATTCATATATCCAATTACATCACAAAAGTTCAATAATTGGACGCAAATCAGGAATTGTCTTAGCATCTGAACTGAATATAAGGGCCAGATTGTTGCATAAAAATCCTTTCTGTTTATGCAAGAAACTAAATGGAATACTAACCATAAAATACATTAAAAAGTGAGGATATATAATGGTTGCGAAAACTAAAAAGGATTTTGATGGGTTAAAAGCAATTGGTAAAATTTGTGGAGAAATTCGAGATGAATTAGCCCATAGTGCGAAATCTGGAATTTCCACAAAAGAACTCGATGAAATTGCAAGAGAGATGTTTGAAAAAGCGGGGGCACAATCTGCACCAAAAGGAGAATACGATTTTCCTGGATATACGTGCATTAGCATAAATAAAGAAGTAGCTCATGGGATTCCGAAGAGAAAACGGATCATTCAAGAAGGAGACATTGTAAATATCGATGTTTCAGGTTCAAAAAATGGGTATTTCGCAGATACTGGAATTTCCTTTGTAGTAGGGAAAGGAGAGACAACTTTACAGAAAATATGTGACGTTTCTAAAGAAGCGTTCGATATTGGACTTAAGAAAGCAAAACCAGGATCGAAAAAAAATGCGTTGGGCAAAGCTGTACACAATGTAGCGAAACGGTATGGCTTAACAGTCATAAAAAATCTTACTGGACATGGCGTTGGGCGTTCGATTCATGAAGAGCCAAAACATATTTTCAATTACTACACCCGCTGGGATGACGAAATTTTAAAAGATGGTATGGTAATTGCGTTTGAACCTTTTATCTCCACATCTGAAGAGGAAGTTTTTCAATCCGAAGATGGTTGGACCTTCCTAACTAATGAAAGCTTTGTCGCTCAATACGAACATACGATTATTCTCACGAATGAAGGACCGATTATTACTACAGTGTAAAAACCCTAATACCGCAAACGGGCGCTTTTCCCTAATAAGGATTAGCGCCAATATCGCATATAAAGGGGTAAAAAGTTAGGAGCTGAGTGTGTGATGATTAAAGGAATATATGAGCTTGTTAGCGAAGAACAGTTGAAAAAGTATGCAGAGCTTGCTGTACGAGCTGGTGTAAATGTGCAAAAGAATCAATTAGTGATTATTCATAGTGACATAAAAAATGTAACGTTTGCACGTCTAATCCAAACGGCAGCCTATGAGGCGGGGGCTTCAAATGTGGTTATGGATTGGACAGATGAACAGTCTACCAAAGAATTTTATTTAAATGCAGCAGATGATGCCATCGATCGCTTTCCCGACTGGCAGGATGCACGCTTTAAGGAGTGGGACGAGGCGGGTGCTGCTTACATCCATATTATTTCTGAAAACTTAGATGTCTTTAAGGAGGTTTCCACAGAACGGATGAGCCGCTTCCAAAAGGCCTCCCGTACCAAATTGAAGGTTCATAATGCAAAGATTAGGTCCCACGAGATACGCTGGTGTCTTTTAACTGTCCCGTCCTTCGCATGGGCAACTAAAGTATTTCCTCACTCAAGTAAAGAAGAAGCCCTGCAATCGTTATGGCAATTAATCTTATGTGGAGCTCGGGCAGATGGAAAAAATCCTATAAAAGACTGGGAAAATCATGACAGAGCCTTCGAGTCACGGAAAAAGTTTCTAAACGATAGCCAGTTTGAAGCCCTGCATTTTACAAATAGCCTAGGAACTGATTTATTAGTCGGCATGCCTAAAAATCACTTCTTTATAGGCGGGGGTGTTATAGATGAAAAGGGAATACCGTTCTTTCCGAACATTCCCACGGAGGAAATATTTTCTGCCCCTCATAAAAATGAGGTAAATGGCAAACTGGTAGCCACTAAACCGCTTATCTATGGGGGAAGTGTTATCGATGATTTTTACCTAACCTTTAAAGATGGACGGATTACTGCCTATTATGCCGCCACTGGGCAAGAAGCGTTACAAAGTCTCATCGAAACAGACGAAGGTTCACATTATCTAGGTGAAATTGCCTTGGTCTCTAACAATTCTCCTCTTTCTCAGGCGGATACTCTCTTTTACAACACCTTGTTTGATGAAAATACGGCCTGCCATATTGGAATCGGAAACGCCTCCCCTTCCAACCTTCAAAATGGCAGCAACCTATCGGTGAAAGAGTTGAAGGAAGCAGGACTTAATACTTCCCTCCTGTTAGTCAATGTGACCTTTGGTTCCGAAGATATGAAAGTAGTGGGTATTAAAGAAGGTGGAACTGAAGTTCTACTAATGAAAGATGGTGATTTCCAATTCTAATTTGGCTGCTCTTTAACAGGTAAGCATTGTTTTTTAGTTGAAATAAGGGGATCTATTCAATGAAATATTTTATATGCCATTATCATATTTATTCCAATTCGATTTGTGGGTGAAGTTTATAGAATTAATAGGCTAACTGGTTGGGAATTTAATACAATAATGATAATAGGTTGCATTATTATCATTGTCGAATTTGTAATTGGTACACTTCTTCTCATATTCCTAACAAAAAAGTCACTGAAAGGCCGTATAGCCAACTTTTGGACAATTATTTTATGGTTTCCCATACTTTATTCTTTTGGCATATATAATCGCATCTTTATTTCCAATAACATACGAAGGTGATATGCCTGGCCCTGGAGCCGGTTTTATTCTAATAGCTGTATTAATTGTTTATCCCTTTTATATTTTAACTATCAATTACATAAGTTTCGAAAGTGATGATAAAGGAATAAATGCGGTTTGAATTTAAAAATTGTGTGCAAAGTTTCATTTCAAGTACGCCTTTCGTAAAACCACGAAGATGGTAAAATCCTTTAAAAATCAATATCCCAAGTTAAGTGCAGAAATTGAAGCTGAACATACGAGGGAACAAATGAATCATTCGGGCTGATATCATGTTAAAACAGAGCCAGTCACTGTTAGGCAAACTAGCTAATACCAGCAGAATATTCAAGAATAGGGGTGCCTAGCTGGATAGCGCCTAATTTGCCACTAGGTGTAAATCGAGGGGATTTAAGAGATGTTTGTGGGATAAATGTGATTTTCAAACATTTGTGAGCTTTGCACTTAAACTAACGTGCGCTATTCCCTAATAATGAATAGCGTCATATCGCATATAAGGGCCAGTTAATGGAATAAGCGTTTTGTTCATATGGTGTAGAAATTGAGATGGATATCGGTGTCTTTCTAGAAAAGTGTCGCTTATTAGTAATAAGAATAGAATAGGCATCTGGATAATCACATATTAAATGGATACAAATGGTTATTCCGCTATTTCTTTAGTGCTTCTTCATTTAGAGTTGGTGGATCCAAACTTACAACAGTATCTCCTTTTTTACCTTTGACCTGTCCTTCATGAGTTGAAAACTCAAGCTTTCCGGATGGTTTTAAAATAAATAGTATCAGGCTTTGATCACCACGTTCTTCAACATATTGGGCAAAGCTTTTTTGGTTTAATTCCGTTGTGTTGAATTGGAAGCCGCGTTCGACGTGATCATTCAGTTCACCCCATGAAATATTTTCTTTTGTTAAAAAGCGTTTGTCGTATTTGTCGATGATTTCCGTAAGAACTTCCCCGTCTTCATTATGCAGACTGAAGATATTATTTCGGCCCATTTCCTGCACAAAGGATTTACAAACTAAGGCATTATAAGAGTTCACCCTAGATGCTGCAACCATATATCCATACTTTGTTAGATCTAATTCATAATCATGGAGTTCAGATAATATTTCACCGTGATAGGTTTCGATATCTGTCTTCTGAGCAGTTTCTAGCTGCTGTTGTGAAGAATCCGCCAACAATACAGGGATATTCAATCCCTTCATCGCTTTTGCCATACCGATACTAAATGGATTGCTTTCAATAAACAGGACACCGGGTTGGCTATTGATAGCGAGGCCGAGTTTTTTCGCTACCCATCGAATTGAAAAACCATGTGCAACCACTGTTGAAAAAACGAGACCAAGTGTTATCGGGATGACGAGATTTGCATCAGTAAATCCAGCATCTAATAAGACATGGGCGAAGTAGCTGGAAACAGTTAACGCCACGATTCCCCGGGGTGCGATCCAACCGACCAACGTTTTCTCCTGGTTTGTGATATCCGTATTGATTGTTGATAGCCAGATCGATAGGGGGCGGACAAGAAACATCATTAAAAGGATATAGCCAATGATATTCCAATTTAATATATCGAGCAGTGTTTCTCTTGTGATTCCTGCTGTTATCATAACATAGACTGCAGACATGAGCAGGACGGACATATTTTCCTTAAAATGACGCATATCATGAAACGGTGAAATGTCCATGTTAGCAAGTTTGATTCCCATCGCGGTGACCGCTAGTAAGCCTGTTTCATGCTTGATCTGATCGGCCATCATAAAGCAAGCTGTAACCATGGACAAGACAACAGGTGATCGTAAAAATTCAGGAACATGGCCTTTTTCAAACAACCAACCAACCACAAATCCTGATAACCATCCGAGAAAGACGGCAATTGCAGCTGAAAGGAAAAATAAGAGGAGTATTGTTGCTGTGACCTCATCAGATATAAGAAAATGGATAATTTCAAATGCAAAGACAGCAAGTAATGCTCCAAGCGGGTCAACAATGATACCTTCCCATTTTAAAATCGATGCGGGGCGTTGTTTTAATTTTGCCTGGCGTAAAAGTGGTAAAATGACAGTTGGCCCGGTAACGATAAATAGACCGCTAATGACAAAAGCGACGGCCCATGAAAGCCCGGCTGCATAATGAGCGGCAAATGAACCTAAGATCCATGCAATAAACGCACCTACTGTAACGATTCGAACAATGGGGCGAGAGAGCCCACGAATTTCTTTGAAATTGAGATTTAGGCTGCCCTCAAATAGAATGATACCAACTGCGATTGCAATAAACGTCTGAAAGATATCCCCAAAAGCTTCTTTTGGATTCAGGATGCCAAAAATAGGCCCTGCAAGTAATCCAGCAAGGGACATGGCAACAATGGCTGGGAAACGAAAGTACCATGCCAACCATTGTGCACTAATTCCAAAAATCCCTATCATAACCACTTGAAATAATAAAGAGTCAACCATATTTAATCACCTTAATCGCTTTGTTATATTTGTTAGCATGTTCATATATCTTACGAACTCCAGTATAAAGATTAGTGTGAACTTTTTTCATGATTTTATAGATGGCTGGCTCATTTTATTTCTAAATTTGGTGGGTAATTGGTCGTATCATACGAGGGCGCATTTCCTTAAATAAGCGTTGCGCCTATCTTTACGGAAGCTGGTTACCCTGTAGTTGGTGCGTGTTTTTTTTCTTCTTAAATAGAAAAAAGCGATAGACTGAATAAAATCGGTCTATCGCTTAATATAAATTATGCTTTCACAGGCTCTGTGGATTTAATGTTATTATAGAAATCAACAAAGTTGTCAACAACGGTATCTAAAAATTCTATGGTACCCTTATCGGTAATTTCACCAGATTCATTCAATTTTTCGTGTACAGCTCCAATATATACTTCGTTGTTTGGCAGAAGAATTGGTGACAATGCCGGGTTAGATAAAATTTCTCTTAAATGCTGTTGTGCGCGAACACTTCCCAGTACACCAGGAGAAGCGCCTACAATGAATCCTGGTTTGTCTTTAAGTGTAAGATCGCCGCCACGAGATAACCAGTCAATAGCATTTTTAAGTCTACCAGGAATAGAAAAGTTAAATTCCGGAACAGCAAACAATACTGCATCAGAATCTTTTACTTCATCTTTAAATTTTTGAGCATTTACGGGTGGGTTCTCCTCAATATCCTGTGAAAAGTTTTCAACATCGTTGATAAACACCGGGATAATATCTAATTTATTGGCATAACGCTTTTTCATAAAATCGACTACTTTATTATTAAAAGAATTTGAACTCGTGCTTCCAATAACTGCTTTAACTTTAATTGTCATATAAAAACATTCTCCTTTTTATATAATTTATTTGTAAAACTCCACCCCATAAACTACTTTACCATATTAAATACATTTAAAATTTAATGCAAAAGTTCTGCTTATTATTTTCTATAACTTACTAATTATTAGTAAATACATCAGTTGATATATTAAAACAGATCATCCAAATAATTGTAGCAGAATTCTACCGATGTAAGCGTCAAAAACGGACTACGTAAAGTAACTGAAACTCTGGAAAAATTAATGTATCAATATGTCTAATTATACGAATAGTAAATAGGGGAGGAATTATATTCCGGAGTTCCTATTAGGGAAGAGTTTGTTATGGGTGGACCCTTTGTTGAAAACGAAGTCAGAAATTAGAGAGGCTTATAAAGATTTTAAAGCTAAATAAATTTTTAAGAGGAAAAGGTAGAAATTGAAATGTTATCGACTATTATTCAAATAATATTGGCTTTCATGTTTTTCAAAGCAGCAGTGCCAAAATTTACTTCAAATCAGCAAGTTGAAGCTTTTGAAACGTATGGATACTCACAATGGTTCCGTAATATTACAGCGATTGTGGAAGTTGGAACAGCATTCCTGCTAATCATTGGAATATGGAAACAGCAGTTAGCTGCGATCGGGGGCTTACTGGTTTTAGCAACTATGATAGGAGCCATTTTTACCCATATAAAATTGAAAGACAGTTTTTCAAATATGGTGTTATCAATTGCATTACTTGTACTAGGGGTAATTGTACTTTGGCAAAACTCAAGTGCTTTGCTTGGTTAACTTGTTCACTAAGCGGGCGGGCTAACTGAATAAAAGAATAAATAATTCAAAATGGACATACCTTTGAGGTAAAACAGTCAGTGGAGGTGGGTCTATTTTGAATAAGAAGTATCTTGTTGTAGCGAGTGTTTTCATTTTGGTTGTGATAACTGTGTTCGCTTTTAATTTTCCTGTTGAAAAATCTAATGCAAAAGGATTCTCTAATGGTGAAAAAAAGAATGGGCAGTTGTCAGAAGTAATTAAAATAATTGAGAATGAAATAAAAAAGAATGATGTGGTCCGCAGTATAACGGCTAAAAAGAAAGATTCGGTTACAATTGAAAACTCAATTATAATTGAAACCTCAATAAATTATTCCGTTAAGTCAAATGCAGATACACAAAAGGCTGATAAAATTATAACCAAAATAATTAAGGCAAAAAAACAACTGAGTGATTATAAGTCTTTTAGGGTACAAGTCAATAGTGCCAATGGAAATGTTTTATCAGGTGCAGTTTTTGTGAATTAACTCCAGTTTAGTATGTTTTCACCTAGAGTTAATTCATAAGTTATTTAGGAATAGTTAGTCTCCTATTAAACAATACCAGCCAATAGCAGAAAGGACTATTCCGATAGGGCGCAAGAATTGAACAACTATAGACCGTTTCAACCAATTAAAGGGAAGTAAAAACAAAATAATAAAAACTTATAAATTTTACTTTTTATGACCCCTAGTGAATATATATGTATTAATAATTTGATATGGGGGATGTATGACGATAAAAGGGAAGGCAAATTTAAGTGTTGGTTGGATAACTTTGTTTCTAATGGGTACTGACTTATTTGTGGTGTCTCCGTTATTACCGTTTATTTCGGAAGCATATAAGGTTAGTCCAGAGACGACTGGATGGATGGTAACTGTTTTTGCGGTTACATATGCTTTTTCGGCTCCATTCTTTGGTTGGCTTTCAGATAAAAAGGGACGGAGAACAATGATTACGTTTGGTTTATTATTGTTCGCTATTTCTAACGCTCTAACTGCTTTTGCCCCTTCATTTTCATGGCTAATTATTAGCCGTATTTTAGCTGGTTTGTCCGTTGCTTCAATTACTCCGTTGATATACGCAATCATTGGAGATATTGCGCCGGCAAGTCGAAGAGGAACATGGCTTTCAATTGTTGTGTCAGGACATTTAACCGCTCTTTGGGCAGGAGCTCCACTCGGTACGGTATTAGAGTATTTTCTCGGTTGGCGTTCAGTATTTGTTGTAATGGCTATCATAGGAATCATATTGGCGGTCGTGAATTTCAAAACGTGGGAATCTATTCCTGAAAGTGATATAACAAGAAAGCTATTAGAAGGAAATATGCTAGGAATACTTCGTTCCGTAAGTGTTACCACTATTTGGGCGATTTCAATGTATGCCCTTTATGTGTATTTAGGCGCAGCTCTATACGCTGAAAATAGATTCTCATCATCAGAAATTGCATTAGCTGTTACTTTTTATGGTGTCGGGGCTGTTTTAGGAAGTCTTACAAGTGGAAAATTAACAGATAAGTTCGGAGAAAAGAAGGTTTCGAACGCTTCTCTAATTTTTTTAACTTTAATACTTGTTTGTTTAGGAATATTTTTTTCATCTGGTGATTGGGTTTATTTTCTTCTGTTTATATGGGCTTTGGTTGGGTATGCAGGATTTACATCATACCAAGCACGATTAGTAGTGGAATATCCAAAAGAGCGGGGAATTGTTATGGCATGGAATAATACGGCTCTATATATTGGTATTACCATTGGCTCAATGATTGGGGGTTATGTCATATCTATTTGGGAATACGCTTTGCTCCCATATGTTTGTAGCATTGCAGCAGTTGCTAGCTTTGTGCTTGGTACTCAAAAGGTGAAGAATCAAAAAAAGAATCAGCTTTATCAGTAAATACTTTACCTCAGAACGAGATCTTTTTGTTTTCGTATCAGGTGCTTTGATGGAAGATCCTTTATAGATTTTAAACAATCGTTTTCTAATATTGATATTCAAGAAAAGGGCGTAAGAACCGAATAAATTTCCTTGATTTCTTTGGCCAGATTGTGGAGTAACAAAAGCCCATTTAAATAATATTTGAGTAAAAACACAAATCTCTTGTATTTGGTTTGCTATAATGGGATGAAAGGTCGGGTATTTATGAGTAGTTATTTTCCCAGAACGGGGAAGCTAATTGGCGTTATAAGTATGTTTGTCATTTTACTATCATCGCTTTGGCTAATATGGATTGGGGAAACAAATATACGTTATAGTGGCGATCATAAGGGAACAATGCCCTTTTGGAATAAGTGGATACCTTTAATTGTCGGTATACTTCTCATTCGATTCTTACCGTTTCAACGTAATAAATACAATCCCCTTCAACATTTTGGTCCAAGGAGAATCATAATCCAAACCGTTGTCTTATTTTTGTGTGGAGCTCTTTTCACGGTTTGTCTTCTTATTGTGAACTTTCAAGGTATGGCGTTCCAATTGTGGTTTATGATATCTAAAATAACTTTATTATTGTTCACTCCACTAATGCTTTTTTTGTTTGATCGAAGTAACCCCAAACAACAGCGATCAAAACCTATAAAATCAACAGTGAGTAATAAATGGTATTGGCTTATACCGTTTATTGTCATGATAATATGGGTTTACCTCAACTTCTTTTCTGTATTTTCTACACCCTTTGTTTCATTGGGTATAACTGATCCAACGATGTTAATCGTCACTTTACTCGTAAGTTTTCTTATTAATAGTCTACTAGAAGAGCTTTTTTATAGAGTTTGGTTGCAAACACGTCTGGAATTAATACTAGGTACTTGGCCGGCAATTCTTCTTACATCGCTCTTGTGGGCGAGCTGGCATATTACGGTACATGGATCTGGTCAATGGAATGTTGATATGGCGACGGTTATTACAAACCATGGAATCGTAGGACTATTTTTGGGGTATTTGTGGGCACGTTATCGCAGTGTGTGGGTGATTATTATTGTTCATGGATTAATAAATGCACATCCACAGCAACTACTTGAGATTTTATTCAATTAAATGTGCTTAGTTCAAAAAGGTTGGTAACCGATACTCCATTCTAGGGCGCCTATCTGGAATAAGAGTGGAGTAGACATTCCTACCTAACTGAAATAGATTAGACAGGGGATTAAGTTGGGAGGTGCATCAAAATTGACTACTATTAAATCTTTCCCGGAATTAAGTGAGGTCGTAGATTTTATTGAAAAAATGAATTCACTTCAAAAGAACCATATCGGTTATTGTGGGAAAAAAGCAGATGAAATACGTAGCACGTTGGAAGAAGACTTTACGGATGTACCAGCAAGAGATGCATTTGTGGTAGCGATGGAAAATAATAAGGTCGTTGGGGTTTGTGGATTTGACGCTGATCTTGAACGAAGGAGTGCAGAGATTTGGGGACCTTTTGTAGACCATGATGATGCATTTCAGGTATCAAACTCGTTATGGATAGCACTTATGAAAAAGATCCCGAACGTTATACAAACTGTATCGTTATTTCCTGATAATCATAATAAAATGGTGTTAGACCTTGGTGCTGCATTAGAATTTAGATCAGTTAGTGATCAGGCAATATTGATTTGCACAAACCAATCCCTAAAGAAAATGAGTGACGATACTGTTATTAAGTTATCAGAAGCCCATTACAGTTCGTTGGTTAAATTGCATGATCAAATTTTTCCGGATACATATCTATCGGGGAAAGAAATGTTGGAAGGGTTGAATGAAGAAAACACGGTTTTTGGCATGGTTAATAACGGGAGTTTGATTGGATATATCTATGCAGAAGCCGATCCTAAATTTGGAGAGGGAAGTATTGAATTTTTTGGTGTTGACAGGCTGGCACAAGGCAAGGGAATAGGACTTGCACTTTTAGCAAAAGGACTGCAATGGTTATTCTCGTTCCCATCTATTGAAGAAACCACCCTTTGTGTTCGTTCTGATAACTCAAAGGCTATTCATCTATATAAAAAAGTCGGTTTCCAGGTTGAACATGAGCTTACATTACTTGAGAAAAAAATAGATGGCAGTGCATAACGATTCCTAAGCAATACGAACGGGCGTCTATCTGAAATAGGGATAGGCGTCCTATTTTGCGAAAATGGCTATGCTGTTGTTTGTTATGAGGATATTTGAAATAATTGGATAATAAGTTAAAAACAAAACTTAGAAGGGATGGGGAAACATAATCTAAATAAATAGCGTACTTCCGGAAATAAGAATTGTATTCTTACCAGGTTAAGGAGTCGATTATTGCTTTGGAAACTTTATTTGGTATCATAATCGTTTTAATAATCTTTGGATTGTGCTTTTTATTAATGTATTGGGGGATAAAAGAGATATATAAAATAACATTTCAGCCCACACGTAATAATGAAGCAGAATTAATAAAAGAATTATTCATTAAAACAACGTGTAGACTCGCTTGAAAGAAAATTGGATGAGAAGTAAGTAAAAGCTATTCTTGAATTGGGCGTAATACTCATTAATCCTGTTTGGATCACACAAAGTATTAGGGTAACAAAATAATCATTATCTTCCGTTAACGAGCGCAATTCACTAAATCGCACTAATATCGCACATAAGAGTCATTTAACAAGAGATGAAAATGAGGAGATTAGTATGGAA
The DNA here is from genome assembly GCF_902726655.1 of Virgibacillus ihumii. Lineage (NCBI taxonomy): Bacteria > Bacillati > Bacillota > Bacilli > Caryophanales > Bacillaceae > Virgibacillus > Virgibacillus ihumii. The sequence goes on from NZ_CACVAN010000001.1 coordinate 19,628, forward strand.
AGCTGCGTGTTTTGTAATATAGATTTAGAACCAAATCAAAGTATTGTTTTAGCTAATGAACATTGTCTGTTTGTTCAATTAGAAGAATCTAGGATCAAAGGTAACAGGCTAGAAGGTGCAGGACTGATTGTTCCCAAAAAGCATAGGGAAACAGTGTTTGATTTAACCCCACAAGAATGGAAGGCAACAAACAGTCTTCTCCATGAAGTTAAACAATATTTGGATAAAAAATACAAACCTCAGGGATATAATCTTGGTTGGAACTGCGGAGAAGTAGGGGGACAGCATATTTTTCACGCTCATTTTCATGTTATACCAAGATATGAAGATGAACCACTTGCTGGTAAAGGAATTCGATATATGTTTAAAGCTAAAGAAAATCAAAGAAAAGGTTATTAAACAAACGGACGCCATTCCGGAAAACCAATCTAACTATAAGATTGAAAATCTAAATGGTTTTTCCTTACTAGTTGAACATGCTGAAGAATTCGGCGGAATCAATTCATTTCTTTAATTTGATTGCTGAAAAAGTGAATGAGGGAGAATTTGATGATTATTCTGATATTCATATTGATTTAAATGATAATAATGGTATACTAATAATATAGGAGAAGTACGGAAGGTGGAATTGGATATGCCAACATACCTGTAATGGTTTTGTAACTAAATAGTGCATTTCTTTTTTGAATTATTATTCAATGACGGGAGAAGTGTGCCTATTTTTAGCCATTACAGGGAACGCAGGATAGTCAGTTATTTTACTTCCAGCGGAATACCTGTAAGGTATTCCGCTTTTTTTAATGGGAAATTCTCTCCATCAACACTTTTTGCGTTCCTCTGAATAAATAGGAGGAACTGGTGCATGAGTTTTAATCATTTAATCACTTACGAGATCATTGCTCAGGAAACGCCTTATATAAAACGAAATTGTCGTAAATGTAAAACGAACACAGCGTTTTATTGCAGTGAGAAATTCAGGGTAAATGCGAATCAAAAAACAGTTGATATTTGGCTTATTTATAACTGTATACATTGTGAGGGAACCTGGAATTACTCTATTTTATCTAGAGTAAATATTAATAAAATTGATTCTTTGCTAATTCAAAAGTTTATGGATAATGATAAAGAAACAATCTGGTATTATGCTTTTCAAATCAATAAATTAAGAAAGCTGTGTAATAATGTAATAACAGATATACGATACGAGCTAAGAAAAGAAAAACTTGATTCACTATCTGACGAGATTACGATTAAACTTTGCTATAAACATGATTTTGGTCTTAGGATAGATAAACTAATAGCAGAAATCTTTGGCATTTCAAGGTCAACTGCAAAAAATTTGTTCCAGAACGGAACTATTTTACTAAATCCAAACATTAATATGAAGAGCAAAATTATAGATGATTTACAAATTACAGTAATGGGTGATTGGTACAATGGTTCATCTTGAAATTGTAAGTGTGCCAGAACAAACGCCGCAGATAATTTTTGATCATTAAATTGGAGGGAATAGAAAATGGATGTAAGGACATTTTTGTTACAACAATGGGCAAGTTGCTTAGATGAAGAAGACTGGTTTCCACCACTTGAAAACGTGCTGGAGGATATCACTTTTGAACAGGCAATTTGGAAACCTGATGAGGGGGCAATGCATTCTATTTGGGAATTAGTTTGTCATTTACTTTTCTATGAAAAGAGATATCTCATGCGATTTCTAGGTGAAACAGTGAATGAACCACAGGCAGAAAATAATGAATCTACATTTCGATTACCAACTGGGACGTTAGAAAATTGGAAGAAAACAAAACAAGAATACTTTTTCGTCCATCGTGAACTTGGAAAAATACTAGCAAAATCAGAACATGAAGATTTGTATAGGCAAGTCCCAGGAGAAGATAATTCATTAGTGCTTGAACTGAAGAGTTTAGCAATGCATAACGCATATCATATTGGGCAAATTGTATTTCTTAGTAAACTGCAGGGGGTTTGGGCAGGGAAACGCAGCTTTTAAAAAAGCTTCTTTAGCTTTACAGTTATTCCATTGCAGGGCGCTTTCCTGTAAAAAAGGTTGGCGCCCGTATTGTAGGCGAGGAATATTTAGTTGAACATAAAATAATTTTACCAACAAGAAGTTAACAGAAGAAGGATAAAGCCATTTTGATATTACTAATAATAAAATAGTAATGGAGACCTTATGGAAACCAGTGTGTTTGAACAAGTACCTCATGTCGTTAACCATGGAACATATCATCATGGTAATATCACAGTTATGTTAAGACAGGGGGGGTTATGTTTCTGTACCAACAGATTATGGTCTTTACCTATATTTAAAACTATCGGGCGCTATTCAGGAGTGAGAATAGCGCCCTTGAAGCATGATACAAGTCTTTCCCAAGATCCTTTAACTATTGCAGGACCATCTTGTGATGTTAGAAAGGGTTGTTTAGATTGGAAGGGCTTTTATTAAATTATAAGAGAAAAGGGGTGGCTTTTTAATGTTTTTTTGTGGGGAAAGAATTCGATTAAGGAAAATGTCCAGTACGGATTACGATGTTTCTATTTACCATAAGTGGAGAAATGATATAGAGGTTATGCAATATACCAATCCATCATTAGATGTTTTTACATATGCCGACACAGAAAACTTCGTCAAAAGTATAACAGAATCGCATAATTCAAAAGGCTACATGATTGAGGAAGTTACAACAGAAAAGCCAATTGGCATCACATCGCTTATTAACATTGATTTCGGAAACCGTAATGCTGAATGTATAATTGATATTGGAGATAAAGATTACTGGAATAAGGGGTTTGGACGGGAGGCTTTTTCGCTTTTATTGGATTTTGCTTTCAATGAATTAAATTTACATAAAGTGTATTTACGCGTATTTTCTTTTAATGAACGGGCGGTAAGACTATATCAAAAGCTTGGTTTTCATGAAGAAGGAAAATTAAAGGAACAACTATATCGTGACAGGGTTTGGCATGATGTTGTTTTTATGGGGCTTTTAAAAAGAAATTATAAGAAATAAGGTAAGTGAATCTTCTAGCTTTTTATCATTTGTCCGGGTTGTATCAAATAATTGATTGTTTTATGATAATAATGGTGTTTCATGAGAAGAATATTGAAATAAAAAGAAAAATGGAGGTTCTATTTAAATGAAAAAGTTTAGTTTCATCGTTATGTTGTTGGTGATTGTATTGACAGCTTGCGGCAATAACGACGACAGCTCGACCAACAATGAAAATGCCGATAAAGGTGAGGAAAATCTTGGTACAAAACAAGTACAATTGGCAACGGATACGTATGTCTCCAATATTGCTTCAACATATGTAGTGAAACAACTGCTTGAAGAAGTTGGCTATCGCGTGACAGTTACCCAAACGGATGTCGGTATTGAATTTTCAGGTCTTGCCGACGGATCATCGGATGCTTCTGTAGGGTTATGGCTGCCAACCACACATAAAAGTTATTGGGAAGAATATAAGGATAGTCTTGATAAAATGAGTATTGTTACGAAAAATGTGGAACTTGCTCTGACGGTACCATCTTATATGGAAGAAATTAATTCGATAGAAGATTTAGCTAATAATAAAAACAATATTGGTGAAAAATTAGACTGGACAATTACCGGAATCAGTCCTGGCGCGGGTATGATGAAATTGACAAAAGGGGAATTGATGCCAGCCTATGGTTTAGATAAAAACTGGGAACTGCAATCCAGTTCAGGTCCTACAATGACAGCTGCGCTAAAGAGAGCTATTGACCAGGAGGAACCTATTGTTGTAACACTTTGGACACCGCACTGGACATTCAATGAATTTGATTTAAAGATGCTGAAGGATCCGAAAAATAGTTACGGTGATCCGGATAATATTTATTCCGTTTCACGAAAAGGATTTAAAGAAGATTCGCCACTGGCATACAAGATAATTAACGAATTTAGCATAACGAAAAAACAGGTTCAGGGTATTATGTACGATATTACCTCTGGAATGACAAATGAGGAAGCAGCGAAGAAGTTTCTTGAAAATAATCCGGACTTTAAAGAAAAAGTGTTGAAAAAAGCGAAGCAGTAACTGGTTAAAAGTATGATATTAATAAAAGTGCAATAAAAGAGTTTTAATATGCTCCCCCTGTAAGTAGATAGATGGAACAATAAAAATCTGTTTGCTTGAGGGGGAGTATTTATTTGCAGAACGAGGGACAAAGAAGATTTAAACTGTTGAAACAAATAAAACGGAAAAAACGTATTAAAAATATAATTTCATAAAGGAGGCAAATCAATGTTTACCATTGCTGAGGAATTATTATTGCTTGCTATGGACGATGAGAAAGGAACGGTTATTTTCTCAGCTTCTGATTCATTAAATTATGGATTAGCTGGGGCTATTCTTGCAGAACTGACAATATTGGAACGTATTGAACTGAATGATAAAAAGGTTGTCGTCATTAATGAAGAAAAAACAGGTGTAACGTTTCTTGACAGTGTATTAACCGAAATAAAGCAATCTGATAAGAGTAAGAAGGTTGATGACTGGATTAATCGTATTAATAGCAAAATGGGACAGTTGAGGCAGGACATGATACAATTGCTCGTGGAAAAGGGTATATTAAAGGAAGAAGAAAAAAAGATACTATGGATTTTTAATCAAAGCACGTATCCGACTGATCAAAAAATACCTGAACAGGAAATTCGAAACAGGGTTCATGCAAGTTTATTTGGGGACAAAAAGCCAAATGCAAGAACTGCTATGTTATTAAGCTTGATCAAATCATGTAATCTGGTCGATGAAGTATTTTCAAAAGCTGAAAAGAAAGAAGCAACAAAGCGCATGGATAATATTATTAAAAATCATGATTACGGTAAAGCTGTGAAAGCATCCATCGAAGAAATGCAAACAGCAGTAATTGTTGCGTGTACAACCGTTGTTATATTTACAAATAATTGAATCGATGATAATTATATGGTTTCTGGAGGTAATAAATAGAATCCTTAACTGCATGAATGTATAGAAAATTGTTGATAAAATAGTATTCAGGGAGGCAAATTACATGGGAAAACTATCGAAATTAATAAAGCTCACGAATGATCCAAAAGTAAAAAAGTTAATTAGACAGGGAAAAGAAAAAGGTATCCCAATGATTAAAAAAGAATTGGAAAAAAGAAAAAACAGATCGAAGTAGATTTCTTACCTGCTTAAGTACAGATGCAGCAGTACGGCCGATCTTAACGTTTATCAGGAGGAGAACGTATGTTAAGAGTGAAACCTATCGAAAATCGGGATTACGAATTGATTCAGAAGGCGGAAAAAGTAATTGAAGATAATTACAGGTATGGACGGCACCACATTGGTTCAGCAGTTAGAACAACTTCGGGAAATATATTTTCAGCAGTTCACGTTGAGGCGAACGTGGGCAGAATAACGGTATGTGGGGAAGCAATGGCAATTGGAAAGTCAATCTCGGAAGGAGAACATGAATTTGACACGATTGTAGCGGTTGCTCATCCCCATCCACACGAAAGTATAGAAAAGTGTTGGGTAGTATCTCCGTGTGGTATGTGTCGGGAGTTAATAAGTGATTACGGTAAAGACACTGATGTGATTATTTCTTATAACGGTCAATTGGTAAAGTGTAATGTGATGGAATTATTACCAGAAAAATATACAAGTGATACTGAATAAACAGTCTATACTGTCGGGTGATTAGGTTTACTTTTAACATATCAAGGAGAATACATATGAAAGAGTCTCAAAAAAAGTTTTATAAAAGTAAGTTTTTCATTTCAAAAATTATTTTTACGTTAATTGTGTTAACCACTATAATACTGGCACAGTTTGGAACTATTTCCGGTAAGCTGGATACAATCATTATCATTGTTACATGTATTGCGTTTTTTGTCATCGACCACAATATGAGAAAAAGTGAACAACATTAAGGCTGAGTTGTTTTGATTTATGTTTCATAATATAATTGAAATGGAAGCAATTGATTAACTTGGGAAAAGTTAAATTGGCAATTTGCGAAATACAAAATTCAGGAGGTGCGATTCAATGGATTATGATGATCAAGTAAAAAACAGAATGAAACGTATAGAAGGTCAGGTCAGAGGATTATTGAAAGCAATGGATGAAGGAAAAGATTGCCGTCAAGTGGTAAATCAGATGACCGCGGCCAGAAATGCGCTTGATCGTACAGCAGCATTAATTGTCAGCAGAAATTTGGAGGAGTGCATCCGTGAAGAGAAGGAATCGGGTGGAAATTCAGAAGATCATATAAAGGATGCAGTAAATTTGCTTGTAAAAAGCAGGTAGTTCTTCTGATTAGTTTTTTAAGGAGAAAGTAATAGTCTCATTAAGTATGGAGTTTATCATTCCGTGTTTGATGATGTGAATTCGTGAATGAAATATACAAAATATGCGATACCAGTCGATAGTTTAAAATACGTTATTGACAGGTATTTTTTTATTTCGAAAATCGTCGAAAAATTTCATGTAATATATTGCATTTTACATTAGGTAATAGTATGATGAATATCATCGATATATTGCATATCATAAAACATAGACATCATTGGAGGAACCTATCATGAAGGGGAAATTGTCTTTTTCATCATACGCAGCAGTTGGCGTCATGCTGTTTGCACTATTTTTTGGGGCTGGAAATCTGATTTTTCCGGCACAACTTGGTCAAAATGCCGGTACCAATCTCTGGCCTGCGGTTCTGGGATTTTTAATTACCGGGGTGGGGCTGCCATTATTGGGGATTATAGCGATGAGTTTTTCTGGAAGCCGAAATTTGCAGGAACTGTCAAGCCGTATACACCCGGTTTATGCCGTGTTTTTTACGTCGCTTCTTTATTTGACAATTGGACCATTTTTCGCGTCTCCTCGTACAGGAACGGTTGCGTATGAGATTGGTATATCACCTTTTGTGAACAAGTCTTCGCAACAATTGGGATTGTTTATTTTTACATTACTGTTTTTTGCTGTTGTACTCTGGTTTTCATTAAAGCCTGCCAAACTTGTTGATAATGTCGGAAAGTTTTTGGCACCTGGGCTGGTTGTATTACTTGCGGTTCTTCTAGTTACGGCTATTGTAAATCCGATGGGATCGATGGAAGCACCTCAACAAGCTTATGCAAACGCAGCATTTATAACTGGTTTTCTTGAAGGCTATAATACAATGGATGCACTAGCATCGTTGGTATTTGGTATTATCGTCATTAATGCGATTCGGGCAATGGGCGTAACATCGAATGCTGACATTCTAAAGACAACGATAAAAGCAGGAAGTATTGCGATATTGCTGCTTGGAATGATTTACGTCGGGATCGCCTATTTGGGCGCAACGAGCACACAAGTTTTTGGAATCTTTAAAACTGGTGGTCCGGTTTTAAGTAGCGCCGCATCCTATTATTTTGGCACGTTCGGATCAATTTTGCTGGCAATTACCATTATATTGGCATGCTTGACAACTGCGATTGGACTGACAACAGCTAATGCGGAATATTTCCATACACTGTTTCCGCAGTTCAGCTATAAAACACTTGTTGTATTTTTTGCAACTGCAACGTTTATCATTGCGAACTTCGGACTGGCAAACATTATAGCTTATTCTGTACCGGTTTTAATGTTCCTGTATCCGCTCGCGATTGTGCTGATGCTTTTGACGTTTTTGTCTCCATTGTTTAATCATGCACGGTTGGTTTATCGTTCAACAACTGCTGTTACGTTTTTGATCAGTATTTTTGATGGACTTAAAGCGTTCTGTGAGTCACTGGGAATAGCATATTTCAGCTGGATGCAGCCTGTTATTGCTTTCTATGAACAAACGTTGCCTCTGTACAGTCAGGGACTTGGGTGGCTGCTGCCGGCTGTTGTTGTGATTGCCGTCACCGGAACTATCAGCCGTATGCAAAAAACAGCTGCAGTTCATGCATCATAATTCTGCAAATAGTAAGCCGGCTCCTTCTTTCCTTGAAGGGCCGGCTTTTTGGCGTTAAAATTTTATAAATAATTTCTGCTGTTTTTACTAAAACTTTTGGAGTGTCCGCAGCCAGTTTTCTTTCATGACGGCTACAGCTTTTTCCTTGTTGCCATGTTTCATGGAAGTAATAATGGTCTTGTGATCATCAATTGATTTTTCGGTTAAGACAATGGAATTATGGAAAAAATGCCTGCGAACATGTGCCTGTAATGATTCCACTATTCCCTGGATATAAGTGTTTTTCGTAATATCAACAATCACCTGGTGAAACTCTTCATCGACTTTTAATGCAGCATAACCGTTACTGGACTGGATTGCTTCTGCAAAGCGATTGTTGATGTTTTCGAGTTGTGTGAGGTGCTCGCCAGTCAAGCGGTCAATTGCTAGTTCGGCGGAAAGTGATTGTAATGCTGCCAATGGTGGAAGCAGGTCTTTAATGGCTTCCCGTTCAATTTCAGTCACTTGTGTGGCTTTTCCGGGATACATCTTAACAAAACCTCGTGCTTCCAGAAGCTGTAACGACTCACGGATTGGTGTTCTGCTAGTTCCTAATGCATCGGCCAGTTCGTTATCATTTAATTTTTCGCCGGGAAGCAGTGTTCCATCAATAATCCATTGCTGAAGTTGATTGAATGCATTCTCTTTTGCAGACAGACGCACAGGTTTTGAATGATTTGAAGGTATTGGCATTGAAATCCGCCTTTCTGGATATTCGTTTCGTATGAATCCAGTATACATGAAAATATCTCGTGTGGGAATATGCAATATATCATGCATAGAGCTTTTTGGTGTAAAAAATGCAACCTTCTTGAAATATTTTCAATTTAAGTGATATGATGAATAAATCAGTGTGTAGAGATATTGGTCTTATGCAATGGATCAAAAATATATGTCTCATGATACGTCTGCCATCTGAAATATTATAAATGGAGTTGACGATTATGCATGAGGAAACAAGATTACCCCGAAACGGAAAAGAATTTGTGCTGTTCTTAGCCATCATTTCCATCCTTTCCGTAAATATCATCGCCCCCCTTATTATGGGATTTGAGTTTGGATTCAATCGAGAGGTATATTTAAGAACATTGCAAGTTATTCCGTTTGTATGGATTTCTGTCATCTTTTTGGTAATTTTTATTGCGAATCCGATTGTTAATAAAATGGTACCAAAGTTCGTTAAATCTACGGATAGCTTCAATGCAAGAGTGTTATTCACAATTTTGTTCAGCGTGACGATTTTGTCCATTTTTTTGACAGTTATCGGATCCTGGATTGGCATGCGGGATGTCAGTTTTGTGCCGTTTCAAACTTTCTTTTATGACTGGCCGCGTAACTTTTTCATCGCATTTTGGGTTGAAGCGTTAATTGCACAGCCTGCAGCAAGATTTGCGATGAAAAAATTACATGCTGTTCAGGAAAGTAAAACAGTAAACGCATAACATGCATTTGATTTTGGAATAGAAGAACCTCTTCATAGCAATGGCTATGTGGAGGTTCTTTTATATAATGCAATTGTGCTATTATGAATAAAAGAAAAAGAAATATTGAAGGACGTGTTGAGCGTGGTCACAAAAAAATTATATTATCAGGAACCATCCATCCGGTCTTTTTCCGCGCAGATTCTTCACAGTAAACAGGATGCGAACGGGCGATTCTACGTTGTGCTGGATAAGACGGCATTTTACCCGACAGGCGGTGGACAGCCGCATGATACAGGCACAATTAATGATGTACGTGTATATAATGTCGAGGAAAAAAACGGTGAGATTCGCCATTATACCGATACGTTTTTGGAAGCGGAAAAATGTGCAGGGGAAATTGACTGGGGACGAAGATTCGATCATATGCAGCAGCATACCGGACAGCATATCCTGTCAGCAGCATTTGAAAACATGTATGGGTACAGGACAGTAAGTTTTCATCTAGGAACAGAAACCTGCTCGATTGATCTCGAAATTTCGGGTCTTTATGAAGAGGAAGCCAGCGGGGTAGAGGAGAAGGCAAACGATGTTATTTTAGAAAATCGCCCTATTCAGATACGTTGGGTGACAGAAGATGAGCTTAACGAGTTCCCCTTAAGAAAGGATGTATCTGTTTCAGAAAACATTCGTCTTGTCATAATTCCTGATTTTGACTACAACGGTTGTGGCGGAACCCATCCGAATGCAACAGGGCAAGTGGGCTCTATTAAACTTCTCCATTGGGAACGGCAAAAGAAAAATATCCGCGTTCATTTTGTCTGTGGAACAAGAGTACTGAAGCAACTACAGGATAAGCATCGTGTCATCCAGGGTTTGACCTCTCTGCTAAATGCCCCTCAGCAAGATTTGAAAGCCAGCGCCAGTCATATTTTGGAGCAACAGAAAAATCTTGAAAAAACAAATGAACATTTGCAAGCTGAACTGCTGCTTTATGAGGCGCAGAGACTGATCAAGAAGGCCACCGTAAAGGATACATATAAGCTGGTAAACAATACTTACAAGGACACGCCTGTGAAAAAGCTTCAGCAGATGGCAGCCAATGTGGCCCAAAACGCCAATAAAACGCTGGTTTTGTTTATCAATGAAAATGAAACCAAAATTCAGGTGGTTTGTGCGAGAAGTAACGATATTGATATGAATATGAAAGATTTCATCACCCAGATTTTACCTATGATAAATGGGAAAGGTGGCGGCAGTAAAACGATTGCGCAGGGGGGAGGAGACAAGAGGGTTTCTCCGGGAACGTTAATGGAAGAATTGATTCGTGTATCTGAAAGGCAGCTTGTCGGATAAGCGAACGCGGCCATTTTATCTGCACTCAGATCCAGCAGCTTCTTATTTTAGCAGATAAGAAAGCTTTCTTACTGCATAAGTGCAACTAAGGTTGTCACCTAATGGATGGGTGACAACCAGTTTTACTAATCGGATTGGGGTAATTTTAATGAAAAAATTGTTTTGTTTGATATTGACAGCTTTTTCAGCGGTAATTGTATTAAAAGGCTGTGCCGATAATTCAGAAGGGTCCGCTGATCAGAATGGTCAAAATAACGAAGAACAAAAATCGGAAGAGACGAAACCTGAGGAAACGAAGTCAGTAACGGAGATCGGTCAGCCGCTTGAATTGTCTTCCTATGCAAAAGAAATCGGCGCAACACTTTCAAGCCCACAAAGTAAGGAGTTCTCTGTGCAATCATCGTTTACGCTGGAAGGAAAAATTGATGATATGTCCGGGTTGGATAGCCGTTTTATCTGGGTGGAACTGTCCGGTCCAAAAGGGGGAGAGTTTACATATTATGTACCGCTTCAGGACGGAAAATTCAGCGAGGAAATAAAGCTGTTTGAAGGGAAAGGAAACTACAAGATTACAGTTCGTTTGCCGGATAAAGAACAGGACAATCATTTTTATGAGATGGCTTCCCTTGAAGTAACGAATGAAAGTACAGAAAAGACCCGTGATATATTTCTGGGGCGTAAAGCACTTGAAAACGGGCTGACTATAACACAGCCTGCCAGTGGTTTTACGGAAGCAGACGGATTTTTACACTTGGCAGGAACAATCGATGACAAGTATAACGGGAAGAAACTAATGGTTAAAGGTGAAAAAGGTTCAGAGTCATGGAAAGTCATCATTCCTGTTAAGAATGGCAAATTCGAAACAGAATTTCCTTTACACTACGGCGGGGGTAAGCATCATGTAACAGTCATGGTACCTGATCCAGACCGGGAAAATTATTATTTGGAAGCTGCCAAACTTTTTGTCAACAATACATCAACAGCGCAAACAGATCCAATTAAGTTTTATCAGGATTATAATGAACATGAATTTCAGCTTGGTTATCCGAAAGCTGGGGGATTGAAAGCCGATGGAAATACGTTTCGCATTGCCGGTACGTATGACCCAAGTGTGGCCGACAATAAGAAAATTGAGCAATTGATCGTAACGACGAAAAAGGGTGATTTGGAAGCAAGTTACCTTGTTCCGGCTAATGATGGGACATTTGAAGGAGAATTCCGGCTCCGGTTTGGTCCCGGAGAGTATGAAGTAACGGTTAATATCCCAACAGACCCTGGCGCATTCAAATCATATTTTAAATATTCCGGCATTGCAAGATTTACGGTCAATAGTAATGCAAAAGATAAACGTAATTTACTTCCGTCCCGGGGAATTCAGTCGGATTCACAAAAGATAGAAGACCTCGCTGCCAAATTGACAAAAGGGATTAAGGATGAACGAAAGCAGGCGAAAGCAATTTATGAGTACGTGGCAAAAAATATTTCCTATGATGTGGAGAAGCTGGAAAAAGACTTGTTTAAACTGAGTGACAGTGCATTAAAAACACTAAGAACAAAGCGTGGAGTTTGTCAGGATTATGCTTTCTTGAACGTTGCTTTATTGCGTGCTGCTGGCATCGAATCACATTATATCAGTGGTCGTGCAAGTCTTGTCCGCCATGCCTGGGTGGAGGCAAACATAAATGGAGAATGGGTGCTCATGGATCCGACATGGGGTGCCGGTTATGTGCACGATGGCAAGTTTGTACCTCGTTACACTGACAAATATTTCGATCCGAATATGGAGGAATTTAAAAAAACACATACTCGTGATGAGATAGTTTACTGATAAAGGAGTGCCATGCCAATCCACCCTGTTTTCCAGGGTGGACTTTTGCTTGTTATTTATTGGTTATGTATAGAGCCGCTGATAAATTATGAACTTCACCTAAATTGTGAACTTCTGACACTTCAATAATAAACTATTACACTTTGTTGAAACTTTCTAATACATTTTGATTAATTTCTGACACTTTATTATTTTCGGCTAAATGGAAGTGGATTGGGGTAATGAAACTTTCATGGAAAGTTTTCGTATATGAATAGAAGAGAGGGGAGAGAAAGAGAATTTTGAATTAATGAAAACGGGGGATATATCAATGGAATTTACTGATTTTTCAGCGACTCAAGTCAGAATAGCACGACCAACTGATAAATTTGATGAAGTTGTAAAATTTTATGAGGAGGGGGTTAGCCTGGAACGATTAACGGACTTTGCGGGTCACAGAGGATATACTGGCGTTATTTTTGGGTTGCCGGGTTCGCCATATCATTTGGAGTTTACGCACCATGAAGACGGAAGTCCATGTCCGGCACCAACAAAAGACAATCTTCTTGTTTTTTACATATCAAATGAACAGGAAATCAGAAAAATTACAAAAAGGCTGAATCAGATGGGGTATGAAGAAGTGGAGCCGGAAAATGGTTACTGGAAGGAGAAAGGGACAACGATAGAAGACCCGGATGGCTGGAGAATCGTTTTGATGAATACGGAAGGCATTTAAGTCGCTTATTTTTTAAGAAGCAGGGAAAGTGGTGTTTTTAAATGAGTATTTTTAAGTATAAACCTGAATTAAATGGAGAAAAAATCAGATTGCGTCCTGTTAAAATTGATGATGTGGAGTTCCTGCAACAGCTATTGCTTGATCGTGAAGTGAACATTCTCACTGGATCAGTTCATTCCAATGATGAGGAAATTAAGCGCGCGGAAATGGATAAACTAACTGAAGTTTACGGTGAGTGGGCAGAAGCAGAAGAACGGACAGTCTTCATGATTATCCGGAAGTCTGACAATGTCATTATAGGCGAGTCTGTACTGAATGATTATGATGTGGGTAACAACAGTTGCAACTTTCGTATCTGGATTGCGGGTGCTACCGGTCAAGGGTTTGGTACTGAAGCTGTACAGATCACCATGACCTATGCGTTCGAAGATTTAAAGCTGCATCGTGTGGAACTGGAAGTATATGACTTTAATCCGCGAGCACGCCATGTTTATGAAAAAGCAGGATTTAAACATGAGGGAACCAAGCGTGAAGCGCTAAGGTTTGATGAGGAGTGGGTGGATGCACATACGATGTCAATGCTGGATTGGGAATGGCGAATGAATGATAAAATTTGAGTAAACTTTTGACTGGTAAAACGAGTCTTAAGCAGCATTTAAAATATATATTAATTTTAAAAATATTATGGTAAAATCAGTTTGATTGATTATTTCTAACGTTAAAGGGACTGATTCATGTGCAAAATGAAAAAGTAATGGTAAATCCAGGTCGTTCCGCTTCAGAGTCTAAAAAGTTAAGGGAGATGTATGGATGAAAGCATTATTCTTTTTGTATGATGGATATGTTGATTGGGAAATCAGCCCTTTATCGTACATGTTGAATATCTCAAACGTTGAGGTGAAAACTGCAGCTTTAAGTGATGAGGTTGTTCACGCAGGAAATTTCAGAGTGAAGGCAGATATGCTGGTCGAGGCATGTAATCCTGCTGACTACGATATTTTGGTGATGCCAGGTGGAGGGCCTGCTCCAGTTGTTGAGGAAGAACGCTTGTTAGACTTGATTCGTGCGTTTGAAAAACAAGGCAGATGGATCGCAGCAATTTGCGGCGCACCTACTTTTTTGGCAGCAGCCGGAGTCTTGCGTGACCGGAATTTTTCAACGTCTGTTGATGATGAGCAGGAATATGCAGATTATTTTAAAGGTACGAATTTAAGTGAAACAGATGTGACAGTATCCGAAAACTTAATTACAGCAGAAGGAAATGCTTATATTGAGTTTGGAATTGAGGTAGGAAAAAAGCTTAATATTTTTGAAGACAGAGAAGATGAGCTGGAAACAGTATTGTTTTTTAAAAACCAGCTGAGAGGTTAAATATTAAGGGTCGACCAATATGTTGGTTGGCCTTTTAATTCATTTTAAAGACTAGGAGGAATACATGGCTGAATATATGAAAGAGATTAGAAAATTTATAGGCAGCAGACCATTTATTCTGGCGGGATCAACAGTTATGGTAATGAATGATGATAAAGATATATTGCTGCAGCTTCGTTCTGATACGAACGAATGGGGATTGCCTGGAGGGGCAATGGAAATTGGTGAAAGTCTTGAGCAGGCGGCTGAACGTGAACTATTTGAAGAAACAGGGTTACGAGCGGAGTCCTTCAAGTTTGTTGATATATTATCAGGGAAGGATTTTTATTTCAAATATCCGAATGGTGATGAGGTATATAACGTTATATCTGTTTATCTGGCTGAAAGTCCAAACGGTGATTTATCGATAGACGATGGTGAAAGTTTGGAACTGAGATATTTCGCCTTGGATGAACTGCCGTACTCGCTTGATAAAAGAGCGAGGATAATCATTGAAAAACATTTCTTTAACCAAAAAAATCAGGAGGAAGAATTGTGATAATTAGAGAGATAAAAATTGCAGATGCGGAGTCTTTTTCCTGGGTGACTCAACAAGTGGAGGCAAGTTCGGATTATATGTTGTGGGAATCGGGTGAAAGGGAACCTGATTCTGAACAGCAACTGAAAATGATAGAGAAATTTCAACAGCAAAGGAATTCTACAATCCTTGTCGCTGAACATGACAGCAGATTAGCAGGTTACCTGATAGCTATCGGTGGAAATGCCAACAGAAATAGACATTCCGTTCACATTGTTGCCGGAATTCTTCAGGAATACAGAGGAAAGGGAATCGGCAGCAAGCTATTTCAGGGACTTGAAAAATGGGCATTTCAACAAGGCACACATCGCTTAGAGTTAACCGTTGCAACCCGAAACAATGCTGGTTTGTCTTTGTATCAAAAAATGGGGTTTGAAATCGAAGGAACGAAAAGAAATTCATTGTTCATTAATGGTGAGTTTGTTGATGAATATTATATGGGAAAGCTTCTGAACACATGATAGATCCTGCCAGAACCAATAAATACGTTGTTAGGCAGGATCTATTGAATTAAGAAAACCATGCGGTGCTAAGATTATCCTGACTCACAAGTGAATGAAATATAAGTAGTAATGAGGTGTTGCCATTGCAATATTTTATAGGGGTTGTACCACCAGATGAATACTTGTCGCGGATTAAGCAGTTTCGTCAAAGGTGGCGGAACAATTCGATAGATGAGGTTGTCGAACCACATATCACATTAAAAGCACAAGGTGGATTAACCGAAGATACAAGATGGTTCGAACCTGTGAAATTGGTCTGTAAAAACTTCAGGCCATTTCAGCTATCATTGAATGAACCAAGGTTTTTCGCTGAGGGGATTCTTTATTTAAGTGCTAAATCAGAAGCGCTATATAAATTGCATCGGCAACTAGTTGAAGAAATTTCTCCACCGGGTGACGACATAAAAAAGTATTTTGAACTGGATGATTTTGTGCCTCATCTGACTCTGGGAAAAACGAATTATGGTTTAACGAGGCAAGATCTACAGGTTATGGCTGCATCTGCAATAGAAGAGCTTAATCCGTTTCCAACTTTCGATGTCAATTTTGTGAGGGTTTATCAGGAAGTAGATAATCAATATAGAAAGCTAGAGGATATTCGATTAGGAGAGAGTAAATAAGCTATGGTTTGAAGTTTATAATGGAGGATAATCAAATATGCTGTTTCTGTGATATTTACATCGAAGGTCGAAAATTATGTAATATGTGCAGCGTAGAATTATTGATAGATCACTAACGGTATATGACATGATAAGCATACTAAGAAAAAAGGAGAGGTTTTACATGTGTGGGATTTGATATGAGATATCGAAAAAGAGATGCTGATCTTCCGGTGCATCGTCAGTTGTTAAGGCAATCAATTGAACAGGATCTGTTGAATGATGAAAATGTATTATCGGTTTTTTATGGAGGTTCAATCGGAAATCAAAATACGGATTTATATTCCGATATTGATCTACGTATTGTCGTTAATGATAAAGTGTTTGAAAACTATAGGCAACGCAAAAAACAGCGGGCCGAAAAATGGGGGAGGGTGTTATTCTTTGAAGATAATCCTGAAGCAAGGCATACGGTTGCCCATTATGAAACTTTCGTGAAGGTAGATGTTTTTTACTATAAGGCGGAAGAAATTCACTCCTCTGTTTGGCTGAAAAACATCAAAATTGTGCAGGATATTCATGGATTCATGGAAAATGTGTCAAAAAAATCTATGAAGCTATCTTATGTACCAACTCTTCAGGAAGTGGAAAATTGGCGAAATAAATTTTTCGCTTATGCTCATGAAACATACAGACGTGCAATGCGAAGTGAATTCTACTATGCGCTCCGCTGTTTGGATAACTTGCGCTTTTGTGTGGTAACTGCCTGGTATATGGAAAACGGGATACAGCCCAATTCTCTTGGCGATTGGGGAAAGGTTGAAGGTGAAAGAAGTAAACTGAAAGATTGGCAATTATCTCTTTTAGCCCAATGGGACAGCAACAGAGATTCAATCGAAATAATGAAGACGATAAAACAAATCATTCCTCAATTTAAAAAGGTTCATCATCGTTTATGTAAACGTGTTGGGGCCACAGAAGATTCTGAATGGGTGGATGAGATTTTAGAGCTGTGTAATTTTTGTTAGGGCACTTTAAAGGGGGGGGGATCCAAATGAATACCGTCACACCAACGAAACGTTCCGAACGGCTTACATGGATTGATGCTGCACGCGGGTTTGCGATATTTGGGATCTTTATTGTGAATATCGGAGCTTTCTCTGCCCCGTATTTTCTGTATGGCGGGGCGGAGGAAGCTTGGACGGCACCGGTTGATCAGTTTATACAAGCTTTTAAAGATGTATTTTTCCAGGCAAGTTTTTATACGTTATTTTCCATCTTGTTTGGGTTTGGATTTCAGATTGTGAAGGAGCGGGTGATTGATAAAGGAATAAATGTAAAGTTGTTTCTGTTCCGTAGATTGCTAATTCTAATTGGCTTTGGGATGATTCATGCATTTCTCATATGGAGCGGTGATATTTTGCTCTCATATGGGATTGTTGGTTTATTCCTCATCGCGTTCATTCATCGGAAAAATATAACGCTTATAATATGGTCTCTTATTTTACTTGGAAGCAGTGCGGCCTATTTTACAATGTATTTATTCAATTTCCGGGAATATCTTGGGTATGCCAATTTCCAGGAAATACGTCAGGCGATGGAAAGTTACACAAGCAATGATTTATTGGTTATTCTATCGCAGAATCTGCATGATTGGTTATACTCAAACGGGGTGTTCACCTATATTCTTTTGTTAACAACCTTACTTCCGATGTTTTTAATCGGGATGTTTATTGCCCGGAAACGCTGGTTACATAATCCCGAATTGAATAGGCGTGTGCTTTGGATTTGCTGGGGTGTGAGTCTTTTGTTTTTCGCTGCGTTGAAATGGGGACCGTATCTGTACGGTAACCCGGAATGGTTTTATTTTATTCAGGATAATGTTGGTGGAACTGCTTCGGCTTTATTTTACCTTTTCTCAATTACACTGATGTACCAGAGCGGAATTGGTGCAAAGCTTCTGAAGCCATTTTCGCATGTTGGGCGTTTGTCGCTGACTAATTATATTTTGCAATCCGTAATTCAATTTATTTTGTTTTATGGTGTGGGCTTCGGGTTGTACGGGTCAATTACGCCAAGTGTTAGTATAGGGGTTGTTGTTATTGTATTCAGTTTGCAGGTAATATTCAGCAAATGGTGGATGGCCAAATACCGATTCGGACCGCTGGAATGGGCGTGGCGCAGTCTTACCTATTTAGAAAAGCAGCCAATGAGAGGGAGAACAGCAGAACGTAATGAAGTACACCATTGATCACAGTTGCCTGCAAGCTATTTTAATTCAATGGGAATTTAAATTTGGTACTTTGATATATTCCAATATCGTTCATACAATTTTCAAATGAAAATCCATATGGTACATGATATGATAAGTTTATCATGGAAATGGACTTTCCAAAGGAGGAATACTTAATATGGGACCAAGCACACACTTGCACGTTACGGCGTGGGCGCTTGCTTTTATTCTGTTTATTGTAGTAGTGATTCTGAATAAATCAGGCAAGGAAAAAGGTGCTAAAATCGTACAAATGATACTTAGACTGGATTACTTACTGATTCTTTATTCCGGTGGTACATTGCTTGCGGGCTATTTTGGAGCTCCACAAATGGGTGAAGCGATTTTTAAAGGATTGGCAGGTATTTGGGCCATCTTTGCTATGGAAATGATCAGCATGAAATCAGGCAGGGAAGAGCCGACAAAAAGCTGGTGGATTCAGCTTGTCATTGCCTTAATACTGACCATGTTGCTTGGCTTTGGCCGTCTCGGACTTGGATTCTTGCCATAAACAGCCCTTGTCATAACTATAATCGTATATAAACGCAAAAAAGTGGCAGTAACTTTTTATTAAAAGTCTGCCACTTTTTAAATGTTTGTTCCGATTATAGGTAAAAGAAGATTATTCAGCCAAACTCTCCACGATGGCGTCGATTGTTTTTTTGGATGCAATCAGGCCTTCATTTGTCCAGTGGCTTGGATCATTCATGACATAGACATTGCCGGATTGTGCTGCCGGAATACTTTGCCATACACTGCTGTTTTTCAGTGTTTTGATTCCTTCTTCACCTTTCATGCCGAGAAGGAAGACGTGATCGGCCTTCAATTCGGAAAGCTTCTCAATGGAAATTGCGTTCCATGCGTCATTCGGTGCGTTACCAAGGCTCTCGACTACTTCCGGTACGTTTAGACCTAATTCTGAATAAACAACATCCGCAATATGCCGGTCTTTTTCAAATAGATAAAATTTATTGCCCATCGTCCAGACCATTGCGACAGTTTCATCGCCGATTGCCTTATTCAGTTTTTCTTTTGCATTGGCAACTTTTTGATCATATTGTTTTAACACTTTATCCGCTTTATCTTCTTTATCAAGCATTTTACCGAATAATTCGATTTGCTTGCGCCAGTTGCTTGCTGCTTCATCGGTCAGCACATAGGTAGGCGCGATTTTTTGATAATCTTCATATGATCCCTCATAGCTGTCCAGCGTGTTCGATAAAATAATCAGGTCTGGGTTGTATTTCATGACCTGTTCAAGTGGTAGATTCCATTCGATTTTTGGTACGTCTTTCAACTGATCTTCCAAATAATTTTGCACACTGTTTCCGATGGCCCATTTTGCGACAGGTGTTACGCCCAGCGCAAGCAGTGCATCTTCATGGTATGGGGCGATAATGCGCTCCGCTCCTTTAGGGATAGTAACTTCGCCTTTTTTACTGTCCAATGTTATTTCAGAGTTGTTACTGCCACTGTCTTCGGAGGAGGAAGATCCATTACTATCACTGCCGCATGCTGAAATAATCAATGCAAGACCTAGAATAATACAGAATTTCACTAAATAGGATTTATTTCGTTTAAGCATATGTATGTCTCCTTTTATGATATAATAATACACCTAATGGTAATGATAATCATTTTCATTTGTTCTGTCAATTTCTTTTTCACTGGCATTGCAACAATCCTATGAACAAATTATACTTTAACATTAGGGGCATTTTGACGATTTCGATTAACGGGAGTACATTATGTTATCTTTTATACAGCATTCATCACTATTAAAAATAATTATTCAATTTGCCGGGATCATTGCGCTGGTTTTTTCTGCCGTTCTTTCTATTGTATATGGGGTGGCCGATATTAAACTGGAAACGGTATGGCAGGCGGTCATTGAATTTAATCCGGAGAACACTTCTCATCAGATCATCCGGGAACTTCGTCTGCCGAGAGCGGCAGGAGCGGCGTTGGTTGGCGCGTTTTTGGCAGTGTCCGGGGCGATCATGCAGGGCATGACCCGGAATCCATTGGCCTCACCATCGATTATGGGGGTAACGGATGGTGCGGCTTTTGCACTTGTGATTACCCTGGCATTTTTACCTGGGATCTCAACGGTTGGCATGACGATTGCATCGCTAGCTGGGGCAGGTGTTGCTGTTGGACTTGTATTTATGGTTGGATCACTGTCCACAAGCGGTCTTACACCGGTGAAATTGGCACTTGCTGGTGTTGCAATTGGCACACTGTTAAGCTCTGTATCGTCCATTATTGCGCTTCATTTCAAACTGGAAAAGCAGCTTGGATTTTGGCTCGCGGGTGGACTGGCAGGCACGAGTTGGACATCCATACATATTTTATTCATCGCGGGTGGAATTGGTCTGGTTATCGCTTTTGCCATAGCAAGATCAATTACAGTACTGAATCTTGGTGAGGATGTCGCGGCGGGACTGGGACAGAGAAATATTGTTATAAAATTAATGGGCATTTTGACGGTCTTGATTTTGACCGGTTCCGCCGTATCTGTTGCAGGTGCCATTGGCTTTCTGGGACTTATCATACCCCATATGACCCGTTTTATCATGGGGACGGACTACCGATGGATCATTCCTGCATCGGCAATTTTCGGTGCACTTCTACTTGTTCTGTCCGACATTGGTTCCCGCCTGATAAATGCACCATTTGAAACGCCCGTTGGCGCGATTACGTCACTAATCGGGGTGCCGTTCTTTCTCTATCTCGCCCGCGGGAGCAGCGGGGGTGGTAAATCATGAATAGAAAAACCACAAAATTTACGGGAGTTATAGCACTCTTGTTCATTCTGATTATAGTCATGTTTTTTGTCACGCTTAGTACCGGTGTTGTCAAAGTTCCGCCGATGGATGTGGTGAAAACGTTGTTCGGCCAGGGAACGGATAAATACGAACTGGTATTGTTCGACTTTCGGCTGCCGGAAATTGTCCTGGCTTTGTTAATCGGGACGGGACTTGCGGTTTCCGGAACGATTTTACAGGGTGTCACACAGAACGATTTGGCTGATCCGGGGATACTTGGGATTAATACGGGTGCAGGACTTGCAGTCGTCTTGTTTATCTTTTTTCTGCAGGATTCGATTAATGCGACATTATCCGTCTTTATGATGCCACTGTTCGCATTACTTGGTGCGTTATTTGCAGCATTGTTAATTTATCTGCTTGCCTGGAAAAACGGTGTCAATCCGATTCGTTTGATTTTGGTCGGGATTGGTGTCAATGCGGGTTTTAGCGCAGCATTGATTATTTTTCAGCTGAAAATGAACCCGCAGGACTTTCGGCAGGCGACGGTATGGCTTTCTGGTGACATCTGGAATGCGGACTGGACGTTTGTGATGGCACTGCTGCCATGGATTTTGCTGCTTGTTCCCCTCGCACTGCAAAAGGCAAATATTCTTAACATATTAACCCTAGGTGATGATGTAGCAGCCGGTCTGGGATCCAAAGTGGAAAAAGAACGCCGCACATTGCTGCTGATTGCGGTTGCGTTAGCCGGTGCCAGTGTCGCTGCGGGCGGGGCAATTGCTTTTTTGGGGCTTGTGGTGCCGCATATCGCTCGTAAAATAATCGGCCCGCTCCATCAGTACATTATCCCGATTGCTGCCTTGATTGGCGCACTGCTCCTGATGGTCTCTGATTTAATTGGACAAAATCTGCTCGATCCGACTCAGATTCCGGTGGGGATTATAGTTGCAATTTTAAGCACACCATACTTTGTATATTTACTCGTTAAAACAAACTAGCAGTCTCAATCGTAGTTATGAATGTTTTTTAACAATCTGGTGGAATTCATTGACGAAAGATGTCAAAACGCAATAATGAATGGAGAAGCAAATTAATTTAATGAAGGAGTACATATATGAGACGGCTATTGTTCATGTTTTTGATTTGTCTCGTTTTGTTCGGTGCAGCGAGTACTGCAGCTGCAGAAGAAAAGGAAGGAATCAAAGGCGAAATTATTTATAATATTCTGGTTGACCGTTTCAGTAATGGGGATCAGTCGCTAGAGAAACAGACTGACCTGAATGAAACGCATGCGTATCATGGCGGGGACATTAAAGGGATTACCTCAAGATTGGATGCATTAAAAGAACTTGGCTTTACGACGATTGTTCTGTCTCCGGTGATGGAAAATGCGCCTGATGGCTATCACGGATACTGGATTGAGGATTTTTACGAAGTGGAGCAACAGTTTGGGACCATGAAGGATCTCCAAAAGCTGGTAAAGGAAGCACATGACCGCGATATGAAAGTGGTGATGGAGCTTGTCACAAATTATGTTTCCTCCACACATCCGGTGGTGGATGACCCGGCTAGACAGGACTGGATTAAAGAAACGGAAGTGAACGCAAATCAATGGCTTGATCAGACAGTAATGCTGGATCAGTCCAATCCTGAAGTACAGTCGTTTATAACGGATGTCGCTGATTATTGGATCGAAAAAGCAGGGATCGACGGATATCGATTTCATGCCGCGGATCAGATGAATCAGGCTTTTCTGAAAGAATTGGCTGCGCATCTGAGGGAGGAAAACCCCGATTTCTACCTGTTGGGGGATATATTGAAACCAGAGCAATATAATGGTGGAATTGAAAATAGCACGGCGATACAGGCTGTGGAAAATAATGCATTCCAGGAAGCGATGGTCAATGCGTTCGTTAAGGCGGGAAATCCGGTAACGCCGATTTATGAATCCTGGAAGAATAATGGAGAAAGGGATGGACTTAATTATCTGGATAATAAGTTAACCGAACGATTTACCCAGAAATTTTTTGAGAACGGGCGAAATCCGCTGACGACTTGGAAGCTGGCATTGACATTCTTATATACTGCACCAGGTACACCAATGATTTTTCAGGGTTCGGAAATTCCAATGGGCGGGGACTTTCCGGAAAGTCTGCAGCTGGTTCAATTTAATGCCGGAAAGCAGGATTTGCAGGATTATTATAATCAGATTGCAGCATTGCGGACAAAATTTCCTGCGTTGCAGAAAGGAAGTTTTGAACTGCTTGGAACGAGTGGTGCAATGAGTTTATTTAAGCGGTCATTTGAAGGCGAATCGGTTTACGTTGCGATCAACAATGACGTGGAATCGCAGGCCATTTCTATTGATGGTGTAGAATCCGGCAAACTGCTGAAAGGCTTAATTGGGGATAACCTCGTCCGGGAAAATGAAAAAGGGGAGTATAAAATAGGACTCGCCCGTGAAACAGCAGAAGTATATGTTGTTCAGGAGGATACAGGTTTAAACTGGTCCTTCATCGGGATGGTGGTCGGAGTTTTTGTTATTTTCATTGCCTCTATCATCAGGTTAAGCAGAAAACAAAAGAAACGGGAAGCTGGTTTGGAATAATCAGCTTTCCGTTTCCTTTTTTGTTTAAAAGTGGTGCCTTATAAAAGCGTAAACCCGCCGTACGACAATAAATCACACTGTTTTGTCTGGCATCATAGACTCACATGCAATGCACACACACTCACGCATATTCATGTGATGAAATGGCACCTTGTCTGTACAGGTAATAGTACACTTTCCGGTATTCGTTCAGGTCAATTTCACTGTTGATGTATTTTCGTTGATAGAAATCGAGTAATCCGTTAATCGATTCCGGTGGCTGATTACGTTCCATTTCATATATGGTAATTAATTCGAAGATGCTCATGGTCATCCCTCCCGCATCATAAGTGTGCCTGTCCTACTGGAAATATATGCGGGAGGTTGCCATTTCATTCGTTACAAATTAAATTAGTATTTCATATCCGGAAACGGGACGTGCTGGATGATCTTTTCTTTTTGCAAATCATAGATGGACATTTTGTTTTGTGAAAAGGAATACAGCGTATTATCGACTGATACCATCCGCTTTATTGCATATTTCATTTTTGATGGGTAATCCGAATTGTTGTTTTCTTGATTTGTAAAAGTATCCTTCAACTGAATTCCATCATCCGGTGTTATTTTGTAAAGAAATATTCCCTGAAAAGCTAATGATTCGTCCTGATAGGTTGCATCTCCTTTTTGAATGGTTTTTGCATCATAAATGGTGGCCGGAAAGCCGAAAATCGGCCGTGTCGGATGTTTATACAGGGCATGGTGATTATGATTTAATTCAGTATAGGAATGGCCTTCACCGATAATTTCACTGTATTCCTCTTTTGGCTTTGCCGGATTGCTGACGTCAAACACGGAAATCTTCAATCCGTCGATTTGCACTCGCGGTTCCTTACCGCGTTCAGATTTCACCAGTCTGGTATTTTGTCCGAAGCCGATAACATGATCCTCATCGAGCGGATGAAGATAATTGCTGAACCCGGGAATTTTCAGCTTGCCGAGAACTGTCGGCTTTTTCGGGTTTTTGAGATCGATTACGAAAAGGGGATCGACTTGCTTAAATGTAACCATGTAGGCTGTATCATCCATGAACCGGACACTGTAAATCCGTTCCCCCTTTGCCAGTCCTTCAAGAGAACCGAGTGGATTCATCTGCATGTCAAACGTAAACAGGTTGTTAGTTGACGGTTTGTCATCATTCCACATGGTACCCTTTGTGGTGGCAACACGGAACGTTCCATCGTGTTCATCCATGGCGAACTGATTGATCAGACTGCCTTGCACAACCGTCGAGGCATTATAGGAAATCGTTCCTTTACGAATTTTGAATTGGCTTATTTTGGTATTAATAGGCGGTCGGGCAATCGAAAGCTCAGGATGATTACCATCCTTGGATGAAATATCTTTACTGTATTGATATGTTGCAATATACAAGTGTTTTTTGGACATATACACGTGGCTGGACGCACCGAGGTAACCTTTTATTTTCGCTTTTTCATCCAGTTTGTTTAAGTTAATCGATCCAAGCAGCAAAAAGTTTTCATCCTTTGTATCAGGGAAAAAATACATCGACTCATAGCTGAGTGGATGAGCTTTATTACTGACGGCAGAATCTTTAACTGACGGACGCAGGTTTTCAGTGCCGTTCTTTTTTTCTTTCAAAATGCGGATTGGCGGGTGATGGTTGGCAATCAGATACAAATGTCCGTTCATTTTCCGGGTTGTAATCAATGAGCCGTCCATACTAACTTCACGGACTTTTTCAGGTTGTTCAGGATCGGAAACATTATAAATCATTGCCGTTGTTCTGCTGGGCGGAAGTATTGCCCGGTCAACAACTGCAGACTGTGCTGATGGTTGACGGCTGGTCTGGTGTGAATTTCCGATCATAATCAGCAGATCATTGTGCAAATAAAGTTCTGTTGGACGGAATTTGTTTGTCGAAATGGCAGAGATAACTTTACTGTCCTTTTTAGCAGCACTGGCAATTACGACATCCGTACCCCGGGAATAATAAATGTAATCACCGTCTGTCTTAATGATATCACCTTCATTGACCCCATTTTCTTGGATGTTAGTCGATGATGTAACCGGCCCGCTTTTTGCCATGTTTTTCGCGGAGTCACTTTGTGAGCTTTCCAATGATACGCCCCGCTCTTGTTCGCCCGAGATTTTTTGACGTGCGTTTGACCGTTCCTTCAGTAATGTGACCAGTTGTTCCTCATTCTTGATGGTCTGTAATTCAGCTACTGTTGTAAAGGAATGGGTGAATGTCTTGTTTATTTCGTCGCCATTATCCGTTTCAACTTTATCTGAAACGGTAATCATATAGGTATGGTCAATTCGATATCCGGATTCAGGTGCTTGAAGCGTCAGAACGGTGTGATTCTTGTTCCATTTCAAGTCTACATTGACCGGTTCATTGTCCTGATTTAGGACGGTTACGGTATTCTGGGTGAATGTATTTGGGTTCATTTTTTCAGAAAAATGGATGGACCAGTCTTTGAAGGAGGGCGCATAGCTCGATTTGGCCGGTATCGTAACGCCAATAGAACTGGGCATCAGGTAAATAATGGCTGCCCCAACTGTGACCAGAACTGCCAGACAATACAGTACAGTTTTTCGGTTTATCATTTTTTTCACCTCTTTGGTCCGTTTAATTAGTTAGACGGTGCTTGAGGAAAAATGTTACAGTTCTTTTGCAATAAAACGAAAAAAACTGACCCATGTCTGGATCAGCCTGACATTATTTGTACTCTTTGTTTAAAAAGAAAAGTGCCAGTGTACCTGGGCCTGCGTGTGCACCGATGACCGAACCAACCATTTCAATTAATACATCGTCGACATCGAATTTTTCTTTAATCATGGCCGCCAGCTGCTCGGCGCGTTTCAAATCATCGCCATGACTGATGCCGATTGTCTGGTTTTTAAAATCGGTTCCGCGTTCTTTCATCAGTTCAAGCATGCGATTCAATACTTTTCTGGATCCTCTGACATTTTCAAGTGGAACAAGTTTACCATCATCTACATGCAGGACCGGTTTAATTTTAAGCAAGGAGCCGACGAATGCGGATGCTCTGCTGACACGTCCGCCACGACGCAGGTATTCCAGGTCATCGACGGTAAAAATATGTTCCATATGATTGGCGTGATATGTTGCAGTTTCGACTATTTCGTCAGTACTGGCACCGCTCCTGGCAAGTTCGGCAGCCCTCAGTACGACGAGCCCGTACCCGATAGAAGCGCATTTTGTGTCGATAATATGCAATTCAGCTTCAGGATATTCTTCCTTGACTTCCTGTGCCATCATTTTCGCTGTTTGGCACGTACCGGAAAGTTCCGAGGAGAATGCGAAATATACTAATGCTTGATTTGACTGGGCATACGATGTAAAAATTGTTTTAAAGGTTTGCGGGGAAACCTGGGATGTTTTCGTCCCTTTACCCGCCCGCATGGCGTCATATACCGTTTTTGGTTCGATTTCATTTACATCTTTAAAATCTTTTCCTTCCAAATGAACGGTTAATGGTACCATTTCGATGTCAAATGCTTTATAATGACGGTTGGTTAAATCACATGCTGAATCTGCAAGGATTTTCGTGTTCATTATTTCACCTACTTTTCACGTATCTTGGCAATATTTTTTCCAAGTTTTCAAATTATATATTGATTTCAGTTTAAAGCTATCCTTAACGTTAGTCAAAGTTTATTTACTAATAATATTACAAGACATAAGGCAGGGGAGGCAGCTATGTTTTTATTTGAGGCAAAGCGAATTCTAATTGTTATATTCGGCGCAATGCTGAATGCCATTTCGCTTAACTTTTTCCTGATCGGGGCAAATGTTTACGCAAGCGGCTTCACTGGTGCAGCCCAGCTGATTTCCAGTGTATTTAAAGATTTTATTGGCATAGAAGGTGTCAGTACTGGTATTATCCTATTTATTCTGAACATTCCAGTTGCCATTCTCGGATGGAAAAAAGTTGGCAAAGGATTTACTGTTTACAGTATTATTTCCGTCGTATTTACGACAATATTTCTGGAAGTAATGCCGGTAATTGCATTGTCTGAGGACATCATTTTAAATGCTGTATTTGGCGGTGTAATTGCCGGTACCGGTGTCGGGCTTACACTTAAACATGGTGCGTCAACAGGTGGTATGGACATTGTGGCCATGGTACTGTCCCGGATGAAGGATAGACCTATCGGTACGTATTTTTTGCTGTTGAACGCAATCATTATTGCAATGGCCGGCATTTTGTATAAACCGGAAAATGCGTTGTATACATTATTGACGTTATATGTGACAACACGCGTGATTGATGCACTTCATACACGTCACGAGAAAGTTACGGCGATGATCATTACGCATAAAGCGGATGAACTGCAAAAAGCCATTCATGATACGATGGTTCGAGGTATAACAATACTGCCGGCGAAAGGTGCTTATACAAAGGAAGACAAAAATATGATGTACCTGGTTGTTACCCGGTATGAACTTTATGATCTGGAACGTATCATCGGGGAAATTGATCCGAACGCATTTACCAATATCGTGCAGACAACGGGTATATTCGGATTTTTCCGGAAAGATTAGTTGGTAAAAACTTTATCATATTAACTAAAAAAGACAGCATCCGCTGTCTTTTTAAAATCCATGTTTTCCCATAACTTCAATAATTTTTGGCTGTACATCGTCCCATTCTGCATCGAACATCTTGTTTACGGTAATGAAGTTCTGGTAACCGAAAACGTTGTCGACACCTTCCAGTTTCATCAAATCGTTTAAAATTTCATGTTCACTAGTATCACCAGGCATAACGGAAATGCTGCTGTCACCTTCGAAGATCAGCTTGTCCGTTGTGAATTTCAGTGCGTTCGGGTTTGGTGTAGCTTCAGCTCGTACTCCCATTGAATTTGACCTCCTAATAATAATGCATACTTAAATTTATTTTAACAGAAATAATAAGAAAAAGCATCTTTGCCGTTAGAACGGCAAAGATGCTTTATGCACATTATAATCCCGTTTCATTATCGTAAATGAAGTGAAAATCTTTAATGCGCATTTTGGAGGTTAATTAAGCTGGTTGTGTTGCTTCAGCTGTTGCTCAAGTTGTTGCAGCTGCTGCTGTTCTTCGGGTGAACCGTTATTTTTTGCGGCTTGGATCGCATTTTGTGCAGCTTGTTTATCCTGTTGGGATGCATTCCCCTGAGCGTTCTTAAAGTTGTTGACAGCAGTTTTAGCTTGTTGGAAAAGATTATTGTTTCCCATCTAAAACCCTCCTACTGTGTGGCTGTCAGCTTCCTCGCGTTTTCGTTCCGTATCGCTGAAACGTGCACGGTAAGGAAACCGTTCGGCGTGTTTTTTAACAGAATCAGCACCTTGATGGCTGAATCGTCTGGACTTGCTGTTTTTCCCCATCGGTAATTCCTCCTTCAGAAAGCTGATAAAGCATTTCCAAAAAAAGAAAGAAGTGAACGCTTTTTGATGCGCTCACTTCTAGTATGGATTGATTCATCTGTTTTATAAAAGGTAATATTTAGATGGTTTTTACCTGAAGCTTCAAGTAATCCTCCAAAAAAACGCCAATCCCGTCGTTCTCATTCGTCTCGGTAACTTGTGCAGCAATGGATTTCAGTTCATCAATCCCATTTTCCATCGCAACACCAACACCGGCATAGTCAATCATTTCCAAATCATTATCCTCATCACCAAATGCAATGATTCGTTCTTTGGGGATATGATAATAATGCGCGATTTTTTCGAGACCGACTGCTTTATTTAACCCTTTTTTGACAATTTCTATGATATTCCACGGTGCACCCCATTTACGATGCTCGATCAATTCGGCATGATAATCATCCAAATGGCTTCGCAGTTCTGTAATATGCTCTTCTTTCGGGTGGATTAACAAGGAAGTGGGATCTTCGTTCAACTCATTTTTGAGGCTGCCGATTTTAAAAGGCGGGTCCTGTTTTGTTGATTGAAAAATATCGATAATTTTTTCATCGTACTGATCAAGAAATACATGGTCTTTTACTTCAGCCAAAATATTATGAACGTTCATGTCATAACAGGCATCAATAATCTTGTATGCTGTTCTGACAGGCAATGGATTATGCAAAACATCCCATTTATCATCTGTCGGGTGGTGAATCAATGCGCCGTTAAAATTAACCATTGGTGTGTCAAGCTTCAGTTCATTATAGTAATTAATGCTGGCGCGGTGCGGTCTCCCGGTAGCGATGACAACGATATGACCGTCGTTTATCGCCTGCCGTATTGTATTTTTGTTGCGTGCACTGATTTCTTTATCATCTGTCAATAACGTTCCATCCAGATCCAGCGCAATTAAATGCCGGTTATTTTCCATAAGTTTTCACCTCATCTGACAATAGTGTATAAGTGATTCCAGCATATGTAAAGGATTAAATAATCTGCTTATTGCAATTTACGTAAACTTAATATTATGATGAATATAAACTGAAAATGATTGGAAAGGAATCGGAAAATGATTGGTGTATATAAAAAATCAATGAATTCTGTACCGTGTCTGGTAGTTGAGGACACGGAAAAGGAAGGCAAGCAGCTCCCGACCGTAACATATTTTCACGGCTTTACGAGCGCAAAAGAACATAATCTTCCACTGGCGTATTTGCTGGCTGAAAAAGGGTATCGTGTCATTCTTCCCGACAGCAAATTTCATGGGGAACGGGAAGTGGACGTATCTGAAATGAAGAAACAAATTTCCTTTTGGGATATTGTCATGCTGAATGTGAAGGAACTGAAAGACATCAAGGATGAACTTGATGAAGAGGGACTAATTCTTGATGGGCGTATCGGAATTGCCGGAACCAGTATGGGCGGCATTACGACTTCCGCTGCATTGACGCAATATCCGTGGATCAAGGCTGCAGGGGTGATGATGGGGTCACCGAAAATTACGGTATATGCCAAAACACTGGTCAGCAGTTTTAAAAAGATGGGAAATCTGCCTGTCAGTGATGAGCTGATTGATCAGTTATATGAGCACCTAAAGCTGTATGATTTATCCGAACAGGTGGAAAAACTGCAGGAGCGGCCGGTGTTCTTTTGGCACGGTGAGAATGATGCGGTAGTGCCGTTTGACCATTCTTATACATTTTATGAAGACGCTAAAAAACGGTATAAGAATAAGGAAAATATACAGTTCCTCAAGGAAGAGAACCGCGATCATAAAGTGAGCCGTCAAGCAATACTTGAACTGGTGAAATGGTTCGAGAAACACTTGTGAAAAGCAATCAGATGTGATTAAAATCATTTCAAAATCGACAAATATATGTTTAAATAAAGGTATGAATGATGAAGGAGGTTGTTGATCATGGACGAAGCGCTGAAAGAGAATATAATGGGCGCGCTCGAGAATGTTATTGACCCTGAGTTGGGTATTGATATCGTGAATCTCGGTCTTATCTATGATGCTGACCTGGACGATGAAGGTATTTGCACTGTTACAATGACGTTAACGGCAATGGGCTGCCCGCTTGCCGGTCATATTGAACAGGACGTCAAACGTGCACTGTCTGATATACCGGAAATTCAGGAAAGCAGAGTAAATATTGTTTGGGATCCGCCGTGGGGTAAAGAGAAAATGTCACGTTACGCTAAAATTGCACTGGGCATCCCTGATTGATGCATAAAGACGAGGTTGGTTCATCTGAAATGGATCGACCTTTTTTTATAACGTCAGAAAGTATAAAATTCCTTACTTAACTATAGCTGAAAGCTTGATAACAGCCATGTTTTCTAAAAATGATGAAATAAATAGAGGTATTCGCATGCAGATTTGTCAAATCGCCGGGTATAAAAATTCCGGTAAAACCACATTGATGAACCAGTTGATTCAATATTTTTCGGAAACTGGTGTCAGGGTGGGTTCGCTGAAGCATCATGGGCACGGTGGGGAACCCGATCTTGGAAAGCAGACTGACAGCAGGCAGCACCTTGACTCGGGTGCTGTCATTAGTGGTGTGCAGGGAGAAACGATATCGCAGTTCATGCTGCATCAGCAGTTGGACCTTGATGAACTGGTTCAACTATACAACAGCTTTCCAATTGATTTGCTGCTGATTGAAGGGTTCAAAAAATCGGCATATCCGAAAATTGTTCTTGTGCGAAACAGGGAGGATTTGGCGCTTATTAACGAGCTTCCTGACGTCCTTGCTGTCGGGAGCCGGAATGCTGCATTGCTGGAAGAACTGAATGTACCGGTGTTCAATTTGAACAGGATACCGGAAAATATACCCCGGCTGGCTGAGTATATAAGAGGGTGTTCGAATGAATGAAAAATATTGGATAACAGATAAACCGATTAACATCGATGATTGCATTGAAAAGGTCGTTCGCCCGGAAGCCGGTGCCGTAAACACGTTCATCGGCACAGTAAGGGAATTTACCGAGGGGAAACGAACATTGTATTTAGAATATCAGGCGTATGTTCCGATGGCGGAAAAAATGCTCCGGCAAATTGGGGAGGAAATCTGCGAGAAGTGGGGTCCCCAAGCTGATACGGCAATTGTTCACCGTATTGGGCATCTGGATATATCGGATGTGGCTGTGGTGATTGCTGTGTCCACACCACACCGCAATGATGCTTTCGAAGCAAGCCGTTATGCCATCGAACGTATTAAGGAAATTGTGCCGATTTGGAAAAAAGAGAATTGGGAAGACGGGACCAGATGGATAGGTGATCAAAAAGAAAATACGTCTTATCATGAGGGTATTCCGAACGAGGAGGAAATGCGCAATGGTTGATGTGTTATTTTTTGCAGAGCTTCAGGAAGCAGCAGGCAGTAACAAAGTAACAGTTGAAGCGGATGGGCTGACATTGATGGAACTGAAGAAAAATCTGTTAAATACGTATGAGTTGAATGGTTTAGACAAGGCGATGATTGCGATTAATGAGGAATACGCACAGAATGATGCGGTATTGCGAACTGGTGATACGGTGGCATTTATTCCGCCGGTAAGTGGTGGTTGATTTTTGTTGACAGGTTGTGATGGTGCTTGTGAGAAGGTGAAATGCCGATAAAACCCGTGATTTCGCCGATAGGGTGCTGTTTTTTGCCGATAGAATGAGTCAAGTCCTTATCTATGTGTAAAAGTCCAATACAAGTTTTCAACCTTATGATGGTATTTATGTGAATTTGATGTGGTGGGAAGGGCCCTTCCCACCACATCAAATTTTCGCGCGCTGGAATCCTCTTCAACTTTTGTTTCGAATAAACCTTTTTTTATTCTTTTGTTGCCCTTCATAATCCATTAGTACTGCGCCAATTAGACGGAAGGCGGATTGTGTATTCGGAAATATACGAATGACTCTTTCCCGCCTTCTAACTTCTTCATTTAGGCGTTCCAATGAATTCGTGCTGCGTATGAATGTATGATATTTCTCTTCTTCATTGAGATACTGAATGGCATCATCGAAGCCTTCTTCCAATGTCTTAAGTGCTTGATTTAGCTTTGGATCTTCTTCGTAACGCGTGACGAACTCCTCCTTGAAGTTTCTTGCGTCATCTGGTGTAACGGCTTTAAAAATCCGTTTTAACCCCGTGATTACCTCTGACATACCCTTCTTTGGCAGTTGATCCACAATATTTCGTTTAAAATGAACGGTGCAGCGTTGCCATGAGGTTCCGAGGAATTCCTCCTGTATTGCTTTTTTGAGCCCTTTATGGGCATCTGAAATCATAAGTCTTGGTGAATGCAGCCCCCGGCCTTTCAGCTCTTTTAAAAAGCTTTTCCAAGCTTCGTAACTTTCGGTATGGTCAACCTTTAATCCGAGCACTTCCCGTTGGTTATCCTCGCTTATCGCTGTCGCAATGTAGACAGCTTTGGATACAACCTTACGATGCTCGCGAACTTTGATATACATGGCATCTACAAAAATGTACGGATAATAGGTGTTTGCCAAATTTCGATTCGCCCATTTATTGACGATAGGGTCTAGTTTCTCTGTAAGCGATGATACAAAGGACTTGGATACGCTCTCTCCACACAATTCTTCTACTACATTTCGAACCTTGCGTGTGGAGACCCCGTTCACCACCATTTCAAGCAGGGCAAGAACGAAAGCCTGGTCACAGCGTTGATACTTTTCAAAAATACTTGGTGAAAACTCACCGCTGCGAGTCCGTGGAACCCGTAACTTGATCTTTCCAATACTCATCAAATATTCTCTTTCATAATAGCCGTTTCGATAATCACGTGAACTACCAGTACGGGCGTATGGCGGAACGTCCAAAAATTCATCCCGTTCCTTTTCCATATACTCATTCAGAATTAATACAGCTGTTGATTTATAGATAGCGTTCATATTGGAGTTCATAATCTCATCTTTTAACTTGTCCATGTTTAGGTTAAAATGTAGTTGGGTCATCATTAATTCCTCCTTATGTTTTTGTGGTTGAAAACATTGTATCATAGGAATTAATATGGCCCTTTCTTATTTCGCTTTTACACAATTATACGGACTTAACCATAGAATGCTCATTTCCACCGATAAGACAGCAATTTTTGCCGATTAATAAACATCGACTGGGTAAGCGGCCATGTCGATGTTTTTTATTTCAGTTATCCCATACCGAGCATTTATTTTGCGTGGTCACTCATCTTCGCAGGAGTCCAGGCAGGCTCCCAGACAAGGTCAACATGAATGTTCTCGACACCTTCCACTTGGCTGATCCGCCGCATAAGAGAAAGGGGTGGGGGAGAATTGGTATGCATGATTACCGGTCTTGCTT
Source organism: Virgibacillus ihumii (assembly GCF_902726655.1). Taxonomy (NCBI): domain Bacteria; kingdom Bacillati; phylum Bacillota; class Bacilli; order Caryophanales; family Bacillaceae; genus Virgibacillus; species Virgibacillus ihumii. The sequence goes on from NZ_CACVAN010000001.1 coordinate 54,397, forward strand.
GAAAGCGGAATCGTGGATATTTTCTTTAAAACCGTGGATAAATGTTCCAAAATCGCGGATATATGCTCCGAAATCGTGGATATTGTCTTCAAAATCGTGGATAAATGAGGTTTTAGGCCGTGGAAAACTTAAAAAAATCCCACCTCCCCAGGCAGGACTTAATTCAATAAAATAATTCATCTTCCAGTGCTTCGGTATCTAAAATATATGCGCCGGATTTATCGGTTGAGATAAGTTGCTGTCTTTTCAGCTGTGTCAGGGTACGGCTGACAGTTTCACGACTGGAGCCGATCATGTTGGCGAGCTCACGGTTTGTGAAATGGGTTTTAATTTTCATCAAATTATCATTCGTTTCCTTCCCGTAGTCCTTGGCAAGTCGCAGCAGGAGCATGATGATTTGTTCATATGTGTTGTGGAGAATTTTTTCCTCCAGTCGGTTGTGGAGATCCATGATGATATCACCAAGAACGCGGAATAATTTTACACAGATTTCCGGATGGTTAATCAGAAAGTTTTCGAATGCTTTTATCGGAATATAGATTAAGACAGCGTCCTCAATTACTTCTGCATGGGCAGGATAATCATCTTGTCTGAAGAAGCCCTGATGGGGGAACATGTCGCCCGGCTGCAGGACATTTACAATTTGTTCTTTCCCGTGAAAATCAGTTTTATATATTTTGATTCGTCCCTGGTGGATGAAATAGACGTTTGTCAATGGATCACCATGCATGAAAACATGGATGCCGTTTCGGTACATACGGTGTTTAGCCAAATCGACAATGGGTTCCATTTCATAATCGGTGAGGTCTTTGAACAATGGAACCTTCAGCAAAAGCTCCTTTATGGAATGTGTATTCATCGTAACGCCCCCTTACCTTATCATTCCACCCTTATTCTACCATGCCAGATACTTAGGTATAATCCGCAATTGTGAAAACTTTTTGAGTGTGACAAACATCATGCCCAGGTGTGTTTTTTCTCACATAAAGAAAAAGCAATAGATTATATGATAGGGGTGTCACAAAAATTGACCGAGGAGGAATGGGAAATGAATGATACGCAGTTTGCGGCAAAAATACATGCACCAGATTATGATCCGAAGAACCGGCACCCAAGAATATTTGAAACATTTGATGATTTGAAACCAGGTGAATTTATGGAGTTGTCGAATGATCATGATCCAAAACCGCTCCATTACCAATTAATGAATGAGCGGAAAGATACCTTTACATGGAAATACCTGGAGAACGGACCGCAAATGTGGCGTGTCTCAATCGGAAAAAAATAGCGAAGGCATCCGCTATGAATTGCCGATAAAAGCAGGCAATGATCGGGAAGAGTCGCTTGCGGTCATTTATCGGGAATCGGAAGTGTTTCAGAATTTGCGCAACCCTGACAAATATAAGGGGAAATGCGGTGTTTGTGAATTCCGATTTGTGTGCGGCGGTTCCAGGTCAAGAGCGTACAATGTCACCGGTGACTATATGGAAAGCGAACCATATTGTGTGTACATTCTAAGGGCAATGCGTGGCAATCGGAAAACCAGCTGACTTCTTGAAAAACTTCCAGCAGTGGGATTACTCGGAGTTTTTCTGTTGTGATTTTTTTACCCGTGAAAAATGAATTGCATGGATGATTTTGATGACTGGTCTTGCTAATAGCTGCGCACTGCCGATAATAAATAGGATGACTCCGGCTGTTTTCAAAGGTTCAAATAGGAAAAAGGCACTGCCGATTAAAAATTCCAGTCCTAACGTAAGATCATTGATCAGTGCGATGTAGCGGTATTTCTTGCTGAACGACAGCTCAAATGTTCCAACGTGAATATCCAGAAATTGTTGTTCGTCTTCAATAAAACGCATAAATCTCCCTCCACAATCACGTACCCTTGTGGAGGGAGATTAAAACGACACTATAGGAACAGGATGACCAGAATTCCAACTATGAAACAGTAAAATGTGAAGTATTTCAGATTACCGCGCTTCATAATGTTTATGAACCAGCGCAGCGAGTAATAGGTCGCTATGATTGACGCTGCAAAGGCCAGGATGTATGGGATGGCGAGTATGTCAATATTGTCATCACCAAAAATATCGCCGAAGGAAAGAATACCAATGCCAAGGCTGATCGGAATGTACAGCATGAATGAAAAACGCAATGCTGTTTCGATTTTCATACCCAAAAGCATTCCGGCAACGATCGTCGCACCGGAGCGGCTAATGCCGGGGATCAGGGCGACTGACTGGGCCAGTCCTACTATGACAGCATCCTTGAATGAAATTTGACTGTCACTTTTCCAGCCCCGCAAATTGCGGATAACCCACAGCGCAACCCCTGTAACAAGTAGAGTGATACCAACAACTGCAACGGTGCTCAGTTCGCTCTGAATATAATCTTCAAGCAGCAGTCCCAAAATACCGGTCGGAATGGTGGCAATGATGAGGCTGAGGATGAATTGAAAATCCCCTTCAGCATCAGTGTCCTTCGTTGTCAGATAACGGATTCCGTTTTGGATAAGACGCAGAATATCTTTTCGATAAATCACAAGAACTGCTATTAGTGAACCGAAATTAACCAGAATTTCAAATGACAGTCCTTCAGCTTCAATTCCAAATAGTTCCCGTAAAATAATCAGATGTCCGCTTGATGAAATCGGAATCGGTTCGGTAAAGCCTTGTACAAGACCTAAGAATAAATATTTAATAAGCAGCCAGATTTCTGTTATTGTATCCATTTTATTTCCCCCTGGTATATGTATTTTCACCCCCCGGGACAAATCACCAACCGATAGGCCAATGAATAGTCTGATTGGTGAGGAGGTTGAAAATATGAATCATCATTATCAACATATATACGATTCGTGTAAGGACCATATGCATTCCTACGTACTAGCTGAATTGAACGATGGATCACAATTCGACGGAATCATTACAGGTCTGGATAATGAGTATGTTTATTTTGCAGTACCGCTTGAGCAGGATAATGGTATGCCGCGCGAATATCATGACCGCCAGTTCGGATGGGGCGGAGGATATAATTATCCCGGTTTTTACGGGTATGGCGGCTATCACCGCCCGCGCAGGTTTCGACGTCTTATTTTGCCGTTAGCCGCTCTGACAGCACTTAGTGTTTTACCGTGGTACTGAATTTTAACTAGTGACTTGTTGTCACCAGGTTGTTTGATGTCAACCATCACTTATGCTGGTGTTTTCTTGCTGTCAATGCAAAAACCCTTGCCGTTCATAACCTTAAAGGCAAGGGTTCATTGCAGCAATTAATGTAATTTATTCCCCGTTAATCGGCAATAGGCCATTATTTCAAAAGTTGCGGATGAAATAAGCCACGTGAGGCAACTGTCGAATAAATGTCCGAATCGTTTAATTAACTATCGGCGGGAAACCGTTACTGATTGGAGTTTTACTTTATTGTTCACGTTCACTTTGTTTCAAAACACCTTCACCAAGGAAGAAGACCCCAATTGACAAAATAATTGCCATAGCAATTGTGCTTGTCAGGTCGAATGAAGTGCCGCCCATGCTGGTTAATACATAGGATATGACACAGCTGATAAAAAATGCCCAAATCAATGGCATGATAAATCGCATTACTAACACCTCGTTTTCATATACTTTCCTCATATAGTTTATCAAATTGAGTCCGAAAATAAAAGATTTTCTTTTTGCAACTGAAGGAACTGTGAACATTATTTGACAAGGGGGAACCGGAATGTTTTTAGTGGAAAACTGTTTTTACTGGATTGGGTTTCATATTGTCGAGTATCTGCTTGATCAAGGGTACACCGTCACTGGAAATGACGAAATTGATACAGATGGAAAAGAGCATTTATCCATGTTTATTGGCCGTAATGAAAACTTTACACACATGAAGCAGCGATTGAATGAATCTGCCTATGATATACGTCTTACTCCCCATGAAACGGCATTAACCCTTCATAAAGACAGTGCGTCAACGATATACTTGCCGCTTCTGTTCGGGGAATGGATGCCAATGAATCAGGACGGTATGTATTACCGAGGTGATTTTATTGCGTTTGATTCGGATGAGTTTGTTGAGAAAGCAGTTTATATTGGAGATTTTTTAAAAATCATCGATCAGTGTATTGCTGCATCCAATCTACCTTCTGCTGTCAATGTGAAAAAAAAGGGGGAAGATATAAATGCTGAAATAAAACTTGAAAACTCCGTCTTTATCCGAAACAATAGACCTATTAACGACCGTATAAAAACAGTGAAAAATCACTACAAAAAATTCAGTAAATTGTACGAATCTAAATAAAATGTATGATAAACTTATTTACAAATCAGCAGTTTTATAAGGAAGTATTACATTTGGATAGGAGTGCGGAGTTTGAAGAAGTTTTCCATCGTGTTACTGGCTATTTTGGGTATTTCCCTCTTACTATACGGTTGTACAGGCTATGATGATAACCTGCAAAAAGTGGGCATGCTGGTCGAGCATTCAGTCCACGATAATGCATGGTCAAAGGAAGGGTATCAAGGGCTTCGGACAATCAACGAGGAATTGGATACGGAAGTCTATTATAAGGAAGGTATTCAGACAAAACAGGAAGTGATCGAAGCCGTAGAGGAATTTGCCAATAACGGGGTTAATCTTGTCTTTGGACACAGTAATACGTATGGAAAATACTTTGTGGAAATTGCTCCATCTTATCCGGAAATGCACTTTGTGTATTTTAATGGCGGTGAATTTGGTGAGGATGTGACATCACTCAATTTCAATTCGCATGCGATGGGTTTTTTTGCGGGGATGGTTGCCGGGAAAATGACTGATACGGATGAGGTTGCCGTTATCGGGGCATTTGAATGGCAACCGGAAATTGAAGGATTTTACGAAGGGGTGAAATATCAAAACCCCACTGCTAACGTACATATCAGGTATGTGAACAGTTGGAATGATACAAAGAAGGCAATGCGGCTTTACGAGCAGATGCGCGATGAAAATGCGGATGTTTTTTACCCGACCGGTGATTTATACAGTGCGCAAGTTTTAAAGGAAGTAAGCGAAGACGGGTTGTATGGAATCGGATATGTGACGGACCAGTCATCCATCGATGAAGAGCAAGTGTTGACGAGTACTGTTCAGCACGTTTCGGATTTGTATGTTCGAATTACAGAAAAATTTAACGAAAGCAAACTCCGCGGTGGTGTTCTGACATTTGATTTTCAGGACGGGGTAATCTCCATGGGTGAATTCAGTCCGGATATACCGGAAGATTTCCAGGAAAAAATGAACGGAGCAATTGAATCTTACGAGGAGACAGACTTGCTGCCCAACGAGCAGTGAGGAATCCGGTGTATGTACTTGCAGTGTGTGTGATTATGCATTATTATTAGTACCAAGTCATAATAATTGATATTAACTTTTATTTTAAGGAGATGGAATTATGGGTGCAGGTTTGTTGGGTACCGGACATTATGTTCCAGAAAAAGTCTTGACGAATCAGGATATGGAAAAAATTGTGGACACGAATGATGAATGGATCCGTACGAGAACAGGCATCGAAGAACGAAGGATTGCCAGTGATGATGTCGATACATCCGACATGGCATTTTTCGCTGCTCAAAATGCATTGGAACAAGCAAATATGACGGCAGAGGATATTGATATGATTCTGGTTGCGACTGTTACACCGGACACGCCATTCCCATCTGTGTCATGTATGCTTCAAGATCGCCTCGGCGCAAAAAAAGTTGCTGCAATGGATATCAGTGCGGCTTGTTCCGGGTTTATGTATGGAGTGGCAACAGCCAAACAGTTTATCGAAACAAATGCTTATAAAAATATTTTGGTCGTAGGTGTGGAAAAACTATCCAAGATCACGGATTGGTCTGATCGGAATACGTGTGTCCTGTTCGGTGATGGGGCAGGAGCAGCAGTAGTCGGTCCCGTATCGCAAGGAAGAGGGATTTTATCATTTGAACTCGGCTCAGACGGTTCAGGGGGAAAAGAATTGTATCAGGATAAACATGACCATCTCCAGATGAACGGCCGGGAAGTGTTCAAATTTGCTGTACGGCAGATGCCGGAATCGTCGGTAAATGTCATTGAGCAACTTGGCTATAATAAAGAAGATGTTGATTACCTGATACCGCATCAGGCAAACATCCGAATCATGGAAGCGGCCCGCGAACGTCTTGGTATTTCCCAGGATAAAATGGCGGATTCCATTAAAAAGTACGGTAATAATTCATCGGCTTCCATTCCAATTGCTTTGTCTGAAGCAGTCCGGGATGATAAAATTAAAGATGATGATTTAGTCGTGATGGTAGGTTTCGGCGGAGGTTTGACATGGGGTGCTGTTGCACTTCGCTGGGGTAAATAAGAACGCAGTAAATCTCATAGGAGGAGTACCAAATGGCAGAACGAAGAGTTGTAGTTACGGGACTCGGTGCTGTATCCCCCGTTGGCAATGATGTCCGGTCTATGTGGGATAATGTTGTTGCAGGAAATACCGGGATTGATTTTGTTACAAAAGTAGATAAAGATGATTTTCCAGCCAAAGCTGCTGCAGAAGTGAAAGACTTCGATCCAACTGTTTACATTGATAAGAAAGATGTCCGGAAAATGGACCCTTTCACACAATATGCAGTTGCAGCCGCAAAAATGGCAGTTGACGACGCAAAACTTGAAATCAATGACGAGATCGCTGATCGTGTTGGTGTCTGGGTAGGCTCAGGTATCGGTGGAATGAAAACATGGGAAGAACAGCATACGAAGTTTTTGGAGAAAGGCCCGCGTCGTGTCAGTCCGTTCTTCGTACCGATGATGATTCCGGACATGGCGGCAGGTCAGGTGTCGATTCAGCTTGGTGCAAAAGGTATCAATTCGTGTTCGACGACAGCGTGTGCGTCCGGTGCAAGTTCGATTGGCGATGCTTTTAAAGCAATTCAACGTGGTCAGGTGGATTATATGATTGCAGGTGGTGCAGAAGCGCCGATTTCCAACATGGCATTTGCCGGATTCTGCTCTGCAAAAGCATTGTCTGTAAACGAAGACCCGAAGAAAGCCAGTCGTCCATTTGACAAAAATCGCGATGGCTTTGTTATGGGAGAAGGTTCCGGCATTTTGATTCTGGAAACAATTGAATCAGCTGAAGCCCGCGGTGCACATATTTACGCTGAAATCATCGGTTACGGGGCAACCGGTGATGCTTATCATGTCACTGCTCCAGCAGAAAACGGTGAGGGTGCTGCCCGTGCGATGCAGCAGGCTATTGATGATGCAGACATCCAGGTAACAGATGTTGATTATTTGAATGCACATGGTACAAGTACCCAACTCAATGAAAAGTTTGAGACAATGGCAATTAAAACTGTGTTTGGTGACTATGCCAGAGAATTAGCGGTATCCTCAACCAAAGGCGTTACCGGTCATTTGCTTGGAGCGGCAGGTGGAATCGAATCGGTCATCTCTGTTAAATCGATTGAAGATGACGTCCTTCCACCGACAATCAATTATGAAACACCGGATCCGGACTGTGATTTGGATTATGTACCAAATGAATCAAGAAAACAGGACGTCAATATCGTGCTGAGCAACTCGCTCGGCTTTGGCGGACACAATGTTTCATTGCTGTTTAAAAAATATTAAGTTGAAAGAGAGGCTGATCACGCAGGTGGTCGGTCTTTTTTTTGCGTGTGGAATTCGGAATACCGATAAAAGTGGAAAAGTGACTGATAAAATCTTTGAAGCGAGAAATTCGTAATCCCGTTAGTTTATCATGTTTGTCCAACTGAAACATATACTGATATAAACAAGGTTGTACAAGCATGGGCGGTGGAGTATAAATGGGTATGCTGTTTCTTTTTTTACTTGGATTTGGACTGGCTGTCACCGGCGGGGTTACGATTATTGCATACATGAATTTTTTACCTGCAGGAATAGAGTGGGTGGAATATTTTATTTTTATTAAAAGCCGGCCGGAGTGCTATTTTTTTCCTGTTGGTTTTTTGTTGATGGTGATTGCATTGTACCGATATCCAAACACCTAATCTTTCAATCAATCGAATATTTTTTCCGATGATGGTCATAATGTATTTTAAATGAACCGTTAAAAAGGCAGTTGCCTGATAACGTTTTGCCCAGCAACAAATGCTGGCAGTAAACATTTAAAGTGCTAAAAGTGAGGGTTGTATATGTTGTATTTACACGATGTTTGGGTGAATTGGTTTGAAGGTGAAGAAAATGGCTACAGTGTGTGTTATTTTCATGAATGGCGGCGCGAGGATCAGATTGAACTGCTGGATCAGGTGCCGTTACTCTACATATCAGAATTGCTTTACGACTACATTGAAAATGACATGCAGGATTTGCCGGAAAGCATGCTTAATATGATTTACAAACGGGCCTATTCCCGAAAAGGGCAGGAGCGCAATGTGCTTGAATATGCATGTGTTGTGACAGACGGAAATGATATAATGGCTGTTGACACGGTCGGCTATCATATTCCTGTTAGAAAAAGCAGGCTTATTCCAAGACAGGAGCAGCTTGTATTCGACATGATTAAAACAACGCAGCCTGAAACATTTACATTTGAAGAAAAAGTGGCAAAAAAAGAATATCATATGCTATCGATGGAACCGGAACTTGTCCACGGATTGACACGTAGGGAGCGGCAGCTGAAACAACTGTTGATGATCGCACTCGATCAGCTTCGTACAACCAACAATCTGGAGGAACTTCGTTATTGGCTGACCGAATGGGACCCGAAACAATATCCCTTCATCCGCTATATGAACGAGGATACAGTCTGGAACACATTGTACGAAGGTGTAAAGCAGAGCTGGAGCTTATCACATGAAGAACTTTGTCAAAAAATGATCAAAGGACAACCATTCCTCGAAAAAATGTGGGAAGTCGAACAATCTTCGGATAAAAATAAATCCAAGCAGCAGTAAATTTTTAAAAGAGTGACCTTTGCCGGGGGCCCCTTGGCGAGGTTGCTCTTTTGGTTTTTAGCAGAATGCGGAGTGCTGTTAATCCTCGGCGGGGGTTCTGAGATGGGCTTTTCGTGGATAAGTCGCCTGAAACCGTGGATATCCGGATGAAAATCGTGGATAAATACAATCGAATGAAATTATAGATAGGGAGGAACAGTGGATATATCGGCAGAACAACCAATTTTTCATTAGCAAGCAAAAAGCACCCCCGAAAGGAAGTGCTCCAACCGCTTATTTTTTCTTGGGAACTCTGCCAAGTCCCATTGCTTTTTTTGCTTTGCGAAGCATTTTATTTGCTTCAAATGATGCTTTATCAGCACCATGATCGAGTATTTCGTCCAACGTTTCCGAATCGATCAGTTCATAATAGCGTTTTTGGATTGGTTCGAGTACATTGACGGCAGCATCAGCGACATCCTGTTTAAAATCGCCATAGCCTTTGCCTTCGTAGTTTGTTTCGATTTCCTCAACAGATTTGCCAGTGCAGGCGGATAGGATGGTTATCAGGTTGGATACACCTGGCTTATTCTCCTTATCAAATTTCACAACACCCTCAGAGTCGGTCACGGCGCTCTTCATTTTTTTAATAATTTTTTTCGGCTCATCGAGCATCGAAATATAGCCTTTTTCATTGGAATCAGATTTGCTCATTTTTTTGGTCGGATCCTGCAGCGACATAATTCGTGCACCAGACTTTGGGATGCTGACTTCCGGTATGGTAAAAATATCGTTGAATTTGTTATTGAAACGTTGCGCGAGATTTCGTGTCAGTTCCATGTGCTGTTTTTGATCATCACCGACAGGCACGATATCTGTTTTGTACAGCAGGATATCTGCAGCCATCAGCGGCGGATATGTGAGCAGTGATGACGATACGGCTTCTTTACCGGCAGCCTTATCTTTAAATTGTGTCATTCGTTCCAACTCACCGATATAACTGATGCACTGCATCATCCAGCCCATTTGCGTATGTGCAGGGACTTCCGATTGAATAAACAGTGTAGCTTTATCCGGATCAATTCCGGAAGCAAGATACAAAGCCGCAAGTGACTTGATATTATGTCTTAACTTCAGCCTATCTTGTGGAACTGTTACAGCATGTTCATCGACAATACAGTAATAACAATTGTTTTCGTTCTGCAATGGGATAAAATGCTGCATGGCCCCCAAATAATTTCCAAGTGTTAACGTACCGCTTGGTTGAATCCCAGAGAAAATTGTTTTCATTTTTCCACACTCCATTTCTGATTTCCGCTAAAATGGACAATAAAAAAGTCCATCTATCCCTGTATAAAAGGGACGAATGAACCGCGGTGCCACCCTCATTATCCTGCAGTTTTTTGCAGGATCGCTTTATTTAAAAACATTCCAGCTCCAAAGTCCAATTCCAATTTACCTTGATGCTTATTCTCACCAACCACAAGCTCTCTGAAAAAATCAGCGGGTAATTGTACTGCGCCTTTTTCATTGCCCATCTTATTAATCTGTCATTATTATATCCAACAATTGTCTCGAAATGCAAGCGGTACTCCCTTTCGCTAAAACATACTCGGGTACAGTTTAATCATCGCATCTGCAATGGTGTCGGCCATTTCCCGTGCTTGCTCTTCAATTGCATCATATACTTCGATATCTTTTTGGTACTCCATGTTGATCATGAAAACAGCTTCCTGTTTTGTTAAATCCAAATGAGTGTAGAACATATCTCTCACAACTTGTTCCGTTAAAAAAGGATTTATACTGCTCAAAAAAGCAGCAATTTGGTCTGCATTATCATACCACTTTTCTTCAGCTTCCATTGCTGCTTGTTCATCACCTGCTATAGCTGCGTTGACAAGATCGGCAGCGAATAAAAGATGTTCTTTAATCAATTCAGCATATGTTTCTCCGGCAGCGTCTCCATATAATTCTCTGAGCATATCCCCCATATCTGTGGCATTTTGTAGAAGCCGGGCAATGACAAACTCCACATCCGGTAAGTCAAAGGTTAAACTGATAATAACCATCCGTGTCCATGCTACATGCTCTTCCCAAAGAGCGACCATCTCTTTTCTAAATTTTAGTTCCGCCTGACTTATACAATGATTCGTTTCTTCCGGCCGATCAGGAAATGTGGTAACAGGTATGGTGATATGCTGCCCAATACGCAAATAATACGGATCAGCTTCAGGATTTGCATCAATTATTCTCTCAGTCGAAGTATGATACAAATATGCCAACAACCAGTAATTATCCCCTGGCTGGATTGTATGTGTGTAAAAGCAGTTCACTGTTCAACGTCACTCCTTCTGTTGATGAAATTGATTCCAATGAGGTTTATCGATTAAATTCTGTTACAATGTATTCATTCTCAATGGAATAGGTGAATGTCCAAATCTGCTAATGGGGAGAGCAAGACTTATTCCTGTTCTTATTCCGCCCCTTGTGATATAACTGGTCTTACAAAATCCTGAAATAGAGGCAGAAATTATTTTACGGAAACAGCAAATAATATGGCTTAAGTAATTAGGGTTTCTGTAATGGGGTAAAGCTGTTTAGGGAAGGGTAGAAACAATTAACCCGTTAGTATTAAGTTTATTTTTTGCTGTTAAACTTGTTTTCTCAATTTATTCGGGGATCAAATATACCTATAGAGCTTAAGGAATTACTGCAAATATGATATTGGTAGTTCATTTGTGGGAGGCTTTTATGATGAAAGACGAATTAATGAAAATGCTGGAAGAACGGGAAGATGAAATGATTGAAATTCGCCGCCATCTACATGAACACCCCGAACTTTCCTTTCAAGAAGAAAAGACTGCGGCTTATATTATTGATTTTTACAAAGGAAAAGATGTCGAAATAGAGACGAACGTAGGAAATGGCCATGGAATCATTGTTACTATTAACGGAACATTGCCGGGAAAAACTGTCGGGCTTCGCGCTGACTTTGATGCTTTGCCGATTCATGAGGAAGCGAATGTTCCGTTTAAATCAGTTAATGAAGGTGTGATGCATGCATGCGGACATGATGCTCATACGGCATATTTGTTAATTTTGGCTGACTGTCTTATCCAGCTGAAAGATCAAATCAAGGGTACAATTAAAATTATCCACCAGCATGCAGAGGAGCAGCCTCCTGGTGGTGCTAAAAGTATTGTGGATTCAGGAAAACTGGATGATTTAGAAGCTATTTTTGGTATTCACATTTTGCCGCTCGCTTCCTCCGGTACAGTTGGCTATCATAGTGGTTATTCGTTTAATGGCCGTACGTATTTTAAATTGAAGGTACAAGGGCTTGGCGGACATGGATCATCTCCCCACAAAGCGAATGATGCGATTGTGGCAGGTGCCTACTTTGTGACTGCAGTTCAGACCGTTGTCAGCCGCCGGGTGGATCCGATGAATTCCGGGGTTGTAACAATTGGTTCATTTGACGGTAAAGGAAGCTTTAATGTGATTAAGGACAACATTGAGATTGAAGGGGATATACGCTATTCCAATGATGCAACACAAAATGTTATCGATAAAGAGGTTCACCGGATTGTAAAAGGAATGGAAGAAATGTTTGGTGTGACAGGTGAGCTAACGTATACTCCGGACTACCCGCCGTTGTATAATGATCCTGAGCTGACTACGTTTGTTGCAGATGCATTGAAAGAGGTTAAGGATAACGACATTAAAAAAGTTAAAGAATTTCCTAAAATGGCACCATCTGATGACTTTGCATATTATCTGGAAAAAATCCCTGGTTCTTATTTCTTTATTGGCTGTACTCCAAAAGGAGTTGATGAACCTTATTTCAACCATCATCCAAAATTTGATATTGATGAGGATGCTATTCTGGTTGCTGCCAAATCAGTGGGACAAGTTGTTGTGAGTTACTTAGATAGAGAGTGATCCGTAAAACAGCTCAATCTGGATGGATAGTTCTGAAGGGAAATGTCGGATGGATTCCATGCATTAACTTCTTTCTTACCCGTAGGATTTTGGAAGTGGAAGATAGGACAATTGTATGTTAAATGAAAGCCCATGCCTAAACATCAGGAATGGGCTTTTTCATGTTTTTAGTGCAATTAGGATTTGTGAAATCGTGCAATAACTTAAAGAAAAGCATAGGAAATGGGAGCATTTCATTAATGTTCGCGTTTACATCAAATTTTGTGTATAAAGCGTTGTATGATATGATTCACCTTGTTAAAAACGGATACGGATGAAACTTGTCTTGTTGAAATGTGTCAGGCAATGCACATGGGAAGGACAAAATAATAACAGTAAAGAGGTGCTTACGTGAATTTACAGGAAATAAAACAGGAATGGTTTGGTAATGTTCGGGGAGATGTTCTGGCTGGTATGGTCGTAGCGATGGCTCTTATACCGGAAGCAATTGCCTTTTCCATAATTGCCGGGGTGGATCCGATGATTGGTCTATATGCGGCTTTTTGTATTGCTGTTGTCATTTCGTTTGTCGGAGGACGCCCCGGAATGATATCGGCAGCGACTGGTGCAATGGCCTTGCTAATGGTCGATCTGGTTGCAGATTATGGATTGCAGTATTTATTGGCGGCAACTATTTTGACAGGTATTATTCAAATTTTATTTGGTATTTTTAAACTGGCAAAAGCGATGAAGTTTGTTCCGCGTTCGGTTATGGTCGGATTTGTGAATGCATTGGCGATTATGATTTTCATGGCACAGCTTCAACATTTTGTGGGCGAAACATGGGTTATGTATGCGCTCGTTGGATTAACACTAGCTATTATTTATCTTTTTCCGCGTATAACAAAAGCTGTTCCATCAACGTTGGTAGCAATCATAGTGGTAACTTTAATTGTAATATATGGTAATCTTAATGTAGGAACGGTAGGAGATATGGGCGAACTGTCACAGCAGCTGCCGGTGTTTCTGATCCCATCCATTCCGTTTTCATTTGAGACACTTATGGTTATTTTTCCATATTCCTTATCAATGGCAATTGTCGGGTTGCTGGAATCATTATTAACCTCTAATATAGTAGATGATATGACGGATACGGAAAGCAATAATAACAAAGAAAGCCGCGGACAGGGAATTGCCAATATTGTAGCGGGATTTTTCGGCGGAATGGCCGGATGTGCTATGATCGGACAATCCGTTATTAATGTCAAATCGGGTGGTGCCGGCCGGTTATCCGCTTTTGTTGCTGGGACTTTCCTGATGTTTCTCATTATTGTTCTGGGTGGTTTGGTTGTGCAAATTCCAATGGCGGCGCTTGTTGGTGTCATGTTTATGGTTTCAATAAGTACGTTTGATTGGTCATCGGTGAAAAATTTGAACAAACTGCCTAAAACGGATGCAGCCGTAATGGTCACAACGGTGGCCCTCGTTCTGGTAACGCATAATTTATCGATTGGTGTTTTGGCAGGGGTGCTGTTAAGCGCAATATTCTTTGCTGCAAAAATTTCCAAGATAAAAGTGACGGAAGAGCTTATTTTGCGGGAGCAGAAAAAAATCTATCGTGTGGAAGGACAGTTGTTCTTTGCTTCGGTCAGCGATTTTCCGGCAAAGTTTAACTTTATGGACTCTGTTGAAGCGGTGGAAATTGATCTGACACACGCACATCTCTGGGATGATTCGGCAATTGGTGCGCTGGATAAAATTGAAATGAAGTTTGCGGAAAATGATATACACGTAACGTATACCGGACTGAATGATGAAAGCCGCAATTTAAAAAAACGTATCGGCGGACTTTCAAAAGCGTCCGGTCATTAATATGGAAATGTCATAGAGTGCGAAATTTCTAAGGGGTGAACCTTTGTTTAAACGGATACTATTGGCTACGGATGGTTCAAAACATTCAGTTCGTTCGGCAGATTATGCCATTCAGCTTGCAGAAAAATTTAAAGGAACAATTGATGTTGTTTATGTGGTTGATGGGCAAAAATCAAAATCAGATGTTCTCCACCATGACAGTAAGTATGAAATTATGCAGCGAAGAAAAGAAAAGATTCAGCACGTATTGAATCAGATTGAGGGAAACAATATTGACTACAACGTGCAAATACTTCACGGGGAACCCGGCCCGGTAATCGTTGAATTTGCAAATTCGCATGATTTTGATTGCATTGTAATCGGGAGCAGAGGGTTGAATAATCTGCAAACGATGATTTTAGGCAGTGTAAGCCACAAAGTTGCTAAACGGGCTGATTGTCCGGTTCTTATTGTGAAATGAAAAAGTGAAACCATGTCTTTACGTGAATTGAACAAGCCCGTGCCTGAACATCAGGTACGGGCTTTAACGTTTATACAGCATTCAACGATTTTTTCACTGGGAAATATGATGGACAACTTTTGCCTGAAAATCCATTTTGTTAATTCGGTTAATAATATTGGAAATGCTTGTTACGGTATTATCAAATGTCACACTGCCATTGAGCCCTCCTCGTGCATACGCACTGCGGGGTCTCATCTAGGCCTCTCCTCCCGCAGGAGTCTACGTATATTTCCTCCGCTAATTTCTAGAATTGTTCGTTTTTTGAATTACACTTTTTGATTTGTCCCAGCCTTTTTGGCACTTAATTCCAAATTTCACGGGCCACATCCACAACAAATTTCAGTTTTGCCCACTGCTGTTCCTCCGTAAGTTTGTTACCGTGATGGGTTGAAGCGAATCCGCATTGTGGGCTCAGACACAACTGGTTGTGTGGAACATATTCAGCCGCACCTTTTATACGCGAGATGACTTCATCTTTATTTTCCAGTTCACCCGATTTGGATGTGATAACGCCAAGTACAACGCGCGGACCACCCTCAGGAACGTATTTCAACGGATTAAAGCTGCCGGAACGATCATCATCATACTCGAGGAAAAATCCATCAACATTGCCTTTTGCAAATAATTTCGGGGCAATCCGGTCATAGCTGCCTTCAAATGCCCATGTGGAGCGGTAATTTCCCCGGCATAAGTGTACTGTTACAGTCAGGTCATCCGGTTTTTCGGCGAGGCTTTCATTGAGAACACGCACTGCCAGGTCAATCAGATAATCCCGGTCGACCATATCATCATTCCATGGAACACTGTCAGCAGCAAGCCCGGCAATATAGACATCATCCAGCTGCAAATAGCGGAGTCCTTTGTCATAAAAAGCCTGAAGCGCATCTTGATACGTCTGGATAATGTCTTCTGCATATTTTTCAACATCCGGATAAATGTCTGCATTTCGAATACCATCGTTAAAAAACATATTTGGGCTTGGGATCGCAAACTTTACAGCGGCACGTTCATCAACAATATCAAGTAGGTCGTTGACATCCCGTAAAAATGGATGACTTCGGTTAAATGAGATTTTCCCCGAATTCCGAACGTTGTATTTTTCCGTTTCCTGATCATTGAATGCATAACCCTGTTCAGGTACATATCCTTCAAATCCGTTTAAATGTTCCATAAAGTCGAGGTGGAACCAGGTTCGGCGGAATTCCCCATCACTGACAGCTTCCAGGCCGGTTTCAATTTGTTTGTCAACTGCCCGTTTGATTTCCTCATTTTCCACATCACGCAATTGTTCTGCAGAAATAGTGCCTTCTTTAAAATCCTTTCTTGCCGCATGCAGCCGCTCAGGTCGGAGCAAACTCCCAACCTGGTCTGCGCGAAAAGGTGCTTTTGTACCGATTTTGGTTGTCATCCATGTTCCTCCTTTAAGGTAACTGAATCCGAAAACATAAAAAGGCCTCTTCCAATAAGAAGAGACCTGACTGTTTTATACGTCACTCTTCTTATCTTCAAGCATTGCGCTTCTGGAATTAGCACAGTTTTATAACCGATGCTGAGGCTTCAAAGGGCCAGTCCCTCCACCTCTCTGGATAAGAATATTTCGTTATTCAGTTTAGTTTAAATAATACGATACACCTGAAGTTTTGGAATGTCAATACAAAAATTTGCAGCTCATCATCATAGACGGTTTCTTGACTTTTGAATGGTTCAATTATAAAATATGAACATATACTGATATACGCATATATTAATATTGACAACCTTCAGCCAAACATTCGAATGGTTTAGACGAGTGGGGGAATTATAAATGGCAGATCAAAATGAAGAACAGCAGATCGAACAAAAAGATTTGGATGAGGAAACATTGTTTGTTGTTTCGCAGACATTTAAAGCTTTAGGGGATCCAACCAGAATCCGGATCCTGCACTTATTATTTCATAATGAATATTCGGTGAATGGTATTGCGGAAGCGCTGCACCTGAGGCAATCTACAGTCTCACATCAGCTTCGATTCCTAAAGAACTTGCGTCTCGTGAAGTATCGCCGGGAAGGCACAACATTGTATTATTCCCATGACGATGAGCATGTTATTAACATTTTGAAGCAAACCATTGACCATGCACTGCACAGCTGATGCCAACTTTAATATGTTACATAATAGCAGGGAGGTATTCCTATGGGACACGATCATGGTCACGACCATACACATGGTGCAAATAAAAAGGCATTGATGATCAGCTTTATTATTATAACCGCATATATGATCATAGAGGCGGTTGGCGGGTTTATCACGAACAGTCTTGCTTTACTGTCAGATGCGGGTCACATGCTTAGTGACTCTGTTTCCCTTGGTGTTGGATTGATTGCTTTTGCCATGGGTGAGAAAGTAGCTAACTACAGTAAAACATATGGGTATAAACGCTTTGAAATTTTGGCAGCCTTTTTTAATGGTGTGACACTTATGGCCATTGCACTGTATATCTTCTATGAGGCATTTCAGCGGTTTACCAGCCCGCATGAAGTGGCGTCGGTCGGCATGCTTATCATCGCCATCATTGGTCTTATTGTAAACATCGTGGTAGCATGGATTTTAATGCGTGGTGACACCGATGAAAATTTAAATTTGCGTGCGGCATTCCTGCATGTACTCGGCGATTTACTCGGATCGGTTGGAGCAATTGTTGCTGCACTTCTCATCATGTTTTTCAATTGGGGCTGGGCAGACCCGCTCGCAAGTATCATTGTGGCAGCTTTGGTACTGATAAGCGGTTGGAAAGTTACAAAAGACGCCGTCCATGTACTCATGGAAGGTACACCGAAAAATGTTGAATTGGATGAGGTTATTAATACGATTGAAAATGTTCAGGGTGTGCACGGCATTCATGATTTGCACGTTTGGAGTATTACGAGCGGGCAAAACGCATTATCCTGTCATGCGGTAGTTGATGGCAGTCTCAATATTAAAGAAAGTCAAAATCTGCTCCGATATATTGAGGAACAATTGGAGCAAAAAGGGATCGGCCATGTAACCATTCAGTTAGAAAATAAAGAACATCCACATGATGAATCGTTGATGTGCAGTTATGATCAGGGCAATCCGGCGCATGAACACTGATTAAGGAGTAGCGGGGGGAGAAACAAATGAAAATTATCGGATTATCCGGCTCAACTGTCGGATCAAAAACAAGAACAGCAATGGAATACACGATGAATATTGTAACGAAGAAATTTCCTGATGCACAGACTGCACTGATTGATCTGGCGGAATATGATATTCAGTTCAGTGACGGACGTAATTTTATGGAATACGAAGGCGATACCAAATATGTGGCGCAAACGTTGATGGAAGCGGATGCGATTATAATCGGGACACCAATATTTCAGGCATCCATTCCCGGTACATTGAAAAATATTTTTGATTTACTTCCTGTTGACGCATTTCGGGAAAAAATCGTCAGTATACTTGTAACTGCAGGATCGGCCAAACATTATTTAATTCCTGAACAGCAATTAAAACCGATACTTGGTTATATGAAGGCACAGATCGTTCAATCATATGTATTTATTGAGGAAAAGAATTTTTACCGAAAAGAAATTGTTGATGATGATGTGCTGTTCAGGCTTGATCGGCTGGTGGAAGATACAATTGAATTAACGGAAACATATAAAAGCATCCTCGACAAAAAAGAAACTCAATATGATTTTTAAAGTTTTATAGGACAATGACGGTGATTCCTGCAGCCAGCCGCCATTGTTTTTTTATACAGTGGAGTTCTAAATTGTGTCCGCATGGCGTAAACTTCAGCAATCAATACTTCCAACACCCCTCCATTCATTCCAAACCATGAAATTAGCGATGTAACTTATTCCTATTAAAAATTCCGTATAAATTTTCTGCTATTATCTTCTAAAAAATGACAAATTCCATTATAATAGGTTTATAACTTTGCATAGGAGATTGATAGAAAAATGGGAAAAAAACAGCTGATTATATTGGCATGTGCCGGAGTTCTTGTTGCAGGGCTGGCAGCTGTAATGCTGTTTACGCAACAGTCCAGTGGGGAAGAGATACATCGTGCAAGCATGCATAAGGAACGGCATACAAGTGTCGAAACAATTGGATTGGAAAACAAAATGCAGCGTTTTACATATGATTCCGGTTTTACGTTTAAATACCCTGATGCTGTTAGAGGGATTTATGTCACTGGTCCGTCTGCCGGCGGAAGCAGGATGAATGAACTGATCAATCTCGTGGAAACAACCGAATTGAATGCAATGGTTATTGACATAAAAGAAGATCACGGTAATTTAACATTTAAACCTGAGGGTACTAAATATGAGGATATTGGTATAAATTTTATTGATGATCCCAGAAAACTATTGAAAAAACTTGAGAAAAAAGGCATTTACCCAATTGCGCGGATTGTTGTTTTTAAAGATTCTGTGCTTGCAAAAAAACATCCGGAGTGGTCCTTTACTAAAAATGGCGAAGTATGGACAAACGGAAAGGGTGAAGCATTTGTAAGTCCATTCCAGAAAGAAGTATGGAAATATAATGTTGAAATTGCCAAAATGGCCGCTGAAATGGGTTTTCAGGAAATTCAATTTGACTATGTACGTTTCCCGGAAGGTTTTGAGGATTACGACGAGGTACTGCAGTACAGCCAGGGGGACTATAAGAACGCTGAAATGAAAAATGTCAAAAGGCGCGTGAAGGCGGTTACTGATTTTGTTGAATATGCTAACAAAGAGCTTGAATATTACGATGTCGATGTGTCGGTTGATATTTTCGGCTATGCGGCAACCGTTCCGCAAACAGCAGGCATCGGACAGGATTTTTCCAAAATTGCCAGCAATGTCGATGTGATCTCATCGATGATTTATCCAAGCCACTGGACGTCTTATTTCGGGATTGATTTTCCGGATAAACATCCGTATAAGCTCGTTTCCGAATATGCGAAAGTGGAAAATAAAGTGCTCGGCAAGTTGAAAAATCCACCAACATCCCGTCCGTGGATTCAGGACTTTGAGGCGCCATGGCTCTACAGCGGTCCGCCGACACAGTACGGCAAAGCAGAGGTGGAAGCGCAAATCAGGGCACTGAATAAACATGGAATTAATGAATTTTTGCTCTGGAATGCCGGAAATTCGTACTCTGAGAATGTTGATTATACGCCGTTAGGTTAATTGAAGAACCGGTCCCATCAAAGTATGAGGGCCGGTTTTTAATAGCTGTTTACTAGTCGAATTCAGTCCACACAGCTTTTATCCGCGATTTTAGAATAGATATTCACGAAAATGGGCTGCATATCCACGAATTCGAATTGGATATCCACGCTTTCAGGTGATTTATCCACGAAAAGTTGAATCCGGAATTATTAAGGCAGTTTCTTCATTATGATGATGCTGATCAGGATATCTCAATTGAAGTGTTTGAATTTGTGAAAATCGGGTAAGGTAAAAATAGTGTACAGGGATGATGCTGATTTAACAAATCGTTATTTTTTCGTTATAATATAAAAGTCAAAAAATTTTTAAGGAGTAGATGTATGAACTGGTATGAAAAACTAAGTAAATATTTCCCTGTGGAAGAAATGAAATCCAAGGAACATATGGACATGCTGCTAAAAGAAAAAGGGGATGTATATCATAAAGATGAAGGTCAGTACCATGTTTTGATGTACGCTGAATTTGATACGTTCATCTTTATTGATTATGTATATGTTTCATCGAAATCGAGGGGACAGGGAATTGGTCATAAATTGATTGAGAAACTGAAACAACACAATAAGCCGATTATCTTGGAAGTAGAGCCTGTTGATTATGATGATACAGATACAGAAAAAAGACTTCATTTTTATAAACGCGAAGGATTTGCCCACGCTCAATATATTGACTATAATCGCCGCTCATTGGCTACCGACGAGGAAACTCCGATGGAAATTTTGTATTGGTCTCCGAATAATGAATCAGAAGAAGAAATATACCAGCGAATGAAACAGATGTACGAAGATATTCATACGTACAAGGATGAAGAAATTTACGGGAAAGCTTATCAGCCTGTCGATGAAGTGCTGAGTTACGATGAGAATCGTGATTCAAATGATATTTTTGATGCGATTCAGACATCAGAAAAAGCGTAATACTGACAGCCTCTTGATCTTTTCATTCAAGAGGCTGATTTTTTTCAATTATGGATGTTTAATTAATAAGAAATAGGGAATCTTACAAGTAAAGATAACTTTTATGAACATTTGTCTTTTCACCAAATTTACACAGAATTACCTATCTTTTAGTTGACAAATATAGTATACTGTACATATAGGTTATTTAAACTTATTTTAATCTGATAAGTTGTTAAAAGTTCCAGTAATGACTATACATTCTTTAGATTGAGGAGTGAAGTTAAATGGTAACACTTTATACCTCACCAAGTTGTACATCTTGCAGAAAAGCGAAAGCGTGGTTGGAAGAACATGATATTCCGTTTAATGAACGCAATATTTTCTCTGAACCGCTGACTTTAACTGAAATCAAAGAAATATTACGGATGACTGAAGATGGAACTGATGAGATTATTTCAACACGTTCAAAGGTTTTTCAAAAGCTTGATGTCAATATTGATCAGCTGCCAATGAAAGACTTGTTCCGTTTGATTCAGCAAAATCCGGGATTATTGCGCAGGCCGATTATTCTTGATGAAAAACGCTTGCAGGTTGGCTATAATGAAGATGAAATTCGCAGGTTCCTGCCAAGAACGGTAAGAACATTTCAGTTGCGTGAAGCACAGCGCATGGTAAACTAACCAATTAAAAGATGTAAACTTTTCAACAAAACTTAAAAAGCGCAGATCCTTGAAAAAGCCGGTCTGCGCTTTTTTATTCAACGATAGTGACAAACGCACAGATATCATTTAAAATAGAAAATTAATAATTGGAATTATAGGCATTTAAATTTTCAAAACCAATGCTGATATCATACAATATATTATATAGAAGCAAAAATGGTTATGATTTGAGTTGAAACGGGAATATGAAATTATAGATAAATGATATGGGGAAGCAATCTCTTCCACCAAACTTCAGCTTTAAAAAGAAGGGAGAGAAAAAGGATGGAAATAGAGCGCATAAATGAGAATACCGTAAAGTTTTATATTTCCTATATCGATATCGAGGATCGCGGCTTTGAACGCGAGGAAATCTGGTATAATCGGGAACGCAGCGAACAGCTTTTTTGGCAAATGATGGATGAAGTCAATTATAAAGAAGATTTTAATGTTGATGGACCGTTATGGATTCAGGTGCAGGCAATGGATAAGGGACTGGAAATTG
This sequence comes from Virgibacillus ihumii, assembly GCF_902726655.1. Taxonomy (NCBI): domain Bacteria; kingdom Bacillati; phylum Bacillota; class Bacilli; order Caryophanales; family Bacillaceae; genus Virgibacillus; species Virgibacillus ihumii. The sequence continues at coordinate 76,938 of NZ_CACVAN010000001.1, forward strand.
TAGTCACAAAGGCACAGGTTTCGAAAAACGGTGAGAATATTGAACTGCCAACTGAGAATGGAAGCACGATTGATATTTCTGTGGATGATAAGATTGAAGATATGCTTGATCATAAATTCGGTGAAAATAAAGGAAAATCGGCAAAAGACGACAATGAAGACGAAGATGGTAATTTGTCACTCATTGTGAAATTCGATGATTTTGAAGATGTTATTCAGCTCAGTCATTACTTTGACGGATTTGATGAAGATGTTGAAAACAGTCTGTTCCACTATAAAGGTGATTATTATCTGTATGTGGAATTCACCACTGACGACGAAGAGGATGAAGAAGACGATCGACAGGAAGATTTGCTTAGTCAGATTTTCGAATTTGCTCATGATACAGACGTAACCGTTCACTTGCTGGAGGAATACGGAAAACAGATATTTGCTGATAACACACTCAGTCAGGTACGTAATCATTTCCCTGCTACTATTGGGCGCTCATAATCGGGTGTCTATTTTTTTTGCTTCATTTCAAAATCATTTTGAAAAAGGCAGGAGAAAGCACCTCTGATGTCGAATATATTAAGGATAAGAAAGAGAGGTGCATATATGGATGTTGCAAGCCAAAATGAAAAATGGAGTACTTGTAACGCTTGCTTTGCTGACAAGGCAGGAGATTATGCGATTGAAAGGTAACCGGCAACAGTTTCGATGTCCTGCATGTGATGAACCGGTGATTATAAAGGCAGGACAGAAAATGGTTCCGCATTTTGCACACCGGTCGAAGCAAAATTGTCCGTCATCTGAAGGCGGGGAGGGGGCATACCATGAGAAGGGAAAACTGCTTCTTTATAAATGGCTGCGGCACCAGCAACTGGATGTGGAGCTTGAAGCGTATCTCCCGGAAATCATGCAGCGGCCAGATGTCCTTTTGCGAGTGAACAATCGCATACTGGCCATTGAGTATCAATGTGCGCGAATACCCGTGGAGCAGGTGCATAAGCGGAATAAAGGCTACCGGCAGGCCGGGATAATCCCTATTTGGATACTTGGCGCTAACAGATTAGAACGCCGAGGGCAGCACCAACTGAAACTTGACGCTTTTCATCTGCAGTTTATTCATCAATTTTCTTCTGAATTTCCACTGACACTGTTCTTCTTTTGTCCGCAATCCTTTCAATTTATTTCTTTTCAGGACTTATTTTTTACAAGCCAAAACAAGGCAATTGGAAAGTTTTCTATACGCCGGCTGGATCGAATGCGATTTACTGATGTGTTTCATGAGAACTTTATCTCTAACCAGGCAATCGGTCCGTTATGGGTAAAAGAGAAGCAAAATCTGAGAATAAGAGCTGCGAAAAGACTGTATGGCAGTGAAATGACATGGCATCAGTGGCTATATTTAAAAAGAACCCATAAAGAATATTTGCCATCCATCATTCATATGCCGGTCCGCGGACAGATTTTGATGAAAACACCGCCTTGGGACTGGCAAAGTCGGTTGTGCCTGGATTTAATTGAACCGGCTGAAATTGGTTCCGCAATCCCTTATGCCAACTGTAAGAGACTCCTGCAAAACCATCTTCAATGTAAGGAATATTTCCCCTTGCTTGCTTCAGTAGCAAATCCTATCACCCAATATCTTCAGCTTCTTGAAAAACTGCAGGTTATTACACTGAACTCAGCCCGAATGTTTACAAAGAAAAATCCACTTCATTTTCATAAGAATGTTGAGGAGGCATTACAGGGTGATAAACAATTGATTGAACTGCTTTACTCAAACAAAATAAAAGCATGGTACCTATAAAATTCGTTATACTATATAGAAAGAAGGAATTTTTGCCTGAATACAGAAGTAGTTATAGAGAGTCGAATTTAAGGAGGACGATTATTGTGGCAAAAGCAACAAAAGAATTGCCAAAGCGGAGCGAAATCCCTGTAGAGCGAACCTGGAAACTGGAGGATATTTTTTCAACGGATGAAGAGTGGGAGAAGGAATTACATGCATTGAAAAATGATCTGCCATCCATTGAAAAATTTCAGGGAAAGTTAGCCGAATCCGCACAAAATCTGTATGATGTATTGAAGCTTCAGGATGAGCTGTCAGAGCGGCTCGGAAAGTTGTTTACATATGCACATATGAAAAACGATCAGGATACAACGAACTCGAAATACCAGGAGATGAATTCTAAAGCAGAAAACGTACTGACGGTTGCTTCAAGTTCAATGAGCTATATCGTTCCGGAAATTCTGATGATGGATGAAAGCAAACTGGATGAATATTTAAATGAAAATGATGACCTGCAACTGTATAAACATACACTCGATGAAATTTCCCGGCAGCGCCCGCATGTGCTGAGCAAGCGGGAAGAAGCACTTTTGGCAGAAGCGTCTGAACCAATGTCGAATGCTTCCAACACATTCGGAATGTTGAACAATGCCGACCTTACTTTTCCGACGATTAAAAATGATCAGGGAGAAGAGGTTGATTTGACACATGGCCGATTCATCGGCTTCTTGGAATCAAAAGACCGTAATGTCCGGGAAAATGCTTTCAAAGCGATGTATGATACGTATGGCAAATTTAAGAATACATTCGCATCAACATTAACCGGTACTGTAAAAGCTGATAATTTCAGTGCAAAAGTGCGAAATTATGATTCTGCACGTCAAGCGGCTCTGGACTCCAACAGGATTCCGGAACAGGTATATGACAATTTAGTGGAGGCAGTCAATGAAAAACTGCCGCTCCTGCACCGTTATGCGGCATTGCGTAAAAAAGTGTTGGAAGTTGAAGAACTTCACATGTATGACATGTATACACCACTTGTGAAAGACGCTGATATGAATATCCCGTATGAAAAAGCGCAGGAATATGTTCTGGAAGGTTTAAAACCGCTCGGAGAAGAATATGTCAGCACCCTGAAGGAAGGCTTTAACAGCCGCTGGATTGATGTTGAAGAAAGCAAAGGAAAACGGAGCGGTGCCTATTCATCAGGCGCATATGGAACCAACCCGTATATTCTGCTGAACTGGCAGGACAAAGTGAATGACCTGTTCACACTTGCACATGAACTGGGGCATTCGCTGCACAGTTATTATACACGGGCAAATCAGCCATTCCGTTATGGCAACTATTCGATTTTTATTGCCGAGGTAGCATCCACATGCAACGAGGCACTGCTCAATGATTACATGCTGGAAAACGTGGATGACGATAAGCAAAAACTTTATTTATTGAATCATTTTCTGGAAGGATTCCGCGGAACGGTATTTCGCCAGACGATGTTTGCCGAGTTTGAACATGATATTCATAAACGTATGCAAAATGGAGAAGCGCTCAGTGCTGAAAGACTGACTGATATTTATTATGAATTGAATAAAAAATATTTCGGGGAAGACGTTGTTTCCGATGATGAAATTGGTCTGGAATGGGCGCGGATACCACATTTCTATATGGATTATTACGTTTACCAGTACGCAACCGGTTATTCAGCGGCAACAGCGCTTGCCAGCCGTATTCTGAGCGGAGAGGATGGGGCTGTTGACAGGTATCTGGACTTCCTGCGGGCAGGGAACAGCGATTACCCAATCGAAGTACTTAAAAAAGCCGGCGTCGACATGACATCCAAGCAACCAATTCTCGATGCGCTTGACGTTTTTGAGGAAAAGCTGAACGAAATGGAAAAGTTGTTGCTTGGATAATTAAAAAGGAGGCTTGCACTGATGTGTAAGCCTCCTTTTTTTGTGTATAAATTATGGTAGACCTTATAAGAAAAAATTCAGCACTCGCTATAAGACGAGGTGAATGCCGGTTTTTCAAAAGATTGTCTATTAATTATCTTCAAGGGGTGACCGTTGCTATATGCGATCGCTAGGCATGCCAGTTCCAAGGGGAAAAGTCATTCATCGAGAGATAGAGCGTCACCTTCAAGAGATAAGGGGCCATCTTCGAGAGTTTGCATGCCACCTTCGAGAGATAGGAGGCCATCTTCGAGAGTTTGTATGCCACCTTCGAGAGATAGGAGGCCATCTTCGAGAGTTTGTATGCCACCTTCGAGAGATAGGAGGTCATCTTCGAGAGTTTGTATGCCACCTTCGAGAGATAGAGTGTCATCTTCAAAAGTTGGAATGCCATCTTCGTGATATTGGGTTCTTTTTACATTGGATTTGAATCAATAGCAGTGTTGCTGGAATTACCCCCGTATTTTACCACGATACACATTCCGGTGTGTGAATGCATATATTGTCAGGTAGATTGAAATGAACAACATCGGCAGTGTAATCCAGAACGGAATAATCTGCATGAGCCCCAGTATGTTCAAAAAGAATGCGACAATCGTGATGATTAGCAACAGGATAGGCAGTGAATCCTGCATGTACATCACTCCAATCATCAGTTTTCTATAATCTTTTCAGTAAATCATATGTTACAAATATTTGAATTAGAAGTATGACATTTTTGTGAACCAGAGGGCTAACTATTGCCAACTTTTAAGGCGGTTGATATAGTTAAATTGTGATATGAATCACAAACAAAAACCCCTTTGTTTATGATCATGAAACTTTCTCCCATCCCCCTTTGTTTAATACAAAGTCGGAGAACCCTTAAAGGATACACGCTGCCCCGTGTATCCTTTTTTACAATATAAACTAATAATCCTACCTAAAATTGGCATAGAACACCCGGGTGATTCATCACCCGGGTTGTGTACTGCTTAATAGTTCACAGCACTGTAGGAGTCAATCATCCCGTCTTCATAATAATATCCTGCACTGCCGATTGAATAAGCAGTATTTTCGATTGCCTGGCGAATTTCCACATTATTTCTGCCCTGTCCGGCAAGAAGCCCGGCTAGTCCTGCTACAGATGGTGAAGCCATGGATGTACCGGACATATATACATAGCGGTTATTTGGATAAGTAGAAGCGATATCCACACCAGGTGCCATTACGTCTACCCATGGTCCGTAATTGGAGAAACTGGCTATCTGATTGTTACTGTTGACCGCCCCGACAGCAAGTACGTTTTCATAGGAAGCGGGTTCGAAAGTTGTTGATACCCCGTCATTTCCCGCAGCTGCTATTATGACGCTGCCTTGGTTCCATGCGTAGTTTACCGCATTTTCCAATGTTTGTGTGTCACAGTTACATCCTAAAGACAGATTAATGACTTCAGCGTTCTGATTGGCTGCATAACGGATACCATCTGCAATGTCTGCGAGGGATCCACTGCCTTGTGCATCCAAAACGCGCACTGCCAGAATTGATGTGTTTGGTGCCATGCCGGCAATTCCGGTACTATTATTCGTTTCTGCAGCAGCAATTCCTGCCACATGTGTGCCATGTCCATTTTGATCCATCGGACGGTAGTCATTTTGTACAAAGTCATACCCTAGAATTGTTTTGTTATCCAAATCCTCATGTGTGTAGTCAACACCTGTATCTAAAACGGCGATTTCCTGGCTGGAATCTCCACGAGCGATATTCCAGGCACTATCGGTATAAGTTGTAAAAAGTCCATATTGATAACCCGGAGTTGCGTAGGTGTCATTTGGAGACCAGGTGACAGTCATCTTGTAGTTCGGTTCTGCATAAGCAACATTAGGATTTTTATTAAGTGCCCTCACAACTTTCTTAACGTTTCCGACTTCCAGTACTTTAAAAGGGGACTTAACAGTATCCAAGTCAGGTTTGGCTTTTGCATTAAGTCCTTTTAAAGCATGATTTTGCGACTTCCCGGATGTTCCTTTTTTAAATTTGACGATAACTTCACCTTTGACATGTGCATCTTTTTCGATCTTTTTGGCAGCCTCAGGTAGTTTTGTTTGCAATTCATCGGCTGCTACACCGTTGCCGAATGTCAGGACCGCTATCATCATTGCAATGAGCAGCCCGCCAAAATACTTCAACTTCATACAAATCTCCTCCTTTTTTGATTCACCTGTAAAATTCGCAAAATGGGGGACAGAATCCTTCCAAATTCAGTTGGGAAAGAACATGTAAAATTAAATCGAGATTTGTAAACTATTGAACTATTTATTTCTTAAAATGGAAAATAAACGAGCATATATAAGCTCCGGAATGACTGATATAGAAGGGATGGGGAAAGCACATCGTAACTTTCCTGAAATGAGGAAATACAGTTTAATAAATCGACAATAACTTCCGATGAAGGCAATTTAAGCAGAAATTTGGTTAATATGTACCAGGTATTTTGTGCCTTTGATAGTACTTTATTGTATTTGTGGAAAGAAATTCTTAAAAATCAGTTGCAAGTAACGGAAGAGTATTTTAATAAGAACAAATAATTCAGTTAAAATATTTGCTGATATTTAATTTAGCAGAAAAGCCATATTATAGGTCAAAATTGTTGAAAATCATAGGCAGATAATATAATCACTTTTAAAAAATGTATAGTGATTCACAAATAATAAACCCGTTTTGATTATTCTTTTTTAAAACGGGCTCTTTACGTTTGATGGAAATTGCAGGTTTGCGAGGGAATTTTGATTATACTTTCTTATAGTTAATTTAAAGGAATTGACAAACTAATATTCAGCACATATAATATTGGTAAATTGTTCAATATAAACTAAATAAATTGAACAAATTGACCAAAAAGGTCTTTTGAAACTGAGCGGAAAGGATGACAGTGAATGGATAAAAATCAGGATATTCAAAAGGTAGAGCAGTCAAGGGATATTTTGATTAGTGCGATTGCGCAAACAATGGTCATATACGGGGTTACTCCTTCAGTTGGACGAATTTATGGTGTTCTCTATTATGCGGACAGGCCACTTAATCTTGATGAAATAAAAGACCAGGTAGCAATGAGTAAAGGCAGTGTCAGCACCGGTTTACGGGATTTGCTTGATACCGAAATGGTTATTAAGGTATGGAAAAAGGGTAACCGGAAAGACCATTATATCGCCGAAAAAGATTTTTTTAAAAACTTTTTTGCTTTCTTTGTTAAAAGGCTGAGACAGGAAAGAAGTATTATTTCGAGGGCAAATCAACAGGTGGAAGGTACCCTTAAAGAGATTGCTTCAGACAGTTCATCCGAGGAAGCCAAAAAGATGGCGCAAGGGGATTTGCAGGATATTGAACAAACAAAGATTTACTTTGATTGGACACTAAAATTGGCAAATGCCATGGAGACAGGAGAGATTTTTAAATCTTTTCCCATAAACAGCAAAGAGGGTGACGAAACTGGAAACGATTAAAACAGCCTTATTATTGATTGATGTACAAAAAGAGAGTGAGTTCGGTATTGAGGGAGTTCAGACAGCTATAGATAACACTGAAGCATTAATAGCTAAATGCCGGGAACTAGATATCCCTGTTATTTACACCCGGCAGATTAATCGGAAGGATACGATCGGCATGTCAAATGGAGAACCATTGGATGAACACGGAGAGCCGGTATTCTACAATGATGGAACGAATGCAGCAGATATTGTTGATCAAATAAAGCCGGAAAAGCAGGATATTGTTATTGATAAGTACCGGTGGAGTAGCTTCTACGACACAAGTTTGAATTTGATCTTGAAGAACATGGGAATAAAACATCTGATCATCGGAGGTTTTGTTACAGATGGATGTTTAATGACAACTGTTTTTGATGCGTATTTCCGTGACTATCAGGTTAATTTGGTAAAGGATATCTGTGGAACGACAAATGAGGGTGCACATATGTCGTCTATCATGATCATGGCAAACTGGATCTATGATATCACCATATATGACAGTACAGAACTAATAAATAAACTTTCAGGCAGGCCAAGCAAGTGTTGGCAATCGGAATATCCGGATCAACTGCAGTTTACGCCCGAAAACATGCGGCAGGTATTCAATAAGTTAAATGAATAATTTTTTCAAACAAATAGCGATAAACAACATGAGGAGGATAAATTAGTGCAGAAAAAAGTAAAACAAATTGTTACAGCGATTATGATTATGTGTTTGGTTGTGTTGTCAGCATGTGGAAACGGCGACAGTGGCAAAGAGGAAAGTAAGAATGCAGACAATGGCAATCAAAATCTTGGTCAGAAAGAATTAAAAATACCTTATGTAGCATGGGCATCTGCTATAGCAAGTAACCATGTAATCGAAGTTGTCCTTGAGCAAGCGGGTTATGAAGTGGAATTACTCCAGGTTAATTCAGGAGCAATGTATTCAGGGGTAGCTGATGGGTCAGCCGATGCAACAATAAGTGTCTGGCTGCCACATACAGATGCAGCTTACTGGGAGCAATACAAAGAAAATCTTGTGCATCTTGGTCCAAATCTGAAAGGCGCACCTCTTGGACTGGTTGTTCCGAAATATATGAAAATTGATTCTATAAAAGATTTGGCAAAAAATAAATATTCGATCGGGGATAAAACAGAATGGACAATTACCGGGATTGAACCTGGAGCAGGCCAAATGAAACTTACCGAAGAGAAAGTCATGCCTGCATACGGATTGGATAAATGGACGTTACAGGCAAGTTCTTCAGGTGCTATGGCGGCATCCCTAGGTGATGCGATTGCAAATAAAGAACCAATCGTTGTTACACTTTGGTCCCCACACTGGGCATTCTCCAAATGGGATTTGAAATATCTCAAAGATCCAAAAAACATTTACGGTGACCCTGATAATATCAATACACTTGTCCGGGAAGGGCTGAAGAAAGATGCTCCAAAGGCATATAAAATTCTGGATCAGTTCAGCTGGACAAAAAAAGATATTGGAGAAGTGATGGTGAAAATAAATAAAGGTATGAAGCCAGTTGATGCAGCGAAAGAGTGGGTTAAGAACAATCAGGATCTTGTCAGTGAATGGACAAAAGGAATTAAGTAACTTTAACTAATCAAAGACATTGTCTGCATAAAACAGGCAATGTCTTTGATTAGTGATTTGCAGGTTAAGGTTTGATATTTAAAACTCCAATAAAGATGTTGGTGAACTAATAAGGATTATATTCAACATGTAAAGGAATGACTTGCGCGGTGTTCCCTATACTCACTGGATATCCTGGTTTAATGATTGCTGTGGTCTGACTGAAGAACAAAAGGGTGATAAGTATCCGAGGAAATAGCGCCGCAGCAGTTTTGTTTTGTATATTCTTACCGTTAAATAATCTGAAACAAAAACCCCAAGCATCCAACCTCATGCTTCGGGTTTTACTGTTCCTCTTTATATTTCCAAAAGGTTCCGTACTTCACTGGAATTTTTTCCACGGTTTGCTGAAGCTGAAGCTTTTTCATTTCACGTTCGGCTTTTGCTTTTGTCCAATCATATACAACCGAGATTTCCTTTATTCCAACAACCTCGTAGTAGGACAGGAAATCCTCAAGTGGCGGTTTACTTGAGGGAACAGCGTTTTTCTGCAGGATCTGTTTCAGTACCTGAACGTATATATCATATGGATAGAGACCGGAAATCTTGATGCCCTGATCTTCCGTTGATGGATTAAAAAATACGATTGCAGGAATAAAATCAACGTCCATTTCTTTTGTCAGGTTCAAGTCGCTTTGGAATGCCTTTTTCGCTGTATCGGAGTATAGATCGTTTTCAAATTCGCTGACATCAAGTTTAGCAGACTTTGCACACTCAATCAGCACTTTTTCATCTGAGATGTTTTGTTTGGTAAGGAACAGACTTTCCTGTACTTTTCTGAGAAAAATCCGTCCAGCTTTTTTCCCTTGCAGTTCAGCAGCTTTGATTGCCAGTGATGCAATCCAGGGTGATGATACAGGGTTCTCAATCCACAGGTCACCGTCACAGCTCATGCCGGTTCGGGATGCTGTTTTCTCCCAGATATCTTTCAGACGTTTCGGTTTATCGAATTTATCTTTATTTAAAGCATCCAACTGCCCGCTGATAATCGGGCGGATGGTGAAAAAACGACCATATTCTATCGATAATTTTTTCAGAAATGGTTCCAGTGACCAGCACTCCGGACAAAGTGGATCAATAAATACGTAAATTTCGATTGGTTTCTGAACAAAATCAAAGTAGCTATATTTTGACGATGTGTGTGTCTGATTTGAGCTTTTGAGCTCAGATTGATTCCAACTCACATCGATTCTCCTTTCTATTACGGTGTGTTCATCATGTGATGTGCCGTCATGGTTAGTTTTTCAAATATAGCCGTGCGATAGGGTTCTTCAATTTGTGCTTCCTCTAGTGCGGCATCCATGCACTCCAGCCAGGCGTCTTTTCGTTCCGGTGTGATTTCAAATGGAAAATGACGCCTGCGCAGCATCGGATTGCCGCGTTCCTCGGAATAGAGTCTCGGTCCGCCGAAAAACTGTGTTAAAAATAACCGTTGTTTTCGCGCGGTTTCCGTTAGATCCTCCGGGAAAATTGGTACAAGCTTTGGATGTTTTCCTACTCGTTTATAAAATGCGGTTACTAATCGGTCTACAGAATCGAAACCGCCGATTGCTTCATACATTGTTCCAGGCCTTGTCATAGCTACAATCTCTCCTATAGGTTTGTATATATTGTAGCAACGTAAAATTTGATGGGCAACTAATCCGACTTTCCAGTAGTTGTTATTTATCCATTTTTTCCCTGAAAAAGCGTTTGATTTTATTTGGGGTCTCCCGTTTATTAATGTTATACCCACTTAGGATTTCATCAATCATTCGCTGACCGGCTTCTGCTGAGGCTGCTTCCAGCTCCAGCTCGTAATCAGCGGTATCGCCATACGTACTGTAATCGAGGACGAGCAGGACATCTTTGTAATTCAATTCGCGTCGCTCCGTTGTAAGGCTGCCAAAATAAATAAGATTTTCCGGGTCAATATGAAGTGCTTCCAATTGCCTGCGGACGTGCTGTTTCATCACGATTTGACCATTCAGCCATTGTTCCGCTTCCTGATCAGTTAATGGATCATGCGTTTCGAGCAGACCTTCCCGGTGCGGCTGCTTTAAGGTTAAGCTATAGGCCTCTTGCTTTTTCCGAATCCTAAGTGCAGACCCGTTTTCCTTCAGTTTGAAATCGGCAGTTTCAAAATAATAATTTGTCTGTGTTTGAGGTTGTGCCGGGAAAGGTAAACTATTTAAGAGACGTTCAAATTCAGTTTTTGTCAGCAAGTTTTTAAATTCAATTTCAATTTCCTGTGCCAACGTAATTTCCCCCGTATTCAAGAATTGTTATTATTTGCGTTTATTATCCCGAATGGCGGTTAAATTTGCAAAGATTATCCATTGGTATATGTTATGATAAAATGGAAAACAGAAGAGTAACAGGTGGTGGTGACCATGAATTGGAAAGCAATCCTTGCACCATATTCACAGGCGGTCGAGGAATTGAAAGTGAAACTGAAAGGGATTCGGGCACAGTTTGAGCATGAATCCAGTCATTCACCGATTGAGTTTATTACGGGAAGAGTTAAACCGATACCAAGTATTTTGGAGAAAGCCGAAAGCAGACGCATACCACTTGACCGTATTGAAGAGGAGCTTCAGGATATTGCCGGGGTTCGCGTAGTTTGTCAGTTCGTTGATGATATTTATACGATTGTAAAAATGATCAGATCACGCAAAGATCTGACGATTATTGAGGAAAAAGATTATGTTACGGAAAAAAAAGACAGTGGATACCGGTCGTTTCATATGATTATTGAATACCCGGTGGAAACAATTCACGGCGTGAAAAAGGTTGTTGCAGAAATTCAGATTCGTACACTGGCGATGAATTTCTGGGCGACCAATGAGCATTCACTTAATTATAAATATAAAGGGAGAATCCCATCTGAAATAAAAGAAAGGCTGCAGCGTGCTGCGGAAGCGGCTTTTAAACTGGATGAAGAAATGTCCAGCATTAAAAATGAGGTACAGGAAGCACAGCGCATATTCCATCGAAAGTAAGGAGAGAGAACCGTGAAGTATGTAATAGTGTCAAAGGGCGATGAACGATCCAAAACAATCAAAGGGACGATGAAACAATATTTGCAGGATTTTAATCTGGAATATGATGAGAAATATCCGGATCTGGTCATTTCGGTAGGTGGTGACGGAACATTTCTGGAGGCATTTCACCGTTATATTCATTGTTTGAAATCAACAGCATTTATTGGTGTACATACAGGACACTTGGGTTTTTATGCGGACTGGGTACCGGATCAGGTTGAAAAGCTGATCATTGAAATTGCCAAAACACCATTTCAAATTGTGGAATATCCGCTCCTTGAGGTGATCATCCGCAGCAAGTCTGGTGGAACGGAAGACAAATTCCTTGCGTTAAATGAGGCGACCATTAAAACGGCAGAAGGATCAGTCGTGTTCGATGTGGAAATTAAAGGGGAGCATTTTGAAACGTTCCGCGGCGATGGGCTGTGTGTTTCGACGCCATCCGGCAGCACTGCATATAACAAAGCGCTTGGCGGGGGGATTATCCATCCTTCGCTTGAAGCAATTCAGCTTACGGAGATGGCTTCCATCAACAACCGAGTTTTCCGGACAATCGGTTCACCGCTGATCCTTCCGAAGCATCATACATGTTTATTGAAGCCGCTGGTGGATCGCAGCTTTTTGATTACGATTGATCATTTTACTGAGAGCTATACAAACGTTAAATCCATCCAATGCAGGGTAGCCAAGGAGCGGGTCAGATTTGCCAGGTTTAAACCATTCCCGTTCTGGGACAGGGTTCGTGATTCCTTTGTCGCGGATGATGACAGTGACAGCATAAAACGATCTAATTCATAGACAGGCAACAATGGCAGGTGACATAGGTTGAAATGGACGATAGATAAAAAATGTGAGGGTTTGATGATCCGCTCTTATTTGCGGGAAATTCACGGTTTTTCCAGAAAGTTGATAAAATCGATCAAGTTTAATGGAGGGGAGATCCTCGTAAACGGAGAACGAAAAACGGTCCGGCACAAACTGACGGAAGGGGAAGTCCTCGCCGTTCATTTTCCCGCCGAGATGAAAAGTGAATATATGAATCCAGAACAAATTCCCCTGGACATCATTTATGAAGATGATGACATTGTGGTCTTAAATAAACAAGCAGGAATTGTAACAATCCCATCCGGCATTCATACATCCGGAACGCTCTCAAATGGATTGCTTTATCATTATGAAAAACATAACATTCCGTATACGGTTCATATTGTAACGAGACTGGATCGTGATACGTCTGGTCTGTTGCTCGTTGCCAAACACCGGTATAGCCATTCGATTTTGTCTGCGGCGCAAAAATCAGGGGCCATAAATCGGCGCTATAAGGCGATAATCGAAGGACAGTTATCAGACAAAGCCGGAACAATCCGGATGCCGATTGGCCGCAAGGAAGGATCCATCATCGAACGGACGGTGAGGGAGGACGGTAAGCACGCCGTAACACACTATCATGTACTCGAAGAAACCAGTGCACACTCCTTGGTCAATGTACAACTTGAAACCGGCAGAACACACCAGATTCGTGTACATTTTTCACATCTTGATCGTCCACTGGCGGGTGATGATTTGTATGGCGGATCTCATGAATTGATGAATCGACAGGCGCTTCATTGTGATTTTCTGTCATTTAAGCATCCAGTAACAAAAAAAGGAATGGAGTTTTCCATTCCTCTGACACAGGATATGCTGGGAGTGTTAAGACAGGAAGGGATGCAGGTATTGAGTAAACTGAAATAACTGCATTCCTGTATAGGATAGTTGTTTAGCACCATTTGCGATTGAGGCTGTAATCTATTATTATGACGATTATGCCTCTTTCTCATATAATACCTTTACATCGTTCTGCCTCTTCTCAGGGAGCATGTTGAATACGATATTCAGTGCTATTGCTGTCAGGCTTCCCGCCACAATTCCGTTGCTCGTTAAAATCTGGAAGCCCGAGGGAAGCTGGGCAAATAATTCAGGAGCTACTGTTACCCCAAGGCCAATTCCTGTCGAGCAGGCGATAATCATGGAATTTTCCTGCTTTTCACTAATAACGGTACTGAGAATTTTAATTCCCTGGAAAACGACCATCCCGAACATCGCAACCATTGCACCGCCTAAAACGGATTTCGGAATAATCGTGGCCAGTGCTGCGACTTTTGGCAAAAATCCCAGGGCGATCAGCATAACCCCGGTAAGCATGATAACTTTCCGTGAACGGATACCTGACATTTGAATTAATCCGACATTTTGCGAAAAAGTAGTATATGGGAATGCATTGAAAATACCGCCAATTACCGATGCAAGTCCCTCGGCCCGATACCCTTTCGTAAGGTCTTTTTCGTTTAAATCTTTATCGCAGATGTCCCCCAGTGCAAAATAAGTTCCGGTTGATTCCACAAGTGAAACAATGGCCACCAGCGTCATGGTCAGTACAGCCGACCATTCGAATGTTGGCAGACCGAAATAAAAAGGTTCGACGATATGAAAATAGGATGCCTGCTGAACAGCGGTAAAATCAACCTTTCCAATAAGCATGGCAATGATGGTGCCTGCTGTCAGTCCCAGCAAAATAGAAATGGATCGAATAAATCCGGTGGAAAAACGATAAATAAGAATGATAACGAATAACGTTCCAAATCCAAGTGCGATGTTTGATAGTGAACCAAAGTCATCAGCACCCTGTCCGCCACCTAAATTATTGATGGCTACCGGAATGAGGGTGATTCCAATGATCGTTACGATGGACCCGGTTACAACCGGCGGGAAAAATTTCACAAGCTTTCCAAACAAACCACTAATCAGCATCACGATTAATCCGGATGCAATAATGGATCCATAAATTGCTGAAATGCCAAATTCACTGCCAATGGCAATAATTGGCCCAACAGCTGTAAATGTACAGCCGAGAACGACAGGCAAGCCAATACCGGTAAACCGGCTGCTCATAATTTGCAATAACGTGGCGACCCCGCACATTAAAATGTCAATGGATACAAGGTATGTCAGTTCACTTGAATTGAAACCGAGGGCTCCGCCAATAATCAGCGGTACGACAACTGCTCCTGCATACATTGCCAATAGATGCTGAATGCCATGAGCACCTACTTTAAAGGTATTTTTCATTTCGAATCAACCTCCTCAAGAAATGTCACTTTCCTGTTTTTCAATGATGTGATGTTTGCAAGCGACTCCACCTGAATTCCATGCTCCTGTATCAGCTTCCCGCCCGGCTGAAAGCCTTTTTCAATCACAATTCCAATTCCGGCAATTGCTGCCCCGGATTGTTGGACAATATCAATCAATCCCATCGCAGCTTGTCCATTTGCCAAAAAGTCGTCCATTATCAGAATAGTATCCTCACTGTTAATAAAATCTCTAGAAACAGATATATCATTGGATTCATTTTTGGTATAGGAATAAACATTGGATATATAAAGGTTATCTGATAACGTTAAGGACTTGCGTTTGCGGGCGAAAATAACCGGAACATTCATGACAAGACCAGTCATCACAGCCGGTGCAATTCCGGAAGATTCGATTGACAAAATTTTTGTAATTCCTTGTCTCTGAAACCTTTCTGCAAATTCTTCACCAATTTCCTTCATTAATTGCGGATCAATCTGGTGGTTCAAAAACGCATCCACTTTCAAAACACTGTCCGATAACACTTTTCCATCCTGTAGAATTTTTTCCTTTAATGCGTTCATCCTGATGCTCCTTTTCATTTTGTGAAATTTAAATACGGCGGTTTCCCCTTAATGTACGGCGGCTTTCTGCTTTTATACAGCGAGTTTGGGCTGAAGTACGGCGCGATTAAACTTTTATACAGCGGATATTGGCTAAAGTACAGCGGGTGCATTTCTGGAGCGGTCTTAACCGCGTCCCAAACATCCAAACTAAAAAAGCTCGAAGGCCCGCTATTCACTCATTTATCATGAGTGGAATAACGTCCTTCGAGCTTTATCATCGAAAGAATCAGGAAAAAAGCATACCAGCCATGCCGCTTTTCCCCACATTTCCACCCATAGTCGGTTTATTTACGGTAAACCGGTAGAAACTTGCAGGCCATATTCCCGCGATTATATGAGTGAGTATTTATTTAGCCAATAGGGAGGTTTCAACCCTTGCCATAAGACAATTTTCAAAGAATGTCCTTATTATAACATGCAAAAAGGAGAATGCAATGCCGGATTCAGCGAAAGCTTATTCACAAATTATTCTGAGGAATAGTGAAACTTTTCTTCATGTAAAGGCTGTTCGGAAGGGACAGAGACAACCTCTTCCTCAGGCAGGCGAAAGGCAGTTAATTCATTTCCGAAAACACATCCGGTATCAATGTTGATTGTTTTTCCGATGATTCGGGGTTCTTTTACAGGGGTATGCCCATAAACAATCCAGCGATCGCCGTGATAATGCTGTGCCCAATCTCTTCTTATTGGGCGACCATCCGGATGAAATTTACCGGTAATATCTCCATACAAAACAAACGTTTTTACTTGTTTATCGGTTCTTCCGATATACGATTCTTTTATTCCTGCATGGGCAATAACGACATTTGCTTCCGGAAGCACTAAATAAAGTGGAGCATCCTCATACAGTTCGATAAACTTTTTCCTGACTTCAGTTTGCTCTGTTGCTGGCAGCGCTTTGTATTCTGCCACAGTCGTTTCCAGTCCATGGCGTTCCTGTACATTGTTTCCAAGAAAATACCGGTAAAGTTTATTGCAGTGATTTCCGGGAACATATTTCGCTGTTTTACGGACGATGACCATCTCGTAAACGAGCCGGATCAATGTTACGGAATACGGACCGCGATCAGTTATATCGCCTACAAAAACCGGCATTCTTCCCTCGGGATGAACATAGGAGTCCTGACTATTATTGTAGTTCATTTTCACAAACAGATGATGGAGCTCCTGCATGCATCCATGCACATCACCGATAATGTCCAATTTCATCATTTACTCACCTTGTCTCATCAAACATATATTTTTTCGTTCTGGAATGAACATTGAGTGCGATTCCGATCGCGAGCAAGTAGGTAATCGTTGAGCTGCCCCCATAACTAATGAATGGAAGCGGCAATCCCGTGATCGGCAATAGCTGAATCGACATCCCGATGTTCTGGAAAATCTGGTAGGCGAACAAACCAACAAGTCCCGTGACCAGGTAACTCCCGTATTTGTCATTGCTCAACAATGCGATATGTATGAGCCGGTAAATTAACAGGAAAAATAAAGTTACAACCAGACTGGCTCCAATAAAGCCAAACTGTTCCGCAACTGCCGTGAAAATCATATCGGTATGCCGTTCAGGAACATATACTTCCATATCGCCGATTCCTTTGCCTGCCAGCTGGCCCGATCCAATTGCCAGCATTGCCAGAATAAGCTGGTAACCGGCGTCATAGTTTTGTTCCGGACTGAGCCACCCATAAAAACGGCTCGAAACGTGACCAAACAGTGATTCCTCGAGAAATTCAGAAATCGGTCCCGAGAAAAAATACCATGCAGCAAACAACGATCCTCCCACTAGAACTGCCAGGAAAAAAATCGAGAACAAAATCCGCCATCTGATGCCCGAAATGAGAATCATGCTGCCGGTAATGGCTGCCAGTACAAGAAATCCCCCGAGGTCTGGCTGAACAGCAACCAAACCCATTGGTGGTACTGCTATCACCAATATTTTAATCAACAGCCAGAAATCAGTTTTCAGCATCTTTTCAGGATGTTTATCATGATGGCTGACCAGCACATGTGCAATTGTCATGACAAGGATGACCTTCATGAATTCTGCGGGCTGGATGGTTCCAATCATCGGAAACTTAAACCAGCTGACCGCACCATTTGCTTCATGAACAATCGCGGGTGGAAAACCGATGAACAGCATGAACAAGGACAGGACACCGATTCCATACACAATCCAGGTTATCTGGCGAAATCGGTCATAATCAATTAGCATCGTAACCAGAATGACAAAGCCACCTGCGATATACCACATTGCCTGTTTCAGCACAAAATTGGACCCATCATATTTGGCGGGTAATGATGGGGCAATTGTGTGCAATGTAAAAACACTGACAATCCCCAATAAGATGATAATAAACACTAATGTATAATCAATATTTAATGTTGAACGATTTTTCATAGTTTAACCTTGCTTTCTGAATTAAATCCTGATAGTTTTTTCCTCTTAAGAAATTATAAATATTAATGCATGTGGATAATTTAAAAGATAAAATTATCCACGTCCAGCTCCAGCGCCCAGCAACTAGCAAACTTCACACTCCTCACTACGATAAGTCAACATCAGTTCGCTTCCAGTTCACTGTGTTTCCTTTATCTCATTGCGGATTAGGGAAGATCGTCTAAAACCGCCGCTTTGCGCGACAACGCCGATCCACCCTGCATGGCAGGGCGCAGTTTGTACGTTGCTAAACGGGCGCTTCCGCTTTTGCTCCTCTCTAGCAAGTTTACATGAAAATGAATAAGAAATTAAGTCTTTGTCACAGAAAAATTTCATCAGGTCTACATGGTGTCATAACTTTTGTCCATGCTATAATAAATTTTAGACAAGGGCAGTAAGGAAGTGATCATGTGGAAAAAGACAATAAAGTGCAGTTTCAATGGGATGAACTGCATCAGTTCCTGACTTCTGAAAAAATAGAGGCATTCCGGAATGACTTTCTCGAAATGCACCCATATGACCAGGCGATGTTTTTTATTGAACAGCCAAAAACGATTCGGTTACAAATATATAATTTTTTGTCACCTCAAGAAACAGCCGATATTATGGAAAATATCGAAATGGAGGATATTGAAGCCTATTTTACTGAGATGGATCCACGATACGCAGCGATGGTTTTTGCTGAAATGTCCACCGATGATGCGGTCGATATATTAAATGAACTGGAGAAAGATAAAGTCGTCAGTTTTCTGACCATTATGGACGATGAGGCATCCGATGAGATTAAGGAATTGCTTCATTATGAGGAAAAAACAGCGGGAAGTATTATGACCACGGAGTTCGTGGCCATTTATCAAACACAAACAGTTAAAGAAACGATGCAATTGTTAAAGAAAGAAGCACCTGAAGCGGAAACGATTTATTATTTGTATGTTCTTGATGAGGATAAGCACCTTGTCGGGGTATTGTCGTTGCGTGATCTGATTATTGCCAATGATGATGTGCTGATTGAAGAAATCATGAGCGAGAAAATCGTGTCTGTTTCCGTTGCCGAGGATCAGGAAGAAGTCGCACAGATGATGCGTGATTATGACTTTCTGGCTTTGCCGGTGGTAGACTTTCAGCATCATTTGCTCGGCATCATTACAGTTGACGACATTCTCGATGTTATGGATGAAGAGGCAAGCGATGATTATTCCAAGCTTGCTGGGGTGTCTGACATGGACCGTCCGAACGACAGTGCACTTATTTCAGCTAAAAAACGTCTGCCATGGCTGATTATTTTGCTGTTTCTCGGCATGTTGACCGCAAGTTTGATTGGACGTTTTGAGGAAACATTAAACAAAGTGGCTGTGCTTGCTATTTTTATCCCGCTGATTGCCGGAATGGCCGGAAATACTGGTACACAGGCATTGGCTGTTGCTGTGAGAGGGTTGGCAACCGGCGAATACGGCAAGCAGGGGAAATGGAAGTTAATCGTGCGGGAAGGTTTAACCGGACTGATTACCGGTACAATTTGCGGTATTGTAATAACTGGGGTCATTTACTTGTGGAAAGGGGAAATTTTTCTGGGAATCCTGGTTGGGCTCTCGATTATGGCAACACTGATTGTTGCAACACTTGCCGGTTCTCTTGTACCTATTGTCATGGACAAGTTCCACATCGATCCGGCCGTTGCATCGGGACCATTTATCACAACTATTAATGATATTATTTCAATCCTGATATACTTCGGCATGGCGACAGCGTTTATGAGCTTTCTGATCTAGTCAAACGCACAATTTCAAATACGGGTTCATATACTGGTCTGACTATTGGAATACAAAGGAGCGATTTAATATGGGACAGAAAAAGTACGCTAAAAGCCCTTTGCTTTATATCCATCAGCCGACTATTCGGACACCGGAAGCGCCGATGCAGCATAACTACCGGACCCCTAAAAAGGGTGAAGATTCTACAGCCGCATCATCGAACGATGGAATAGGAGCAGCTGATGCCGTACCAAGGAAGAAAGCCCCGGCACGCCGACTACAGAAACGGGATAATTTCAGCAAGCCTGCCGAGGAAAAAATAAATGAAGATTCCACTGTTGCGACTGATGATTCGAATGAGAAAATGGATCCAACTGAAGATAAAGGGGGAGACGATCGAAAGAAATTTAAGGATATGACAGTGCGCGAGCGTCTCGATTATTTTCTGAACACCCCGAAGCATGTACCGACTATGCGTTGTGAAATCAAAACGGAGGAACGAAAATACCGTGGAAGGATCGTTGATTTTCAGGAGGAGCGGGTATATATGCAAGTCGGCAGAAGAAAATCAGCAACAAAAATTCCATTTGATGAGATTTTGGAAATCGGTCTTATCGGGTTTTAATAGGTGATTGAAAAAGGAATGGCTTCTTTGAAAGTCGATTCCTTTTTTTATAGAATGTGTTTAATGAAGAGGAATGAATTCAACGGGAAAAGACTGAATTTATCAGGAGAAGATTCGGTATAATCAAAAAAAGATGCCCCATAAAACGGGGCACCTGATTTTTTAATTATAGTGCTTGAATTGCTGGCAGGCATGTTACATGGCAGAAGCAACTTAGGTCTACAGTCAGGCAAATGCCGGTCGCACTTAAATCTTCGACATCACTGCAGAAAGGATCATGCGGATTTCCTTCTGCCTCATCATCTCTCAATAACTCGATTACAGCGCAGCAATCGTCGGTTACTTTTTTAACGCGGAAGAAGAAACTTGCTTCCACATGACCCCCGCCATTGCCATTTCCATTGGTAGGGCATGCACCGAATCCTTTAAATGGTTTGCACCCGTCTTTGCAATATAGGATTAATGGTACTGTGTCCAGACCATTGCCGTTGTCTGTTTCTCCGAGCAAGTCGCTGATTGAACGTTCACAACTGGTGTCACAGCAATTTTCAACTACATCGTTCTGGGCGTCAACTATTTCTTTCAGGATATCGCAAACACAGTTTCCTGTATCAAAATCTTTTCCACAACCCATAAATTATTACTCCTTTCAAATAGTTATTGACTTATTGTCTTTAATAGGATATGTGTGCTGGGGCATATGGTGTGGGCGCTTGTCAGTGTTCACTTAATTGAATGATAAATTTCTGCATCTGTATGTGAAATGAATGGTTTTCAATTCCAGGAATCAGGCAAAGAGGAGAGAAAAGTAGTAATAATAATTCAATATATGCAAAAAAAGGCCGCTGGAGTTTTGCCAGCGGCCTATTTGTAACCCTTATGTTTAAATGGCATGATAAATAAATTTTTCTGTCCATCAATCCATTCTGCATAAAATATTTCTTTGACGGAATCAATTTCCTGCTGTTTTAATTGCTGCTGCAGCCATTCTTTCGTCAATTTTGCCTCGGCAAGATTATCCCATAAAACCTCACCATCGTTAATAATCATCATTGGCAGCATAACGGATCCCGGACGAATATTCATATCTTTGTTTGTCGGTGTTTGATATGCGGATTTTTTTAGAACAGAAACGGTGCCATCTGTTTCTAAAATGGCATATTGAACTTCCTGGATCGAAAATGCTTCCTTGGCTCGCAGCATGTGCTGAAGTTGATTCATATCCAGCTTATTTTTCTTCATTTCTTCTCTGATCAATTTTCCTTTATGAATGATAATGGAAGGTTTCCCTTCAAGGAAAGAACGTGATGCTTTGTATCGTTGCGTTATAAATTCAGTGACATACAACAGAACTCCCGCAACCGTCACTGCGAACGCAATGTGCGTGATGCCGGTCTTTTCATCAAAAATAGCGTTTCCGACAAGTTCGCCAAGGACTAGAGCGGCAATAAAGTCAAATGCGGTCAGCTGAATAATCTGTGTTTTTCCCAACACCTTGGTTAAAATAAATAACGCTGCAAACCCGAACAGTGTATCAGTCAGTATCGGCATAAAATTTTCCATTGCAAACCCTCCAAATACCTATCTGTAGGTTTACCAGAATGAAATAAACCATACATGGGGAACATGTCGGGGAAGATGAATGGATTTTTGAGAATCACCGTAAAAGTTAGTCCTGTTAAAATCAATTATGAAAAGGTTTTTGAATGGGAGAGAATGGTACCGAATTGGGAGAAGGCAGCAGCATTCAGAATCTCCATAAAAAAGAAGCCGGGATTTCTGTCCGAGCTTCTTTTTTAAACGAGTTCTTTTACCATGGTGACATGGGGAATACCTGCGTCCATAAATTCACCTGAAACGACTTCATATCCAAGGCGTTTGTAAAAGTCAACTGCATGTGTTTGCGCATTCAGTTTGGCTTTGGTGAGCTGTCTTTGTTGAATCTTATCTTCCATTGCCAAAATCAATTGTTTACCATGCGCATTGCCACGGTATTCCAATAATACACAGATGCGTTCCAGTTTTCCATAACCTTCGACGAAACGGAGTCGGCTGGCCGCAATCAGCTTATCATTTTCATAACCGGTAAAGTGAACCGTTTCCGAGTCATGATCAAACTCGTCCAGCTCCTCTTCGGGCGGGACGTTTTGTTCATCGACAAACACCTTTGTGCGAATATCAAATGCCAACTGTTTGTGTGCATCTGACTCGGTAATTTTAATAATCATAGGCTTTCTTTTCCAAAAACAAATGATTCATAAACAGTCCATGTGCCGTTTTCAAGCTGATAAAGCAGGTGAAAACGATCAATTTTATCCTCCAGTTGAATATCTTTCATTTGCAGGCTGCCATAAACATCCGAATATTCATCATGTGAAAGTTTCTGGGCAATGGTGATATGCGGAACAAAGTTATATTCCATGTTTTCAGGGAATTTGCCTGTTTGCATCTTGTTGAACAAATCAATCAGCTCCTGAACCGGCTCGACTTTTAAATAGATGGTATTGGTTACAGGCGCAAACGTACTGACCTTGTTGACTTCCAGCTTAAATGGATCAGTGCTGTTGGCAATTCCTTTTAATTCAATAATCAAATCTTCAATTGTATTATCATCGGCTTCGAATGCTTCCTTAAGCGTTAAATGTGGTGGGATTGTCGAATAATGCGGATCGTAACGCTTTCTGTATGAGTTTATTTCGTCTTGGACAGGCTTTGATGGGAAAATGGCTATACCATATTTCATAAATAAAACCTCCTATTTTCCTAATTTAATTAATTACTGCATTTTTAGTCTATCTTTAATTATAACAAAAAATTATACAAAAAAGGAAGTAAAAATTCAAAAATTACGAACTATTTACTCAAACATCGTCGTTAATGCACGACTTAAATCTTTTTGCCAATATTTCCATGTATGTTCTCCATGTTCGAGTTCATGATAGCTGTAGCTGGCACCTGAATGCTTCAGAAGTTCATGGAGTCTGCGGTTGGGTTCGACAAAATCAAGTGTCTTGCCATCGGTTGTTTCGACTGCAGTCTCCGCCGTCCCGATTGTATGATAAATATCGATGGGATCAATACGTTTTGCTTCCTTAACGGATTTGATGACTGTTTCATCGACATATGGCGACTGCATAATCACATTGCTGAACGTATTCGGGTACTTTAATGCAGTCATGAGTGCGAGTGTTCCTGCGAGTGAATCGCCCATCAATGTACGTGACTGTCCCATATGATAAGTTGGTAGCAGATCATCAAGGAAAGGGACTGCTTCATGAACCAGAAATTTGATATAATCACGATTTTGTTCCCCATTTGGATGGTATTTTTTTCGGCGGTCAAATTTGTCTTTATAATGGATACCGACAAACACGGTATTGGCAATGTCTTCACTGCTGTGTAATTTATCACTTAATGTTGCCAGACGGCCAAGCTGATAATAGTCATTTCCATCATGAACGATGCATATATGATATTTATAGAGCGGTGAAAATGCTTCCGGCTGATAAAGTTTCAGCGTCATTGTCTCGTTTAAATAGCTGCTGTCGATTTCTTTGTCGACCATTGTTCCTTTGCGTCCGATTGAAAACACCTCATTGTTCTTTGTATATTCCTGGAAAAATTGTTGGAAACATCCTATATAAAAGTTTATCATGTTTCTTTTGGTTATTCCATGTGTCATTTGGCACACAGCTTAAGCAGAACCGTGCCCAATTGTTACCGTACGCTTTTCCAATGTGTACATTTGGTTGGATTGTGGTATAATAATTATAGAAAATCATAGGCTGTAAAAAACCGCCTCGTGCTGATATACGAGACGGTTCCCAACAGACTAACCCCGTCAAGAGGGGTATAGGCACTTCAGGAAATAATCCCTCAGCGCTTGGCTAAAGGCATCGAGGGATTATTTATTTTGACCATTATCCGACATAATGAACGCGATTAACATCCCAAAGGATATCATTAGCGTTAATACGGAGTCCACAGCCATAGGCATCACCTCCTCTTTGGGAGGTATCCCAAAAAGAACAGTGTGCCTAATCCCTCATGCGAAGCCAATCTGTTGTTCATTCATTGTAACATATTTTTCTGCCTGCCCGATAAAAGTCAACCGGATTCCAGTAATTGTCCTTTATACAGTTCGTAATACCGCCCGCGCTGTTCGAGCAGCTCGTCGTGGGAACCTTGTTCAAGAATGGTTCCATGTTCCAGCATGATGATTTGGTCAGCTTCCTGAATCGTATTGAGACGGTGGGCGATGACAAAACTGGTCCGTCCCTGCATCAGGTGTTCCAGTGCATCCTGAATTTTCAGCTCCGTAATCGTATCAATGTTGCTCGTTGCTTCATCTAAAATCAGGATCGCCGGATCAGCCAGCATTGCCCGGGCAATTGTAATCAGTTGTTTCTGTCCCTGACTGATGCCGCTCCCGTCTTGATCCAGAACGGTTTGATAGCCATTCGGCAACTGTGCAATGAAATCATGTGCATTGGCATTTTGGGCAGCTTCCTCAACTTCTTCATCGGTAGCATGAAGACGGCCATAGCGGATATTTTCCCGGATGGTTCCGTGAAACAAAAACGTATCCTGGAGCACGAATGCCATCAGGCTGCGGAGACTGGAACGTTTGATGTTTTTGATGTCGGTACCATCAAGTAAAATTTCCCCTGAATCGTAATTGTAAAAGCGCGAAATCAGATTGATTATCGTTGTTTTACCTGCCCCGGTGTGTCCGACCAAGGCTACAGTCTGCCCTGGTTTTGCCTCAAAACTGATTCCTTTTAAAATTGGTGTTTTTTCATAGGCAAAGCTAACATTACGGAACTCCAGCCGTCCGTCTGTCTGCTTGATTTCTTTTGCTGAAGCCTCATCACGCTCTTCCTGCTCCTCGTCAATGATGTTAAATACGCGCTCTGCCCCGGCAACCGCTGACAGCAAGATGTTGAACTGGTTGGACAGTTCATTAAGCGGCCGGGTAAATTGACGAGCAAACTCAGTGAAAATAACGATTACGCCAACCGTGATATGTCCGTTTACGGCAAGAATACCACCAACAAGCGCGATCAAAGCAAAGCTTAAAAAGTTCAGCATGTTCATGACCTTGGGAATAAACCCAGCAAAATTCAATGCCCAGAACCCGGATTCCCGCAAGTTCGCATTCTTTTCCCGGAATTCATCAATGACCCGTTTTTCCTGTGAAAAGGTTTTGACAATATGCTGTCCAGATACAATTTCCTCCACATAGCCGCTCATGTCACCAAGATGGCGCTGCCGCAATTTATACAATGGACCGGTTCGTTTGGTGATCCATTTCATCGTGAAAAACATAACAGGGATGATTGTCATTGTCACTGCGGTAAGAAGCGGGCTCAGATAAAGCATAACCGATACAGTACCAATCAATGTCAGGATACTGGCAAATATCTGAATGACTGACTGATTGAGGGTATTGTTTACATTATCGATATCATTGGTCACCCGGCTCATCAGTTCACCATGCTGGCGCTTGTCAAAAAAGGAAATCGGCAGCCGGTGGAACTGGTTAAACAGCTGTTCTCTCAACGTGTAAACTGTTTTTTGCGCGATTCCGACCATCCAGTAGTTTTGCAAAAAAATCGAAACCGAATGAACAATATAAATTATGACCAGCCAGATCAGCAGCATGCCAAGTCCGGACGGATCGTTCGTTACAATATAATCATCGACTGCCATGCCGACCATAAATGGGCCGGCGAGACTCATGGCGGAGCTGACCACAACCGCTAAAATGACGAATGTAAGCATCATCTTTTCACGGGCAAGGTAACTCCAGATTCGCTTGATGGTAGTGGATGTATTCCGTGCCCGGTCTGATTTATCAATTTTAATCGAGTTGATCGGTATTCGTTTATGGGTGAATGGACGTATCAGCTCACGAATTGACATTGGCGTACTCCTTCCCGAATTGCGAGGCAACAATTCTCGTGTACAGTGCGGAATCGTTCAGCAGTTCCTCATGCGTCCCGATTGCAAGCATTTTTCCGTCATCAAGCAGCAAAATCCGGTCCGCATTCATGGCAGTTGATATTTTTTGTGTGATGATTAACGTTGTACAGTTATACGTTTGAATCGCTTCCAGCAGCTGACCCTCGGTGGCAAGATCAAGTGCACTTGTACTGTCATCAAGCATAAGCAGTTTTGGGTGACGGATCAGTGCCCGTGCAATCGAGAGGCGCTGCTTTTGGCCGCCGGATAAATTGACGCCTTTTTGCCCGATTTTGGTGTTGTAACCGTCATCCAGATCTAAAATAGTGTCATGGATTTGCGCGTCTTTAGCTGCTTGAATGACCTCTTCCTGTGTGGCGTTAGTTTTTCCCCAAGCAATATTGTCATGGACAGTACCGCCGAATAACAGCGGGGTCTGCGGCACATAACCGATGCTCTTTCGCAAGCGTTCCAGTCGGTATGATGTAATCGGCTTATCATCGACAAAGATTTTACCATTTTGCGGCTCATAAAGCCTTGGTATCAGCTGGAAAAGGGAAGTTTTTCCAGATCCAGTCGCACCGATGATGGCCAGCTTCTCTCCGGCATTTATGGTGAAATTAATATTTTTGAGTACCTTTTCATTTGATTTGGGATAGGAAAAGCTGACATCGGAAAAGGAAATTTTTCCGGTAAATGCCGGCGAATCGGTTGTACGATCGGAAAAATCAACAAGATCACTTTTCACCTGAAGCACTTCATTGACCCGCTCAGCAGATGCCCGCGCCCTGGAAAACGCTAAAATAATGAACGTCAACATTGAAATGGCCATCGAAACCCGCAACGCATAGTTGACAATTGCCACAACACTGCCGACTGATGTTTCACCGGCAATAACCAGATTATTTCCATACCATAGAATAATAACCAGACTAAGATTCATCACAAATAACAGAATCGGCATGGACGTCTCAATGAATCGGAACGTCTTACGTGTAGTGACTGCAAGCTGTTCGTTCGCATCGGAAAATCGTGCTGATTCATGATTCCGGCGCACGAACGCTTTAATCAATCGCATTCCGGCAAGGTTTTCCTGCATGACCTGGTTCACATTGTCAACATTTCGTTGGACGTTATTGAACATCCGGCTTGCCATCTTGAGCACCCACAGCAGAAATCCAACCAGCAGTGGCACCGTTACAAGAAAAATAAGGGCAAGTTGATAATCCACGATGAACGCCATAATAACCCCGCCGATAATCAGGAGCGGCGCCTTCATCATGATCCGAAGTCCCATGAAAATCAGGTTTTGCAGCTGCCTGATATCGTTGGAGAATCGTGTGACAAGTCCCGAGGCAGGGTACAGGTTTAAATCTGCGAAAGAGAACCCTTGTATTTTTTCGAACAATTTTTCTCGTAAATCATAGGAAAAATTGAATGTTGTATGTGCGGCGAAAAAGGAATTAATTATCCCGGCGATGAACGCAGTCATGGCCATCGCAATCATGATGGACCCCCACATGATAATATTATCGAGGTCTTTATTCAAAACTCCCTGGTTAATCATCTTCCCAAGGAAAAACGGAAGAAGCAGCTCCACCAACAGCTCAATAAACATCAAACTGTATGCAGCAGCAACCGGAAGTTTATAAGGTTTTAAGTAAGATAAAACATTCCTCAACAGACTGCCCCCTAGGTGTAAAATTGACAATTGTCTTTTTATTATAAAGCTAAACCAGGAAATTAGCCAAAAATTTATTTCGAGAACAGAAATAGTTTTGGATCGGCAGTTTGCTTTGGTTTGTCAGCTCAATCGGGAGAGAAACCGATGAAATGGGAGAGAGGAATGGTCAATTGGGAGAGAGTGTGATGAAATGGGAGAGAGGGATGGTCAATTGGGAGAGAGTGTGATGAAATGAGAGAGAAGGCTAGTCAATCGGGAGATAATGCGGAGAAGTGGGAGAAGGGGAATAAAAACAAACTGATATTTTTAGTTTATTAATGCGGTCTTGATTGAAATTGAACAACTGTATCTATATAGTTTAAAATATATGTATCGAAACAGGGTGGGGGAATAATAATGAAGCAGTTTACATTTAAAGATACCAATACAATCGGTCATTTGGTAAATGAAAATAAGTTATATGAGCAGTTTCATTATCCGGAAATGCCGATCAGGTACGACAGCAGTTTTATTGAATTCAAGCGGATGCCAATGTTGGATCAATTTAAGGAAGCGGAAAAGTATTTAATAAATTTTCATAAGCAGCATAACCAGAATCATTTGCGTTTTTACTTTGCAGATAATACGAAACCGGTTGGTGAACTCCTTGAATACATAAGCAATCAAAACTACGATGTTGGCTTTATGGAGCTGTATTTGATCAATCCGAAAGATTTTCCGCAGGCAGCTGAAAATCCGGACATTAAGATTGAACAAGTAACTCATATAACATTGGATGATTACTTGAAACTTCAATACGAAACCGACATGCAATTCGGCGAGGTGTTTGCCAAACAGAAGGTAGGTTTGAATAATCGTCAGTTTGAAGCTGGTCAGTATGTTCAGGTCATTGCCTATTATCATGGCACTCCGGCAGGTACGATGGATATTTTTGTTGGAGATGAAGCAGTGGAAATTGAAAATCTTGAGGTTCGCGGTGAGTTTCAACGGCAAGGCATTGGATCTCAGTTGCAGCGGTATGCAATGGAGAATTATAGCAATTCCGAAATTATCCTTATTGCTGATGGTGAGGATACACCGCGTGAGATGTATCAGAAACAGAATTATCGTTATCAGGGTTATAAATATGAGTTGTTGAAAATTTTAAAGTGAATTAATTAGAAAAAGACCACATTGATAACGGATGGTGACCGGAACTTGTGGAAACAGATACCACAAAAAATCCTTGACGTCATCTGAGTTTGTCGATTATACTATTTATTGTTATCGAAAAATAAATACGATTCCGTAGCTCAGCTGGGAGAGCGCATGCTTGACAGGCATGAGGTCGTTGGTTCGAGCCCAATCGGAATCATCATTTGTTTAAAAGCCCGAATCCATTGTATGATTGGATTTCGGGCTTTTTCTTTTGGAAAGGGAAAGATGAAAACTGACAAACGATTTTGTCAGGTTTTCAAATCTTTAATACGCTATTTATTCTCCTCGACTATAGATTTCCTCTGTTTATCAACAACCTGTATCCACGTTTTTCCGGGCAGTGCTTGTATTTTTTGACCCTCCTTATCAAAGAAAACAATATCACCTTTGATATTTTTCCAATTACCATTGAATTTCTTTCCATTTACATAGTAATCCAGTTTGCCTTTTGTATTAAAGTTGATATGAATGTAGCCGCCGCCTGTTGTCATATCACGATGTTTTGCATATAAGAGAAACAGATTTTTCGTTTTAATTTGTTTTCCTGTTGCCCGGTCAGTATGTGGTTCATTTTCGAGAATACGACGGTAAACCTTATCTTTTTTATCATATTGATACGTAGTGTGAACGCTGTTCGGATCTGAATAGTTAATCGTTATTTTTGATACTTTTTCATCAAATTCGGAAAGCTTATCCGTGTATTCAAAGTGCGGATTACGCGGTTTCTTTTTAAAAGTTGGAAGTCTGTCGGTAATCAAATATGCATTATGCGGTGCAGCTCTGCTGTTATCCCGTTCGAAATACTTATTTCCATTCTCGAGTCCATCCAGATGCATGAGTTCTTTCCGTTTTAGGTTGTTATAAGCAAAAATAGTTCCGCCATAATGAATAAAAGGTACATTCCAGGATTGGAATATTGGCAGAAAGTAATGTCTGGCGCTTCGTACAGGACCGATTTTTTCAGGGATGCTGCTGTGAAATATAGCAAGATAGCGAGTAATATTGTATTCTACTTCCATTTCATATACAATATCTGCATTGACAAGGCCTGTATGCGGTCTGGCATCAATGGAATTCTCCACGATGACTCCAAAGTAGTTTTTAGTCTTATTGGCTTTTTTTACTGGAAAACCTGTTGTTGCAACACGATTAACTGGTTTTTCCTTTGCATCCGTTGCTTGCTTTTTTTGTTTGTCCACTAATTCTTTATCGGATTGTTCTGCAGTCGTTTTCTTTTCTTCCTGATTTTCACAACCGGTAACAAAGGCAATAATGATAAGGATAATTACTACAACGATTTTATGTTTCATCAGATGGAACGCTCCTTTCTATCTCCATCCTATGATTTGTATTCTTTTATTATCTTACCAGTTTTTTCGAGTGAAAAATGTAAATTAATTTCAGGAATTCGAGAACCGTGTCCCTGTATAAATATCTTTCTAAAAGTAAACTATATAAATGCTGAAACTGAAAGCAAAGGGTGACGGGCATATGGAAATAAATTGGATTTGGAAAGCGATTTTGATTGTACTTGTTGGGACGCTCCTTTTGCGGGTTGCGGGCAGAAAAACTGTCTCGCAGATGACATTGGCGGAAGCCGTTATTATGATTTCGATTGGAACGCTGATTGTTCAACCTGTTACTACTCAAAATGTTTGGCTTGCCTTCGCGACGGGCGCCGTACTTGTCTTAACGTTACTTGCTATGGAATATGGGCAGCTAAAATTTGACGGGTTGGAAAAGCTCATTACGGGTAAGTCCAAAGTATTGATTGAAAATGGAACGTTGAATGAAAAAAACCTGGCAAAGTTAAGAATGACCGTTGACCAGCTTGAAATGAACTTACGGCAGAATAATGTTACCAATATTAAGGATGTAGAGTGGGCTACATTGGAACCCAACGGAAAGCTGGGCTTTACGTTAAAACAGGAGGCACAGCCAGTTACGAAAGCGGAATTTAAGCAATTACAGCAGTCGGTTAATAAGTCAACGGAATCGCAACTGGAACAACTGAACCAGCAAATGAATCAACTACAGAAACAGTTAAACCGAAATAATATCTTTTCGGAAGTGGAAAAGGACCATAAAAATACACCCCCGGAACATCTGCAATAGTCCGTAATTTGCATACTTCTTTTATCCGGAAATTATAAAAACAGGAGTGCACCAGCGATGTGTTACTCCTGTTTTCATTCACCGAAAAGGTTATTTATTACTATACTTTTGTCCCGCAAGTTTATCCACCAGACACTTTGTAACAACACCCACCAGAAAGTAAAGCGGGGCGGAGTACAAATGCTTCCACGCATGCATCGTATAAATATCCAAAAACACAAAGACAGGTTCCGCAACGAGTACAGCAAACGCTGTTAATACCGCAAGCACAATTAAATACTTTTTCCATTTACTTACATATTGATATAACAGCATGTATCCAACCGGAATGATGGCCAGGTTAATCGAATATGCTTCAATGGAAGGCAGCAGGTGATAGGAGTATGACCATAGGTATGTGGTAAGACCGATTTTATCCATAATTGATGCCATGAAACTCGGGATGAAACCTGCAAGCAGAATAATGTTCAATCTTTTTTTATCGACCAAAGTTACCCAGATTATCCATACCAAAACAGTGATAAGCAACAGAAACCACCATTGGAAGGAAAAGAGTACATTCTCAAAGTAGTTCTGTCTAATTAACTGACCGTATGTTTCCTGCGTTTCATACATTCTTCTGACAAGATCCATCAGGCTGTTCATCCTTCCTAATCAGCTGCTAAGTTTATTATTCATTTTCCATAAGGATATATACACAGTATTAGATTTCCTGTTACAGAATGGGATAGACAAGCCATTTAAGGGGATTCTAAAAGGGAGAAGACTAGGTTTGGGAGTTTTTCACGTGAATAATTATGTATCTGACAATACTGCCAGACGGTATACAGCGCATGTGAGCATTCTTGGAACAACACAGATTCATTTAAGAAGTCCTTCCATCATTGCCTGGTGGAGTGCTGCATATCCAGGTTTTGGGCATCTGCTTTTATCAAAGTACCTTCGGGGATATGTCTTATTTATCTGGGAAGTGATTGTTAATGTGCAGGCAAATGTGAATTTAGCGATTATATATTCGTTTCAAGGCAATTTTGAGATGGCTGCAAGTGTCGTGGATACTAGATGGCTGTTAGTCTATTTACCGGTTTATATTTTTGGAATTTGGGACAGTCATCGAACAACGGTAGATATGAATAAGGTGTATGTATTGGCGGTGCATGAAGAGCATCGTTTTAATTCATTTAGTCTTGGTGCATTGGAGATCAACTATCTGGATAAAAGAAATCCTTTTATGGCAGTGTTCTGGTCACTTGCTGTACCAGGACTTGGACAACTTTACATTCATCGGATCATGACAGCCTTCTTTGTTATTTTTTGGACTGTTCTTTTCTTTTATTTATCACATAGTATTGAAGCCATCACATATTTATTTATGGGTGAAGTTCAGCAGGCGACTTCTGTTTTGAATCCTGAATGGCTGCTTATGCTGCCCTCGACATACGGATTTGCGGCGTTTGATGCGTATATGAATACCGTTGAGAATAATAAGCTGTACAATAGGGAGCAGCGGAGGTTTTTGAAAGATAATTACCAGCAACCAGGATTCCAAATTTCAAACGAGTTAAAGGTGAAGTGATTAATATGCAAGTATTTTCCACTTTTAATCATAGCATTTACTTGGAAATGGCTATTTCAACGCTGGAAAAAAGAGGAATTACACGGGAAAGTATTTATGCGATTCCACTTGATAACCGAGCCGAGGATCGAAAAATGTTTGACAGTATCCATACTTCTGACGGAACGTCACTCATTGATATTGGGGCGGCGCTGGCCACGGGTTTTTCAGTAGTTGGAACAAGTATCGGATTTGAGTTAGCCTGGGGGCCGATTTGGTGGGGACTGATTTTTGGCGCAATTGGGTTTGCTTTGGGGTTCGCAATCAGACTTTTTACGGAAAAAATCATTAAAAAACGAAAAAGGCTGTTAAAAGGGAAAAATTCAGAGATGATTTTAATTATTGACTGCGGAGAAGAACAGGGTCAACTGGTGGAAGAAATTTTGTGGGAACACTTGGCACTGGGGGTGGGCATGGTTAAATAAAAGCAGGATTACGTCCCTCCGATTTCACTTCTTAAACAAATTTCTTTCCAATCCCACATGATTGTATTAGCATTGTTTAGGTGATCATGTGAGGATTTAACAATTGGAGGAAGAACCGATGTCCGACCGCAATAAAGGCATTATATTATTGTTGGTGTCTGCTCTGGGATTTTCACTCATGGGAGCATTTGTAAAGCTTTCGGGTGATTTGCCGACAGCACAAAAAGCATTTTTTCGCAATATTGTAGCGGCTATAATTACAGTAGGCTTTGTACTGCATCATAAAGAAAGGTTGTTCGGGAAAAAAGAGAACCAGAAACTGCTGCTTGCCCGTTCTGCATTAGGCACGGTTGGTATTGTATTGAACTTTTACGCGATTGACCGCCTCGTTTTATCCGACGCTGAGATGCTGAACAAGCTCAGTCCGTTCATCTTGATTTTATTTTCCGCAATTTTCTTGAAAGAAACAGCCCGCCGGTTTCAGATTATTTCTGTAATCGTGGCGTTTATAGGAGCGTTATTCATCATCCAGCCGGAATTTTCGGTGGAGATTTACCCGTACATCGTTGGCGTTTTCGGTGCTGTATTCGCTGCCGGCGCGTACACATTCTTACGTGTTTTGGGAAATAAAGAAAAATATTATACCGTCGTCTTTTATTTTTCGTTTTTCGCAACAGTTGTCCTGCTGCCGTTTACAATCTTCTCATATGAACCGATGAGTTTAACGCAGTGGGTTTACCTTATTTTGGCAGGAGCTTGTGCAACTGCGGGTCAATTCGGGATTACGCTTGCATATAAATTTGCACCCGCTAATGAAATATCGATTTTTTTCTATTCAACCGTCGTTTATTCGGCATTGTTAAGCATCGTTCTATTCGGTCAAATTCCGACGATGCTGAGCGTTTTAGGCTATTTCATTATTTTCGGTGCCTCGTTCTACATGTTCCTGAAAAATAATAAAATGGACTTGGAGAAGTCCAAATAGGAGACAGGGCAGTATCTTATGATGCTGTCCTGTTTTTAGTGTTAAGGATATTATTTTCTTCTGCGCGGCATATAATCAAATGTAATCTGCTAATCAGTTTACAATAAAAAATTTTCAGGAACAGGTACATAGGAATTATTTTAAAGGGAGTGGAGGCTCATGAAAATACTGGTTACCGAGTTAATGTGGTACGATGGGATTGAAGAGCTTAAGCGAAATGGTCATTCCGTCGATTATGATAAGCAATTGGGACGCAAACGAACTGAACTGCTTGACTTGGTTCCGTCGTATGACGCCCTCATTGTTAGGAATGAAACGAAGGTCGATCCGGAATTACTGGATGCGGCGAAAAACACAAAAGTAATCGGTCGGCTTGGTGTTGGATTGGATAATATTGATTTGGAAGCAGCAAAAGCAAGGAATATGCCGGTCATTCCTGCTGTCCATGCGAATGCAACGTCTGTTGCCGAATATGTAATGGCTGCTATGATGGATGCTTCCCGCCCATTGAATAATGCTGATGCTGATGTTCGGAAAGGGAACTGGAACCGCAAACGTTTTACCGGAAATGAATTGAACGGTAAAACAGTGGGACTTGTCGGCCTGGGTGAAATTGGCCACCGTGTCGCGAAAAGAGCCAAGGCGTTCGGAATGGATGTCATCGGTTACGACCCGTTTGTTACGCCGTTTGATCACATTTTGGCGGAAACCGGGGTACGGTCAGTGGATGAGCTTAACGAATTACTCACCGAATCAGATTTTGTTTCGGTGCATGTTCCGCTGACAAAAGCGACCCGGCACATGATTAACAAGGAAAATTTTCCTCAGATGAAATCCCATGCATATGTGATCAATTCAGCACGCGGCGGGATTGTACATGAACAGGATTTGGTAAGTGCTGTACAATCGGGTAAAATTGCCGGGGCATATCTTGATGTGCTCGAGACTGAACCGGTTGAGAAGGATTCCGCGCTTGCTCAAGTTGATTCGATCCGTCTGTCACCGCACATCGCCGGATCAACTGAAGAAGCCCAATCCAGAACCGCAATGCTGATTGCCGGAGAAGTGATGAAAGTCCTTAACGGTGGAAAATCCCTCTGTGCGGTTGTATGATTTAGGACTTAATTAATTGGAAAAGCAAAAAGTCCTGTATCGCTAAAAGGCGGTGCGGGACTTTTTGTATTGGCGGAATATCATCCAGCGGGATGCACGCGGTATGTTATTTTGATAAATAGTTGCTTCTTCTTTTGTCAGTTAACTTCACTGTATTTGCTGTACTTATGATTAATAATTGTATAAATGATTTTTTTGGCGATCGGTTTCATTTGGGAATTTTCCCGGTATTGGACGTAAACCTTGTTCGATATTGTATCAATCTCTGTAATATGCCTGACAGATACGTCCTCTTGATAGCGTATGTCAGTACCCAGTTCAGGAATAATTCCAATACCTACCTCATTTGCGACTGCTTTTAAAAGCATCTCATTATTGGCAACATCGATTCGGGTCATATGTTGTGCATCCAATAATTGTCTGTCTATCATATTCCATAAGGTGGAATTTCGTTTATAACTAATGATTGTTTCCCCCGCTAAATCTTTCGCGCAAAGCTTCTCTTTATCAGATAGACTGTGATTTTTCGGCAGTACACATACGAGATTATTATCAAAAAGGTATTCTGATGTAAAATCAGGATTCTTGGATAATATTTCTCTTGTGAAAATAAGATCAATGTCCCCGGATAGAGCACTATCATTTAGGCTGACTGAATCGTATCCCTCTATGATTTGAATATCGATATTCCGTTCAGACTGAATAGTTTTTAACAGTTCGGTAATGAAGGAATACGAGTAACCTGGAGAAAATCCGACTTTTATGCTTGGAGCTTTAACCATATTGGGAACTTCTTTTGAATGATCAATATAGATTAATATATTTTTAGCGTAATCAAAAAACAGGTTGCCTTCCTTTGTAAGAAAGATTTCATGTCCTATCCGAGTGAAAAGTTCACAACCGAGAATATCCTCTAATGCTTTAATACGTGAAGTTACCGTCGGCTGGGTAACATTAAGGACTTCAGCGACTTTGGAATAACTCCTGTGTTGTGCTACAGCTAGAAAGGTCTCCAGTTGACTTTCATTCATCTCTGTTCGCCTCCCGAACATCCAATTTATTGAACTCTAACTTTATAGAAATCGCTTTCAAATCAAACCCTTATTTAATGCTATTTAAACAAAATCAAAATGTCAATAAAGGGAACAGAAAAATATAAGAATAAATTATTTTTAGAAAACCGTATAAAAGTTTTTTTGGAATTGCTGTAAAAACTAAAAAAACTTCAATTGGAATCAGAATTATCAGTCATCTATAATACTTGGTAAGCCACTTAAAGAAAAGTCGACTTAGTTAAACATGTTTCGCAATAAAGGTGGTTTTTTTAAATGGTAAATGAAAGTGCTTACAGCTATTTTCTTAAAGGAAGGGCGCGATAATGGAAGATAAATTGTCGGCATACACGCCTTGACTACAGGGCCGCCCAGGGATTTGTTTCCTGAGGCAACACGCTTTAAAACCGATCGAAATGGAGGGCTTTATATGAATTTCAATGATATGGATGGTTATATTCATGACGACATCGATAAAAATGAATTCTTAGTTCACAGGAGCGTATTTACCGACCGTGAAATTTTGGCAAGAGAACGCGCTGAAATTTTCAACAAATGCTGGTTGTTTATCGGGCATGAATCGGAAGTTCCTGAAAAAGGCGATTACAAACGGAAAAAAGTAGGCGGCCGCAATTTATTGCTGGTACACAGCCAGGACGATGAGATCAGAGTACTGTACAATACATGTCCGCATCGTGGTGCACTTGTCTGCCGGGAAAATGAAGGGAACTCCAGAGTTTTTCGTTGTTTCTATCATGCCTGGAGCTTTAAAAACGATGGAAGTCTGACGGGTATGCCGGGTAAAGATGCATTTCCGGATGATTTTAATGACGATGGCGCGAAAGACATGAAAGCGGTTAACCGTTTTGAAAGCTATCGTGGCTTCATGTTTGTCAATTTTGATGATGATGCCATTTCATTATACGACTATTTGGCGGATGCAAAAGAATATCTTGATCTTGTTGCTGATCAAAGTGAAACAGGCATGGAAGTCCTTGGAGGTATTCAGGATTACAGTGTCAGAGCCAATTGGAAACTGTTGGCAGAGAACAGTGCTGACCTCTATCATGGCCTGCCGACACACAAGACATACTTTGATATTAAGCAAGAGCAGGATCCTAATCTGAAAAAAGTAGGACTGCATGGTACAGGTAAATCACTTGGAAACGGTCATGCGGTGGTTGAATACACAGCACCATGGGGAAGACCTGTTGCCCAGTGGACTCCAATTTGGGATGAAGATCTGAAACGTGATATGGAGAAAATGAAAGAGCGCTTAACCGAAAGATTTGGTGAGGAACGTGCTGACCGGATCGCGAATTGGAATCGTAATATCATCATTTTTCCTAACTTGGTTATTAACGACATTATGGCCGTTACGGCAAGAACATTTTATCCGTCATCGCCTGGTTATCTGGAAGCTACTGCGTATGCGCTAGTTCCGAAAGATGAAGATATGGTGCATCGGATGGCCAGAAACAATAATTTCCTGGAGTTTCTTGGGCCAGGCGGATTCGCAACGCCGGATGATAATGAAGCATTGGAACTGTGCCAGGAAGCTTATAACAATAATCAGGAAGTTCAATGGAATGATGTTTCCAGAGGAATGTTACGCGGAGAGGAGAACGCTCTGGGGACAGATGAACTGCAAATGAGAAGCTTTTGGCGTGAGTTTGACGCACGAATGAAAAAGTCATTGCAGAAGGAGGTTACCCGGGTATGACAGTAAAAACATTGGAACGGCAGGATGTTGTCGATTTTCTTTATAAGGAAGCTTATTTACTGGATGAATGGAATTTGAAAGAATGGGCTGCATTATTTACAGATGATGGTACGTACAAGGTTCCGCCGCTGGGTGACCCGGATGCCGATGCACGAACATCATTGTTCTTTATTCATGATGACCGGAAACGGATCCAGGATCGGGCGGAAAGATTGCTGAAGAAAGAAGCACACGTGGAGTATCCGCATTCAACCACCCTTCGAAACTATCA
The DNA here is from genome assembly GCF_902726655.1 of Virgibacillus ihumii. Taxonomy (NCBI): domain Bacteria; kingdom Bacillati; phylum Bacillota; class Bacilli; order Caryophanales; family Bacillaceae; genus Virgibacillus; species Virgibacillus ihumii. The sequence goes on from NZ_CACVAN010000001.1 coordinate 115,522, forward strand.
TAATATTATGGTGGACGATCTGGAATCTGACGTTATATCAGTGGCATGCAATTTCGATTGTCACCGGACGAAACGAGAAGTGGTAGATTCATTTATTGGCAGGAGTTTCTATGAGCTTGTTCAGCAAGACGGTCAGCTTCGAATTCAAACTAAAAAAGTTGTACTGAAACTGGATAGTCTGCGACCGCATGGGAAAATAAGCCTTATTTTATAATGTAAGGCTGATCTGACAGGGAAAAAGCCAGGGAGCTGGGATAAAACAAATATGTATATAAGAAAAGACGAACGATACTCTACTTTAGCGGAGGAAATATGCGTAGACTCCTGCGGGAGGAAAGGCCTAGGTGAGACTCTGAGTGCGTAGTACGAAGAGGCTCAACTGCCGCCCGCGGAAAGCGAAGTATATTTCCGGAGCGGTTGAGTCCACCATTTTCCCAGTCTCACCGGGTTTTACCAATAGCATGTTTTTAGCATTGGAGGTATGACGAAATGGATAATAACAGCGAAGTATTTGATATCACCATCGTCGGCGGAGGACCAGTCGGTTTATTCACTGCTTTTTATGCAGGGATGCGCCAGGCAAGCGTGAAAATCATTGAGAATCTTCCGGAATTGGGCGGGCAGCTTACCGCATTGTATCCAGAAAAATTTATCTATGATGTTGCCGGCTTCCCGAAAATTAAAGCGCAGGAGCTGGTGAATCAGCTGACAGATCAAATGCAGCAATTTGAAAATGAGATTTGCCTGAATCAGGAAGTTCAACATGTCACGAAAGAAGATGGCATTTTTAAAATATCAACAAACTCCCAAGTTCATTATTCCAGAACAATTATTATAACCGCCGGAAATGGTGCCTTTAAACCAAGAACAATGAAACTGGAAAATGAAGAACGATACGCTGATACGAATCTTCATTATAAGATTGACCAGCTGGATGATTTTAAAAACAAGGAAGTATGTGTTTTCGGCGGCGGTGATTCCGCTGTGGACTGGGCCCTGATGCTGGAAAAAACAGCATCCAAAGTTTCGATTATTCATCGAAGGGATAAGTTCAGGGCGCATGATTACAGTGTCAAACTGATGAAGGAATCGTCAATTGATATTCTAACGCCTTACGTACCTGTGGAGTTGGCCGGTGAAACTCACATTGAAAATATCAAGCTCAAGCAGCAAAAAGGTGATGATATTCTACACGTGGAAGCTGATGATTATATTGTCAATTATGGTTTCATATCGAATCTTGGACCAATTAACGATTGGGGCTTAGCCATTGAAAAAAATCAGATTCTTGTCAATTCAAGAGCGGAAACGAACATTCCGGGCATCTATGCTGTTGGCGATGTCTCAACATATGACGGCAAGGTGAAACTGATGGCAACCGGGTTTGGCGAAGCACCAATCGCAGTGAGCAGTGCAAAGGTATTTATCGATCCGAAAGCGTCGTTCACTACTGCACACAGTACTACGATTATGGAAAAGAAAGAGAAGAAGGAAAAGAAGCAGAAACAAAAAGTTGCTGCCTATTAAAATAAAATACAGATTCAACTGGAGGTAATGCATAATGTCTAAAGTTAAAGAAGAAGTTCAAAACGAAACATCTGCCCAGCAGCGTCTGGAGGAATATTTGCGTACGGTGGCCCATATTGGTCATGTCGAGATTGGTGTTACCAAATTTGAAGATTCATTATGGTTCTACACAGAGGTTCTAGGTCTTGTTTTAACCGAAAAAGAAGAGGGTCGTGCATATTTAAGAGCATGGCAGGATTTTGATCATTATACACTGGTACTGCAGGAATCGGATAAATCAGAAGTTAACCGCATGAGCTGGCGTGTAGCGGCAGAAGAATCCCTTGATTTGTTTGAAAAGTATCTGAAGGACCAAAATATTGAGTTTCAACGAATTGAATCGGGCCAAAAGAAGGCGCTTGGAGATGCACTTCATTTTAAATCACCGACTGGATTACCGGTTGAATTGTATTGGGAAAAAGATTTATTTGAAACGGATGACCCAAAATTGCAGTCACAGCTGCCGAGTCACCCAAGCAAATATAATGTAAAAGGTGTTTCGCCTCGTCGTTTTGACCACGTCAATATCATGGTTGATGATGTTCAGAAGGAGCAGGAATGGTGGACTGATTTCCTCGGTATTCATCATCGCTATTACATTCAGAATGAAGAAGATACCCGTTTGGGATCATGGTTGAGCAGAACGAACATTGCCCATGAAATTGCATTTATGCGTAATGCCAACCAGAACGGTGCTGCTTTTCACCATCTGGCGTACTTCCTGGATTCTCCCGACGAGCTGATTCGTGCTGCCAATATCATGGCTGAAAATGGTATTGAAATCGAATGGGGCCCTGGAAAGCATGGAACAAGTGGTGCACAGTTCATTTATGTATTTGAACCATCCGGACACCGTGTGGAACTTTGGACCGGCGGATTTCTGATTTTTTCACCAGACTGGAAAGCCATTGAATGGACTTCAGATGTTGGAGAATTAGGTCTGGAAATGTGGGGAAGTAAACCACCAAAATCCTACTTCACTTACGGTGTTGATATCGGAGAGTAAAACATTGGAAGAGAGATAGATGCAACGGCTGTCTATCTTTCTTCCAGTGTCAGCAATCATAACTTTATGGTTGGCTTTATAGGATAAACATCGGCACACGCTATAAGACGAGGCGGATGCCGGTTTTTTCCAAAAAAATTATGAATGCTGGGGGAGTTCGTGTTGAGTCAAAATATTAAAGTAGATTTTCATACGCATGTTATATCCGAGGAATTCCTGAATTTAGCTGAAAAATATGGGGAGGACCGCTGGCCTGTTTTAGAGAAGACATGTGATTGCGGCGCCAATATTATGATAGCAGGAAAGAAATTCAGAGAAATTACCGATCACACGTGGAATCCTGAACAACGAATCAAGGATATGGACAAAGAAGGAATTGATGTCCAGGTATTATCACCAATTCCGGTTACCTTCAGCTACTGGTCTGAACCTGAACAGGGGCTTGAAATGGCCCGTTTTCAAAATGATTTTATTGCATCTGTTGTGGATGAGTATCCGCACCGGTTTGCCGGACTCGGAACGGTTCCACTGCAGGATGTCGATCTGGCCATTAAAGAAATGGACCGGGCTATCCACGAACTGGGGTTGAAAGGAATTGAGCTTGGAAGCAATGTCAACGGCAACAATCTTGATGATCCATCATTGCGGAAGTTCTTCCAGTATGCGGACAAATGGGAAGTCCCACTGTTCATTCACCCATGGGCGACAATGGGACGGGAACGCATGCCGCGCCATAACTTCATGTATATGGTCGGAATGCCTTCTGAAACAGCGTTGGCAGCCGGAAGCATCATTATGAGCGGAATGCTGGACGAGTACCCGAATTTAAAAATATGTTTCGCACATGGGGGCGGGTCATTGCCATATTTGCTGCCACGGATGGATAAAGGCTGGAATGTCTGGCCGCAAATCAGAAAAACGGAACATCCGCCAAGTCATTATGCGAAGCAGTTCTATTACGATACACTGGTTTACGATACGCAGAACTTGCAGTATATGCTGGATCGTTTTGGTGCAAATCGGATTATGGTAGGTACTGATTATCCATTTTTACTGCGTGAAGCACCGGCGGGTGATATTGTGGAACGCCTGACAACTTTGAATGAAGATGATAAAAACAGCATCAGAGGCTTGAATGCATTGGAATTTTTGAATCTTGATAAAGAAACATTTCAGCTAGCCCCTGATAAACGGAAACAACATTCGTAAATAAGGGAGGAGATTGACATGGCTTTTGTAATAACATCACCTTGTAAGAATGAAAAATCGGGGGAATGTGTGGAAGTTTGCCCTGTTGATTGTATAGAAGAAGGAGAAGACATGTTTCACATCGATCCGGATATTTGCATTGACTGCGGCGCATGTGAAGCTGCATGTCCAGTTGAGGCAATCTATATGGAAGATGAGGTACCGGAAGAAGAAAGTGAATTTATCAGTCTGGCCAGGAAGTTTTTTGAGTAGCTTTGACAGGTTACGAAAAGCACGGGATCACCTGAACCAAATTTATAATCATCTCAGAAAAGTTGAACTCATCCAAAGAGGGTTCAGCTTTTTTAGTAGTTCAATAATCCAATTTTTTACAAACTCGTACAAGGTAAAAGGTCCCGGAAAAACAATCATCGCTACATACTAACCACTTTTCTTAATATAAAAAATAGGTCGAATTATATCTACAATTAGTTATTCCCTTCGTATATAATCGAAAACAAACGAATGGAGGAGGGGATTTTAAATGAATAAGAAATGGGTCGTTCCAATGGTTCTTTCTGCCGCGATGATTACAGCACCAATGGGTTCTTTTGCACAAGAAGCAAGTGTAAATGATGTCAAACAGGTGCAGGAGCAAATGCAGAAACAAAAACCAGCCAGCCTGAACGTACCTGTGTTTGTGACCGAAAAAGATCTTAAGCAAAACGCACAGAAGAGCGCGGGGGTTTTTGTCGGGAATAACAAAAAAACCCTCAACATGAAAAACGCAAAAGGTAATTTTAAAGTAAAGGAAACGAAAAAGGATAAGCTTGGCATGAAGCATGTAACACTGCAGCAAACGATTAACGGTGTTCCTGTGGAAGGCAGTGAGATTATCGTTCACTATGGGAAGGGTGAACAGGTAAAAACGGTGAATGGCTATTATAATCGGGTAGCTGGTCCCGCTGCTTTATCTGTTAAGCCGTCCATATCAAAAGAACAGGCACTGAAAACAGCAAAGGCCACAGTATCTGCCCCTGATGTTTTACCGTATGAACCTAGCGTTGAACTTGTGGTTTACCCCTACAAAGGGGAAAACCATTTAGTATATAAAACAAACGTGAACTTTCTGGGGAAGAAGCCGGGTAACTGGTATGTGTATATCAATGCAAAAAATGGTGAAGTGATTGACAAAATCAATACCATCATGGACGTGGGACAATATAAGAAGGCAACAGGTTCCGGATTCGGAGTGCTGGGAGATCACAGGAAACTTCATATTTCCCATAAGAATGTTCCGAATGATGGGAAAGGGACATTGTTTTTTCTGAATGATATCTCGCATGAAAATCTGGATGGAATTCGTACTTATGATTTTAATAATCAATGGAGCGGTCAATTACCAGGTGACTTGTATTCCGAGAAAGACGCAGCGTTCCATGACACATACGACAGGGCAGCGGTGGACGCGCATTACAACTCCGAAAAAGTGTATGAATATTTTCTGGAGGAACATAACAGAAATTCGATTGATGGAGAAGGAATGGCGATCATTTCAACCGTTCATTTCGGGAAAAATTTCAATAACGCATTCTGGAATGGCCAGCAAATGACGTATGGCGACGGTGACGGAGACTTTTTCATTCCACTTTCCGCAGGTTTGGATGTTGCAGCGCATGAAATGACACACGGAGTCACGACACATACAGCAGGATTGCAATACCGTTTTCAATCCGGGGCACTGAATGAGTCTTTCTCGGATATTTTTGGTGCACTGGTGGACGAGGAAGATTGGGAAGTAGGCGAAGACATAATGGGTGATGAAGCAGTGGCATCAGGCAGGACCTCCCTGCGCAGTCTGAGCAACCCGAATAAATATATGGTTGCGGAGGAATACGTGCCATATGGTGACGGCAGCGGCACATACCCGTCGCATATGGACCAGTTTTATGATTTACCGCTTGAATTGGACAATGGCGGCGTCCACATTAACTCATCCATTTTCAACCATGCCGCATATTTGATTGGAACAGAAATCGGAAAGGACAAGCTTGGGCACATCTATTACCGTGCTTTGGCACACTATTTAACTCCGACATCCAATTTTAGTGATGCCCGTCGTACGGTTGTACAATCCGCTGTTGACCTTTACGGTGAGAACAGCGCTGAAGTACAAGCTTGTATTGATGGTTTTAATGAGGTTGGAATTAAAAAATAATACATTCTTTATCCCCTGTTCAGCACCTAAGCTGTGACAGGGGATATTTGTGTAATAGACTATCAAGCTGTTTACAATTGTTCAATTTTACCGGCAAGATTAAAATCTTTTTCCGTAATGCTGTCCTGATCATGTGTTCTGAGTGAAAGTTTTACGTTATTGTATTGGATTAAAATATCAGGATGATGATCAGCTTTCTCGGCGAGCTCCCCAACGGCATTTACGAACTTCAGGGATGCGTTAAAATCATCAAGCTGATAGGTTTTTGTCAGATGACCATCCTGCATCTCCCAGCCGGAAACTTCTTTTAACTTTTCATTAATTTGAGTGTTATCCAACTTTAATCGCCTCCTCACATAGTTATCGTACCCTTTGAATGCCAGCCATAAACACATTCCTTCATTATCAGGACAATTCAAGTAACCGTTTTTCGATTCTTTGTTTCTTCTCATTTTTAAGTCTCTTTTGTGTGTTCGTTCTATGTGTATAAATTCCGGGGTAAAATCCACACTAAACCAATGAACAATTTTCACTGCGCTGGGGTGATTGTAATGAAATATAAGAAGCCGAAGCCGTTGACAGATAGGATGAAGCGCTGGAATCAGTTTGAATCAGGGGCTGACTCAGAAACTGATACGGGAAAAACGTCAGACAACGGACGATTATCAGACAAAAAATCACCCCCAGTCGATAAGCAATCGACAAGCAATAATCAAAAATCCAACACTAAGCTCATATCCGGCAAAAGCCGTAAGAAAGAGTCCTCTAAACCGAAATCTGAAAAAGCAGTTATTCAATCAGAACCGTTAAGTGAAAAACTAACAATTAATGAACAAAAACTGCGTGACAGTTACCAGAATTGTTCCGACGTTATATTTCGGACTTTTTATATAAACGGAGACAGAAAAGCTCTGCTGGTTTACATTGATGGCTTGTCCAACATAGATGAAATTGATGATAGTGTGTTATCACCACTAATGAATACGAATGATGAGACAGAAACTCAAGTGACTGAACTTATCCAAAAAAATGTAGCGGTATCCAGTGTGAAAGAGTTAAAAACATATGAAGATTGTCTGAATGAAATTTCTTCTGGAAATCCGGTCATAATTGTGGACAATAGCAAAATATCCTTTTCACCAGGGCTTTCCAAATGGGAAAAAAGGGCAATAGATAAACCTGAAGCTGAAAAGGTGGTCAGAGGACCACGCGAGGGTTTTATTGAAACGCTTTCTGTCAATACGTCCATGCTCCGGAGAAAAATACAAAGTCCTAAATTGAAAATGAAATCAATGCAGGTGGGGAGATACACTAAAACGACACTTATCGTTACATATGTTGAAGGTATCGCAGACAAAACGTTAATTGAAGAAATTCAAAACAGATTAAAACGAATTGATATAGATGGGATTCTGGAAAGCGGTGTTGTAGAAGAATTTATTGAGGATAATCCCTATTCACCTTTTCCGCAGGTTCTTGCTACCGAACGTCCGGATGTCGTTGCTGCAAACCTTTTAGAAGGACGCGTTGCGATTATGGTTGATGGGACACCGTTTGTCATCGTGATGCCTATAACTCTCTATTCATTGCTTCAATCAAATGAAGATTATTATGGGCGCTTCATGATTGGCACGGCCATACGCTGGCTTCGTTATTTGTTCCTGGTCATATCCCTTCTGCTCCCGTCATTATATGTTGCCGTTTTGACTTACCACCAGGAGATGGTTCCCACGTCGCTATTAATCAGCATGGCAGCGTCCCGGGAACAGGTGCCATTTCCTGCACTGATTGAAGTGCTAATAATGGAAATTACGTTTGAAGCACTTCGGGAAGCGGGTCTCAGGCTCCCCAAACAAGTCGGCTCCGCAGTCAGTATTGTTGGCGCCCTGGTCATTGGTGAAGCTGCTGTTTCTGCCGGGATTGTTTCAGCACCAATGGTCATTGTCGTTGCGATTACTGGAATTGCTTCATTCACAATTCCAAGATATTCAGCATCAACGGCGTTCCGCATGCTTCGGTTTCCGATGATTCTGCTTGCAGGTACATTCGGTCTGCTCGGGATAATGTTAGGTATCATCCTAATCATTGTTCATTTGTCTACACTGCGTTCATTTGGGGTTCCATACCTTAGTCCGATGGCCCCTATGATGCCGGACGATATGAAGGATGTTCTTGTTCGCGCTCCATGGTGGAAACTGGATTTACGGCCGCATTTCACTGGGAAATATAATAAGTATCGGCAGTCCTTGAATCAAAAACCGAAATCGTCTCGCGGCGGTGAAAAATAAGCAAAAAAGTGAGTTGACCCCAATGATTGAAAAGGGAAAAATCAGTGCTGTTCAGATGGCTGTGCTCATATATCCGACAATCATGGCAACAGCAATTCTTATTGTGCCTGCAATTAGCGGTAAATTTTCAAGGCATGATATGTGGATTACCCCTATTTGGGCTTCTATTGCGGGTTTTTTGGCGGTTTATATCGCCTGTCAGCTGCATAAACGATTCCCCGGGCAGACAGTTATTCAATACAGCGAAGAAATTGTCGGACGTATTCCCGGGAAAGTGCTCGGGTTTGTGATGTTATTTTTTTACTTGCACACAAATGGGGTAATCATCAGAGAATACAGCGAATTTGTAGTCGGGAATTTTTTGCCTACTACACCTCAAGTAATTGTAAATGGGAGTATGGTATTCGTTTGTGGATTGGCTGTCCATGGCGGAATTGAAGTTATGGCAAGAAGCGCCCAAATTTTTGTTCCTGTCGTAGTTGTTCTGTTTCTTTTCATCGTTGTTTTACTTATTCCGTCATTGGAACCACAGAATATATTGCCGATAATGGCCGATGGAATAATGCCTTCAGTGAGGGGTAGCATCATACCGGGGGGGCTGGTTTGCGGAATTTTTTCTGGTCGCATTTTTGCTGCCTTTTGTAGGTAGAAAAGAAAAATCTATGAAGTGGGGGATGATTACCGTGCTGCTTGTTATGCTGACACTATCGGCTGTTAACTTCATAACATTATCCTTATTCGGTAATCTGACTTCGACCTTTACCTATCCTTTTATGAATGCTGTCCGCTACATAAGCATTGCTGAATTTCTGCAACACCTGGAGTCCGTTGTAATGGCTATTTGGGTAGCAGGTACATTTGTTAAAATTTCTGTATTCTACTATGCCATTGTTCTTGGTGCAGCACAATGGCTGGGATTATCGGATTACAGGCCGATTGTTTTTCCTATTGGATTTCTGCTCGTTATGATGAATATTTGGTCGGCGGAAAATTTACAGCAGCTTACCCATTTTATAAGTACCAGCTGGACGATTTATTCGTTTTTCATTCAATTGTTGATTCCACTATTTTTGCTTGTAATCGCCGGTATAGGGAAAAAGAAAGTTAAAGGGGATGCCGGGAAATGAAGCGACTATGTATTTCCATTCTGCTGCTTTTCTTCCTAACAGGCTGCTGGGACCGGATTGAAGTTAATGATCTGGCCATCGTGGTCGGAACAGGTCTTGATAAAACAGAAGAAGGAAAAATTCAGCTTTCTGTTCAAATCATAAATCCCAGTGCCAGTGGAGGGGGTAGTACTGGAGGGAGTAGTGGCCAGCAAGGAACCGGTCAGTTGACGACCGTTGAAAAAGCGATTGGCAAAACGGTCTTTGATGCAAAATCAAAATTGCAGGAACAAGTATCCCGAAAGCTTTTTTGGGGCCATAATCGTGCTATCATCATCGGTCAAAAAATGGCCGAAAAAGGCATCAGAAAACACATCGATTTTTTTGCCAGGCATCCGTATCCAAGACTGCGTGCATATGCATTTGTGACAACTGAAAAGGTTGCTGATGTGTTGAAAGTTATACCTGACCTTGAGCGCAGTTCATCAGAGGTTGCGCGGGAATTATCCATTTTAAAGGTTGGAATGAGTGTGACAACAATGGAACTCCTTAAAATGCTGCAAGGTAAAGCAAGGTCCACCGCGCTGCCAATTGTTGAGATTGAACGCGAACCGCCGGGAACAGAAGGTCTTCGTATTAGTGGAACTGCTATATTTAGAGATGCTGCAATGGTCGGACAGATTGATGATAAAGTGACCAGAGGGATTTTATGGCTGCGTGATACGATCAAAACTGCCTCGGTAACGATTCAGCCAAAAGGCGTGAAGGGTAACATTTCGTTTCATATACTCCGGTCCAGTACACAACTGATTCCAAAGATTAAAAACGATAACTGGAAACTAGTTGTACAGATTCATTCATTGGACGATGCCGTGGAAAATGAAACAAAACTTGATCTGATGAATCCGGATATTGTCAGGAAACTTGAAACACAACTTGAAAATGCTGTTGATGAACGGATCAGACTTGTACTGGAAAAGGTTCAAAAGGAGATGGGAGCGGACATATTCGGTTTTTCGGAGGCGTTTCATCGACACTATCCGGATAAATGGGAAAAGGTGAAAAATCAGTGGGACCAGAAATTTCCGGAAGTTGAAGTCGTCATTAAAAGTAACATTGATATTAAGCGACCTGGGCGATCTACTGCACCACAGGGCGTACCACCGGATGAGGTGATTGGTAAATGAAGCTGGCAGCTCTTATTGGAATCCTGATAGTAACCTTGTTGTTCACGTTGTATACCTGGCCAAAATTGAATAAGGACCAACGGAAAGAAAAACGCGCTTTTATTGTTTTGACCGTTATGGCGGTTTTTTTGGCTGTGACTCTGTTATACTTCCCAAAATTACCAGGACCGACGGAATTAATTGACTGGATATTTAGACCGCTGGGGAAGGTGTTGAAGATGTGACAAAATCGTTATGCTTACCAAAACATGCTGGAACGAGGTCTTCAAACGTATGTCGTATTTATCCACGTTTTTGGAGCGGATATCCACGAAAACGCGTTTGATATTCACGATTCCGAACCGGATATCCACGATTTCAGGTGTTATATCCACGAAAAGCGCAATTAGCCTCACTAGGTTTCCAACAAAATTCCTTCGTTCCGCAACACCTGACATGCTTTGTCCAGCTGTTCTTCCGTATCAGCCTCAATTGTGTGCAGGTGCACGCCGTCTGTGAGTTTGGATAAGAGTGATGCTTCGGTCTGTTTTAATTCATGCAAAAAAGCATCGACATCCATTCGGCTTTTAATCATTAATGAGCCGGTTAAATCACCATAAATTGGGTGCTCGACCATCACATTTTTGACTGTTATTCCATGGTCTACAAGCGTGTTCAGCTCGAGTCCGGTATCTTCCAGCCGGTGATTGACTGCAATGATTCGTGTACATTTAGCGGATTGGTTATTTTCCGCAGCATAAACATATCCGCGCGCCGTGGCTATAATCGGCTCGCCCTTAGCTTTTAAAAGGGATACATCCTGGACTATTACCTGTCTGCTTACATTTGTTTTTTTTGCTAAAACAGTTCCGGAAAGCGGCTTGGTATTTTCTTTTAGCCAAGTCAGGATCAAATTTCGTCTTTTTTCACCCAATATTTTCGTTTCTTCACCCATAAAAAACACCTCGTCATTTATCGTTACCCATATTATAGCAAACTGATGGCTCCGTTCATAAAAAAATCTTGAATTGGTGTCGTAAATGTGTAACTATATATATGTAAAGACACATGTTAAGGAAATCGTAAAGGGGAGCATATAAATGTCCAAACAAAAAGGAAAATTCAGCTGGGGAGTGCTGATTGCGGTTTTAATTTTATTGGCATACCTTCTGCCATATACCCTTTTATCAGGAATTGAGGCCTGGTATGGCAGCTTTTTGCTATGGGGTATTATCGGTATTTTAATTATTTTGGCTAACATCATGGTAACAAAGGATTGGGGGAAGTGAGTTGACTACGAATCTGGTAATCTGGGGAATTATTGCATATTTTTTATTGGCAATTTTGGTTGCATTGATGTCAAGACGTGGTAACCGTTCTGATATGTCGGGATTTTTTCTGGGCGGCCGCAACATGAATGGCATTCTGTCAGCACTAAGTTACAGTGCGACAACTTACAGTGCGTTTATGATGGTAGGTCTCGCCGGACTCACCTATACAGGCGGAGTCGGTGCGCTCGGGTTTGAAATCGTCTATTTCACCGGAGTGTCACTTGTCGCATTGTTTGGACCGCGTTTTTGGCTGGCCGGGAAAAAATATGGCTATGTATCACCATCGGAAATGATTGGCGGGCGCTATGAAAGCAACAAGGCAGCCGCGGCTATTTCACTTGTCAGCTGTCTGTTTCTGATTCCATATTGTGCTGTTCAGCTCGCCGGGGTGGGCTACCTGTTGCAGGGAATTACCGGGAACGCGATTCCGTTTACGGTCGGTGTTGTGCTTGCGACAATGTTGGCGATTTTATTTTCGTTCGTGGCAGGAATTCGTTCCGTCGTATGGACCGATTCGCTGCAAGCAATCATCATGATTATCACGTCAACCCTCGTGGTGCTGCTGGTAATTCAGGGACTTGGCGGATTTGGACAGTTTTTTGAAAACCTGCAGTCACGTCATCCGGAGTCACTGGCTGTTCCGGGTAATGGTTATTTTAACTTTTTAACATTCCTCGGGCTGACACTGCCATGGTTCTTTTTCAGTTTGTCCAATCCTCAGGTGAGTCAGCGGTTGTTCATGCCGTCCTCATTGAAAGGTCTGAGGCAAATGCTTATCGGCTTTCTGATCTTCGGATTCATTTATACGTTTGTATCGGTTCTGTGGGGATTTTCCGCGTTGCAAATGTTTCCGGATCTCACAACAGCGGATTTGGCAACACCGAAATTGCTGTCATCTGAATTGGTGCCGCCAGTGCTTGGTGTCGTCGTGATGGTCGGAATTCTGGCTGCCGCGGTTTCGACAATCGATTCGATCATGCTGACACTGTCGTCCATGTTTGCCCGTGATGTATACGGAAATTCGAAAAAGCGTCCTGACGACGCGAAACAATTAAAGGTCGCCAAAGCTGTCATCCCGGTCATCGCTGTGCTGGCATTTGCGTTTGCAGAATTAGAGCTTAACCTGATTGCGGTACTGTCAGTTGCTGCCTCATCAGGATTGATTGTTGTGGTTCCGTCAATCATCGGTGCATTTTTCTGGCGTCGTGGCACGGCAGCCGGGGTTATTTCAAGTGTAACGATCGGAGCATTGCTCGTACTTGTCCTGGAGTTTTTCGGCATCAAACCATTTGGCCTTGCCGCTGGAATTTGGGGATTGCTGGTTTCGTCTGTTATATTTGTCGGCGTCAGTCTAATGACCCGTGCTCCACTGGAAAAAGCTGATGCATTTATTAATATTTTAAAAAAAGAACGTAATCAGGCGAGAAAGGTTTCTTGAAGATTATTTGACAAAATCGGGTGATGCTGCTGCCCGATTTTTTTGTTTTCTGACACCATTTGGGCTTGTCAAAAAATCATGTGAAAAATTTTGATAAAAAAGCAGGACTTTTCGGGGATGACGGCGAATTAGTATCTAAATTAAATAAGCAAAGGAAGTGCGCAACTTGATAATCAAACCACTTAAACCGCCACTTATAATGCAGCAGACCGAAGCTCTCAGCAGGCGGCTGCACCCCCATCACTTTAAAAAGGCGGAGGTCGATGAAAGTGCCCGCAGATTACGGGCAGGATACAATGGTGAAAAATCACTCGGCTTCCATTTAAGCTTCCTCCAGGCATAACGTACGAATTCTCGATGATAATGACTTTTTTCAGATGGACAATCTGATCAATTCCCGCCAACTTATTCTTATTAATGAGGTGAAAAACATCTCCGGCACCGTTATCTATGATGAATTTGGCCAGGCAATTCGCATTAAGGAAAATGGCAAGGAAGAGAATTTTGGAAATCACCTCGAACAAGTGAACCTCCAGCACTTCAGGCTGCTTCGTCTGATGAAAGACTATAACCTTCCCGCAATTCCTATCGAGAAGTTGATCACTTACAGCAATCCCAATACTATCATCAAAAGTGTTACCAACAATAAGGCCGTTGCGAATATGGTTATTCATAAGGAGCAGCTGCTGACGAGAATATCCGATTTTGGAGAGAAGTACTGTGCATTATGCTAAACGAAAGAGCAGCTTCAGTTATTATCTGATTTGCTGGTTTCGCTGCATACTCCGAAAAAAGTAGACATTCTGGAAAAATTTCACGTGAAGCAGGAGCAGATCAGGCGCGGCGTTATTTGTCCGGAGTGCGATGCGCTGCCGATGATATATGCGAATGCCAAATGGAATTGCACGGCATGCGGGTCAACTTCAAAAGTCGCATATTTGGATGCGCTGAGGGAATTAAGTCTCTTGTTTGGTGAGGAAGTAAGTAATAAGCATGTAAGGGAGTTTTTACAGTTGGATAATATGAATGTGGTATATCGTATATTGAAAAAAGCAGGCTTTGAGCGATTGGGGGTTAATAAGGGTACAAAATATATTCTTAAATTTGAGTGAAAAACTGAAATCGTGGATAACAGACATATAATCGTGGATAAATGCTTCAAAAACGTAGATATCCATCTGAAAAACGTGGATATCCGGAATCAAATCGTGGATAAACCCGAAAATGAAAGTTCAATAGCATAGAGCAGCAGACCATCTCACAAAAAGCTCTAGTTTTATACTATAATAGAAACATAGATTCGAACGGAAAAGGGGAGAGAAGGATGAAGTTTTTTCACACGGCGGATTGGCATTTGGGGAAGCTGGTGCAGGGAGTTTACATGACGGAGGACCAGCGTTATATCCTGGAGCAGTTTCTGGAGGCTGTTAAAAAAGAACAACCGGACGCAGTGATTATTGCCGGGGATTTGTATGATCGGGCGGTGCCGCCGACGGAAGCGGTACACCTGCTGGATGAGGTGCTCGAGACGATTGTGCTGAAACTGAATACGCCGGTGCTGGCGGTTGCCGGGAACCATGATAGTCCGAGCCGGCTCAATTTTGGCAGCCGGATAATGCAGCAAAATGGCTTTCATATCGTTGGGAATTTCAGTGCGGAGACAGAGCCAGTAGTCCTTCGCGATGCGCATGGCGAGGTTCATTTTCATCTGGTACCATATTGTGACCCGAGTGTTGTCCGCACAACGCTGGACGATCCGGAGATTCGCAGTCACAATGATGCTGCACGAAAAATCATCGGCAACATCAGTGAAACGATGGATGCAAATGCGCGCCATGTTTATGTTGGACATGCCTTTGTGACACCGTTTGGCGAGGAAGAAGAGAACACAAGTGATTCGGAACGCCCGCTGTCCATCGGTGGAGCAGAATATGTCGACGCTCATCATTTCGGGCCATTCCATTACACGGCGCTGGGTCACCTGCACCAGGCGCACCATGTGCTGAATGAAACTGTACGTTATTCAGGCTCTATTTTAAAATATTCCATTTCGGAAGTACATCACGCAAAAGGTTTCCATGTTGTCGAATTGGCTGCTGATGGAAGTGCAGCTGTTGAAAAACGTGAACTGACACCGCGACGGGATATCCGGCGGGTTGAGGATACGTTGGAAAATTTGCTCAAACAACCTGTCAACGATGATTATGTTTTTGTCCGGCTGCTTGATGAAGCTCCTGTTTTATCTCCGATGGAGCGGATCCGATCGGTGTTTCCGAATGCGATGCATGTTGAACGGGGAAATGTCATGTTTTCGCCAGATCAGCCGGAAACTGCAAATCGTGCAAATCGCAGCGATATGAGCGACCTTGATCTTTTCCGTGCATTTTACAAGGAAGTAAAAGGTGACGAAGCTTCAGCAGAAACGGAAGCAATCTTTAAGGAAGTTTTGGAGGAACGTTTGCAGGAAGAACGCGAAACAATGCCCGCAAAAGAAACGGTAGAAAACTAGGGAGAAAGGGGGAAAACGATGAAACCATTGAAATTAACGATGACAGCATTCGGTCCATACAAGGGTACGGAATCCATTGATTTTACGGATCTTAATCCGTATAACCTGTTCGTTATTTCCGGAAATACCGGTGCGGGGAAGACGACGATTTTTGACGGGATTTGTTTTGCATTGTACGGCAGTGCCAGTGGAACGGACCGTGAAGATAACCGGATGCTCCGCAGTGATTTTGCTTCTGATGATACACATACTGCTATTGAGCTGGAATTTGAAATGAATGGCAGGCATTACCGGATTCTCCGGCAGCTTGGGCATGTAAAAAAAGGAAACAAGTCCAAAACCGGTGAACGCTTCGAGTTTTTTGAACAAGTTGACGGCAGGGAAATACCGTGTGTTGACAGGCAAATTGTGTCGGAAATCGATAAAAAAGTGGAAGCGATTATCGGGCTGACGCAGGATCAGTTCAAGCAAATTGTCATGCTGCCGCAGGGTGAATTTCGCAAACTCCTGACATCGCAGACAGAAAATAAGGAAGCGATTTTACGGAGACTTTTCAAAACGGAGAGTTACAATCAACTGAATCAGCTATTAAGGGACAAAAAGAATCGTGTCGAGCAGGGTTTTAAGCAGGCCCGGCAATCACGGGACCACTACGTGCAAAGCATACATACGGCGTTGCCGGCACGCGAGGAATCTGATCTTTTTTACGTGCTTGCCGGGCAGTTCTACAACATCAATCAGGTTGTCACTGGACTGGAAACGGAAACCGAATATTACGCACGTAAAATGACCGCTGACAAGCAAGCCTATCAGGAAGCGTATCAGAAGCATGACAAGAAACAGAATGAATTGCACCAGGCAAAGGTACTCAATGATCAGTTTGCAGATCTTGATAAAAAACGAATTGAACTAAACGATCTCACCGGGCAGGTGCGGACGTACAAGGAAAAAGAAAGGCAGCTGGAAAAAGCAGAGCGTGCAAGCCTTCTGGAAGTGTATGAGAAGCAGGTAGCCGATTGGAAAAAGGATGAAAACGCCAAAGCGGAAGTGTTAAAGCAAGCTGAAACAACAGCGAAATCAGCAAAAGAAAAGCGTGCCCAGGCTGAAATTTTCTATCAGCAGGAGGAAGGGCGAAAAGCAGAGCGTGAAGAAAGCAGTCGGCAGCTTGATCGGTTAAAAGGGTTTATGGAACCGGTAAAGGATCTGGATAAACGAAAAGAAAAGCTGGATCGACTCGCACAACAGGGCAAGAAAGCTGGTGCGGACCTGAAAAAGGTACGCACCGATCTTCAGGAAAAAGTCACCACGGTGGAAAAGTACGATAAGCAAATTATCGAAATGGACGAAGCGGTAAGCCAACTTGCTGATAAAAAGCAGCTGCGGGTGGATATGCGCGAGAAATACCGCGCTGTCGAGGCTTATTTGACTCTTTATAAGCAGCAAGATTCATTGCAGAAGACGGTGGAGAAGCAGAAGACGGCATATTTGTCGACGCAAGAGGCATACACGGAAAAGGAAACTGCCTGGCTGAACAATCAGGCAGTTGTCCTTGCAGGGCATTTGCATGTTGGGGAAGCGTGTCCTGTCTGCGGGAACACCGAGCATCCGCGTAAAGCAGCGGCAAAGGCTGAAATGGTGACACGTGATGAGCTTAATTCCTTGAAAAAGGATCTTGATGAAAAAGACAGGGCATACCGGGAAACAGCGGCAGAGTTGAAATCTGTTTCTGCTCAGCTGACTGAAAAAAATCAGGAGCTGGACACTCATTCGATTCAGGCAGAGAATGTGACTGTTGTCAGGGATGAGCTGCTCGAAAAAGGCAAAGAGCTGAAGGCCAAAATAGAAAACCTGGAGAAGCGAAGCAAGGAATTAAAACAGTATAAGGAAGATTTAAAAATTGTTAAAGAACAACAACAGCAGCTTGAAAAGCAAAAAGAGCAGCACGAGAAAAACTATCATGAACTTCAAGCAAGTTATCGGGAGGAAGCCGCTGTCTACAATCAGCATTTGGATAATATTCCCGAAGAAGTGCGAACGCTGAATGCGCTGGAAAAACAAATTCATTCAACTACGGAACATAAAGCAAAACTCGAAAAAGCGTGGGAGGATGCGCAACAACAGCTCCACCAGGCAACAGAAGCCGATACCAAAGCAGCATCAGACCTGACTCATGCACAACAGCAGCTGGAGGAATCGAAGGAAAAACTTGCGAAAGCTAAACAGCAATTTGACGAAGCGTTGCGGGAGGCATCTTTTGAATCTGAAGAGGATTACCAGCAGGCTAAAATGCCGCAAGTGGAGCGGCAGGAATGGAAGGAATCGATTCAACGCTTCAATGAGAACCTGACTGCGAAAAAACATCAGGTAAACGATTTGGCTGAAACACTTAAAGATAAAGAGCGGGTTGATCTGACAGTACTGCAGGAGCAGCAACAGGAGCTTAAGGATGCATATGAAGCAGCTTATAAGACGTTTAAGGATTCGGAAAAATATATGGATGAGGCATCAACAATAAAGCAACTTATTTTGGAGGCACACGAGCAAGTAGCCGAACGTGAAAAAGAACTTGCTGCGATTACCGATTTGTATGATGTATTGCGTGGGCAAAACAGCCAAAAAATATCCTTTGAGCGTTACCTGCAGATTGAATATTTGGAGCGGATTATCGAAGCAGCGAACAGCCGCCTGAAACGTTTATCCAATGGGCAATTTTATCTGATGCGCAGCGACCGGCAGGAGTCACACGGAAGACAGAGCGGACTTGCATTAGATGTTTATGATGCATATACCGGACAAACCCGTGACGTTAAAACATTGTCAGGCGGTGAAAAATTTAATGCGTCACTCTGTCTCGCTCTCGGTATGTCTGATGTCATCCAGAATTTCCAGGGTAACATCACAATCGATACAATGTTTATTGATGAAGGATTTGGCACATTGGATGAAGAATCTCTGAATAAGGCAATTGATACACTGGTTGATCTGCAGCAGTCCGGCCGCATGATTGGTGTTATTTCGCACGTTCAGGAACTGAAAACGATGTTTCCGGCAATTCTGGAAGTGCAAAAAACAAAAGAAGGACACAGTCGGGCTAATTTTATGGTGAAATAGTGGTCCGATGGAAAGGAAAATGTCGATTAATGCAGCCTTTTTTTGGCAAATACTTTCATATTTGTATAGGCGCAACTTCGGCATTCGCCCGATAATATAGCGAATGCCAAAGTTTTCTAAGAAAAAATGTAGAATTTTTCCGAATACTCCTCAGAAAAATCCAGTTCTTTTCGAAATGTATAAATGCACATAAATAAAATGGATTAAAGAGGAGCAGTTTACAGAAAGAACCATGGAAAAATTATCCGATAAAATGCTTGTAGAAGCTTTCTATCAAGCAAAAAAACAAAAACTTGATAATGACTTTATTCAATTAATTGAGGATGAATTAAGAAAACGTGCAATATGCGTTTGATAATTCATCCTCAATTTTTGTCTGATTATCCCGCTTGTATTTTGTTCATTTTCATACACTTAGTCCAATAGCAACTGCGCGAACGATGTTTCGCTCGTGCGGTTGAAGTTTGGCTCGTACGGTTGAAGTTTTACTCGTATGGTTGAAGTTTGGCTTGTACGGTTGAAGTTTCGCTCGTGCGGTTGAAGTTTGGCTCGTACGGTTGAAGTTTCACTTGTACGGTTGAAGTTTCACTTGTACGGTTGAAGTTTTACTCGTACGGTTGAAGTTTGGCTCGTGCGGTTGATGTTTCGCTCGTACGGTTGAAGTTTGGCCCGTGCGGTTGAAGTTTCGCTTGTACGGTTGAAGTTTTACTCGTATGGTTGAAGTTTTGCCCGTACGGTTGAAGTTTCGCTCGTGCGATTGATGTTCCTCTCAATTCGATTCTACACACCAAACATACATATAAATCGAGCCTACAAGCCAACATACAGGATGGAGGTGTTTGGAATGGAAAATCGCAGGGAAAAGAAACAAGGCGTCAGTGATGAGCAGGCAGTGAGGAAAAATCTCACCAGACAATATGATCATGAATTTGCCAATGAGCCATTGACGGAAACAGAACGGGCTAATAACAAGAAAACGAAAAAACGTCAATAAATGAAGGGGAGTGGATTGACCATTCCCCTTTTTACAGACAATAATCATAATTAAGACTGAGTCTTTCATCATAAAGAACTGGCGATAAGCCAAGTTTTCTAAAGTAAGGATTGATATACATGAACGTCACAATTGAATTTACATACATTACCCCAAAAGGAACCGAAACAGTTTTTCGGTCGGAAGAAATGCGTTCCCCAAAAGCATTACTGCTGGCAGAAGACCTGGAGAAATCAGGGCGAATGAAACAAATTATGTTTATTGACCACAACGAGGTAAGGTGGAACCTGAAGGAATTGAAAAAAGCGCTTGAGGAAATACAGACAGAGCCACACAATGTTTCGGTATTATTCGACGGCGGGTTTGATTTGAAAACAAAAAAGTCCGGGCTGGGATGTGCCATCTATTATGAGCAGAACCACAAGTCACTGCGGATTCGCAAAAATGCGATGGTCGATGAATTGCAATCGAACAACGAAGCAGAGTATGCGGCACTTCATCTGGCCATACAGGAAGTGGAACAACTGGGTGTCCATCATATGCCTGTTGTCTTCGCGGGGGATTCGCAGGTTGTCATCAATCAGTTAGCCGGCGAATGGCCATGTTATGAAGTGGAATTGTCCAAATGGGCGGATCGGATTGAGCAGCAACTGGAACGATTGGGCATTGACGCAGAGTATGAGCTGGTTCCGCGGAAGCGAAATCGGGAAGCGGATCATCTGGCGACACAGGCACTCAAGGGTGTTGCAGTCGAAAGTATTGTAGAACGGATGTAAAGGTGTATATATAATAGTCGCACTTCAGCTAATAAGGCAAAGAGAGTACATACATCGTACTAAAAATGGCCATAGTGAATTTATCGTCCAAAATCAATATAGACAACTGAAAGCCAAGGAACAGGCTTACAGGTTCCCTTCCATTTATGATAGAAAGCTTACAAACTAAAAGTCACCTATTCATAAAAATTTTTAATTCCACTATTGCATTTTTATTCATATTAATGCATAATAATACGTAACATAATTTCGAAGGGGAGATTCCGATGGCTAAAGATAAAATTGTACTCGCATATTCCGGTGGGCTTGATACCTCAGTTGCGGTGAAGTGGCTGCAGGATAAATATAATTTTGACGTCATTGCGGTGGCACTTGATGTTGGGGAAGGAAAGGATTTGGACTTTGTTCAGAAAAAAGCACTCGAAGTTGGTGCAATTAAATCATATGTGGTGGATGCAAAGTCACTTTTTTCCGAGGAGTATGTCTTGCCCGCGTTGCAGGCGAACTTGTTATATGAAGGGAAATACCCGCTTATTTCAGCATTATCCCGTCCGCTCATTGCAAAAATTTTGACCGATATTGCGGAAAAAGAGGGTGCTGTTGCGGTGGCGCACGGCTGTACCGGAAAAGGAAATGACCAGGTCAGATTTGATGTGGCATTCACTGCATTGAATCCGGATCTGCAAATTGTTGCTCCGGTTCGTGAGTGGGCAATGTCCCGCGGCGAGGAAATTGCGTATGCGGAAGAACACGGGATTCCGGTTCCGATTCAGCAAGATAATCCGTTCAGTATTGACCAGAATCTCTGGGGACGCAGCAACGAATGTGGCGTGCTGGAAGATCCTTGGGTGGAAGCCCCGGAAGAAGCGTATGATTTGACTGCAAATCCGGTTGACGCACCAAACGAACCGGAAACCGTGGCAATTACATTCAAGCAGGGGGAGCCAGTTGCACTCAATGGCGAAGAATTGCCACTGGAGGAGCTGATTTTAACATTGAATGAAATTGCCGGAAAGCATGGGGTCGGACGTATCGACCATGTGGAAAATCGTCTTGTCGGAATCAAGTCGCGTGAGATTTATGAAGCACCGGCAGCTTTGACGTTGATTGCGGCGCATCATGAGCTGGAAGCATTGACACTGCCAAGAGAGGTGGCACAGTTCAAGCCGGTCATTGAGCAAAAATTTGCCCAAAGCGTATATGACGGCCTATGGTATTCACCGTTGACCGACGCACTGAAGGCATTTATCAAGGAGACGCAAGAGCATGTTTCCGGAACAGTGAAAGTAAAACTGTACAAAGGCCATGCACAAGTGGTCGGCCGTACATCTGCAAACTCGCTTTATGATTTTGATCTGGCAACTTATGATAAAGAGGATGCATTTGATCATGAAGCAGCACTTGGATTTATCAAACTGTGGGGACTGCCGACACAAGTTCATTCTGCGGTAAACAAGCAGGCTGAAACGAAAGATGACTCTACCGATAAAATCAAACTTGACGTGAAGGAAGCTATTAAACAGTGAAACTATGGGGCGGACGTTTTACAAAACCAACCAATCAATTAGTGGATGAATACGCAGCATCTATCCGTTATGATCAAAAGCTGGCAAAGTACGATATCCAGGGAAGTATGGCCCATGTGGCGATGCTTGCGGAAACGGGGATTCTTTCCGAAGATGACGCGGCAGCCATCACGGAAGGACTCCACACCGTTTCGGAACAAATTAAGAACGGTGAAGCGGAATTGTCTGAGGAAAATGAAGACATCCATATGAACGTGGAAAAACTGTTGATTGAAGCAGTCGGTCCGGTTGGCGGAAAACTGCACACTGGCAGAAGCCGTAACGACCAGGTAGCCTTGGATATGCGCCTTTATCTGAGGGAGACTCTGGTGGAAATTAGTCAATTGCTTCTAGGTGTACAGCAATCCCTTTTTCAGCAGGCGGAAAATAATATGGAAACCATATTACCGGGTTACACCCATTTGCAGCGGGCACAGCCGGTCTTGTTCGCCCATCATATGATGGCTTACGTATTCATGTTTCAGCGGGATATTGAGCGCCTTTCCGACAGCTGGAAGCGCGTGAATCAGTCACCGCTTGGAGCAGGTGCGCTTGCCGGAACAACATTTCCGATCGATCGGGAACTGACTGCGGATAAACTTCACTTTGACGGAATTTGTGAAAACAGCCTGGATGCGGTCAGTGACCGTGATTTTGTCGTTGAATTTTTATCGAATGCTTCGTTAATCGGCGCACATCTGTCCAGATTGTGCGAGGAACTTGTCCAATGGTCCAGTGCTGAATTTAATTTTGTCGAACTGGATGATGCGTTTTGCACTGGAAGCAGCATGATGCCGCAGAAGAAAAACCCCGATGTCGCGGAACTTGTCCGGGGCAAAACCGGACGCGTGTACGGCAATCTGATTGGCATGCTGACAACGTTGAAAGGCCTCCCGCTCGCGTACAACAAAGACATGCAGGAGGATAAAGAAGGGATGTTTGATTCGGCTGAAACGTTGAAAGGCGCACTTGCCCTGTTCGCACCGATGATTGAAACGATGCATGTTAAAAAGGAAAGCATGTACAGCTCCGTCCGGAATGATTTTTCCAATGCGACCGATCTGGCGGATTATCTCGTTAACAAAGGGATGCCGTTTCGCGAATCGCATGCAGTTGTCGGAAACATCGTACTGCACTGCATCAACAGCGGCACATACTTACTGGACTTATCTTTAGAAGAATTGCAATCATTTTCTGATCTCATTACAGAGGATATTTTTGAAAAACTTGCCCCGGAAACGGTGGTCAATGCACGTGATGTGGCGGGTGGAACTGCCAAGAACCGGGTGAAGGAGCAGCTGGAAAAAGCATCGGAGCTTTTTGATAAAACGGGGGCCTGGATCCAGGCGCATGAACAAAAGATCACCTTGAATAATTGAAGAGGAGCGTGGCATGAGATGATGGTAAACACGAAACAGCCCATTCCAGGGGCTCCCATGGGGCTATCAGGGAGAGATTTTTTAACATTGGCGGATTATTCGGCCAGCGATCTTTCTTATCTGATTGAGCTTGCCCACGATTTAAAAAAGAAACTAAAATTCGGAGAAGTTATCCAGCCGCTTCAGGGAAAAACGCTCGGTATGATTTTTGAAAAATCCTCAACAAGAACGCGTGTGTCGTTTGAATCGGGGATTTATCAATTGGGCGGCATGGGGATTTTTCTGAGTACCAATGACATACAGCTGGGAAGGGGTGAACCGGTCGCTGATACGGCTAAAGTTCTGTCCGGCTATTTGGATGGTATCATGATCCGCACGTATTCACAGGAAATGGTGAAGGAACTGGCTGCAAACGCGAGCATTCCAGTCATTAACGGATTAACTGATGTCTATCATCCTTGCCAGGTACTTGCTGATTTGCAGACAATTGAAGAGATCAAAGGCGAATTAAAAGGTGTGAAGCTCACATTCATCGGGGATGGCAACAACATGGCTAACTCGCTTATGCTTGGTGCGGCCATCATGGGCATGCACATCAGCATCGCCGCCCCGGAAGAATACCAGCCGGATCACACCATTACGGAACAGGCGGCCGAAATTGCTGCAGCATCAGGCGGAAAAGTCGAAATCACGTCAGATGTGGTGCACGCCGCCAATCAGGCTGATGTTATTTACACCGATGTTTGGGCAAGCATGGGACAGGAAAGCGAAGCATCAGCGCGCGAGCAGGCATTTACAGGCTTTCAGGTCAACAGCAAGCTTCTTTCAATGGCACAAAAAGATGTTACGTTCATGCACTGCCTCCCAGCCCACCGCGGCGAAGAGGTAACCGCAGATGTAATCGATGGGAGTCATTCCGTCGTTTTTCAACAGGCCGAAAACCGTCTCCATGCCCAGAAAGCGCTAATGACTGCGTTGATGGGATAGGTGTGGTGCATGATTTTTACTGATAACGGATTTATCCACGATTTTGACCCGGATATTCGCGATTTCGCATCCGATATCCACGATTTTTACCAACATATCCGCGAAAACAGACATGATATCCACGATTTTTGACTGACACGTAAAAGTCAGGCACTTCAAGCAAAGGAGTGTCTGGCTTTTAATATGCCTTTTTTGTCACGAGTAAGAATTTGTGCAACGGGCAGGCAATAAGATAATTATTCCCGTATCCTTTTTAAAAAATCATACGCTGTTTATCGCTGGAATAATGTGTTGCATTATAGGTTTGACCTCACTTTTTAACTGACTCAATATATGTGCGATTTCATGAAACTAGCATTATTTGTTTAATCAATACATTAGGGGGGTATAGTACTAATTGAAACAAGTTGTGTAGATTTTACCCTGCAAACGTAATTGGAAAGGTGTTGATTAGAATGAACTGGTTACAAATTATCGCATGGATTGCAATCATCATTGGGATAGTGCAGACAGTAGTTATTGCAATTGATGTGAAGAAGTATCCGCAAAAGATGATGCCGATTATGAATATTGTTTGGCCGCTTACAGGTCTCTATTTTCCTGTTGTCGGAATATGGGCGTACTACAGTCTGGGAAGGAATAATGAAAACGAACACGCCGCACATATGAATCATCAGGAAAGTCATGAACACAATTATCAGCATAACGGTCACAATCATGAACATATGGGTCACCACAGCGATCATGACCACATGCACCATCATAATCATGGCGACAAACCTTTTTGGCAAAGTGTATTTGTGTCGACAACCCATTGCAGCAGCGGGTGTTCAATCGGTGATATGATTGGTGTTCCAATAATAGCGATGACCGGATTAACAATTGCCGGCAGTACATTATTCGCCAGTTATACGGTCGAATTTATTCTTGCTTATATATTTGGAATTGCTTTTCAATATTATGGTATGGGATTTAAAAAGCAGAGCGAGCCGGGAAAGGCGATTAAAAACGCAATCAAAGCGGATACATTGTCGTTAATCGCTTTTGAGATTGGCATGTTCGGATGGATGGCGCTCGTTCACTATGCGTTTTTCACGCAAATGCCTGCACCAACATCGGCAGTATTCTGGTTTATGATGCAAATTGCTATGATGCTCGGATTCCTGACCAGTTATCCGGCTAATTGGTTATTGGTGAAAAAAGGCGTTAAACATGCGATGTAGTAGATATGGTGTGATTACACATCAACAATTTTTGGAAAAGAAATGGAAAATCATAAATGGGTCACTGAAAATGAAATATTTGCAACAAAACCCGTTAACAGGTCAGCCGATAACTTTGGAAGTTAAGGCTGATTTTCGTATTCTGTTAGAATTCACATTTTTTGGAATACTTATGGTAAAATAGATGTGAATAGGAATGTAAAAAATGGGGTGGGGATTCATTGCATAATAAATTAAGAAAATCATCGACGGATCGGGCAATTGCAGTTTTTTCGGGGGCATTGCTGAATTCTTTGGAATTTCTTCATTTGCAGTGAGACTTATATTTATTTTTCTTCCAGTAAGTCTTATTATATATATTCTTGCCAACACAGTCCCGGATAGCCCACCATCATTGTAGATGGAGTAAAAAATACATTATGCCAAAGACACAGGGTTGTTTTACTATTGTTATCAACTATGAACGAAAAATATTAGTGAAACGATAGGATTATCCGGTCTGGGAACTGCCAGGCGAGCGCTTGATAATCAGGAATCGCTGGAAAGCTGTGCAATCAGAGCAGTAAAATGTAATCGGATCAATTAAAATAAAGGGGAAGATTGTATGCCGACATGTCAGAACTGTGGTAATGAATGGAGCTGGAAACAAACGATAAAAACATTATTCAAACTGAAATGCCCGCATTGTGGTGAAAAGCAGTATGAATCTGCCTCGTCGAGAAGATGGGGAGGGATGTTTGTATTAATTCCATTATTGTTGATAATGCCTGTTAATATTTGGCTGGAAATGCCGATTGTTGTGGCAATCTTGCTGGTCATCATTTTCCTGTTAATCATGTTCAGCACCTATCCATTTATTTTGAAATTGTCCAATGAAGAGGAACCTTATTGGTGAGGATTTCAAAATACCTTAATACTGCAGCAAGAAATGATTTTAATCTTTTGAATAGAGGTGTTAATCATGCCAACCTGTCAAAATTGCAATTATAAATGGAGTTGGAAACAAACCTTTAGGAAATCGTTCACGCTGGATACTGGAATGGGTTGTCCCTGCTGTGGAGAAAAACAATATCCAACCACTGACTCAAAAAAGCGATTTGGACGTTGGCTGTTTATTCCGCCATTTACCATTCTTCTGTCACTGTTGTTTGATGTTCCAACCCCGCTTGTTATTGGAATGATAATTGTCGTCAGTATCTTGCTGTTGTGTATGTATCCCTACACAGTTGAATTATCAAATCAGGAAGAAGCACTTTGGTAATATAAATCGGTACGGTTGTTTTCAGCTCAGCAGAAACTAAAGTCGGCTCCTTATCGTGGAATCAGCCTCTCTGTGTTATCCCTTTATCTGAACCCCTTCCCAAAACAGTTCAATAATCTGTTCAGCCATTTCTTCAATTGAATCATATATTTTTGCTTGTTTCTCATTATTGTAATTACCAACATTTAACAGTGACAAATAGGCGTGTGTGGCAAAAACCGGGTTTATTTCGCGTATTTCATTCTGTTCCATCGCACGTGTAAAAACTTGTTCAATCGACTGGTACATGTCCGACTCGGCTTCGTTTATCCGCTCCAGTTGTTCCGGTGTCAGCGTATTTGTTGTTCCTTTCATAAATCCATTAATATCAATGTCAACTGTTGCTGATAAATGTGTCTTTGTAATGTTGTATAAACGGCTTTTCAGCGGTATGGGTTCGTGCAGCATAGCGTTTATTCGCTCACGGATGCGAATCATCATTTGTACCATCGTTTCCGTAAACAACTCCGCCTTGCTGGAATAATAGTAATAGATGGTAGCTTTTGTCACATTGCACTTTTTTGCAACGTCATTTACGGAAACCATTTGATACCCATTTTCCGTAAATAATTGTGTTGCCGCCTGGATGATTGATTCGGTTGTTGGCTGAGTCTGCTCACTTACCCTTGGTCTGCCCAAGGGTCGTTGCTCATCGCTTCTCACCTTATTCGCTCCTTGCATATAGCATATTTTGTTGAAATTATATCATATATTAGTAATTATTCAGTGGTAATGATTTGATAATTAACTAACCGGTATATATAATTATAAACATAAAATAATTATGATTTCTAATCAGGCAGGGGAGATTTGATGCATTTTCTACAGAAATGGGGAAAGATTGTTGCCGGCAAAAAAAGCCGCTTCGCTACAATTATCATCTGGATTCTGATAATCGGAATCCTCACTTCCATATGGCCCCAGGTAAATCAGGAAGAAACAGCTTCCACCAATTTACTGCCTGAGGATGCCATGTCGGTAGAAGCAACAAACATTATCAACGAGCAATTTCCAAGTGATAATGGTATCCCGTTATTAATGGTATGGTATCAAAACGGAGGGTTGACAGAAGCAGATTACGAAGCAGTTAAATCTGTATATCAGCAGCTGAAACAGGATCCGCTTCCACATCAATCGTTAGTGCCTAATTTTGCTGCGATACCTGTACGGGCACTTCAGCAGCAGGCGTCAAGTGATGGTGAGGTACTGACCACACCGGTGTTTTTTACTAAAGGAACTGAAACAGCAGCATTACAGCAATCCATCGATACACTGAAAAAACAAATCAAAAATATCACAGCCGAAAATCCGTTTGATGAGAATTTATCGAGCGATGGATTGCACCTGCGCTTGACTGGTCCGGTCGGGATTCAGACGGATGCCACAGAGTTGTTTAGTCAAGCTGATATTACGCTGTTAATTTCCACAGTTGTACTTGTATTGGTTTTGCTGATTGTGTTATATCGTTCACCAATTCTTGCAGTTGTTCCATTAATCAGTGTCGGAGTTGCATATGGGCTAATTAGTCCGCTGCTGGGATTCATGGCGGATCAAGGATGGATTGAAGTTGATGCACAAGCCATTTCCATCATGACGGTTCTATTGTTCGGAGCAGGAACCGATTATTGTTTATTCCTGATTTCCAGGTATCGTGATGAATTGCAGTTGGAAGCAAATAAGTATACTGCGCTTCAAAAAGCAATTGGCTACTCAGGCGGCGCAATTATGATGAGTGCATTGACAACGGTAATCGGGCTGTATTCGTTATCGCTGGCTCAATATGCCTCCTATGACCGTTTTGCTGTACCATTCAGTTTAGCCATATTTATTATGGGGATTGCGGTACTCACTTTTCTGCCGTCCATTTTATCGATGCTGGGAAGAGTCGCTTTTTTCCCGTTTATTCCACGTACGGAAAAAATGGCCCAGGAGTTGGAAGCTAAAAAAGGCAAGCCGGTTCGGCATCCAAAAACGAGAAGCCGCTATAGTAAAGCCGTTGGTAATGTGGTTACCGGAAAACCGTGGCTGATTATTATCATCTGTACCATTTTTCTGGGCGGACTCGCATTACTGGCACCTAAGATTCCGTATACTTATGGCGTGTTTGAGTCGTTTCCAGATGATATGCCATCCAAGGAAGGGTTCTCTCTGATATCAGAACATTATCCGCCCGGGAAGGTTGCACCTGTGCAGATAATTATTGATACGGAGGGTGAAGAAGTTTCCTTAAAAGATGAACTTGCTTCACTGGATATGACGGAAAATATCAGCAAGCCGCGAACCGGAGAAAAAAATGCAGACTATCAACTGTATGAAGTGACCTTGTCGATGGATCCTTATTCAACTGAAGCGGTTAAACAAATTCCTGAATTAAAGTCTGCTGTTGCAGGATATTTAAAAGAATCCGGAGTTGGAAATGCATCCCAGAACGTTTGGCTGGGTGGTGAAACGGCAACACTTTACGATACAGAACAGGTTACCGGTAAAGATCAACGTATTATTATTCCGGTTATACTGATTATCATTGCAGCACTGTTGCTTGTTTACCTTCGTTCGATCGTTGCCATGACCTATCTATTACTTACGGTTGTATTGTCGTATTTTTCTGCATTAGGTCTAGGATGGCTTGTGATTCATTATGGTTTCGGTGAACCAGCCATGCAAGGGCTAATTCCATTATACGCATTTGTATTTCTTGTAGCCCTTGGCGAAGATTACAATATTTTTATGGTCTCAAGCATTTGGGAAAAACGTAAGCATATGCCACTGAAAAAAGCTATTGCAGAAGGGGTGGGTCAAACCAGCAGTGTTATAAGTTCTGCAGGGCTAATTTTAGCTGGAACATTTTCTGTATTAGCAGTATTACCACTCCAGGTACTCGTCCAGTTTGGTACAGTAACTGCAATCGGTGTGTTACTCGATACTTTTATTGTCCGGCCGTTACTCGTGCCTGCCATAACAACAGTGCTCGGAAGGTTTGCTTTTTGGCCGGGTAAATTGTCGAGGAAACACGATGACAGGTTTCGTGAAAGTGAATAGGGAATTTGAAAATCTATAAAGTTTAAACAAAAGGACTTGTATCTATTCCATGTCTGAACCAATTAGTTTGCTGGCATATACAGTAAACGAGAGGGGAGGAATCCTGGATTTAGCTGCGGGTCCTTTTGATATTTCGTTTATTCTTCCAGTGTTACTTTCAGCATCCAATAGATAATATAAACTCCTAAATAAGCCCCTGAAATCAGAAAGAAAGGATTTAAAAACACAGCATGAATGTTTGTCATCATCACCGTTTTATCTTTAATAATCTGATAAACCGACAATGAAGTGATATTACCAAATACAAGAGCCGCTATAACAGCTGCCCAATTTAAAAAAGTCCGGAGTTTCTTCCAGCGCTTTTGAGCAAAATACATCAGTATGGGAAACACAATACTTCCAATTATCATGAGGACTTTCATACAACCATCCTTTAGCAGGTAATAACAAGAATAATAAGCACTTTGGTATTATTTCCTATCGAATGTGAATAATACGTTTAAAATCCTTTAGTGAAGGAGAATGAGTAAATGATTGACCTTGAAACACCACTTAAAGGGAAAAGAACGTATTTTCGCAATATCTTGAAACCATCCAAAAAGCTGGGTTATTGCCTTGGCGATTGCTGGGATTACCACAAAGGGTGCCTCGATAGTCTTCTGTGGCGTGAAGGCGGCGAGTCCATTTATTTACGAATGCCTTTTAATGTATTGGAAGGGGAACTGGATCGTCCCAACGCTTATATTCAGTTTGATAAACCATATGTTATTAAGCATGTCGTCAATACAGGTTTGGATAAAAATGCAAGTGCGTTGGGAGCTGCTTCCGGATTCAGCCAATTCCAGAAGCCCCTTGATAAAGATGGGCTAATTAAAGATAAAAATGAATGGGAAGATCTTGGTGAACAAGCGGTGGATACGATAATGAAACATATTCATTTTGATGGGAAGGAGCACACAAATTGAATCAGTCTGAAATGAAAACAGCTGTTGAAAATATTATTGACGACAATGCTGTCGGTACGATGGCAACTGTTAAGCAGAACAAACCACATTCAAGATATATGACTTTCATGCGAAATGGTTTATCACTTTATACTGCAACAAGTCTGGACACGCATAAAACAGAAGAAATAAAGGAAAACCCATACACCCATATTTTATTAGGATATGAAGGGGAAGGTTTTGGTGATCAATACGTGGAGTATGAAGGTAAGGCTGCTATACATGACACAACCGAATTAAAAAATGAATTGTGGAATTCCTATATGGAGAACTGGT
The DNA here is from genome assembly GCF_902726655.1 of Virgibacillus ihumii. Classification (NCBI taxonomy): domain Bacteria; kingdom Bacillati; phylum Bacillota; class Bacilli; order Caryophanales; family Bacillaceae; genus Virgibacillus; species Virgibacillus ihumii. The sequence continues at coordinate 146,992 of NZ_CACVAN010000001.1, forward strand.
TTGACGGACCGGATGATGCAAATTATATTGTGCTGGAGATTTTGCCAGAAAACATAAGGATAATGAACAAAAAAGGTGCTGAGCCAAAAATCTTAGAGTTTTAGGAATCAGACTGGTGTTGTGATTGGTGTGTATACAGCGAGGGAGAGGGTTGTTTTTCGTTTTGATTTGTTAACATGGTTCATGGAAATATAAAAGATATTTTTTATTACAGAAATGGACGTATTCATTGAAGAGGGATGCGTCTTTTAATTGGCATAATTTGACGATGCTGTGGAATCCGAACGGCTGCAAGGAATACATAAGCTGGTTGCTATTGGAACTTATACTAACGCTGAAATGTTATCACAACAACCACCCTGCCGCACTGGAAAAGATTTTTATACCAAAACGATTAAAAAAGAAACCTTTTGAACCGGTATACCGTATATCATATGGAAGAAACAGTTAAATGAGGATGTTGGTGCTTGTGAGTAATAGAAGGTTAAAAGATAGGTTATCTCCTTCTTTTCCGAAAATGCGTATGATTTCCGATACTATTGGTAATATAATAGGTTTTGCAGTACTTGCGGTATTGTTCTGGCTTGATTACTATTTTGTATGGCCGGAATGGGCTTTTTGGATTTTAATCGGTTTAGTTGCGTTGAGTATTTTCAGCGCGCTTTGGTCGATAATTGAACCAGCGTATCTTTATCGAAGCTGGAGTTACCAGTTTGATGAAGAATATCTCCAATTAAGTTATGGAATCCTTAAAAAAGAATGGTAACCGTCCCGATGACGAAGATACAATCGATTTCCACCAGCCAGGGCCCTCTTATGAAGCGGTATCGCGTCCGGTCAATAAAAGTAGAAACAATGGGCTCATCACATGCTATTCCTGCTTTGGAGGAAGACATTGCGCTTCGATTACGAGAGGAAGTGGCGGAATATGCAAAGTTAAAGGAAGTTGGTGAATGATGCGATATCATCCGTTAACCGTTGTGTTTCGAATCTACCAATTGGTGAAAAATAATCTTTTCTTTGCAATTATTCTATTTGTTTTCAATAAGGGTTCGGAGTTTTGGCTTTGGGAGTATGGCAGATACGTATTTTTGTTTTATATTATAACGCGGTTGTTATATATAGTTGCCGCCTGGTTTGTGGAGAAATATGAATGGAAAGACAGCACGTTTTATATACATAAAGGAATTTTTGTAAAACATACCGGTACGATTCCGTTTTCCAAAATTCAAAATGTGACAATGAAGAAAACGATATTTCATAAAATAGCCGGGCTTACCTCAATTACCTTTGAAACCGCAATGGACGGGGAAGATGACGCCATCCACTTTGAGGTATTATCCAAAAAGCATGCTGAATTCCTGCTTGATTTAGTGCAGCCACGCAAACAAAATATCCCGCAAAAAGCACAAGTGGATGCAGTGCAAAGCGACAATCAAAAAGAAGATGTCCCCGATGCTGAATTGACACAGGTTCGGGAAACAAATCGGACGGTTCATTTTAAACCAAGGCGAAAAGACTTATGGAAGGCGAGTTTTACATCTTTAAGCTTTCTGGCGATTATTCCGATTATTGGTGGTGCGTTTGACTATCTTGAACCATTTTTACCGGAAACAGATCAGGTCAAGGGCATATTTCAAGTGTTGCTTGATAGCTGGTGGCTGCTTTTTGCAATCATAATGTTGGCGGTTATTGTTGCTGTCTCTTTTGGTGTTGCGAGGACATTTATCCGCTATGGAAAGCATGAAATTTCTTCAGATGGTACCTATATTTATATCGACAGAGGTGTGCTGGATGAAAGTTATTTTTCAATCGAAAAAAGCAAAATTCAAGGGTTGGAAATGCAGCAAACGTGGCTTAAGCGAATTTTTGGGTTGGCGGAAGTAAAATTAATCAGTTCTGCCAAAACAACGAATACCGATGAATCCGTGAATGTCAACTCGCTTTATCCCTTTTTACCGGTTAAAGAGGCCTGTCAATTAATAGAAGAACTATTGCCAGCCTACCAGTTGGACGCAAAATTGGACAGATTGCCACGCAAATCATTATGGGTTAAATTATTACGGCCAAGCTGGATATGGATTATAGCTACGGTTGGATTGGCTTATTTTAAGCCTGATTTTTTCCAGATTGATCAGGCATGGTGGATTCTGTCTCTTATCCTGTTATGTTTTATTTTGTTGCAGCGGGTTCTGGACTACTTGCATACACGGTATGCTGTGATGTCAGACCAGGTACAATGGTGGTACGGGGGCTTAACCAGTCGTATGTTTATTTCGAAAAGAAAAAATGTGATTGAAATGACTTATTCACAAACAAGGCTGCAAAAGCACTTTGAGGTCGCTTCGGTTTCAACCATGAATCGTTCGGTCCCGGCACATATTGAAACAATTCATGACATTCCATTACCATACGCACTGGCCATAGAAGAATGGTACCTTAAGCGTCGAGAGGACGTGGAACTTGAGGGGAAAAGTGTACACGCCTAAAACTCGTGACGAAAAAAAAAGATGAAATAAAGTTATTGCAGTAACAGGCGCTTTTCTTAAACAAGATGGCGCCTGATTTTATCTCCGCCAGAGACTTCCTGACTAAGCAACATTATTTTTCATTCAAAGTTTATCTGCCCCATTTCAACGTAATGTTCAGCGTGCAACAATTACCTCCCTGCTCAAAGGCTGGAGATTGAAGTTTAAAGATAACCCCTGATGGTGTGTAGCTGGTTTTAACTGTTACATATAAGCCCTCGATGGACTGAACCAGCCGATCAACTTCTGCCTGTTGGTTCAGCTGGGCAGCTTCCATAATCTTTTCGGAATACGCTGTATCACTCAATCTTTCCAATAAAATACCGCCCTGCTGCATTAAAACCTGAAATTCTTTTACGGATTGAGAAAGTATTGTCGTATCAACAGGCGGATATTGACGTGAAGATGAAAACGGGTTGTGAAATATAGGTGGATGCATATGGATTTGCGGATATCCATGGTGATTACGACGTGGATTGTACATATTGACACCTCTTTGTATAAGATTTTATACAGTTTATGGATAGGTGCTTTGTCTTGTGTCCCTAGTATGACGTAAAAACGTCAGGTGCTTTGCACTGACGCCGCGTTATATCTGTTCCATGTTGACAAACGAATTTTGATGTTCAAGTTTGCCTTTGATTCGTTTGATGTTCAAGTTTGCCTTTGATTCGTTTGATGTTCACGCGGTCTCCCCGCAGCCATTTGGCAAAGTCGAAAATGACCGGTTTCCGATCCGGACCAATCACGAACCATGCTTTCAATTCATCCGGAAAGTATACTGCGGTGTGAATCGTCCCGGCTGCAGCATCATATTTTTTGGAAAAAATTCCGTGCTTTGTCCCGTTCATCACGTTGAACGCCTCATATGGGTTTGTGGCAAATTGCTGTTGTTTTCGAATACGTTGTTCCCGCTCGCGTGTTTCTTCCTGGCGGTAACGATTTTCTTCATCCAGCAAATGAAAATGGTTTGTACAAACATTCGATTTCCGTGCTGCAACCTGTCTTGGTGAGGCTTCTACAACATAGGAGACGCTGCTGCGGTCCAAAAGGACATAACTGAACGAATGTCGGTGTGGAATCTCCTTTAGCAGAGTAACAGCCTCGTCAACACTGGCGCATGTTTCCAAAATCAGGCGCCCGATCATATTGCACAGAAAACCATCCCCGGATTTTTTGCTGTGCGTGAAGTTATACCCCATCACAAGACCTTTTTCGTTCATACCATCGATTCGGCCGGTTATTTGCATCGTTGGGCCGATAACGGCATATCCATAATCGGTCGGCTCATACAGCATATAACGCCCTTCGTAGCCTTTCGGGTGGCTGTCATAATTACGAACCATGAAATAAGGATCCGTATAAATGGAACAGCCGCTCCGGACGAATTCCAGATAATAACCGCCAAAGAAACGGAATGCCTTGTTCTTATCCATGTTTAACGCATCGGCAAGCCCCTGAATTTCATCCAGTATGCCCGGTGCAACGGTTGCCATGATTTCCCGATATACTTCCGGATCGATAATAAAATGCCGATCTTTTTTTGGACCCCATTGCTTTTCACGGTTCTGCAAAATCGGCGAATTTTTAAGAAGCTCACCTTGATAATAACCGAAATCATAATGGGTTCCCCGGTATTGGATAACATCACTGAAGTACTGTTTCATCTTATTCATCCCTTTTTGTTGCACTATTGTCAGTGTACGCTATGAGGGCGGGAAAGCAAATTGTAATGCTTTATGGCAGGGGGAAGAATTTAATATATTGGAATGGCACATACCTGCAGATATGATTTGGAATCAAGGATGGAGATATCTACGATTTTATATTCTCACCCAATTCATTTATGAAAAATAAATTGTTCCACGAATTTAATTGCATTATGATATAATATTGGATGTGTAAATTTAATTAACCGTTTTCCTAAATTATCGGGAGAACAATTTTTTTATTTTTTTATGGAGGGGTAAAGATTGACAGTTGCGTTAGCAATTCTTGTCATATTGATTGTTTTAAACGGCTTTTTCGCAGCATCGGAAATAGCCTTGGTTTCGTTGAATGAAAGTAAAGTGGAACGGCAGGCTGAAAGTGGTGATAAAAAAGCTAAAAAGGTTCATGATCTGATAACTGAACCGAGCCGCTTCCTGTCAACTATTCAGATAGGTATCACGTTAGCCGGATTTTTGGCAAGTGCATTTGCAGCCGATTTCTTTGCCGATCCGATTGCGCAGGCGTTGCAGGATATGGGGGTTCCATTTTCGCCATCCGTGCTTCAAACGATTGCGGTGGTTGGGACAACCATAGTTTTATCATATTTCACATTGGTTTTTGGTGAATTAGTTCCGAAACAGCTTGCTTTACAAAAGTCAGAAGCAATTTCCAATTTCGCAGCCACTCCGCTGACTTGGCTTTTCAAAATATGTTTGCCTCTGGTTAAGTTTCTAAGCTTCTCGACCAATACAACGGTAAGGCTATTTGGAGTTGATCCGGATGCTGAAAATGACGAGGCAACCGAGGAAGACATTCGATTGATGGTCGATGATGGTGGGAAAAAAGGAACCATACGGCAAGCTGAGCAATTAATGATTAACAATATATTTGAGTTTAATGATAAAACGGTATCCGACATTATCACACATCGAACAGATGTATCAGCATTGGCAGTTGACGCGTCGTTAATGGAAACAGTTCGATTGGTAAAGTCAGAACGATACACAAGATTTCCCGTTTATGACGGGGACATGGATAATGTTATCGGTTTATTGCATTCAAAAGATCTGATTCAATTTTTGCAGTCGGATGATAACAGTTCATTCTGCCTGCAGGATATTATCCGGGATCCTTATTTTGTAGTGGAAACGCAAAATCTTGATGTTATTTTTAGAGAAATGCAGCAAAACAATATGCATATTGCCATCGTTCTTGATGAATACGGCGGTACAGAAGGGTTAATAACGATTGAAGATATCATCGAAGAAATTGTTGGTGATATATTCAGTGAACATGTTGGACTTGAAGTAATGAAAGAAGAAGAGGAAATAAAGCAGGTCAGCGAAAATAAATTTGCCATTCTGGGGACCATTCATCTGCATGAGGTGGAAGATTCACTGGAGGTTGACCTTCCAACCAATGATTTTGATACATTAAGCGGATTTCTTATCAGTCTGCTTGGTCATTTTCCACAGGTTGGGGAGCAGCCGAAGATTCACTATGGTAATGTTATTTTTGAAGTGAATGAGATTACGGAAAAACGGATTGAGCGGGTCACAGCAACAGTTGTTGAGAAAAATGAAGGAAATGAAGACAGCGAATAGCGATACAAAGTCAGTCTCCTAATGGGGCTGATTTTTTTCGTTATTAGGACAGCGGGGTTTTGATGTTCTTTAATTGAATTGAAGCGGAAAATTGGAGGTGCCGGAAAAAACTAAAATTTGCCGAATAATTTCAAAAAACGCCGGATTATTAATTAAATTCGCCGGATTAATAACTGAATGATGATACACATAATGGGAATATTAAACCTGTTTAAAGAACTAATAAAGGAGCGATTCTGCAATGGAAAATGTAAAGTTGGCAGTTATTTATTACAGCTCAACCGGTACAAACTACCAATTGGCTCAATGGGCAAAGGAAGAAGCGGAGCAGGCAGGAGCTGAAGTGAAGCTGCTGAAGGTGCCTGAACTTGCACCGGAAGCAGCAATTGCCGGTAATCCGGCATGGAAAGCACATGCGGATGCAACGAAGGATGTTACGGAAGCTACTACCGATGACCTGCTTTGGGCGGACGCCTTTATTTTCAGTATGCCGACCCGTTTTGGAAACTTGCCGTCACAAATGAAACAGTTTCTGGATACAACAGGCGGCATCTGGGCACAAGGAAAATTGATGAATAAGGTTGTCAGTGGTATGGCATCTGCACAAAATCCACATGGCGGTCAGGAACAGACTGTCCTTTCGCTGTACACAACGATGATGCACTGGGGCGCAGTTATCGCCGCACCAGGTTACACCGATCCATCACTTTTCGCTGCTGGCGGAAATCCATATGGAACAAGTGTGAGTGTCGATCAGGATGGAAATATGGTGGAAGACGTTCAGGCTGCAGTGAAACATCAGGCAAAGCGGACACTGCAGGTTGCCGGATGGGTCAAGAACGGAAATCAGCAGTAATGCAGGAAGCCGATCAAACGTTGGTCGGCTCTTTTCACCCTTGGAGCACCTGCAGCTCGATTTTAAAAACCCGTCCCCGCCCAATAACCCGAACAAACCGTGCCTCTAAATCTAAAAAAGTGCAGCCTGCAACAAGACCACACTTTTAAAACAACCCTCCCTCAACTCTGCCTTTTATTCCGAGCCAGCTTTTCCCGATCCACAATCCCCGGCGGCTGCTCAAGCCAGTTATTTTTAATCATAATATCAGCTCCGGTTTTGGCGAGTCCGCTTACTTCCAACGATAAACGTTCGTAACGGAGTGCTAAATCTGATCGTTGGCTGGCTGCCATTGCAGTGGCATAGTTTCCTATTCCGGATGCAGTTAAAAGGGACATGTGAAACATCATCAGTTTATCAGAGAACGTTTTGGTAGTGGAGTCACTGACTGCTACGTCAGGCACGTGGGGAGCCTGAATGTTATCTTTCATCAGCGCATCAACAAATAATTTAATGTGCCTTTTTGATGTTCTTTTGCCACGCAGCATGAACTCCTGTACCTCCTTGGATGATGAAGTTTGTGCGAAAGCAAGGCACAACTTAACTCCTATTGAATTGGTCGTAATATTCATATACAAATATGAGATTTCCACAGCATTCAACGGACGTTTGCTGCTTAATGGATTGATACCACTCATATATTTTTTGCTGTTTACATAGTCTGTTTCTTTAGGAACTTCAATGTAAGGCGGCCGTGCATTGATTCCTTTATTGAGCGCAATTTTGAGCGACTTTCTGTAAAGGTTGTTTGTTTCGTGTAAGGCGTGCGAAAAATAGGTGCAAATATCATCACGGAAACTCAACGAAACCGTTCCACTATATGAAAGCATCCCAACTTTTGCCATGTGATTTACGTATGTTAAGCAGAATGTATCGGTGAACAGCCACGGGGCATTAAAATTCACATCCTGTTCGTTAAAACCGTTCGGGATGCTGTATTGTTCGTCTTCAAAAATGGATGTTAATTTCTCTAGATGATCGCATGAAAGATCGTAGGAATCCCGTACAACTGGCTTGATGTCATTATCCTGAATGTGTTGCAGCATGTACCCTAAAATACATTTTGACATACTATCATTCATATAAGCATTCCAAAGTGAAGCAATTTCTGAGGATGTTAAGTGAATTTTTTCTTCGCTCATGACAATCCCTTTCTGGTTGAATAAGTTTAATCGTTATTATGTACAAAAGCTATTATTTTTATTTGCAGGAAGAAGTGAGTATCAAATGTTATATATTAATTTGTCAGCAAAATCAGCAAAAAAATGAATATTCCTTAAGACAGGGTAAAAAATAGCTACAAACCAGCGTCATTGAATGAAAATGGACAACGATTTAATTATACGATTTCTATAGGGCAGGATACTCACGCAAATAAAAAGCAGCAGTCCAATACAGATTCCGTGGCCTGGGGCTGTATAACTTTTCTCTTTAATATAATTTTATTGTTAAAGCAAAAAAGGAGAACTAAATGGATAAAGAACAACAACAAATCGTAATGGACAGTTTTTTTGAGCGGTTTGAACAGCTCCATGATGAATTAAGTCAATTTTGGCTGGATCATATTTTTTTGCATTGGGATTGGTGGATTGCCGCCATACTTACCATTCTCCCATGGATATTCTGGATTTTTTATCATAATAAAAAGAGTACACACCGATTATTATACGCAGGTCTGTTTTCTATCGTTATTGGCATGGGGTTCGACTATCTCGGGACATCCTTTGGTTTATGGCACTATACCGGTAAAGTCTTCCCATCATTTCCGGCGTGGTCTCCCTTTCACTTTTGCCTGCTGCCGGTTAGCATTATGTTCTTAATCCAAACCAAACCGCACATTGCCATATGGAAGAAGGGAATTTTTTTTGGTCTGCTGACAGCGTTTATCGGTGAGCCGATTTTTGTATGGGCCGGTTACTATGTAATGACCGGATGGACCTCTATATACTCCATGCCAATTTATGCTGCCCTTTATATGTTTTGCGACTGGATTACGAATAGGGAAGCGTTTGAACTGCTTTCAGAGCAAAAAGCAAGTAAATAAACAAGTTGCAGGAGGTAACGATGAAACAAATGGAGAAAGGTTTTCTCGGATTTTTAACATTGCTCGGTTTGGCTATGATTCCGGTGTGGTTCAACAAACGCCCTCGTAAAGACTGGACGATTGTATTTTTATTGGCCGGATTTTTATCAGGCATGCTGGACATGTTTGCTACAGCTCATAAACTGATCCGTTATCCCTCACAAATTTTCGGAAAAAAAATGAACATCAGCCTGCTGTTTGATTACTTACTGCTTCCGAATATAGGTGTTCTATATAACCAGCTGACGTATAAATCGGGTTTTTGGTTGGCGTTGATCAGAGCGTTATTATTCAGCATCCCGATGACTATTGTGGAATATTTACTGGAAAAACACACGAACTTAATCGTTTGGCAAAAATGGAACTGGTTTTATACATTTGCTTCGGTTACCATATTCCTTTTGCTTGAGCGGGCCTTTATGGCTTTCATCAGAAAGTCAGTCAACCCGCTTCATTTGCTCAAGAAAAAGTTCATTAAACTGAAACGCACTATTGCCTGATGCCGTGCTTGCTAAACTTTTTTAGGTGACAAACAAAGTTGCACTTATGCAGTAAGAAAGGATTTTATTCTTAGCTGCTAAAAAATTCCACGAAAGAAGGACTTGGATGAAAAAAGTTGACATTTATAAATCTCCTTTCACTGCAATGCTTTGGTCATTTGCCTTGCCAGGATTCGGACAACTTTATAACCGTGATTATCTGCTTGGGCTGTTACTGATTACCTGGGAGGTTGTCCTGAATTTATATTCTAATTTAAATATTGCACTGATGTATTCATTCCATGGGGATTTTGCAAAAGCACATGAAATCATTAACTATGAGTGGGGCTTGTTTTACCCGTCCGTTTTCGCATTTTCCATGTGGCAGGCGTACAATAAAGCAAAGGTGATCAGGCACAGTCGTGAACACGATACGGAATTGAAGAAAGTTTATTTTACCGGGCTTTTTTTTGGATTGACAGCTGGAATGAATATTGGGCTCACAACCCACATTCACTTGCATATTAATATGCTTAAATTTCTGAATGCTCCGGTATTCAGCGGTGTTTTTCTTGGAATGATTGGCGCTGGTCTCGGTCATTTGATTGAAATGTATTTCGCAAAGCAGCGAAACAGCAGTAAAAATACGGTATAAATGCTTTGAAATGATTCCATGTTGTCTCAAGCTTATTTGTAAAAAGATACACTTATATTGTCGAATCAGGATTACATTTCTTTATCCAGGGAAAATAAAAATAACTAGAAAAAGATTGGAGGGTTAATTTGTAGTGTCACAAAAGGCAGTTTTAAACTGTATGAAAGATTTGATAGAGGTTGAAGATATCGCTGTTTTATCCTATCCAATCCTTCCATATGGATTGAAAGTGATTGATCAGTCGGAGGATTATATTATATTTTTTTACGATACCAATACTAACCAAGTAATACACCTGTTTAAAGATGCAGAGGATTATTGGTTCCGGGATGGATTCGGGTATCATACCTTGTGATAATTTTTTGGGAAAGTCGCTATAAAAGCAGATAATACTTTATTCTACATTATAAAGTTATTTCTCCATAAGCAGTTCAGGTTGCATGGATTCCATAAATTTCATATTTTTAATAAGGGAGCCTGCATTTATGCGAAAACTTTCCTTTCAACCGGTTGGTCAGGTAGTTTGACTTGAATAATTAAACACGGAAAGGGGAGTTTGATGTCTTGCAGCAGGTTAAATACAGCAAACAATCGGACAAGTACAATTACGGAAAAATGACGGCTGACTGCCAATCCATGATTTCCTCGGTGGTGAAAGGCTGGGGTAATGTGAACCACCCCGGTGAGAATCATGGGTAGCAGTGCTCGCTATGAAGAACTGGTTAAGGAATTTGAACATAAATTAAACCGGAAACTGACCGATAAAGAACTGGAATTTATTTCATGGCTGGCTGAACAGTAAAATGAAATTCCCGTTTCAACAAGTCTACATTACCGGATAATATTGCACGTGGCGCGGATTTGTATAATAAGGCGGTCTTGGGCCTATTTTTGACATGGGCGATGCGGATGCATTGGCAATGTAAAGTAATTGTACTTCCTCATTGGATGTTCGTCACCATTACCGTATTCAATCATTGCCGGATATGGGACCATCCATGGAGAATTTTTTGCCGGAATTCAGTCATTTACGATTAACACCAGAGTGACATTCTGGGAGGCTGCCCTATGTCACAAGAAAAGCGCAATTTTAAGGAAAATAATCATGATCAAACATATCCGATGTATCCCAATTACTGAAAAATTACGCGTTACGAAGATGTTCCGATTACGGTTCCGGAACAACGCCAGCTGTGTCAACCAGTGTTGAGGAATGTATGGTCCCCAGGCCAATGTTGACAATCCGAATTACGCAGGAAGCGGTAAACTGATTGGAAAAGTTGCCCCTGATAATGGGTGCGGGTACAGCAGCCTTTACGGGGCCGAATAGCATATATCTACGATTTCGTAAAGGTTATCCATGATTTCGGGCCAGATATCCACGATTTTGAGGGTTGTATCCACGAAAATGACACCTTTATCCACGATTCTGCTTCTGCCATGATTTCCCCAACCATAAATGTTGGTAATATTTACCTGATATAAAACTGTAGATGATGTGACATAGTGGTCCAATTAGTGTAAGCTATAGATGTAATGCTGAATAATCTGACAAAGAGTTGTGTGGTAAAGAGATCCAATTAGGGGGATGTACGAAAAATGGCAACAGACAAGAAAACATACGAAGACAAACAAATCAGGATTGATCCGACACTGCACCGAGAGCTGAAAATCCTTGCACTGCAAAAGGAGCAGTCACTGAAACAGATTGCTGATGATGCAATTGCCATGTATTTAAGGTATGAGAAAAATCGCACATTGTAACTGATAAAAAACTGTGCAGTATCGTGTGATAAAATGAGGGAGTTTTAAACCATTGCAACACGTACAGCAATGTAATAAGTCAAACTAAACCACCCGGCCATTGCGAAACTGGATTGGGTGGTTTTGTTTGGAGAAATTTTGACATTCATAGTTTAGGTTTGCTCCCGGTTTATATATGTCCTGACAGCAGGTGGCTCGTACGATTTGAATTTGTCCAGCAAAGCATCCGGACGATTATCGACTAAAGCCATTTCACGAAATTGTTCCTGTAAAAACGCCTGATCCGCCATATGATGAATAAGCGAGATGAGCGGGTCATAATAATGATTAATGTTTAAAAGGCCACATGGTTTCTGGTGCATCCCAAGCTGTGCCCATGTGAAAACTTCGATGAATTCCTCCAGCGTTCCCGTTCCGCCGGGTAAAGCCATAAATCCATCAGCCAGCTCAGCCATTTTAGCCTTTCGTTCATGCATGGAGTCCACCACGACCAGTTCCGTTATATCAGGATGAGAAATTTCCTTTGTTTCCAGCATTTTTGGAATAACACCAATCACGTTGCCGCCGTTTTCCAGAACGGAATCAGCAACGGCGCCCATCAACCCGATGCTCGATCCGCCGTACACGAGTGTGATATGCCGTTTTGCCAGTGCCTGTCCCAATTGAACAGCTCCTTCCCTGTACGCTGTGGATACACCGTCGCTTGATCCGCAAAATACCGCTAAATGATTCATCGTTACACCACCCGGTTAAAAATTACTGTACCTTTATTATATCGATTAAACGCATTACCTGCACAGCATAAACATATTGTAAGGTATAGTATACCTATACTTTTGGAATTTTTTTCTAGTTTATACGGCGAAAGTTTGATAGCATAAGAAGATAGAACCAGCTCAGCAAGAATCGGCTGCACATTTTGTTGCTTAGCTTTACATCTATAAATTACATAGACGAAAACAGATGGCGTACAGTTTCCGGGATTTCCCGGGGAATAATCCACATTGGGAGTGTCGAGGATGCCGTACATTAGACGCAATAATGTTTCCGTTCATTACCAGAAATATAAGTCGGAGAACCCATATGCACGGGATACGATGATTCTGCTGCATGGACTTGGTCCTGACATGAACAGCTGGCAGCATATTGTACCGTATTTTCAACAACAGTTTCATGTCTTTCTGTATGATTTACGAGGGTTTGGAAAAAGCGAGTCGGGTGGGGAAACACTGACCCTTGATTTGCTCACAGATGATTTAGCTTTTCTCATCAAAGCATTCAACATCCGGAATTATCACCTGGTTGCACAGGGTTTTTCCGGATTTATTGGTGTCAGGCATGCTGGAGATAAGCGCGCACAAAATCTCCGGACACTGACATTGATGACAGCTCCGGTTTATTTTCCGAAAAAACTTGGCAATGATATTATTCAAAAACGAAGAAAGTGGGTGAACGAGGTCGGGTCTTTATACCCGCTGGCCGAAATGATCATCACGCAAAACTGTTATCCACTGACTGAAGAAAAAGCGGACATTTTATTTGCAGCGTATAACCGGGTATCACCGGATGATTATTTTGCCCTGTTCCAGAATCATTTTGAGGACGACGCAACGGAACAGCTTGGAAGGGTGCAAGTGCCGACATTAATGCTATCAGGGGAGGAAGATACCGTCTATCCGCCTGAATTGTTTGGCGCTAGTGTTCATCTCTATCCGAATGCAAGACATTTCATCGTACCGAACGCCTCGTTTATGATGCAAATGGATCAGCCGGGTTTAGTCTCGGATTGGATTTATCAATTTATCGAAAAAAGCACCAGTAAGCCAGATCAGCACTACATAGATTACCGTAAAAAACTGAATGATGAACTGTATAGGGAAATTAATTCCATGCAGGTTCATACCGGTGCGTTCAACTTGCATATTAACTGTATGAACGGTTTCAGTGTGTTTTTGAACGAGGAGCGGGTACATGGTCAATGGGGTAACCGAAAAGCAATGCAGCTGCTCGTCTACCTCTCCATGAAACAATCAGCGACACGGGAGGAACTGTGTGATGCGTTTTGGCCGGAAACAGATCTGAAAAGTGCTAAGAACAGTCTGCGCGTCGCTCTTCATCATCTGAAGAAATTGTTTAAAGCCAACATAAACACACCAATTCTTGACAGTGATAAGGAATTTGTGTTTTTACGCGGACATATTCAATGCGATGTTCGTGATTATATGGAAAAAATCAAGCATGCTCATCAGCTCAATAATGATGTGGCACGGGCAGAATCATACAGACAGCTGCTCAGAAATGCACCGGATAACCCGCTGCCGGGATTGTACGATGAATGGTTTATGGAACTCCGTGACTACTTGGAAAAAGAACAGGGCACAATGGCACTGTTTTTGGCGGATTATCATGAAAAGAACAATGACCGTATTATCTGTATGGATTATATGAAAATGGCTGTTCACTATTACCAGAATGATATCCATTTACAGGAGCGTCTCATGGAATTGGAAGCACGAATTCGGAGCGGATGATTCAATTTACTACTGTTTTTCAGCTGGTAATGAAGCAGTAATGCAGGTTATGGTAGCTTCGTAGTAGAACATTCCCACCATTGCATACGCTGCAGAAAATACAACCTCATGACACAGCAAAAAGTCACCCATTTTAGATTGGCAGTTGTAAGGCAAAGGTTTTTGTGAAAATGTCGGGCTGTCTGGGTTAAGTTGATAAGAGAGAAAGTGAAGGAGGGGCGTATGACTGATTTACATGGCAAACTTGATGATGAGTGGGTCGTCCTTATAAAGGCAGCGAAGGAACTGGAATTGAGCACAGAAGAGATACGCTCATTTTTACAGGGGGAGACTCAAGTCGGGAAAGCGGTAAAAGATGGTTATCTTCATAAAGCATAATATTAACCAGGCAATGGGTAATCGTATTCGGGGGGGAACGGATACGGTTTTTTGTTTTTTTATATAGCCTATACCGCAATCCTCTGGTAAGCTGAACATAAATTACATTGGGGAGGAATAAGCAATGGACTATGATAAGACGTGCCACAACTGCGGAGGGGACGCATTTACAGAGGCGATGGATCATATTAATTTGCGTCCGATGGATAAGAAAATGGCAATAGGAACAGAGAAGGTATACACGATTTGTCTGGATTGCGGGGAGGTCGTTTCAATTAAAGTTAACGATCCGACAAAACTGCGAGACTGAGTACATAAGATAACTTTTTAACGGGAGCGGACAGATATGGACAAAAAATTACTAATTTCGATCATATTAGGGCTTGTTGTCATCGCAGGTCTTCTGGACGTCAAATATCAGGGACTCTTCTACAGGATGCTGCCTTACCGGATTCAGAAAAAATTAGCGGAAGTTTTTCAGCATGAACAATGCTATTGCAGATGCGGGTGTTCGGAAAACTGAATGTTCATGTAAAAATACTGCGTTCCATAGGAATTGGAGCGCAGTATTTTTATATGATTCTGTATGAACAGCCTGATTTGTTGCAAAATAAGGCGTGATGCAACATAAAATCATGGAGGGTTATCTATGCAGGACAAACGGAAGAATAAAATCGATAAAAAAGATAGCAGCAATATTGCAGAACACAATTTTAAGACCGATTATTATCAGGGAAAAAGCCAATTTGAAAAGGGAATGGCCGAAACACACGAACAGGTATCAGACGATTATGCGGAAGGGACAATTGATCAAAGAACGGATTGAATTGCCGGGCAGGGTCGTCCCTGCCTTATTTAGTTGTAATAATAATCAATGGGCGCAATGTCAGCAGCAGGTGATACTATTATGAAATTTGGCAGCCATGTCTCGATACGAGATGGATATTTAGGTGCAGCAAAACGTGCAGCGGCGATGAATGCAGCAGCCTTTCAATACTTCCCTAAAAATCCGCGAAGTCTGTCCGTGAAAGACTTCAGCCGGGACGATGCGATGGCTTGTAAGACATATTGCTCTGAAAACAATCTGGAATCTATCGCGCATACACCATATCCCACAACACTCACACCAACATCGGATAAGAAAAGAGAAGACGTTAATCAATCGCTCACAAATGATCTGAAGATAGCCGATGCATGCGGATCAATTGGTGTCGTCGTACACTTCGGCAAGCAAATCAGTGACGATGATCCACTCGCAAGTTACCGGCTCATGATTGATATGCTGGATGAAGTGCTTGCCGAATGGGAAGGAGCATGCAAAATACTGCTGGAAAACACCGGTGGAAAACCCGGAACAATTGGAACTACCCTTGAAGAATTGGTTCAGGTGCGTCACTTATCGGAACAGCCGGAGAAAATTAGCTTCTGCCTGGATACGTGTCACGCATTTGCAAGCGGGTTATGGAATGGTGAAAACTGGGATGAAGTGCTCAAGAATGGGATGGACCTCGGCTACTTTGAGCATCTTAAAGCCATTCATTTCAACAACTCCAAATATGATGCCGATTCCGGGAAAGATCGCCATGCAAATATTTTTAACAGTGGGTATATTCACCCGGAGCAATTTGATCAGCTGATGCAGACGCCGGAATTAACGGATGTGCCGTTTATTTTGGAGACGCCGAAAGAGGTGTTTTCGCATCGGGAAGAGATTAAGATGCTGCAGGAGCGGTGGGGATAGAATTTAATCCTAACCCTGTTGGTTAAAATCGTGGTAAAATAAAATTAACGATTATGATGGAGGAGAGGGGTTCGCGGTATGTATCAATATCGTAATGATTCCGTTTCAGTAGATGAGTACTTTCAAATTCGTGAAAATAGTGATGCACTACTGGAATATATTGATGGATTTGTATACATGTCACCATCTCCAACGACGAAGCATCAACGTATATCGAATAGTTTGGAAATGAAATTTAGGTTATTTCTTGATGGAAAGTCTTGCGAATTGTTTCATGCACCCTCGTATATTATTATTAACCAGATTTTTTCTGGTGTTAATCCTATATACCTATTATTCAAGGTATAATGGATTTAAATCAGAGAGAGGATGTCGTTCTGCGCCCTTGAAGCATTGTCTTCGTGTTATAGACTGGCACCTCTTTCTTTATAGACCTATTCGTATAAGCTGGATGACACTTAGTTGTCGTATATCGAACGAGGTTGGGTATCTGTAAAGTATAGAGGGTTTCCTCCCACTCTGATTAATTCTACATTGGGGTGTTATGATGATTTATCTTGGCATTGATATTGGAAAACGGTATCACGAAGCTGGATTCATTAACGAAAAGGGCAATTCTATTGGAAAAACAGTACGTTTCGCTAATTCTAAAACAGGTAGTGATAGGCTGCTTAAATTCCTGAATCAGCATCAAGCCACGCCTGAAAATTGTGTTTGTGGTATGGAAGCCACCGGTCATTATTGGTTATCTGTTTTTTCTTTTCTTCATAAACTTGAGTTTAAGGTTACCGTTTTTAACCCGATGCAGTCCGATGCCTTACGGAACTTTTATATTCGTAAGACAAAAACAGATGTGAAAGATGCCTTTCTCATTGCTCAGGTGATTCGCATTGACTCCCCGAAAGAAACACCTTTTATAGAAGAAGATTTACTTCAACTTCGGCATCTTGAGCGATTACGTTATACTTTAGTTGACCAAAGCTCCGATGTTAAACGGAAAATCATTGCTTTATTAGACCAGGTATTCCCGGAATATGAACAGATCTTTTCTGATGTGTTCGGTGTTTCTTCCACTGAAGTTCTTTTAAACTATACATTACCGGAAGACCTACTAAACATTGACACCGATCAACTAGCCGACTTGCTCAACACTGTTAGTAAAGGACGTTATGGAAAAACAAGAGCACGTAATAAAGCAGAACAATTAAAGGATAATGCACAAAATACGTTTGGAGTATCTATCGGTACAGACGTTTTTAGGATGCAGATCCAACTTTTATTGGAACAAATTATGTTACTTGAAAAACAATTAGTACAAATTGAGGAAACCATGATGGAACTCTCGAATAAACAAGAACATTTTTTAACAACCATTACCGGAGTGAGTCACGTAACAGCTGCCGTCGTGTTAGGTGAAATTGGATCTATTAATCGTTTCGAGCGCCCTGGGCAGCTCGTAGCATTTGCCGGCTTAGATGCGTCCGTTAACCAATCGGGTGAGTTTAACAGTTCCTATACCAAGATATCGAAACGGGGCTCCCCTTACTTGAGACGCGCTATTTGGCAAGCAGCATTTGTGGCTAGTTTTAACGATCCTGCATTATCCCTTTATTATCAAAAGTTAAGAAACCGAGGTAAAGCCCATGGAACTGCGGTAGGTGCCGTCGCTCGGAAATTAACGCACATTATTTTTGCGATTTTGAGAGATGGACAACCCTATCAACCTCGTGCTTAATGACAAATAAACAACTTTATATCTTAAATTTTTAATCACCAAGCAGGTGGTTTATTAGTCATGCAAAATTTTCTGGTAAAGTAAAAAGAATTACAGAAAGATAATTTTCAAATAATGCTTGACTTTTTATAGCTGGTCTATGACATTGAGTTAAAAAATGAAAATATGGAAGGAACGAAAATTGTTTTTCCGGATATTAGCATTATTTGTGATAAAAGCGGTTTTACGGAGGCCAGATATGTCGGTGTTCCTAATCTGGTTGTTGAAATTTTAAGCCCTTCCAACCAATCCCATGATCTGATAACAAAGCTGAACATCTATATGAACTATGGTGTCACGGAGTATTGGGTAGTAAATCCGATGTTGGATTCGATTACGGTATATACATTAAATGATGACAAAATGTATGAACAACATGACGTGAAAACAAAGACAGGGAAAATCACATCTAAATTCCTGGATGGTTTTCAGCTTGATTTAGCGTACATTTTTTCAGATTAAATTGTAACTACGAAACGCTTGCTGAGGAAGGGAGAATTCTCCCTTCCTTTTAAATTGTTTTGCACAAAAGTTTTTCCGGCAAATTTGGGTAATAATCCGGCACTTTTGAACATATTCGGAACTTTTTAAATTTATTCGGAAATTTCGTATGCAGGATATTTTTGTCTCCACCTTTTATAAAACAACCAGGGAAAATCCCAAAGTTATCCATGATTATGTTACAATTTTCATAGATTTGTAATATTTGAATTAGCAGGGGTTAAAGCGCAACTCAGGGACTGCAATTACTGTCATGGAAACAAGGGGGAAAACGATGAAAAAACAGATAATGATCGTCGGACTATTTGTGCTGATGTTTACGTTTTTGGGTATTAATGATCCATATACAGCACATGCCGACGAAGAGGACAGATTGGAAATAGAGGTGGAATCGGGTTTAAACGGAAAAGCGAAGAGATCTGAAGGTTTTCCTGTCAAGTTGACGATTACGAACAATCAGGAAGATTTTACGGGGGACCTTGTCGTTACCTTACCGGCTGGCAACAAAGTCATACCCATTAACATTGCATCCGGGACAACAAAAAGCATTTTTTTCGCATTGCCGGCGATGCAGGAAATGAATCGGTTTGGGCCAAGACTTAATCAAAATAACCAGCAGTTTCATTTATATAAAGGAAATTGGGAAGATGGTCATGAGGTCCCGATTGATTCCAGCCTGGAAGTAATCCC
This sequence comes from Virgibacillus ihumii, assembly GCF_902726655.1. Lineage (NCBI taxonomy): Bacteria > Bacillati > Bacillota > Bacilli > Caryophanales > Bacillaceae > Virgibacillus > Virgibacillus ihumii. The sequence continues at coordinate 166,325 of NZ_CACVAN010000001.1, forward strand.
ATCATACATACCACAAAACAAATTGGTGATTGGCGTGCTTACAGATCGGCCGGACAGTTTGAATTATTTAAAATTAACATCGTTTTATGGAAATAATCCGGAAGTTCTAACGCTTGAGGAAAGCGATATCCCTGAAGATTCAAGGGGGCTTGAGGTCCTTGATTTACTCGTTATCAACGATTATTCGGTTGCTGAATTACCTGAACAGAAGCAAGCGGCGATAAAAAATTGGGTGCGAAATGGCGGGTCGCTTGCAACGGGCAGTGAACCTGGACTAAAGCAGCAGTTCGGCAACCTTGCAAACATATTGCCGGTAACCATCACTGGAAAAGAAACCGCTCAAAAAATTCAAGGCTTCCAAAAGCTGTATAAAAAGCCGATTCAGGTAAATAACCTGGAATTATTCAAGGGTAAAATTGATAAGGATGCTACCGTCATGTATAAAGAAGGTTCTATTCCTTTAGTTGTTGAGACGAACATCGGGAAAGGCGATATAACTCAATTCACATTTGATATAGGTCATCCGGCACTGGCAGATTGGAAGGGCAATGACCCGTTATGGCAGCAAATTGGAGACGGTAATCGTCAAAATCCCGGAATGAATAGCAGAAATGTATACCCGGGTGAAGATTTAGGAAATATCGTTAGAACCTTCCCGAGCTTGGCGAATTTTAACGTTTCAACACTTGCCTTGATATTTGCAGCCTACTTACTCGTGATACTCCCTGTTTTGTACTTTGTTTTAAAAAGGATGGATAAACGGGAGTGGGCATGGATTATCATCCCTGTGCTGGCAATTGTTTCGAGTGTTGGATTATATACAGTAGGCGCCAAAGATCGCGGCGGCGCTGTAAAAACGAATCTGATGTCTGTGATTTCCGTAAATGAACAGGGACTGGGCAGTGGTGAAGGGGCAATCGCTTTGTTGTCCAAAGGTTCCGGCTCCTATACGTTATCAGTTGACAATGCGTTTGATCCGTTTCCTGGAGAAAGACGATTCAATGTACCGCCACAGCAGCAGTCATATTCAGATTTGCCGATGATTGAAGAAAACGGAAACAAAGCAACGGTTCAATTCCGGAATGTTGAATTTTGGTCACCTCGAAGTGTGGAAGTGGATTATCCTGTAAAGAAGTATGGTCAATTCGGGTCAAACTTAGCGCGTGGTAACGGTGAAGTTTCCGGCAAAATTACCAATAACTTTGACTATGATTTTCAGGAAATCTATCTGATCAGCGGAAATGATTATCATAAAATTGGCGGGATGGCAGCCGGTGAGACAAAAAAAGTAAGTTTCGATGTGACAAATAGGACGTTTTTCCAAAAACCAACCATTCAGGCTGCGTATCAATTATTTGGCCGCCCGGGTCAACTGGGGCAGCAAAGTGATGATCAAAAAAAGGCCGCGCTACTAGCCAATGCCATTCGAAATCACAAAGACAGCAGCCGTAATACACCAATGATTATTGGATTTACGGATGAATCACTGTATCCGGTAACGGTGAACGGAGATGAAACCGTTCAGAACAATCTTCACTTGTTTATGCAGCCGGCTGCAATTCAATTACCTGAAAAAGAGACCAGTTCACTTACATCGGAAATTAAAGTGCCACAGGTGTCAGTTGAATCAGGTCAAATTTATCATAATGGCACCAGACAGGGCGAGCAATTTTTTGAAGCAAGTGGTGGTTCGTATCTGTTAACGTATGACCTTCCGGAAACATTAAGTGACCGTTCATTTAAATTAAACGAATTACGTATCAATATTAAAAATCGGCGAAATGGCTTAACGTTTTCTTTGTATAACGCACAAAGTGATTCCTACGATACGGTAGATCAAAATGTGGCTTCATTTAACCAAAAGGCCGACGAAAAATATCTTCATAATGGTGAGATTGTGTTGAAGGTAAGTTCATCTGCCGATGGTCCGGTTGAAGTTCCTGCTGTTACGGTTGAAGGAGTGATAAACCCATGATCGAGATTCTGAATTTAACAAAACGATACGACTCATTTACAGCACTTGATGATCTAAACTTGACGATTGATAAAGGCACTGTGTTTGGGTTTGTCGGTCCAAATGGTGCCGGGAAATCAACGACCTTTTCCATTTTGGCAACGCTTTTAGCACCTAGCAGCGGCAGTGCATATATAAACGGTTATGATGTGACGAAGGATCCAAAGCATGTCCGGAAGCATATTGGGTATGTCCCTGATTTCTTTGGTGTTTATGATCAGTTTAAGGTGCATGAGTATTTGGATTTTTATGGTGCCAGTTATCATATTGCGAGCGCCGAAAGAAAAACAATCATTCCGCAGTTACTGGAACTCGTCAATTTGACGGACAAAACCGATGCCTATGTTGATTTGCTATCAAGGGGGATGAAGCAGCGCCTTTGCCTGGCAAGAGCATTAATCCATGATCCGGAAGTTTTAATATTGGATGAACCCGCTTCAGGGCTTGATCCTCGTGCAAGGGTTGAGATGAGAGGCATATTACGGGAACTGAAAAATATGGATAAAACAATCATTATTTCATCCCATATTCTCCCGGAACTATCCGAGCTCTGTGATGAATTAGGGGTTATTGAAAATGGTCAATTGATTGCACATGGGAATGTCAGTCAGATTGAAAGCCAGCTGCAGGCGCAAAAAGTGTTATTGGTCACGGTTAATGAAAATGTCGAGCATGCTATTTCTTTTTTTGAAGATGATCCGAATGTTCTTGAGATTGATCGGAGTGAACAGGATGCACAACTTCTGCAACTGTCGTATCAGGGGACGGATGATGAACAGGTGGCATTGTTGAAAAAGGCTGTTGGCAGTGGGATTCCTGTTTTAACGCTTTCGCAAAAACAAACGAATCTGGAAGACATCTTCATGGAAATTACCAAGGGGGGTGAGTAAATGAGTCGACTGCAGTCACTATTTATTAACCCGGTGTTAAATAAGGAAGTAAAACTGAGGTTTCGGTCGTTCAAAAACTTTTTGGGGATATTTTTGTTTCTGCTTGTTTGCGGGGCGGTTTGTCTGGCGTTTATCTATGTCGAAACACAGTTTACCCGGAATAGTTTTACAGCTTCCGACAGTAAAAATTTATTTATGCTGCTATCGATGGGGCAGCTTGGTTTAATCGTTTTTATTACGCCCGGCTTGACGGCAGGTTCAATCAGCGGGGAGAGGGAAAAGCAAACCTTGAATATTATGCTGACAACACAGCAGTCGTCAACATCGATTATTTTAAGTAAGTTGTTTTCTTCCCTTTTGTTTTTAACGTTAATGTTAGTTGCATCACTGCCTTTTTACAGTATTGTTTTCCTGTATGGCGGCGTTTCACCGCAGATGGTACTCGTTGTGTTTGGATATCAGTTATTAACGATGCTCACAATAGGAAGTATTGGAATCATGTTTTCGACACTTCTTAAGAAAACAATCGTATCTACTATTACCACTTACGGATTTATGCTGTTCCTGGTCGTAGGAACCTTCATTCTGTTTTTTCTTTTGATGCAATTAATCTTTGGAGCATCCCAAGGGCAAATGGGACCTGGTACCAATAATAATTTTTTGCCCTATCTGGTGTTGATGTTGAACCCGGCAGCAGCGATGCTCACCTCGTTTGACATGAATATGTTCGTATATCAATTTCAGCAGCTTGGGATTGACTTGCCACTTTGGATAGGGTTCACGCTGGCCTACCTTACACTTACGCTGGTGGCGTTATTCGTTGCAATCAGTAAGCTGCGTCCCGGTACAAGGGTGAAGAAAAAGGAAGCGAAAAAGGAGTAGTATATGAAGCAGAAGGATCAGTTTTTCCGGTTGCTGACAGAAGTGAAACGAAAACTGTGGCTGCAGGCTGCGGTTCAGATTTTATATACCGCCCTTCTAACATGTGCTGGGCTTTTGTTATTGTGGATTGCAGCAAGCCGTTTTTTCGTCATTCTTTATTTGGATACTAAAATTGTGGTTACGATTGGCCTGGTCATTGCTGGTTTTCTCATTTATTTTCTTTTGATAAAACCGGGCAGCCTTGAAGCGGCTAAGAAATTTGACCAGCAGGGTCTGGATGACCGGGTGATGACGTCATTTCATTTTATGGATGAAACATCAACTATGGCCGAACTTCAGCGAAAAGATACCTTAAAAAAAATGAAGCACGTCTTACCGGCCATTAAACAGGAGAAAGCAGGTTGGTTTCAGTGGCGGAAACTAGCTGTTTTCGCAAGTCTGCTGCTGCTCGCGTATCTTGGTGTTCTTTTTCCAAGTGATTTCATGGAAATTGCGAAAGACAAGGAAGAGGAACAGGAAATTGTAAACGAAAACCAGGAAAAGGTTGAACAATTCACTGAAAAGCATCAGGAACAAGTGGGTGAAAAAGCAGATGAACAACTGGATAAGCTCCTTGAAGAAGTGAAAAAAGAAAAGAAAGCCGAAGAAATGAAGGAAGATCTGCTGCAGGCGGAAAAACAGCTGAACGAATTGAAGCAGCAATCACAACAAAGCCAGAAGCAATTGGATAGGGCAGCCAAAGAGTTGCAGAAACAAGGGCTGAACAACCTGGCAAACGCGATTAATCAAAAGAATCCAAGCCAAATGGAAAAACAAATGGCGATGTTGAAGGAACGATTAGATAATTTGAGCGAGAAAGAATTACAGTCACTAAAGGAAAAGTTGCAATCTGCAGCCAAATCGATGGGAATGGACAATGAAGCCCTGGCAGAAGGTAAATTATCCAAGGAACAACTTGACCAGTTAATGTCCAAGATGGAAAAACAATTGAAGAATCTAGCTGAAAGTGCCGGGAATGCATCAAAGTTAGCAACAGCGCAAAAAGAATTACAGCAGCTTGCCAGAAACATGAACCAACAACTGGCATCAGCCGGACTCGGCACACCCGGTTCGCTTACATTTTCCAGCGGCGCTTCTTCTTCAAGCAATTCATCGGGAACAAGTGGACAATCAGGTGAAAGCGGACAGCAGGGGCAATCGGGAGCTGGTTCCGGGAACAGTTCTGGATCCGGTAGCGATTCCGGGTCTGGCAGCGGCGCAGGCTCCGGGAGCGGCAGTGGTTCGGGAACAGGGTCCGGCAGCGGAAGCGGCACCGGGGCTGGGTCTGGCAGTGGGTCCGGAAGTGGCGGCAATGGTGCCGGTTTAGGTAAAGGGAACCGCAATCTGACCGTTCCTAAAAAACTGGATGGCAGGCAGAACCGGGAAGTGGATACAGGGAAATCGGGATCAGGGCCAACTGAACAGCAAGTCGCTCCAAACGCGCCGGTACTTCCAGGTGAAGTGCGTTCCTATGATGAGGTTTATCAGCACTATAAAAATACGTACCGCGAAGCATTGGAACGAAACGATTATCCGGACCATCTGCAAAAAATAATCAAAGGTTACTTTTCCGATATAGAGCCGGAAAAAGGAGCGAATTAATATGGAATTACAGGAACAAGAATTGATCGAAGTAAAGGAACGAATGGAATCCGTTAAAGCAGAAATCAGCCGCTTCATCGTCGGGCAGCATGATGTGGTTGAACAGCTGCTCTGGGGAATATTTGCCGGAGGCCATGTTTTGCTGGAAGGGCTTCCCGGTCTTGGGAAAACAATGGTCGTACGCAAAATTTCTGAAGTGATGGATCTTGAGTTCTCTCGTGTACAGTTCACCCCGGATTTAATGCCAACAGATATTACTGGAACGAATATGATTCAGCCAAACGAGCAAGGCGGACAGTCATTCGTGTTTCATCAAGGCCCGCTTTTTTCCAATATTGTTTTAGCTGATGAAATTAACCGGGCGACTCCGAAAACCCAAAGTGCGCTGCTTGAAGCGATGGGTGAGCGAACTGTTACCGTAATGGGCGAAATGCATCCATTGCCGGAGCCGTTTTTTGTGCTTGCCACACAAAACCCGATTGAATTAGAAGGGACATATCCATTACCGGAAGCACAAATGGACCGGTTCATTATGAAGATTGATGTCGCCTATCCAACACGTGAAGAATTAAAAGAAATAGCGGTTCGGACAACAGGAGCGGTTGTGCAAGCGTTGGAAAAACTGGTGGATGCATCCTTCGTTGTTCATGCACAGCAATTGGCAAAACAGCTGCTGGTGGCGGATAATGTATTGGATTATGCTGTTAACGTTACGATGGCGACGCATCCGGATCATGCGCATGCACCGGACGGGGTGAAAAAATATGTTCACTATGGATCGGGACCAAGAGGACTGCAGAGTTTAATAGCAATTGCAAAGGTACGGGCATTATTTGACGGACGGTATAACGTGTCAAAGGGAGATATCAAAAAGGTCGCATGTTCGGTATTGCGCCATCGTCTGTTTTTAAACTTTGAAGGTGAGGCTGAGCAAGTGGACAAGGATCATCTGATTACAGAATTGCTTGAGTCTGTGGAAGCGGATCTTCCAAAGGCCCGGAAATGACACACGAAGCACACTCCTGCAGAAAGGTCGTGAGCGGATGAGTACGCTCCTATCACCAGTCCTGTCAAAGCGCCTGGCTAATTTTAAGCTTGCCTCCAAACGAATTGTCCGAGGGGGGCATAAGGGTGAACGGCGATCACAGCGACAGGGATCTTCCCTTGAATTTTCTGATTACCGGTTGTATAACCCTGGAGATGATCTCAGGCAAATTGACTGGAATACATATGCAAGAACACAAAAATATTATGTAAAGCGTTTTTTGGATGAACAGGAGCTTTCGGTTTCTGTCTATTTGGACTGTAGCCAATCAATGGGCGTCATGGATGAAAAGTGGGAGCGAGCAAGGCAGCTTGCCGCTGTTTTCACTTTTTTAACATTGACGAACGCTGACCGGTTAAGCTTTATACCAGTTGGTTCTCCTTCTAACGCTTATCCGTATACAAAAGGGAGGGCGATGACGAATAAAGTCATTGATTTTATTGAGGAAACTTCTTTAGCGACTGGTGACGAACGATTCGGCCGGCATCTGATTAAGCAGGCAAGCCAAGGCAGGAAAGGAAGTCTTAGTGTATTAATAAGCGATTTTTTGGATGATCCGGCTGATTTGTTTTCGGCAATAAAAAAGATGCAGGCCAGGCGTCAGCAGGTATTGCTTGTTCAAGTTTTGTTGCCTGAAGAGGCTGATCCCGACTACATCGGTGATCTGCAGCTTATTGATATCGAAACGGCTGGCCGTCGTGAAGTATCGATGTCCCCCAAAGCTATGAGGCATTACAAGCAATTGTTTGACAATCATATGGAAACCATCCAATCATTTTGTCAAAAGCGGGGGATGGACCTGGTTTCCTGTTCTACTGCTGATAGTCTGGAAGAAACTATTTTTTCATCACTATTTCGCAAAGGCTGGATGGGGAGGTGAAGGCATGGGTTTTCTGGCACCGATTTCCTTCTGGTTTTTAAGTGCTATTCCAATCTTACTTGTATTCTACTTCTTTAAGAAACAATATGATCAGCAAACGATATCATCTATTTATCTATGGGAACGGACACTCCAGGAATGGGAGTCAGATCGTTGGTGGAACAAACTGCAGAAAAATTTATTACTGTTGCTGCAGCTTTTAATTCTGCTTTTTCTGATTTTTGCATTGACCCGACCATTTATCGTTGGTGAGGAAGTACGTGGCGATCACCTGGTTATTGTCCTGGATTCATCCGCAACCATGATGGCCGAGCAGGATGGGAAAAGCCGATTTGCCGATGCCAAACAACAGGCACTGGAGTTAATTGATCAGTTGGGCAATGAGCAAAAGGTTAGTGTCGTCCATGCCAAAAAAGCTCCTGTCCTGCTTGCATCCGATCAGACGGATCATGCTGCTGTCCGTGATAAAATTGAATCATTGCAGGTGACCTATCAGCATGAGAACCTAAGTGATAGTCTGCAATTGGCGCAATCACTGATTCAACAGGGGACAGGGGAGATACACATCTTCACAGACAATCTCGATAAAGAAAGCGTATCTGATCAGAACTTTACGAATCCAATTGTGGTTCATAACAGCGAAGTATTACCAAAAAATATATCTATCCAGGCGTTTGGTGTTAAACAATCCGGCAATCAGGTTTCTGCAATTGTGACGGTGAAAAATGAATCATCAGAGGCTGCTGATGTTACACTATCCGTCAGCAATGATGCGAATACACTGGAACAGTTAACGAAAAAAGTACCTGCAAATGAACAACAAACGTTTAGCCTGACTGATTTACCAATCCATGATTATTACCAGGTAAAAATAGGTGATGATGCTTACCCCTTGGACAACGTGATGTATGCTTTATTGCCAAAACAGCAATCTCCTGCCGTTTATTTAGCGGGAGAGGTTAATCCGTTTATTGAGCAAGCACTTTTGTCAGCTGGAATGCAGGTAACAACGGTGCCAAAGGATGAAGATGGAAACTATTCTTTTCCGGAACAGAAGCCTAATGCTGTTTACCTTTTATCCGGGGTCAAAGCGGATCAATGGCCTGCTGGTCCGAAACTGATTTTTTCACCTTCCGTGGGAGGACCTTTTGATGTGAAAGAAAAAGTTGAATTGGATTACAGCTTAAAGCAAGTGGGGGACGTCCCGATACTAACCTATACCGATGTCAGTAATGTTTATTTAGGACAGGCATTTTCGATTGGTGATTGGAACGGGTTGAATCCGCTTGTTCAAAGTGGGGATCAGGTCATTATCGGTAAAGGGATGTACAAGAAGTCCCCGATGATGTTATTTGCATTCGATTTGAATGATTCCGATTGGCCGCTCCAGCCGGGATTTCCCATTTTGTTGGCAACGAGTATTGATGAGCTGGCAGGCAGCGGGAAATCACTTGGTTACTATCAACCACAAAAAACAGCAGCAATTAAACTATCCACCGCAACAGATGAAGCGATGATAGAACAATTGGACGGTGAGGATATCAAGCAGCTTGACCTTGGAAAGTCAGAGGTAACAATGCCAACTAAGCCGGGAATCTATCAACTTCATGAAAAAACAGCAACAGGATCATTGTTTCGTCATTTTGTTGTTCAGTTGGATAATGAAGAACGAACCGCTGAATCAGCCCAATCATTTTCCATTGATACTGGACAAAGTGAAGATACTGCAACACTATCCAAGCAGGAAATATGGCGTGTTTTTGCAGTGATCGCTTTATTTATATTGTTTATCGAGTGGGAGGTGTATCGACGTGGCATTTCAAGTCGATAATCCCTTATGGTTTCTCGTGTTTATTCCAATGGCTGCTGTTATTTATTTATACTGGCGGTCTGATACTCCGCTGGGCGGTGGGAGAAAAATAGTGTTGACGGCACTAAGGACAATTATTTTTACGCTTATCATCCTTGCTTTGGCAGGGGTGCAATTACGTTGGCCAATTCAGCAGATGGCGACCGTTTTCGTTGTGGACTGGTCACACAGTATGGCAGATAATGAAGGGCTTATGTTGGAAAAAGTCAATAACGCAATTGATGATAAAGCTGCAGAAGACGAGGCAGGTATTGTGTCTACCGGTCGAGAAGCTGCAGTTGAAATTCCTTTATCTGAACAGACAGATGGTATTCAGGATTTCCAAACCGAAATAAACCGTTCCTACACGAACCTGGCGTCCGGATTACAGCTGGCTGGGAGTCTGTTTTCATCGGATGATAAGGGGCGGGTTGTCTTAATGACCGATGGCAATGAAAATATGGATGATGCAGTCAGACAGGCAAGCTATTTGAACAGACGGGGCTATATTGTGGATGTTTTACCTTTTTCATCGGTTTATAAGGACGATGTTGCTATTTCTTCTTTTGATGTACCGGAAAATATATATTTAGGTGAACAAGCAGCCATTTCCCTGAAGATAGACAGCACCATTGATACAACAAGCCAAGTTCGTATTACGATGGATGGCGAAACAATTATTGATCAATCTGTTGACCTGAATAAAGGGACGAATCAATTGTCCTTTAAGCCTTTAATTTCAACTGACGGATTTCATACGTTTAATGCAGAAATTGTCAGTGCCGAAGATCAGGTCATTGAAAACAATCAGTTATCAGCCTTTGCTGAAACAAAAGGTCTGCCGCACGTTCTCATTGTCGAAGGAAAAAATGGGGCAGCAGCCAACCTGGAAAAAGCGCTTGATGCTTCAGCAGTCCAAGTGGAAACTGTTCCACCTGAATTATTGCCTGGACAATTAAGCAGTTATTTGACCTATGACTCAATTATTTTCAGCAATGTGTCTGCACATATGACAACAAAAAAGCAAATGGAACTAATTGAACGGGCGGTAAAAGATTTTGGCGTTGGTTTTGTTATGACAGGCGGCAACCAATCGTTTGGTGTTGGCGGTTATTTTAAAACACCGATTGAGCGATTGCTGCCGGTTAATATGGACCTCAAGGGTAAAAAGGAACTGCCATCATTAGGGCTGTATATTGTACTTGATAAGTCAGGAAGTATGATGGGAAGTAAAATCTCCTTGGCGCGTGAAGCAGCTGCCCGGTCAGTTGAGCTTCTGCGGGAAAAAGATACACTTGGCGTTATTGCCTTTGATTCAGCGCCATGGCAGGTGGTTGAACTTGGGCCAATCAAAGATAAGGAAGAAGTGTTAAAGAAAATCCGGTCGATAACCGCAAGCGGCGGCACTGATATTTTCACACCATTATCCCAGGCTTACAAACAAATAGAGCCACTGGAATTAAAGCGGAAGCATATCATTCTGCTGACGGATGGCCAGTCGGCGACAAGCCTTAATTATCAGCAAATGATTGAAGAAGCACGTAAAAATGGTATCACGTTATCAACGGTAGCGATTGGAATGGGAGCGGATGGACCGTTGCTGGAAGAAATGGCGAAGTTGGGCGGCGGTCGTTTTTATCAAGTGCAAAATAACTCCAATATTCCAACCATTTTATCAAGAGAAACAGCTTTGGTTACCAGGACCTATATTGAAGATGATCCGTTTTATCCGAAATTTGCAGGTGGTTTTGGATGGAGATCTTATTTTGAAAATGGTGTCCCGAAGATGAATGCTTATATTGCTACTGCTCCAAAAAATCGGGCACAGCAGATTTTAACAAGTGACAAAGGTGATCCTGTTCTGGCCAGGTGGCAATATGGTCTGGGTAAAACCGTTGCCTGGACGTCGGATTTATCCGGAAAATGGGCAGGTGGTTGGCCAAAATGGAAAAATTGGGCACCGTTATGGAATGACATCGTTACCTGGACGTTTCCACAATATGAAAAGCAGTCTTATCAGGTATCAAAAACGATTGAGGGGAATGAAGTCATGCTGGATATAACGGCTGCCGACAATAATCCGGCTAACGTAAATGTCAATTTAGTAAGCGAAACAGGGAAAAAAATTGACTTCAACGTACAACCAAAAGCCCCGGGGGAGTATCAAGGAACCTTTAAGGCAAAGGAATCCGGTGTATACTTCCTGCAAATTACGGAACAGCAAAACGAAAAAGTTGTCGGCTCGTTCAAGACGGGAATTGTCGTTCCATATTCACAGGAATACACATTCACACCGACGAATGAGCGTGTCATCAAAAAAATTGCCGAAGCGGGCGGTGGACAGGTCATTGAAAATCTCGAAAATGTTTTTTCCGCAGAAGATATGCCTCCCCGTTACGATCGACAGGATTTGTTTTATCCGCTGTTGATCATGGCATTGCTCTTATTTATGGTAGATGTGGCAGTGCGACGATTCCGTATTAATTTTGCTTTTGTAAATAAAATCAGCTCCAATGTTAAAAACAATCGGAGTAAGGTGAGTGGCGAAACAGAAAAAAGGTCCGCACAGCTGAGTCAGCTAAAACAAGCATCTGCTGCGAAAAAAACTGATTCTCAACCGAAGCAAAAGAAACGAACCGTTGGAAACCCGCCGTACCCAACAGACAGTAGATCATCGAAAGAAAAAACGGATAGAACGGAGCCGGCTAAGCGGTCTAAGAATAGTCAGACTGGCGATGACAAAAGCAGGGAAGAAAGACTCGTCAGATTACTGGATGCCAAAAAACGACGTCCAAAATAAGATACATTAGCGAATAGTGATTGTACATGGAAAGATTAGCCGTTATAGTGAGAACATCAACCGTACGAGCGAAACATCAACCGTACGGGGAGAACATCAACCGTACGAGGAAAACATCAACCGCAAAAGCGAAACATCAACCGTACGAGGAAAACATCAACCATACGCGGAGAACATCAATCGCACAAGCGAATCATCGACCGTACGAAGAGAACATGTTAACAAGTTTCGGGGACCGAATCATCAACGATACTGCAATAAAGACGCTTTGACCTAAACCATTATCACAGGTCAACCTCCCATATGCATATGGTAACAGCAGGTTATACAACCAGACAGGAGGTAAATAAATGATGAATTGGTATGGTCCCCATTATAGAATGCCTTACTATGGATACCCGCAGACTTATCCGGTATATTCATATCGACAGCAAACCATTCAAGGTCAGGCTACATGGACGGAAGGTGGTCCGGTTACAAAATGCGGCATACCTTGGTCGGCGAACCAGTACATGACCGTTGCGGTAAGTCCGGATGCTCCGTTCAAATGTGGTCAAACATTGAAAATATCGAACCCGGCAATCCCACAACGTGAAATAATTGTAACGGTTGTTGATGAGGTGCCAGGTTATCCGCCAAATCGGATTAATTTGCACAGATTGGCATTTACCGCACTTGGCGCAAATCCGAGTCAGGGAATGATCAATGTGCTGATAAATCCTGCCCCTGAACTCGAAGAACAGGAATGGGGAAAATATCTGCTTGAAGTTGTCCAGATCGGGTATCCGAATTACAATATTCTGGAATACGATAAAACCGGTGAGACACAATTAGCCGGCAATCAAGTCAGAGAAACATATGAGTATGTCCTGGAATCACCACAGGAACGGGTGAAAGTCCGTGGTACTGTCGTCTATAATGCAGCCACTGACCGAATCGTGTCTTTTAATGTTCGGGAAATAAATGAATAACAACTTTTAATCGCCCGGTGGTTAGACAGCTGAATCAGATCCGGGCGTTAGTGTGTGTCGTTCTTTTAACGATAGCCCCTGGTTTATCCGCATATTCTTATTTCAATTCCTCTGTTTCTTCTGCATACAAAGCAGTACGTTTAATATTTACTCCGACAAATGATTCAAGTATTGCTTGTCCGCCGGCGATGGCCAGAATAAAAATAAGATACTTGGCAATATCCGGAATCCACAGGTAGGTCAGTCCCAATAAGATTGCACTCCAGATTCCCGTACACCAGTAACACGTCAGAAGGTAACCGACTTTGGATTTGGGAACTGCCTTTGTTTCAGTCGGGGAGATTTTTTTTGTTGTTAAAAAAGGTTTGCGGATAAATTCCGTTATTTTGTCAAAAACAATCAGGTGTGTAAGGCGATAGCTGGCCAATATCAGCATGATAAAAGCCATCCAGGTAATTTCCAGTTCCATACAACAGACCCTTCCGATTTTTTCCTTAGTCTATCCTTCATAACGAATCTTAAACGGAGTATAGAGGACGAGTAACCAAAAAAATAGATCCCCCTTGGACTACCAGCCAGTGTAATATAGGCTATCCCTTCAATCGTATTACTGTTTCATTTTTATTTACAAGGGGAAATAAATACTACAGTGAATGTTATTTTCATAGCAGAAGAAACAATAGGAAGCTTTTATTGGAAAAAGCTACTAGTTTCACGGCGATCTATTTGTTACTATTGAAATACGTACCATTAATATAGGTGGTTGCATATGATTTGGAATATTATTACAATCGTTTTATTTATCAGTTTAATCGGATGTGTCTGGTATATTTTCCGTTTAAGGAAGAAAACAGATAAAAGAGAAGCCAAAGCATTTAAAAGGCATCAATTGGAGATAGCCGCTGCGGAAGAAGATTTCAGATCTTCATACTATGACCAGGAAAGTGAATGGCAGGACAAGATGGCGGAACTTGAGCAGTACTATTTAAAGGATATACAAACTTTGAATCATCATATTGGTAAATTGAATAAAAATATTACCGATATACAGCGATATTCCCGGAATGCCGGTGAAATCATTACACATCAGATCTTGGAGCAATTGAAAAGTGATCTGGTTCAGGAAGGTATTATTTCCGGCGATGAAATGTATATAGTGCCAAACCTGTATATACCCTATGAGGAAAACGGGAATCTGAAAACACGGCAAATTGATCACCTAGTATTGCTCCCGACAGGTGTTTATGTTGTGGAAACCAAGTACTGGCAGGGGAAAGTCGTTCATGGTCTGACACAGGAAAACGCGGGGGAATTTTCGTTCATTGCAGATATGATGACATCCAGAAATCAATCATCTGGGAAAAAACATACGCTGGTCTTTGTGCCGGATCAGGAATTTGATGAAAAGAAAATACAGGTTAAATCGTATGGTGACCCGGCGCAACAGGTTATGTCGACGGCTTATACATTAAGGGATTATATTTATCAGCACTTTGGCAGAACAAACTTTATTACGCCAATTGTTTATTTTGGATATTCATCTGATAAAAATACAGACGGTGTAATTGACCTGTCTGACGATCAAAATGTCCCGAGATTAATAGGGGAAACCGAGATTCGTCAATATTTCCGTGAACAGTTACATGCTGAGCAGAAAAAGCACTCAAAAGAGGTACTTCAGGAGACGAAAGAAGGCTTGGAGAGTATAAATTACCTAAACATGGAGAGTGTTTATCGATAGCAGAATTCTTCAGTAATGGGATTGATACTGGGCGAATGGCAGAGTATTAAAAAAGTTGCATCTTTAACAGGATGCAGCTTTTTTTGTTGAAGAAAGCCGTTTGTGAAAAACCATAGTTAGCGGCGCATTCCCATGGTTGTATTGTCGTACGATAAGCTGGAATGATTTGTTATAAATTTATTAAAAATAATCCTTGTAAAACGTTTTCATTTATTTTATACTTTTAACTAAATCGATTTAGTAAACCGGTTTAGTTAAAAATAAATATAGGAGTAATCAGAATGAAAACGATAACAATGGCTGATGTTGCAAAGCATGCGGGAGTTTCAAAGAGTACCGTGTCTCAATTCTTAAATAAACGCTATGATTATATGGGAGAAAATACAAAGGAGAAAATTGAAAAAGCAATCGAGAAATTGGGTTACAGTCCGAATATAGTAGCAAGAAGTTTAAAGCAAAAGTCCACGAAGACAATTGGTGTAATTGTTGCAAACATTCTTCATGTGTTTTCCACGCAAGTCATTCGGGCTATTGAGGATTATTGCAATGAATCCGATTTTCAAATTATTGTCTGCAATGCAGATGATGACCCTATGAAGGAAAAGCGTTATATTGACATGTTACGAGCCAAGCAGGTAGATGGGATCATTGCTTTTCCTACAGGAGGAAATGTTGATCTGTATAAGCAATTGATAGATGCAAAGTTTCCTGTTGTGTTTATGGACAGAATTTTAAAGGATGTACAGATCCCAACTATTATGACCGATAACGTAAAGGCTTCATCACTTGCTGTCGGTCAATTAGTGGAGAGCGGGTATAAGAAAATCGGGATGATTTCTCCTTCAACTAAAACTTCTGTAACCCCAAGATTGGAAAGAATTGAAGGATATAAGCAGGCGTTAGAAAAAAACGGAATTCCGTTTAACCCTAATTCCCTGGTAAGTGATGATTTATCGGAATTAGAAAATAAAATACATGACTTGTTAACTCAGGCTAGCTCTCCTGAAGCAATTGTGGCCTCGAATGACCGGGTGTTATTGAAGGTTTTAGCATATACAAAGAAACATCATCTTGGTATTCCAGAAGATATAGCATTGATTGGTATCGATGATGTGGCGTTTGCAAGTATTTACAACCCTGCACTTACGACAATTGCGCAGCCTGCATTTCAAATGGGGAAGAAGGCTGCAGAACTATTATTAAAGTTAATTAGAGATAAAAGCAATGAAGAAGTTTTTGGGATATACAGGTTTGAACCGAAGCTAATCACACGGGAATCTTGTTAACAGGGAGGAAGCAGAATTGAAAAATATTACAGACACAGTGGTTAAAGAAATAACGGAAGTGTTGGAACATGTGGATTCTGATCAAACCGTTGAAGCAGCAAAAGAACTGCAAGAAGCAAAACGAATTTTTATAGCCGGGACTGGGCGATCAGGAGCAGTCGGAAAAATGTTTGCCATAAGGCTGATGCATATGGGTTTTCCTGTATATGTCGTCGGGGAGTCCATAACCCCAAGTATTGCACCGGATGATGTATTGCTGGTTATTTCCGGATCCGGAAGCACGACTACGTTAAAACAATACGCAACAAAAGCAAAAGAAATTGATGCAAGGGTTGTTCTTCTCACAACGAATGAAGATTCATCGATCGGAAAGCTTAGTGACCGCTTTCTAAGAATACCGGCTGCCACAAAAAAACGACTCGATTCAGAACCGGAAACCATTCAGCCGCTGGGGAGCCAATTTGACCAATCTGCCCACCTGCTATTGGACGCAATTGCTGTTTATCTGTTGCAACAGCTGCCGGAGCATAACGACAGTTCGGAATTAGTTCAAAAGCATGCAAACCTTGAATAGTAAAGGAGTGATTAGATGACACCAATGGAAATGATACTCGAACAAAAGATAGTGGCGGTTATTCGTCACGCAGATAAGCAATCGATTGTACCAATCCTTGAGGCGTTATCGGCAGGCGGTGTGAAAATAGCAGAGATTACTGCGGAGACTCCGAAGGTGGGAGGCATAATTGAAACATCGGTAAACCATATGGGAAAAGAAATGTGTATTGGAGCTGGCACAGTTTTAGATCCTGAGACGGCACAAAAAACGCTGGCGGCTGGTGCGAAATTTGTCGTCTCACCTGCGTTAAACACAGAAACACTGGCATTCACAAAACGGTACAATGTATTGAATATTCCTGGCGTTATGACGCCAACGGAAATTTTGACCGCATATGAGTATGGAGCAAAAATGGTGAAGATTTTTCCTGCGAATACTTTCGGACCGGATTATATTAAAAATATTTTAGGCCCCCTTCCACATGTACAGGCAATGGTAACGGGAGGTATAACGATAGAAAATATGAATAACTATTTTGCAAAAGGGGCTGCAGCAGCTGGACTTGGCAGCAGTCTGGTAAATGCAAAAACATTGAAAACAAATGAAGACTATAAACAATTGACAGCTAAAGCAAAAAACGTTGTTGCAAAACTGGGTGAACGGTGAATTATTTTCCAATAGAGAAGGGAGTTTGTAATTATGCGTAAAATTAAATGCGCTTTCATTTTGGTTTTGATGGCATCTGTGGCAATTTTGACTTCTTGCTCGGATCAAGTTGATGCTGATAAAGACGGAAAGATTAAGATAATCGCAGCCCATAACCAAACATCACCCAATAGTCCATACCAAGCAGGATTATTAAAATTCAAAGAGGTGGCAGAAAGAGAATCAAATGGATCGATAGAAGTCGAAGTACATGCCGGAACACTTGGCACGGAAGAGTCAGAGTTGGTGGAAAAGCTTCAATTGGGAGCGGTTGATGTAGTTGTTGCATCACCGGGATTTATGACGCAAACCGGAATTAAAGAAATTGGCTTTTTCTCCACACCCTATTTATTTGAAGACTATGAGCACTGGTTAAAAGTTGTTGATGGAAAAGTTGGAGAAAAGATGGCCAACATTTTGAATGAGAAATCAAATAATTCATTTAAATTATTAGGATACTGGACAGCGGGTGTCAGGCATTTCTATGGAAAGAAACCATTGAAATCAATTGAAGATTTGGAAGGTATGACAATCCGAACACAGACATCCGGTGTTGTAGCAGAATTCTGGGAGCAAGCAGGAGCGGTTCCGACATCTGTTGCCTGGGGAGAGCTTTATCAGGCACTGCAACAGGATGTGGTTGATTCAGCAGAAAATGCTTATCCGTTCTTTGTCCAGCAGGCCCATCATACGACACCGAATGGAAAATATATAACGGAGACAGGACATGATTATACAACAAGATTTCTGTTAATTAACGGTGAGAAATTTGATAAGTATTCTGAAGAACATCAAAAAGTTATCCTGCAAGCTGCAAAAGCGTCAGTTAAGACGGAACGGAAGGTAACACGGAAACAGGAAGAGAAATATAAAAAGCAGGCAATTAAAGATGGCGCGGTTGTTAATCAAATTGATCGGCAGCCGTTTATTGAAATAGCGAAGCCGATTCAAGAGAAATTTGCAAAAGAAATTGGTGTTACTGACATGCTGCAAACAATAAGAGAACTAAAATAATCGGGGAGGGGTAGAAAGTGAAACGTTTTGTTCAAGCCCTTGAAAAAGTACAAATCACAGTCGGAATAGTGTTCTTGTGCATCTTCTTTCTGGTAATCATGCTGCAAATTATAACAAGGCACATGGGGATTTCGCTTATCTGGACGACGGAGGTTTCGAAATACGCTTTCATATGGTCAATTTTTATGGGAGCTGCTGTTATGGTGAATCGCCGTGAGCATTTTAACTTTGATTTTCTATTAAAAAATTTAAAAGGAAAGAAAAAAATCGCATTATCTATTTTTAATGATGTCATATTGATTTTGTTTAATATTGCCATTTTTATACTTGGGTTACAAGTTGTGAACGAGTTTTGGAACTATACATGGGTTTCCATCCCGGAAATGAAAATGGGCTATATTTGGATAGCAATTCCGATAATGGCCGGAACAATGGTTATTTATTCATTGGCACACTTAATTGATCATTTCAATTCATTAAAGGCAAAGGGGGTACATGAATAATGGGGTTCTTATTGATTGGACTATTTATCGTTTTAATGCTTATAGGTATACCGATTGCATTTGTAATTGCAATTGTTGCATTGATTGGTATAGTAGATATGCCATATACCCCTGAGGCGACTGTACCAATGAAAATGTTAAATGGACTGGATTCCTTCGTTCTGCTGGCTGTACCATTATTTATTTTAGCAGCCAATTTAATGAATTCAGGGAAAATCTCCGAGAAGTTAATTGATCTATCATTGGCAATTGTGGGACCGATTCGTGGTGGACTGGCACATGCAAACGTATTAGTATCGATGATGTTTGCGGGTGTTTCAGGTGCTTCACAGGCGGACACAGCCGGAGTAGGGAAAATTTTGATTCCAAGTATGCAGAAGAAAGGATATGACAAAGAAACTGCGGTGGGGATTACAGCTGCATCGTCAACAGTAGGTGTTGTTATCCCGCCAAGTATCCCAATGATTATTTTTGCCGGACTTACGAACGCCTCCATAGGTGCATTGTTTCTTGGTGGAATTATACCGGGTATTTTAATTGGGTTAGGTATGATGATTTTTGTTTATGTTGTTGCAGTGAAGCGAAATTATCCAAGATCTGCACGGGTAGAGTTTAAAAAATTAGCAACGTTATTCGGACAGGCTATTCCCGCTTTATTTACACCAATCATTATCATTGGTGGTATTATTACCGGGTTTTTCACCGCAACAGAAGCTGCTGCGGTAGCATCATTATATACGTTAATAGTCTGTATGTTTTATTATAAAACATTAAAAATGAAAGATTTGCCTAAGATATTAATGGACACATTGTCGTTAAGCTCCCTTTCATTATTTGCGCTGGCAGCTGCAAGTGCACTCGGCGAATTGATGAGTTATTATCAATTAGGAGCTATCGCACAGGACTTCTTTACAAATAGTGTAGGTCAAAAATGGTTATTTCTAATAATCATTATCGGATTTTTCTTGTTTGTTGGTACTTTCATGGATGCCATTCCAGCCATGATTTTGTTTGTCCCTGTTATTTTGCCGGCCGCTTTGGAATTTGGAATTGATCCTGTACATCTTGGTTTAATTGTTGTGATAACCCTGGCAGTAGGGCTGATTACACCGCCTTATGGATTATGTTTATTACTTGCGGCGAAAATAGGGAATATGTCAATCGAAAGATCGTTCAGAGCTGTCATACCTTATATAGCAATTATTGTGGTGGTTCTGCTGTTTATTGCATTCCTGCCGGATATTGCATTTTATATTCCAAAACTAATAAATCCAGGTTTGTTTTGAGTTGGTAGTTTTATGAAAGGGTGATGATATTGGCAGTCGGTGATAATGATAAAAAACTAGCCGCCGAGGCGTCAACGCAATTTATTAAAAATGGTATGACAGTCGGTTTGGGTTCCGGTTCGACAGTAGACTTTATGCTGCAGAAGCTTGGTATTCTTGTAAAAGATGGACTTGATATGAAGGGGATACCAACTTCCGTAAAAACAGAATCATTAGCACGGAAGTATGGCATTCCGTTAACCGACTTTCCCGAAACTGCAACCGTTGATCTTGCAATTGATGGTGCAGACGAAATAGATGGGCAAATGAATCTGTTAAAAGGCGGAGGGGGATCCCTTGTACGAGAAAAAATCGTCGATGCTGCAGCTGGAAAATTAATCATTATAGCCGATCAATCGAAAATCGTACAACAGCTAGGCAGTTTCCCCCTACCCATTGAAGTTGTGCCATTTGGCTGGGAAATGACGAAAAACCAGATTGCTGCATATGGTGCTGAACCGAAATTGCGAAAAGACGGAAATCGCGCTTTCATTTCCGATAATGGAAATTATATATTGGACTGCAGCTTTGGTGAAATGGCAAATCCTAAACTTCTGCATAATGCATTAAAATCAATAGCAGGCGTTGTGGAGACGGGGTTATTTATTGGGATGACCGATAAAGCAATTATAGGACGAAATGGAAAAATTGAAATTATGGATGGTAATAAATAGGATGATTGGTGGTATTGGCGTGAATGATGTAATTACGATCGGGGAAGCAATGATTACGTTTGATCCCGGATCAACAGGACCGATGAAATTTGTAAATACATTTGAAAAAAAGGTTGGTGGAGCGGAATTAAATCTCGCAATCGGCTGTTCCAGGTTAGGTCTTAAAGCTGGTTGGATCAGCAGACTGGGAAATGACGAATTCGGAAAATATATCAAAACATTTGCGCGCGGTGAAGGAATTGATGTGTCCGAAGTTCAGTTTGTTGACGGTTACCCAACCTCATTAAATTTTAAGGAAGTCATGGAGGATGGCGCTGTACGGACGTTTTACTACAGGGATAAGTCACCAACCTTGACGATGACACCAAAAGATTTAGATGAGGAATATTTTCAGCAAGCCAAGATTTTGCATATAACCGGAGTTTTTGCCGGAGTCGATCCGAAGAATGTGGAGATTCTTAATCAGGCAATTCAATTAGCCAAAAAACACGGCTTGAAAATTTCGTTCGACCCAAATATTCGATTGCGCTTGTGGAGTAAAGAGGAAGCGAAAGAAGCACTGTCAACGATTCTGCCACACGTTGATATTTTGCTTGCCGGACAAGAGGAAATGGATATCATTATGGGTGAAAAAGATCCTGTACGTATTATTGAAAAAGCTAAAGAATCAGGTATTTCCTACGTGGCAGTTAAACAAGGGGAAGAAGGTGCAGTCGGCTATCACGATGGGAAGATAGTGGAAGCTGCCCCGGTCAAAGCATCAAAGGTAGTCGATACAGTTGGTGCGGGAGACGGCTTTAATGCGGGTATACTATATGGCTTTTTGCACAACTGGACATTGGATAAAACATTACAATTTGCGAATACAATCGGATCCATGGTTGTTCGTGTAGCTGGTGACAATGAGGGGCTGCCTTATTATGAAGATGTGCAGGAACAGCTCGGTGAAAAAGAGCGGATTGAAAGGTAAGAAAGGGATGATCAGATGAAATTGCAGCTTGCGTTAGATCGGTTAACCAGGGATGAATGTATACGTGTTATTGACGATGCAGAAAATGAAATGGATATTATCGAAATTGGCACCGGGGTCATCAAAGAATACGGGATGGCCATTGTCAGGGAAATAAGCGAACGGTACCCGGATAAAACAATTTTCGCAGATATGAAAACCTGTGACGCAGGAAAACATGAAGCGCAGCAGGCGTTTGACGCTGGTGCAGATATTACATCGGTAATGGCTTTTTCTGCTGATTCGACAATTAAAGATATGCTGCATGCTGCCAGTCAAACGGGTAACCGGGTAATGGTTGATCTTTTGGGAGTCCATTCCAGAGGCAGGGTAAAAGAGCTGCATAATCTTGGTGTTGATTTAGTAAGTCTTCATGTTGGAAAAGACATGCAAGCAGAAGGGAACCCTTTTAATTCTGATTTATTTTCACTATTAAATGGTTTCGATGACATGGAAGCTGCAGTGGCAGGCGGAATCAATTTGGATACAATCCCTGCTGTCGCCCGGGAGAAACCGGATATTGTTATTGTGGGGAGTGCAATAACAAAGGCGGATAATCCGCAACATGCCGCTGCACAGATGAAGTCTTTTATTCAAAACAGCTAAATTGGATTCAAATATTTACATTGAATTTCGATAGCGAAACTCATTGCTGACCGAAGATATTTTTGTATCTTCGGTCTTTACTTTTTTATCAGTTCTTATACTTCAAGAAGTAGATTCCTCCTGCAAGTCGGTAATGGCACTTTTGTTGGGTTCCCTGTTAGTCAGATAAACAGCCAATGCTGCAATAACACTCGCCAATGCAAATATCATAAAACTGAATTGAAGGGAGAGGGAAGAAGCCAGTAAAATCCCGCCAATTGTTGGACCGAGGATTCCTCCGATACGTCCAATTCCTAACGCCCATCCTAATCCTGTAGAACGCATGGAAGCCGGATAATATTGCGAAACATAGGAATTGGCAAGGTTTTGCGATCCAATGGTTGTTGCGCCTGCAATTGCCACTAATAGGTATAAAAAGACCATATTCGTTGTAAATCCAAAACCGGTAATCGTAATTGCTGCAACAAGATAGAACATAATAAGTGATTTTTTCACTCCCCAGGAATCAGCTACCCAGCCCATTAGAATGGCACCAACTGTTGCCCCTATATTTAAGGAGACCAGGAATCCTAAACTGGATCCAAGGGAATAACCTGCTTCATTCATAAATTTAGGCAGCCAGGTGGTTAATCCATATATCATGATAAGGGACATAAAATAGGTTACCCATAACATAATGGTGGAAAAAGCCCTGTTTTCGGAAAATAATGATTTAACGGTTGATGAAGATTTTTCCGCATGACTCACGACAAATTGTTCATCATTTGCCGGGTTATACGATGCATTAACTTTTTCAAGTATTTCTCTCAGCTTTTTGTATTCTTTTCTCGCAATAAGTGATCCAGCCGAATCCGGCAATGACCGTGCTAAAAACGGTAGAAACAATAATGGGAGAGCACCAAAGAAAAACACGGATTGCCATCCAAAATTCGGAATGATCACGATGCTTAGCGTAGCAGCGAGAATTCCTCCGATTGAATAACCAGCCATGATGGTCGCAATCATACGACTGCGTGTTCCTTTGGGCGAGTAATCACTTATGAGACCGATAACGTTCGGCATAACGCCACCTAAGCCTAATCCTGTTATAAATCTGCAAAGTCCAAATAATTCAGGGCTATTTGAAAGGCCGGTAAGCAGCATAAAAAGACTGAAAATAAACGTGCAAATCATGATGACTTTTTTCTGCCTAATTTATCTGCAATCGTACCGAAGATTAAAGCGCCAAACATCATCCCAAATAATGAATAACTGCCGATCACACCAGCTTCAACCGCTGATATATTCCATTCGTCCATTATGGTAGGTACGACAGCTCCATACACTGTTAAGTCATATCCATCAAACACCATTAGCATGATACCCCAGAAGAGCAGCACACCATGAAACTTACTAAATTTTGCTTTTTCAATGACCTGTTCTGCATTTGTTATCTGCATGGTTTTATCCTCCTTATAATAATATTTGCAAAATTATTATATAAAGATATTGCAAATAACAAAATGTTCCAATCCCTCTATATGCAACAAAATTTATAGTATTTAAAAATCAATGTGGAAAATATAACCAAGAGAAAGCTCAAAACTTCACAAAATGTTCGAAAAATAAAAGTTTATTCTGATTATTTTTGGGTTATACTAAAAGTAGCAAGAGTAAAAGGAGTGCATAACATGCGACCGAAGATGTTAAATTTTGAACAGCTTGTTAATCAAAATAGGGAAGAACTTCTGGAAGACGAAGAAATGAATTCCCAATTTGAATTGCGTTTAGCAAAGAAACAAACTGAAGCAAGCAATTCAAAAGAACAAAATGCTTAATGAATCGTTTAAGGATATACAAAAAATGCTGGAATGTGCCCAATGGTGCATTCCAGCATTTTTCTATTTTCGCTTTAATAATGATTGCGTTTGCGGCGCTTGTCGTTGCAATTTTTTACTTCGTCAGTGAAATACTCTTCCAGTTTGGAAACCTCTATAAATCCTTCGTCAAATCGTATCCTTAAAAAATCGTATAAAAACTGAAAAAAGTGTTATTTTAGATGAAAAATATTAAAAGAAATTTTGCTACTTTATTAAAAGTAGATTCGATTATAGTTAAAAGAAGGTAATTATATGGTCATCTTAATAAATTCATGAGACTATTCATCTACTCACCAATATTTTGTAAAATAGATTCACTGGGGTTCCATAAATGCATAAAGAAAAAATTTTAATCGTAAATTCGGAACAGACTAACCTTCTTAAAGAATTGACGTCTTCCTTAGAAACGTGCAATCGATTCTATTTTAGTGTAGCGTTTGTAAATTTCAGTGGTCTCCAGCTTCTTTTGGATGCAATGAAGGAAGCAAAACAAAGGGGAGTAAAAGGGAGAATAATTACCTCAACATATTTGAATTTTACAGAACCAAAGGCTTTGGATAGGCTACGAGAGTTTAAAAATTTGGATTTAAAGGTCTTTGTAACTGAACGTAATGTTGGGTTTATACGAAAGCATACATATTCGAATACGATGATTATTTTAAAGTGATGATTGGCTCATCCAATATTACCCAATCTGCATTAAAAAGTAATGTGGAATGGAATGTTGAAATTATTTCTAAGCATGATGAAACTTTTATCCAGCAAGTGATATTAGAGTTCCAGGATTTATGGGAAAGAAGTTCAGTAGTTGATGACTACTTTTTACAAGACTACAAACAATTTATTCAGAATATCAATCATGTGACTTCATCTAAACCTATGATCTATGAGAAAGCCGAATATATTGTACCGAATTCCATGCAAAAAAAGGCAATGGAAAATTTAGAGCGACTTCGGACTTTAGGAGAGAAAAAAGCACTGGTCATTGCAGCAACAGGAACCGGGAAAACGTATATGTCCGCATTCGATGTACAGCATTTGAAACCAAAAAAACTACTTTTTATCGTTCATCGTGAAGAAATCTTGACAAAAGCTAAGAAAACTTACGAAAAGCTTCTTCCTAACAGAAATATTACATTTGGGATGCTGACTGGGACAAAGAAAGAATTTGAAGCAGATTATATTTTTGCAACGATCCAGACGCTTTCACGATACTATCATCAGCTCGATCCAGGTGCGTTTGATTATATTATTTATGATGAAGCACATCATGCCACCGCCGATACATATCAGCATATTATTGACTATTTTGAGCCTGATTTTATGTTAGGGATGACAGCAACACCAGAGAGAGGGGATACTCGATCTTTGAGATATTCGATTTCAATGTTGCACTTGAAGTGCGACTTCATGATGCGCTAGAAGATGACATTGTTGTTCCATTCCACTATTTTGGGATTACGGATATTGATGAAATCGATCTCAGCGATGTACCTGTTCATGACTTAGATGAGATAACTAAACGGCTTAAGGTTAATGAACGAGTGGACTTTATTATTGAGAACATGCGGTTTTATGGGCATGATGGGAAGAAACGTAAGTGTTTAGGATTTTGTGCAAGTAGAGAACATGCGCGCTATATGACAGAGGAGTTTAATAAGCGTGGCATTCCAAGTTCTTATCTATCAGGTGAGGATGATGTGCCAGTTAGACAAGCTCGAATAGCTGAACTTGAAGATGATTGTAATGAATTACAAGTTATTTTTACGGTTGATATTTTTAACGAGGGTGTCGATATACCATCAGTCAATACAGTCTTAATGCTTCGACCTACTAATTCGCCAATTGTTTTTATTCAACAGTTGGGACGTGGGTTAAGAAAATATCAAGATAAATCCTTTTTAACAGTACTCGATTTTATCGGGAATCATACTAAGACATTCTTAATAGCAATTGCTCTTAATGGTAGTCGTTATTATGATAAGGAAAGTCTAAAAATGGCTATATCTACAGGTTTTGCTCATTTACCAGGTGCAACGCATATCCAAATGGATAAAATATCTCAAGAACGTATTTTGGCACAAATTGATCAGGAGAAGTTCACCTCCATGAAGTATTTAAAAGAGGAGTATTTTGAGTTTAAAAAAATGAATAACGGTAGGGTTCCTGACTTATTGATGGATTTCTATAAGTATGATGGAGCACCTGACCCAGTGCGATTCATTGATAAAGAAAAATCCTACTTAAACTTTGTCGCAAAAGTGGAGAAAGATCAGCAGCTACAACAATTACTGGCAAACGAAACATTTGAAAAAGCATTGAAATGGTTGTCCAGCATGCTTCCACTAAAGCGAATCTATGATTTTGTTATATTGAACCACTTGTTTGAACAGCCAGTTGTCACAATTGACGAGGCTGAACAAGAGATACTGAAATGGGTAAAAAACGTGGATAAAGATAGTGTTTATCACGCCATGGAATTCCTGAATCAGAACTTTTTTGATGACACACAGAAAAAGAGAACACCTAAGCTCGCAAATTTAAACGATGAGCGTCTTGTCAGATCCGATTCGTTTGACCAGCTTTTGAAAAACCCAACTTATAAGAAATATTTACACGATGTTATTGAGTATGGTTTGTTTCGCTATGACCTGGAGTTTGGTGAAGAATATTTTGGTGTACCACACTTTAAATTATATGAACAATATCAGATGATGGATGCAGCATTGATGTCAAATTACCGAAAGAGTCATAGTGCATTCCGGGGGTTCAGGGTTACTTGCAAACGGTGATGATTATTTTCTCTATATTGATCTTCATAAAGAAGCAGACATAAAGGAAAGCATTAATTATAATGATAAGATTGTTGACCGAAACCATTTCCAGTGGGAAACCCCGAAGGTGAAGCTCAAGTTATTGCAGAACGTACACCAAGAATTCTATTCGATAGAATGGTAGCTTATCATGTTCAAAATGGATTACCAGTGCCTATCTCTTCAGGAGAATTTCAAGAAGGGGTTTCTCAACGTTTTCCTATGCGTGATGGCATGGCTTTTTTGGAAAATCAAGTAGCAGAATATGACAAAAAAAGGACTCTTATAAAAGAATTTGCACAAATGAGTCTTTTTGTTTCTGATGAAAGTAGTGCTATTGAATGGATTCGTCAACAATTAATGAAGAAGCCTCAAACTCGTCAGGATATTCATCCGAACTTCATGAAGGAACTCCTGCATATTGCGAAACATGAATTATTACCTGAATTAGATGAACTATTGTATCAAAACTTCTTATTTTATGAAGGAAAAGGCCCTGTGCCAGACCAAATCATGGCTTATCTACGGAGGAATTATAAGGATTTAAGAGGTTTAGAGTCGAATGATCCAAAAGTGATTGAAAAAGCCAAAAATCGTTGGTATGTACCTGATTCAACCAAACAAGCTGATTTAGAAAAATTACGTGAAAAATCACTCTTACGTGAATTTGAAGGTTACCTTGAACAACTGGAAGGAAACAAAAAGAAATTGAAACAGTTTCGTACAGAAGCTGTTCGTGCTGGGTTCAAAAAGGCATATAGTGACAAGGATTTTGAAAAGATTGTAAAAGTAGGGGAACGTCTACCGGAGAAAATTATTCAAGAGGATGATAAGTTACTCATGTATTTTGATAATGCATGTATACGCTTAGGGTTATAGAAGGTGATAAAATGCTTGGATGGCGTGAAGCAATAATTGGAAAAATACAGTATCAACAAACCAAATTGATTTTGGTCCATGATTACGATTATTTACTAAGTGATGAACATATATTACGTGAACTTGGAAATCGTGGTTTTGGTATAATTCGGTTTGATGATAGTATGACGTTCCGCTACTTGTATGAGCAACAATACCGTTTGAATTTTTCTTCACCTCAGCTTGTTGTCTATACGAATGAGGATATTGTATTTCCTTATGAATTTCAAAAACGAGCATTAGAGGTAGAATTAGATTTACAGTATATTTTTCCAAAGTTTTCTGCACAAGTTGTTCGACAAATCAATCGGGATGATTTTGATGCCCTGTATGCTGTTCATAATCAGTATACAGGCTCATCTTCAGACCAAGAAACATTGGAATATATCATTAAACGTCTATACAAAATCCCATATGATGTGATGGATTCAGAGGTGGATTTATATAAATCTTTGTTATCCATACATTATAATAATATTGATTTACCCGAGGTAGTACAGGATTTTCTTGTTCATGAATGGCAGCACATACCTGCTTATCACAAAGTTCCCTTGGAAAAAATCGTTGAGTCCCAAACGTTTTTTTATCACTTTATGGAACGAAAGTGGGCTGAGTTCGTTAAAGAATTCATACAAGTTCAACAGACACAAATAAAGGATCCTATTGAAGTTTATCAGAGTCATCCGTTATTGGATGGAGATGTAAGACGATTGCTGAATGATTTATTTATGGAAGGTTTTCTTTCCAAGGTGAAAGTGTCATCGGAATTTATCCCAAATTGGATGCAATTCGGAATTGAAAAGGATGAATATGAAGAAGATGTAGAGATGAAATCGAATCATTTAAGGGAGAAGGTTGATGAATATGTGCAGAATGCTACTCTTTATAAAGATTGGCAAGAAATTAGTGGTCTGATTGGAGAATTGAAGCTAACTGCTATTTTGAATGACCACCATAAAGTGGATATTGACAACCTGATGGAAACTGTTAATAAAAAATTTATGAAATGGATGATTACTCAGTTTCATACGTTAACAAGTTTACCACCATACCCGAAACCAAAGCTTGTGCACCATATTCCGTATGTGATTGATAATGAGAGAAAGAATAATGAAAAAGTGGCATTATTAGTTCTTGACGGTATGAATTTTTCGCAATGGAAAATGGTACAAAAATACTTAAGAGAATACCAATTTTTGTTTGAAGAACAGCAAGTATTTGCATGGGTTCCGACATTAACTTCTGTATCAAGACAAGCCATATTTTCTGGAAATATACCATTAACATTTAGTCAAACTATTCATACAACTGCTTCAGAAGAAAAACTGTGGAAATCCTTCTGGGAAAATCAAGGTGTATTAAAACAGTATGTGGCTTATCAGAAAAGTCTAGGAAAAGAGAAATATGATTGGCAAAACATACAGGCTTTATCTAGAAAGTCGACAAAGGTGTATGGAGCAGTAATTGATGTGATTGATCAATTTACCCACCATGCTGTGTTGGGAGAGAAAAGTATTACCTCTGATCTTAAGTTATGGTTAGAAACAAATTATCTGGTGAATCTGCTTGATGACTTAATCTATTATGGTTATACTGTCTATCTTACCTCAGACCATGGGAATACGAATGCAACAGGGATTGGTCGTATTTCAGAGGGTGTCCTCGTTGATCAAAAAGGGGAACGTGTACGAGTTTATCATGATACTATACTGTATGAAGATGCAGCATCTAAGTTTTCTGGATTAAAATGGCCAAGTGTTGGATTACCAGACGATTATAATGTATTATTTGCAGAATATGGTCAAGCCTTTGTTCCAAAAAATCATTCGATCGTTACACATGGTGGTATTAGTATTGAAGAAGTGATTGTACCTTTTGTTAGAGTACAAAAAAACAAAGGAAGTGGATTGGGTGAGTAAACCAGTCGGATTTGATCAAAAAGTGTTGTTAAAGCATTTAGATTTTACAGCAAATCAAACCAAAAAGAACACACGTAAACAAATGTATACAATCTTGGACGGCTATTTACGGGACGATATAGCTGGTGCTAAATCTCGAAAGAACGCCATCACGATGTTAATGAAAATTTGGTATTTAGTTGATAGTGAATTGTTACCGGTTCGTGATCAAATTCTTGACCAGTATAACCAGTTAACAAAAGAGGAACGAACATGTGTTCATTGGGGACTAACCATGGTTGCTTATCCGTTTTTTAAGGATGTTGCCAATGAATTTGGTCGCCTATTTCAATTACAAGATGAAATTTCTAGTGCAGCGATTGGGAAACGAATGAAAGAAGCGTATGGGGATCGCCGTCGTGTAGAAGTTGCAACAAGTGCAGTATTAACGAGTATGAAGTCATGGGAAATGATTCAACCAACTGAAAAACGTTCCTATAAAGTAAATGAAAAAATTACTATTACTAATCCGTTCATACATGCATTCATTGCTCAGATTTTATTGAAAATATTGGATAGCAACTCACTCCAAGTTCAATTTATTCATCATCATCCATTATTTTTTCCGTTCGATTATAAATTAGATGTTGTAGGGTTACAAGAATATGAAGCATTTTCTTTCCATCGTCAAGGTGTTAAGGATTTAGTAATTGAAAAAATACAATCTAAAAGCCTTATTCAACCCTGAATAAGGCTTTTTACGATGGAGGTAACAGATATGTTGGCTAAAGGGGATATTGTTTCGAGTACATATTTTCCAGAAGCTGTTGAAATAAAAAAGTGTGAATCAATAGCGGAAGACTTTTACGTGGTTGAAGCGATTGGTCAAGAATCAAGTAAATTTTATGAAGTGATGGTGGAAAGTAAAAAAATAAATGAATTCCAACAGATAAATAATAAAAAGGAATCCGGTATCCAGGCTGAGGATGTACAGAAATATATTCAATACTTATTACTAAAAAATGAAGCAAAATTTTCCCATACAAAAGCATTAGGAAATCAAAATGTAATACCATTACCACACCAAATCGAAGCAGTATATGGAAGAATGCTTCAAGTGCCACAACCACGATTTTTATTGGCAGATGATCCCGGTGCAGGTAAAACGATCATGGCAGGGATGCTTATGAAAGAGCTGCAGGCACGTCTAATGGCCAATCGAATTCTGATACTCGTTCCACCGTTGGTACTTAAACAATGGCAAGAAGAATTAGATCAAAAATTCGGTTTGCATTT
Organism: Virgibacillus ihumii; assembly: GCF_902726655.1. Taxonomy (NCBI): domain Bacteria; kingdom Bacillati; phylum Bacillota; class Bacilli; order Caryophanales; family Bacillaceae; genus Virgibacillus; species Virgibacillus ihumii. Next base: position 197,500 of record NZ_CACVAN010000001.1, read on the forward strand.
TCATATAATAAATCGGAATGTGGTTAAGGAATATGGTGGCAAAAATCCATTTACAGCAAATTCCTTTTGTCTTGCTTCAATGTATTGGGCCATACGTGATGATGTCAAAGCATTAATACAAGAATCTGATTTTGACTTAGTTATCATTGATGAAGCACATAAGATGGCTGCATACACACAAGGAACGGCTAAAAAGAAAGTATTTCGTACCAAGCTTTATCAGCTAGGTGAATCAATCTTAAGGAAAGCTGAACATTGCTTATTATTAACGGCAACTCCACATAAAGGGGATACGGAAAATTTCCGCCATTTGATGAAGTTAATTGATGAAGACGTATTCTCAAGTACGACAATAAATGAAAGTATTCAAGAAAAAGCAAACCCTTTTATTATTCGGCGCCTAAAAGAAAACCTTAGCAATTTTGATGGTACGCCAATTTTCCCTAAACGTACATCCAAGACCATCCAATTCCAGCTAACAGATGAGGAACTGGAATTATACGATGCTGTTACAGAGTACGTACGTCATTACTTTAATCGAGCTATTAACAATGGTAGTCAAAGTACAGCATTTGCGATGATGTTATTACAACGAAGATTAAGTTCATCGATTGAAGCAATTTATCTTTCTCTGCGCAGAAGATATAAACGTCTGGTTAAATTATATAAACAAACAGAGAAAGAACGAAAAAGATATGTGAATAAAGTAAAGAAATTAGATACGGAAAATTATTTAGAAGAGGGTAATGAACAACAAGAAAAATTGGTTGCTCAGTTAGTGCAGTCTACGGATGTTGTTGATATGAAGGAATTGAAGAAAGAAATTCTAGCGATTAAGGGACTTATTAAACAAATAGAGCATATTAAATTTTATACAGTTGAGAAAAAGTTTGAAGAATTGGAAGAAACGCTATTTGGTGAAGAAGGTTTACTACTACAACAAAATGAAAAGATCATTATTTTTACAGAATCAGTAGATACTCTTAATTATTTGGAAGAACAATTATTAAAACGAGTACCAAAAGTGGCCAAAATCATCGGTGGATTCCCAATGAATAAGCGTCATCAGCAAGTTGAAATGTTTCGAAACGGGTGTCAGATTATGTTGGCTACAGATGCTGGTGGTGAATCAATAAATTTACAATTCTGTAATCAAATGATTAATTATGATATACCATGGAACCCAAATAGGCTTGAACAGCGAATGGGAAGAATCCACCGAATAGGTCAAAAAAATGAAGTGTTTATCTTTAATTTAGTAGCCAAAAATACACGTGAAGGTAGTGTAATGGTCCGTTTGCTTGAGAAAATGGAGAAAATGAGAACAGACTTAGGATCTGATTTAGTATATGATTTTATTGGTGAAGTGCTAGAGGATCAATATGATAGTTTGGCTAATTTAATGCAAGAGGCCATTGTAAATCGTGAAAAACTTGAAGAAGTTATTGCTAATGTGGATAAGACGTTGTCAGATGAGAACGAAAGGTTACTAAACCTAGTTGAGGAAGAGCGTCTGACAGAAGAAAAGATTGATTTGCCACAGTTAAAACGGCAAACAAATGAATGGTTTGTGGAACGTATCCCAAAACGCTTCTACGCTGATTTCACTTCCTTTATGCTTGAAAAGAAACGTGTGCGAATACAAAAATCTAAAGATGAAACAATCATGCGAATTGAACGATTGCCTAAGTTTATTCGTGACAATATGCCTGATTCACACGACGAACAAATTCAAAACTATCGTTTTACTAACTCGGTAAAAGCTGAATCAGAAGATGTACCATTAATAACAGATATACACCCGTTATTCCACGTTGGACTTCAGTTAATGAAAAAAGAAGTAGAAGGTAGAGCCTGGCAGCATTATATTATCTCAGCTAACGTACCGGAAAAACTACATGTGGAAATTTATGAAATTACAATTACGGATGGAACAGGTAAGGAGCTAGAAAGACGTCTTGTACATTTGGCCAAACGTGAATATGGAGACATTTTAATATTAAATCCGAATTGGGTTTTCCTATATGAATTTGCACAAGAAGATTTAAAAGTTGAAAATAACACAGCTAATCAATGTGGCAGTGAAATCATGAAACAGTCGATATCAGTCAGGCATGCGGTATTATCGAACAGGGAAAAGCAGTTAAATAAAATGCACACATTTCTAGAAAAATCATTTAATCAGCAATATAGGGATACACTAGATAAGCTTGAGACTTACCAACAAGAAAATACTGACAATAAAAACAGTGCTCTAATAAATCAGATGAACGCTAAATTGATTGATTTAGATCAAAAGAAAGAAGAACGTTTAAATTTAATTAACCGTCAAAAAAACGTATCAATGAAGCCCCCAAAGAAAGTGATCTCATTAGAAGTGGATCCCATAGGATATAGTCAACGGGTGCTTGCTTCAGATTATTATGAAACGATCGTTCGATATGAAAAAGCAAATGGCCGGTTAAATGTAAAACAATATGACAATTTAGGATTGATAGACTTTTCTAGTGAAAGGTTTAATGGGGAAGAAAGGTATATATTACTTACCTCTGATTCTGATTTTATGTTGAGTGAACGGGAATTGGAAGACTTACACGATGTGTTGGATATGTTGTTCGTTTATGTTGTTAAGAATGGTTTGGTTGAAGAAGAAATTAAAATATAAGTAAATACGGAGGTAGTTGGAGGGGGATGGCTACATAAAATGTAGAGGAATTTGTATGGATAAAGGGCAAATTGAAACGTTATTTGACTTAAATTTACGTGATTATCCAACCGGGTTATTACTAGTTTTTAATAAAAATACACCTCAACAATTTTTTGCACATGTTTTTTTATAAAATGGTTAGTGTACAGTATCTGATAATATAAAACATTGAATTATTATACAAACTGAACTATAAGATCATTATTTATTGATTTATTAGAAGGGTTGATTTTGCTTATATATCCACTTTGTAATACAATTGTAATTATTGTAACAAAAATTCAATAGAAGGTGCAAAGATAAGTGTAAATGAGGTGTCAACTATGAGTAAAATACAAGAAGAAAAAGCTGCCCGGTTTTTTAATTATTTATTGGAGCTTAATAACCTGGTAGGGAAAGTTGACCGGGATTATAAAAAAAATGAAATGACCTGGGCAATAACTGACTTGGAAGAATTAGAAGGATGTAATGTTCTCTCTCAATGTAATGAAGAAGAGAATTTTTTGGAAATAAAAAAGCCCATTATTACTGAAGAGGAGGAAAGGGCTCCACAACCTCCGGATGAAATAGTAAACTGGATAAAAAGTACATACAAGCGAGAAGATTTGGAACCTACTTTCTATGTTGAAAAAGCGGAGAAAAACGAATACGGTGAAGAAAAAAATATATTATTTGAGGATGATCAAGTTAGGCGTAACCTTTATAATAAGTGGAAGTCAGAGTGGCAGGATTGGGCGGATAATCTAAAGCTGAAAAGATATGTATCGAAATTATACAATGAGTTCTTTCAGTTAGTTTCACGTTTTGAACGAGAAGGGGATACGTTGGAACTCATATTTGGTCGTGGCATTTTGACATGGCAACATTCTGATAAAAAAATTGGAACTATCCGTCATCCGCTCGTTACAAGTAAACTGGAACTTGAGCTAATTCCCCAGAAAGGCCTTATCATTGCCAAACAATCAGAGGAGAATGTGAAAGTCGAAAGGGAAATGCTCACGAACGTTGATCTTCCAAATAAACAGAAACTGGATGAAATAATGGAAGAACTAAAATCCATGAATATTCTGGATGATATGTCAAACTTATTTCATCAATATGCCTCTTTAATTCACCCAGATGGTTCCTTTGTGGAAGATAAAGGAAGCAAACTTTCTGTTAGTAGGAAGCCTTCCATTTTTGATTATCCCATATTTTCTCTACGTAGTAAAAAGGTTCGCGTGCTTCGTGAGGATTTAAAACAGATAATTGAAGGGATTGAAACAGGTACCATTGAGTTAACAGAAGCTGTCACTTCAATTTTTGAAGAAGAGAGGGATGAAGCGGAATTTACTGCTGAAAAAGATTCCTTTTCAACGTTACCTAAGAATCATCTTTATTTTCCATTGCCAGCCAACGAGCAGCAAAAAGAAATTGTACGTCGAATAGACCGTAGCTATGGAGTCACTGTCCAGGGTCCGCCCGGCACAGGTAAAACACATACAATTGCTAATTTAGTCTCTCATTTTCTTTCGCAGGGGAAGAGGATTTTAATTACTTCTCAAAAAGAAAATGCCCTGAAAGTATTAAAGGATAAAATTCCTGATGCAATTCGTGATTTGTGTGTACCAGTTTTAGGCGGCGGTAGAGAATCCCTGAAAGAAATTGAAAGTTCTATACGTACCCTTGGTGAAAAATTAGGGGAATTGGATACCGAATCCCTTGTCAAAAGAATTAAACGCAACCTTGAATCGCTTGATGTAAGCAAGCGTGAAGAAGCTAGATTAAAAGGTGAGTTAAAAACATATACCGAAAAGGAGGGTACTCCATTAATTTATAAAGGAGAAAAACGGTATAAGTATGATATAGCAAAGGAACTGGCGCAAGCTGAAATTGACTACAAATGGATTAAAGATGATGTTGCAATGGAAACTGAATTTCCGTTAACTGATGTTCAATGGACTCGTTTATGGGATCTTCGTAATCAGTTGAATAAAAAAGACCTTTTATTAAGAGATAAGCGCTTGCCAGTATTAGATAAAGAAATTCGGAATGTGAACTCTTTTAAGGAATTGATGCAAGAAGAAAAGGGTTTAAATGAATATGAAGACGAAGGTAGGCAAATTATTGAATCTTACCAACTTACGAAAGACCATGATGTGGTTCAGTCTATGCGGGATAAAATTAATGATATTTTGTCTTATAAACCTTTTATAGATGAGGAATTTTCTACAGCGATAGTAGAAGAACTAAGGGCAGGTGGTATACGGGAAGAGAGATGGAGAAAATTAATTGAAGAACAACAGAAAAATATCCAGCATCTATTTAGCCTTTATAATGATTTAATTACGCATGATATTTGTTTTCCTGATAAGGATTTAAAAGATGTTCAAATTGATATCCAAACAGTTAAGGAACATTTTGAAAAAGGCAAAAAGCCAAACTTCATGTTTTTCCTTATGAAAGGAAAGTCAACAAGATATTTATTTAAAAATAACATTTTAAACGGGAAACCGGTGGAAAATCTTAAAGATTTAGAACCACTTGAAAAGCACATTGAATATCAAAAACAAAAGGAAGAGACATCCCGTATTTTAAATGGAAACATACGTGAAGCAAACGGGGAGCAACTTGATGTGAAAGCCGCTCGTTTTCCACACGAAGCGGAAAAAATATTAGGTGATATTAGAAAAATTATTGAATACGTCGATGCGATCCGTATTTTAGAAAAACAGTTCCCTGCATTTGTTTCAATTAATGTAAATCCTTACGATTTTGATGATTTGAAAAGAGTAAACATAGAATTGGAAGTCGTTGAAAATTACATTAAATTGGATTCCTGGAAAAACAAACAGGAAAAGGAAATTAACGAATTACGTCATCTTTGTGAAGAACAGAATATGCATTCTATAATGTATCAATTTATTGAGGCAATGGAACAAAAGAACCAAGAACAGTGGGAAACATTGACAGAACATCTATTCCAGTATGAAGAAGTGAAAAAACTCGTAACAGAGTTTTATAACTTGCTGGATTTGCTGCAGAAAAAACTACCAGCTACTGCCGTGTCAATTGAATCCTCCGTTGGCAATGAGTGGGGGTATATTGACGAATATCAAGAAGCTTTGGAACTGAGAAAGCTGCAAACTTGGTTGGATGAAACCAAGGATGCTAATGTAGCCAGGCTGAAGGATAAACTTGAAGATGAGCATCAGGAGCAGAGAAAATTAATTTATGATGTTGTCTCCGCTTCAACATGGAAAAGTCAGTTGGAACGTGTCACGCAACGAGAAAAGCGTGCTTTATCATCCTGGAAAACGTATATTAAGCGTTTCGGAAAAGGTAGCGGAAAGTCAGCACAAACAAATTTGAAAGGTGCCCGCGACTCTATGAAAATAGCTCAGAGGGCCATTCCTGTTTGGATTATGCCGATTAATCAGGTGTTGGAGAATTTTCCTGTAACGAATGATAAGTTTGATGTAATCATTTTTGATGAAAGCAGTCAGTGTGATTTGTTCTCAGCAAATGTGCTTCTTCGTGGGAAGAAAATGATTGTAGTTGGAGATGAAGAACAAATTAGTCCGCAAGCAATTGGAACGAAATTTGAAGCGGTTAATGAGCTTGTTCGTCGCTATTTGGCCGACGTACCGAATGCAAACTTATTTGACGGGAATATCTCTCTATATGAAATCGCTGAGCAGACATTTCCTAAAGAAGGCAAACTCATGCTTCGTGAGCATTTCCGTTGTGTGCCGGAGATTATTCAATTCTCTAACGATTTGAGTTATGGGGGAGAAATGATACCACTACGTCTACCTTTGGAAGAAGAAAAGCTGGATCCACCTGTAAAAGCTGTTAAAATTGATGATGGTTATAATGATGCCAAGGAAAAGGATATAAACATACCAGAAGCTGAACGTATTGTTGAAGATATTGTAACAATGACCAAAAACCCTACTTATGATAGTCAAACAATTGGTATTATTGCTCTCCAAGGTCAAAAGCAAGCCGCATATATTGAAGGGAAAATAAGAGAAGCAATTGGGGATGAAGAATTTGTGGAGAGAAAAATCATATGTGGAGACCCCTACACACTACAGGGGGATGAAAGAGATGTCATATTTTTATCGATGGTTGTAGCACCTGAAAGGAATTTCCGCGCATTAACAAAAAATAGTGAAAAACAAAGGATAAACGTAGCTGCAAGTCGAGCAAAGAATCAAATGCGTCTTTATCATTCCGTTGATGTAGGAGACTTAAATCCTGATGATTTAAGATATCGTTTACTAAGTTACTGTAAAAATCCTTCAAGAATCAATGAGCAAGTTGAGGAGTTGGAGGGAAAATGTGATTCACCGTTTGAAGTCGATGTTCTTCGTATGATACTTGCAAAAGGCTATAAAGTAACTCCTCAAGTAAAAGTGGGAAGATATAGGATTGATCTTGTAGTTGAGGGATTACGAAATCGCTTAGCCATCGAATGCGATGGAGAAGCATGGCATGGCCCGGAAAAATTTGAAGAAGACATGCTGAGACAAGAGTCACTGGAAAGAGCGGGCTGGCAGTTTTGGCGAATTCGTGGAAGAGAATTTTACCTGAATCGTAAAAGTGCCATGGAAAGTTTGTGGGATAAACTAGAACAAATGGACATTCATCCGCTAAATAATGAGTTAATTAATGAAGATTCCATTGGTGAACAAACAAAATCATCTATGTATACTTAATAAGCAAGTAAATGGCACTTGAAAGTATGAAAAGCAAAAAAGCTGTAGAAAATCATTTCGGCGCATCAATTGGAATTAATAATTCAATAACAGGGTGAAAGGGCAGATAAAATACCCTTTTACCCCTTTTTATTTATAGATAAAAAGTGGGGTAATAAGAGTTGAAAATCAAATTGTTGTATCTGAGCTTATAGACATACAATTTTTTGCACATGTTTTCCATTAAAATGGTTAATGAACAAAAATTCATCCCTTACCTTTTTACAGAATATTTGCTAATATAAGGAGTATAGGTAGAAAATACCAGTATTTTAATAAAGGACGATATTTTAGTAAAAGCATTAGGTCCCTAGGTGGATAATTAAGGTGCTTTATAATATGCAAACTATTATAATATAAACTGCTAAGTTGTTAACTAATGGGAGGATCATACTAAATATTTTTCTATAAACTAAGCTAGATTGGGTGTTAATATGTCTGAGTTAAACGAGTTCACTATTATAAAGGGAACATCTAAGCGAATCGTTGATTATTGGAAATGGGCATACTCTAATATCAACATGAACAGCGAGAGAGGAATTTTTGCCGAATTTCTTGTAGGTAGTGCTTTGGATGCCCTTGGAACCGGTAGGGTAGAGTGGGATATTGCAGATGTTAAATATAGGGGTAATCTTATTGAAGTAAAATCATCAGCTTTTGTGCAAGAATAGGAACAGAAAAAGCTATCGGTTTCAAAATTTAATATTGCTAAAAAGTTTGAGTTTGGTGAATACACATCTTTACGTGATAGACATGCAAAAATATATGTATTTGCGCTTTTATCTGAAGAGGACCGAAACTTAATGGATCCTTTAAATATGGAACAGTGGGAATTTTATATTCTATCAACAAGAAAAATTAATGAAATATTTGGGAACCAGAAATCAGTTACTTTAAAACCATTAAAGAATGTGTGTAACCCCGTGGAATATAAGGATGTTAGATCCGTTGTAGATGAAATCATTGATATCCAAAATAAAGGAGACTGAAAATGAAGTACTGGATTTTTCAAGGAAACCCTAAACAATTTAATATAGATGAGTACATACTAAATAATGAGAATATTACATGGAGTGTAAGACAAAAACAATTTGTAAATGAAATAAATTTAGCAGATAAGGTTTTTCTTTGGCGATCTGACGGAGGCAAAAAGCACTCTGGAGGAATCATCGCACATGCTGAAGTGATTTCAAATGTATTTGAAGAAGATGAATATAGAGTTGAATTGAAATTAAAAGAGCCCCGGCTAACAAAAAAAGAAGGTATGTTATTAAGACATCAGTTAAAAGAAATACCAGAGACAATGAATTTACAAATTATTAAGATAGCCACGGGTACAAATTTTCCTTTAACTGAAGATGAGTACCAACGAATTTTAAAACTGTGGAATAATCCAGAGATAATTAAAGAGAAGTTGGAGTTACCAACACTTGATAAATATATGTATCTTTTTAACATAGAAGGCATTGAAATGCTAAACCATGATGACTATATCCGGGATAGCTACGATTTCTTTAGACATTTTAATAATCGTTCTTATTTAGCGGAAATGGAATGGGAAGATGTTCAGAGTATAGGTGATCATATAAATGCATTCCGTATGCCCTTAGCAAGAAAACGTGCTTTGGGTGAAATGAATGCTTCAATAGACAAGTATCGTAACAGTTTCATCTACCTTGTTCATGGAGAGGACCCACTAAAAGAAAGGATTCACCGATTCCTAACAGATGATAAATATAAATTGTTCGGATTTGGACAAAGTGTTGTAAGTGAGATGATCGGAAATATTTTTCCTGAAAAATATTGTTTTTTTAACCAGCGGGATAAAGTTGCTGTTGAAAACATTTTGGGAATTGTTCCAAAATATTCTCGTGGGGACACATATGGTGACAGGTTTATAAAATTTCAAGAGGCTATTAAACATGAAGGTATAGCTGAGAAGTATAAAGATATTGTTGGAAAGAGAACTGACTTGCCAATCTATTTCGAAGTAGATCAATTTTTTAGTTTTCTGTATGAGAATTTTAGTAAGGTTGAAGAGGAGTTACCGGAGGCAGCGGAGCCAAATTATTGGATGATTGCTGCTGGTGAAAGCAGTATGTTGTGGAATGACTTTTATACAAATAGCCAAATTGCGATTGGCTGGAGTAAACTAGGGGACCTTCGTAATTATAATAGTAAAGTAGATATTATGCAGGCACTAATCGACGTTTATGAATTAGAAAATAAACCACATAATGATGCACATGCTAATTATCAATTCTGCTATGAAATGCAGATTGGTGATTATGTTTTTGTTAAGCGGGGAAATAGTCAGGTTATCGGATTTGGTCATATTACCGGTGAGTATAAATATGATGAAACGGTTCAATCCGATTATCATTCTATTAGAAAGGTAGAATGGATTAAAGTTGGGGAATGGTATTCGCCTGGTCTACCGACGAAAACTTTAACAGAATGGACCAGATATGAAGATGCTGTTCAAAAGTTATTAGATTTATTAGATGAAAAAACTGAGTATCCTACTCCTAATTCTGATCAAATTATAGTCCGTGAAAAGTTAACGTATGAGTCAGACCAATTCTTAAATGAAGTATTTATGACAGAAGAAAAAGGTGAAGACATAAAAGAAGCTCTGGAATATAAGAAAAATATTATCCTACAAGGCCCACCAGGGGTTGGAAAAACATTTGTTGCAAAAAGATTAGCATATTTACATATGCGTGAAATAGATCCTGAAAAAGTAGAAATGATACAATTTCACCAATCTTATACCTACGAAGATTTTATTCGCGGATATAAGCCTAATAAAGAAGGCAGTTTCACCTTGAAAAATGGCATTTTTTATAAATTTTGTCAGAAAGCAATTAATGATCCTGAAAATAACTACTACATGATTATCGATGAGATTAATAGGGGGAATTTATCGAAAATTTTTGGTGAGTTAATGATGCTCCTAGAATCAGATAAACGCGGAAAAGAGTTTGCAGTCAAATTAGCTTATTCTGATGATAATGAAGCATTTTTTATACCAAAGAATTTATACTTAATAGGTACGATGAATACTGCAGATCGTTCATTAGCATTAGTTGATTATGCTTTGCGACGAAGATTTTCATTTATTTATGTAGAACCTGCATTTGATAATGATAAGTTTGAAGAGTTTTTGCGTAATAAAAACATTAGCCAAGGTTTGATTAATAAAATTTTAACGTCTGTGAAGGAAATTAACAATGAGATTACGAAGGATGTTATTAATTTAGGAAAAGGATATGAAATTGGTCATAGTTATTTTTGCCCTACAGCAGAAACAATTCAAGATGAGCAAAATTGGCTTGAAAGAGTTATTAGATTAGAATTGGAACCATTACTACGTGAATATTGGTTTGATCAGGAGGAAAAAGTAGATGAACTCCTTGAAAAGTTCAACTAAAATACCCATAAAAAATATATATTACATGCTTTGTTACGCATGGAACCGGCTAGAAGAAAAGGATGACATTTATGTTTCAAGATCAGATGAAAAAGATATTTATCAATTGTTATCCGGTATTTTAGTAAATCGTTTAGGCGTATTAATCAAGCGCGGATTTTACAAAGAATATACGAATAAAGAAGAAGAGACATCCACTATTCGGGGGCGAATAAATTTTCAGAAATCGTTAAATGAATTATCCTTTAAGCAAGCTAGAATGTATTGTCAGTTTGATGAGATGACTTATGATATATTACACAATCAGATTATTAAATCAACGCTTTATAATTTAATGAAGACCTCTAAATTAGATAATAGCACGAAAGAAGAAATACAACACCTTTATCATTACTTTGGTGGTATCAGCCTCGTAAAACTTAACAGGAAAGTATTTAATAATGCTAAAATACATCGGAACAACTTACATTATGGTTTTATTATTGATATATGCAGGTTTTTATTTGAATCCCTTCTTATGAATGAAGACAATATAGGTGAGAAAAGATTTATTAATTTTGATCAAAATGCAAAAGCAATGGCATACGTATATGAGGATTTTGTTCGTAACTTTTACAAAAAAGAATTGTCTGGGAGTAAAGTATACAGAGAAAATATTTATTGGAATGCAGAAGGAGAAGACCTGTCTTACTTACCGAGAATGGAAACTGATATATCCATTGAATTGCATAATAAGAAGATTATTATGGACACGAAGTATTATCAAAATGCGACTGCATCCAAATTAAAGAATGGTAATGAAAAATTAATTAGTGGCAATTTATATCAGCTTCATGCCTATTTGAGTAATTTTAAAAATAGGAACCAGAAAAATTTGACAGGAGTGTTGTTATACCCAACAGTTGACAAGGATTTAGATCTGTTTTACAACATTTTAGGGTTTAACGTAAAGGTTTGTACAGTGGATCTTAATCAGGATTGGAGGAAAATACAAGAACGATTGCTAGGTATTGTAGTTTAATTTGTATGGTACATTTCAATAATGTTGATTTACCATTGTACAAATTTCTTCTGATCCTCTAGTCTTTTTTACCGTGTTTGATAAAATAGTAGTATCGTTAAATAATTCTTTTCAAGTCAGGTGTTTTTTATGGAGAACTATTCAACCTTGATTTTTCAAATGGATCTAGATGAACAAGTAACGGAAGAACTGGTTTCCTTACTTAAGTGTGGTACAAAAGTTTTCTTTTTTACGTACGACCCCATTGATATGTTGTTGGAAAATGAAGTTATTGAGCAAGCTGTAGATTTCAAAATGTTTTTTGGGTATGAGGTAATGTTCCATGATGATTTTCAGGAACCTTTTAGGTATTTCGATGGAGAGGTCCCCAGTGAAATTTTGCAATTTCTTGATAGCAAAGTTGACTACTTTAATAAAGAACAATTTCTTATTGAGCATGCCCCTGTAAATGAACATATTAGTGTATCTGCGGGTGCAGGGACAGGGAAAACAACAGTAATGCTTGACCGGATCATGTTTTTGAAATATAAGCATCCAGACCTTGACTTCTCTGAATTGGGATTAATAACTTTTACTAACAAAGCGGCTAATAATATGCGTGAAAAACTTATTCAGAAGATAAAAGATTACTTTAAAATCACCAATAACTTAACCTATCTTAATTGGCTACAGGAATTGAAGAATATGTCGATTGGAACCATTCATTCATTTGCACATCAAGTCCTGAATTTGAATAAAGATAACATGTTTGTAAATAAGGATATTCGGTTGAGTAGATTCACATACAAGCGCAGAAAAATTATTGAATCGGTCATTGATAACTTTCATGAGGAAAACCCTCAGTTATTCAGTAAGTTTAAGTATATTGAGCAGTATCGTATTATTGGTGCTGTTGAATCAGTGATAGACTTGTTGGGTAACTACTCAATTGCACAGGAAATAATTCAGGAAATGGATTTTGGCCGTTCAGATGATGACTCTCATTTGTTGTTTGAGTATGTTGTAAAAGAAACATTGAGAAGACTGGAGGAATATAAAACAGAAGTGGGCTACATAGGGGTGAATGATTTAATCACAGGGCTAGAATCGCTTAAGCTACAAAGTTCAAGCTATCAAATACCGTTTAAATATATTTTCATCGATGAATTCCAGGATACTGATAGACAGCAGGCCATGTTTTTCTCATTCCTTGCCAATACTTATCCTGTTTCTCTGTTTGTTGTAGGCGATGTAAAGCAAAGTATTTATAGATTCAGAGGGGCGGACTATACTGCATTTGAACAGTTGAAGGGTCAAATTTACATACATCAGGAATATTTCCTTCAGTTAAATTATCGATCAGATAAAGAACTGTTGGGTAAGTTAAACAGCATGTTCAAAACATGGCCGAATCATGTTAATGCGTTTAAATTTGATGAGAAAGATTATTTGTTAAGTGGATTTGAATCGAAAAACCAATTGGACATTCCTCTTGTCAAACATTCTTTTCCTACAAAGGTTAGTTTGATTAATTTTCTTAGAGAGATTGAAAGTACCAATACCGCAGTGCTAGTGAGATCGAATAGAGAAGTTAACGAACTTTCCTCGTTCTGTGAAGAGAACAAGATTTATTTTACATCTGATCAGGATGGAGATTTTTACCGTATTAACGTTGTTCGCGAATTTTATCAATTAATAAAAAGGTTTACTCATCCAAATGTATGGAGTAATCGATATCTTCTTCATTTATCTTCTTATGGAGAGCGTGACTTGGAGATTGCAAATATTGTATCTGAATTTGACTCGGATAGGATGTATATTAAGCAACTTTTAGAGAATAAAGATTGGACGTTAAATCAGTTTGCAAATCAATTTCAAGAAGAACCGGTCTTTGAAGTTTTACAAAAAATAATACGGGCAATAAATCCTGCTAAAGTTTATGCGGAACGATTCATTGCAGAAAAACCAATTAATTCTTTCAGGAACGAAGTTTACATTAGTCAGGCAAAAACATTAAGAGATGAGTATCAGCTTAATCTGGATCATTTAATTTACTTATTGAAAGAAGAATTCAAAGGAACTATTCCATCTTTGGGGAAAATCTTAAGAGTACTGGAATTAAAAATGAATACGGATAAAACAGTAACAAAATTAACAACTAGCGGTCCAGATAGTGCACGTCTTTCAATTATGACAGTTCATAAGGCAAAGGGACTGGAGTTTGATTATGTGTTTCTGCCGTATACAGACAGAGGCTTTAAAAGTTACTTAAAAACGGATGTCGTTATTAATCAAAAATCGATAGGTTACAGAGCGTTTATTTTAAAAGGCAAGATATTTAAGAATGATATATATAATTTATTGCGTCATGAGGAGATTGTTGAAGAGGTTGGAGAAGAAACGCGCTTATTGTATGTGGCACTCACAAGAGCTAAAAAAGGTGTATATTTTAAAGCTCCGGAGAACTCTCACAGTGTAACTGCGAAGAAATGGGGTGACCTTATTGCAAAAGGACTTGAAAGCACAACAGCACCATACTAAGGGATTATTTTATTATTCCACTTATGAATCGCTTGGGAATTGTCTGGAACAAACAATTAATCGAGAGGATGAACTGCATGTATTTGGTCTAGGATCACTTGCCCATAGTATTCAAAGTAAATTGAACATCAATGCTTTAAGCATTAGTGAGATTTATGATTTGCTGTTTGAAGATTATTATAATGTGGAGACAAAAATTTATTTGCAGTCACAATTAAGAAGGCATATCCAGCGAGGTAACTTTCAACATAGCGCATATTTGTTGAACCGATTGTCTTTAATTGTTGACACGTTTTTTACGATGGCAGACATTGATGCCAGGGAAGTTACCATAGATGGTAAACATTCAAGGCAAACGGAAATAATCCATTTGGTTAATATATTACTGGAGGATGATGTTTTTAAGCGGTACCGGATAAATAAAGACCAGTTAACCAAAAATGAAATTTCCTTGAAATTAGGGAGTGCTTCAAATTTAAATAAGCTTATATTTTATGAGATAGAGTACCTGAATTTTGGACGTATGAATCTTATTCATTTTTTACATCGGAAAGGTTTTCAAATTGAATTCAGGATCCCATACAAAGATCAATATAAACGGAGTTTTGCATTCTGGAACAGTGTTTATAGAGTAGTTACGAAACAGGAAATTCAGCAAACTTTTCCGAGTGAAAAAAAGACTATTGGTAACGGAGAATGCTTCGCCTTGTTTAATGAGAGTAAATCATCAGAATTTTGTGAGCGGAAAAATGTTTCAGTAATGGAATTTGATTCCCAACATGATTTTCAGGATTATTACCAAAGAACCAGAGATTATATTGTCGCCATAAAACCTGGGGAAGTGGAGACGATTGTTACAAACACAGTCAGTGGGCTTTATGAGAACAGTGTCGGTAAATTTGTTTACCATTTGCAGTACTGCATGTATAAAGATCAACAGGTTCAACTCTCCTATGATCAATTTATTGAATTGATAACAAATGATTGGGTTAAGATAGGGAATGCAAATGGGCCGGATGCATTATCATTATTGCTAGACTTGAAAGATTATATGGCAGGTGTCAGCACAATCAAAGATATTAAGGAAAGACTTTTCCGCTTACAAGAACTAGACCTGGTCAGACAGTCTTTTGATAGTGAGAATAGTGAGGATACCGGCAGAAACAGGATGAAACGTTATATGCTCAATCCGTTTCGGACTTTCGCTTTTCTTCATACTGAAAGATACAGTGTCACCATTAAGCAATTAATTGACCTGGTAGGGGAGCTTGAGAGACTCTGTCAATATTTGTTGCCAAATGAAACTGAATTAATGTCTGTGAATACATATATGGAGAGATGGCAGGAAGTACTTCAGACAATTGATGAAGGGGATGACAAAAAAGTCTGGGAAAAAATATTCAACAAGCGTTTTCCGGATGATTGGAAATTTGAGGTGCCAGAGTTTTTGCAGTTAATATACTTAACCGCATCTCGATATGATAAGGCAGAATCTAGAATTCTTTCATTGTCACTCATGCAGGAAAAAATACTTCAATCAAATCCGAAAAATGCATTGCATATGACGAATGTTACGCAAATGAATTTCCCGGAAGAGCATTCTAACAGTCTTTCCGCGTTTTTTACTCACAGTGAACTAAAAGAAATAATTCAAGCAGTAAACTCACAAATGAGGAACATTTTATTGCACTCACTTTGGGTGGATTATACGGTTGAAGAGAGCTTCTCAGAATTAGGTATATATCAGCTGTATAATATATTGTCCAATTATGAGGGGTCTGTTAAATTTAGTTGGATTAAAAACCTTCATGACAACGGTTTGAGAAATATTTACCTGGAAATATTGGCTGACTTATATACTAATGGGGAAGTCAGTAAATACAGGACTCATGAGGAATTTACTATGTTTCAAATGCCTGACCAACAAAAGTCTTCTCAGGTGCCTCATAGAAAAGAGTTGAGCGGAAAAATCCCCGGTGTTTACTGGTTAAATCATGATTTTTGTTCGAAAAAATTCTTTTTGACGACTTTTATTGACCAGGAACCAATTTATGAACAAGAGTTCCATCATCAATTTCTATTTAGTAAAATCGGAAAATTATTTTCTATTTCTAAGTCTGAGCGCGATTCTTTCCGTAATTATATTTTCCCGATGTTTCCCCACTGGACGTTCACCAAAAAAGAGAATCTTATTGATATGGAGTATCAGACAACGTTAAGGAAATACAAAAACTATGAAAACGTTTCATACCCAAAAGAACTGAAAAGTCTACAGATATTACGGAGTGTATATCGGGAGAATCGGCGTACAAAGGCAAGAAATCAGTACCGTAGGGATAGAGATTTTAACGATAAAGAGGTTCTTCAGCAATTTGGAGAAAACATTAATTCATTTAATGTGAAAGCTGAACCTGGAAATCATTGCAAGATGTGTCAATATCTAAATAGTTGTAGTGAGGGGTGGTTTGCTATTGACAACAACAATAATTAGAAATGAAGAAATAGAGCAGTTTAGCAGGCGTTTGTCAAAGAGATGGAAAAATTATTTTTCAATAGACGGACTTCTACCTGGAATTCATCCAACCAATGAACAGAAACAAGTCGTTCAGTCTAGCGAGAAGCAATTAATGATCAGAGGATCTGCAGGCAGTGGGAAGAGTTTGATGCTCGTTTACCGGCTAATTAAAATGATGGAGCAGGCAGAATCTCCTCAAAAAATTCTCTATGTTACATTTAACCAAACATTAATTCAGGACACTTTAAAACGTTTGAAACAGTCGGATAAATATATTGAATTGTCAAAAACTCATAAGGTTAGTGTTGTCACATATCATGACTTGGTTAGAAAAATCCTGATGTATGAATGTGGATATCCAAGTATAAACCGGCTTTATATGAAGCAATCATCTATATCTAATCATGAATCTTTGATAGAAGCGCGTATTCGTATTATTCTTGAAGAATTTAAACAATCACCTGAATTTATCAGATATGAACGGTTATACAAAACACATACCCCTAAGTTTTTGCGTGAAGAGTTTTTTTGGATGAAGGCAAATGGAATTTATACTTGGGATATGTATTCTACCAGGGAAAGAAAAGGACGAGGGCATAGTCCCAACGTTGCAAGAAAACAACGATCGACCATTTTTCATTTGTTTAAGCTGTATCAGGATTTTATGAAGAACCATTTTAAAACTCCCCAACTTGATATGGAAGATTATGCATTGCATTTGCTAAATGAGCTGCAATTGAATAAAAGTGCATCGTTCAAATTTGATCACATATTGGTTGATGAATTTCAGGATTTGCAGCCAATGCAGATTAAAAGTTTGGTGGCACTAACTAGAAAGACAATTACACTCGTCGGGGATGCTAAGCAAAGAATTTATAAACGAACTCCTGTATCATACAAGGATTTAAACCTTAAAGTCAATTCAAGAACCAATCAAAGGCTCACAAAGAATTTTCGCTCGACAAGGCAGATTATGAACCTAGCAAGTGCTTTGCAATTTACTGATGTAGAAAATGTCCGTGAAGACGATCAGGATTTCTTCCGAGAAGGTCCAAAGCCAGAAATAAAACATTTTACAACAATGAACCGCATGGCAAATCAAATGAAAAAAGAGATACATCAAATATTGAATTATCATCCAGGTAAATCTATTGCTGTTATTCATCGTTATAGTGACAATGAATTAAATAGGTATGGGAATTTAAGGCATGCATTAGAACGAGAATTCCATGTTATTGGAATTGAACAATATGGAAAAAGTTTTGATTATAATAAACAAAAGAAACCTATTTTCTTCACAAACCCCTTCGAAATAAAGGGATTGGAGTTTGATTATGTATTTATTGTCCATTTTGACCGTTACCATTATCCGTCAGAAAATAGAATAAACGATCTGAAGGAACGGTATGACACAAAGAAAATAAACTACCAGAATTATGATAAAGATTATGACGAGATTTTGAATGATGAAAAGAAGGTGTTATATGTAGCCTGCTCACGGGCAAAAGAAGAACTGCGGTTGTATTATGCAAACGAAAAGCAGCAACGGATATCTCCATTTGTAAGGGATTTTGATACGCGAGATTATGTGAGTAATTTTGGTAAGGGGAAGTATAGGAATTAGAGTTATCAAAGTACCTTCTGTTTTTAATGCATATGTTGGAGTTCTGTCAAGAAAATGGACACCTAACTTTGGTAAACCACTTCTTCCAAAACAACTACCGCGCTACGCTTGGTAAGACCGTAGGAAGTGACAAGTCTAAAACCGTGACTTGTCACTTCCTACGGCCAAATGGTTAATTAAGAGCTAACTTGCAGTGCCTTGGATTGGTACATTCTTTCATATTTATTTGGTGATGTATTCCCTAGGCTCGAATGTTTTCGCTTCTCGTTGTAACGACTGCTTATATAATTATTAATGGCTTTAATTGCTTCAAAGCGTGTTTTAAAGCGTCTTCGGTATATCAGGTCTTTCTTAATCGTCGCATGAAACGACTCGATACAGGCATTGTCATACGGGTTGCCTTTCCTGCTCATACTTATTTGCATGTCATTTTCTTTCAGCACACTGATATAATCATTTGAACAGTATTGGGAACCTCGATCGGAATGATGGATTAGCTTCTCATTGGGCTGTCTGGTCAGAATCGCCATCTTCAAAGCCTTTAAGGTTAGTGCCGTTTTCATATGGGAGGTTATATTCCAACCAATAATCTTTCTGGAAAACAAATCCATCACCGTAGCTAAATAAAGCCACCCTTCTAATGTCCAAATGTACGTGATATCTGTAACCCAAACGCGGTCTGGCTCCTTCACATCAAATTCCTGATTTAATAAGTTCGGATAAACATGCATATCATGATTCGAGTCCGTCGTTTTGATAAACCGTTTCTTTGGCATGGCGTTTAAGCCCATCTCTTTCATCATTCGAGCTACTGTTTTGACGGATATATCATAACCCTACTTCCAAATCATCATGTATTCTCGGACTTCCATAGGTTGCCTCACTTTCATGAAAGGACTTTTTAATTTTTTGCTTAATTTCTTTTCGATGGGCCTCTCTGGCCGACATCTCTTCTTTCCTATTTAACCATGCATAATAACCGCTTTTCGATACTTCCAATACGCTGCACATTTTCACAATACTGTGTTCATTCCGATGAGCCTGAATGAAACGATATTTATCGATTACTCTTGGTTTTTCGTGAAAATGTGCATCGCTTTTTTTAATATTTCATTCTGCTCCCTCAGGTCCTGAAGTTCCTTTTCGTGCTGCCTCTTAAGTTTCTCCAGCTCGCCAGGCGTGATGTATTGTTCTGGAGCGTTTTCCTGTTCTTTTTTCTTTTTATAGTCAGCAACCCATTTACAAAGGGTAGAATAAGAAAGTTCAAGTTCATACGCTACTTCCCGGGCCACTCTCCCCTCCTCAATAATTAGCTTACATACATGCTCTTTAAATTCTGGATCTTTCCATTTCCCCATCATAAACACGTCCTTTTCTGTTGGTTAAATTATACACCATTCTCATTTTGACGTGTCCATTTAAAAGACTAACTTAAATGTTCATACACCTTTTACAATTATTCCCTGCACCAGTTACCTTTTGAATTCTCATAAGTTCTTTTATAATATTTAAAGATGACTTTGGTCCTTTAGTCGGGGATCAGACAAAATCATCATTTGACATCTTAGAGAAAGGGGACAACTTAGAAATGATGTTGGGGTGTTTGGGATTCATTGCATTTATTGCTTTAATTGTATGGGCTTTTATTGTCAATTCTTTTCTTGGGGTTGTCTCGATCATTGCAGGTATTGCGCTTTTCACATGGAAATGGACTATTATAAATGGGTTAGGTGCATTATTGTTCGCTGTCATAATAGCCTGGGGCTTTAATCTGCATTGGATTATTGGTATTATATTCAGTTTCATTGGCCTAGTAATTATTTGCATGGATTTGGCAATGAAAAAAGAGGAAGAAGAGAAGGAATTATCGTTAAATAATTTAATAGAATATGAAAATTTTGAGGTGACACATCAATTTAATGGGGATAATATGCAAATGATTATTGTCGATGAGTCAACCAAAAGATTTGCATATCTTAATGGTGAAGACAATCGCAGTGTTTACAGCATAAAGGACATCCTTAAAATTGAAATTAGAGAAGACGATGATATTGTGACAAGAACGTCAAATGACATAAGTGCTTCAGGTCCGATGCTTGGCGGTATGATCGGTGGTGGGGCTTGGAGCAGTGGTTGGAGGGCTCAACAGAAAACACAGGGTTGATAATATAATCAAGCGAATCTCCCTGCACATTGTTGTTAATGACACAGACCAGCCGTCGATTACCACGGACTTTTTTAAAGGTTACCAAAAACGTAGCAGTGGTACTGTGAAAGATGCTTATACAGAAGTCGAACGTTTGTATGATTTGTTAACTGTCTTAATGCGGCAAGTAGACTATCGGGCAGGTGAGGAAACAATTTTGGTAAAAGAAACAATACCAAATGATTCGAATGACTAAGCCAGCAGTAGGCGACTATAATACGGACATATTAGCGATTCACAATTAATACTTCACCACTTGCCAACGTTACTAAACATATTGTGAAATTAAAAAAGCTCAAGACCATCTGAAAGAGAGTCTTCAGCTTTTTTACATTTTTATTGGCTAAATCCCCGATAATTACTGTTAAAGTGCGCAGATAAAATATCAAAAAACACATATATATAGGAAATACTATGATTTTAAAGGATTTCATTTCGAGCTACCATTTCGGCGTCATTTCCGCATCCCATAAACAAAATCCACAATCTGTTTTGTCTGATTATATAATAATTTTTCGGCATGTTTCATGCACTCGTCAATCGTCATAGGTTGTGTAACAGCGGAAAAGCATCCGTGAAATTTGCTGCGGAGCTTATTATGATCTCCGGCTAATGATCCGGAAATTAATAAAGCTGGTATTTCATAAAACTGGGCCAGATCAGCAATATATCCAGGTGCTTTTCCGTATAAAGTCTGTTCATCACTTTGGCCTTCACCCGTTATTATCAAATCGGCCTGCTTTATGGCATCCTTCATAAACGAAGCATCAGCCACGAGTTCTGCACCTGATACTAGTTCTGCGCCGAGTATGAGTAAGGCAAAACCCAATCCACCGGCAGCGCCTGCACCTTCTGTATCGTGAAATGTTTTTTTTAACTGATTTTCAATTACAGATGAAAAATTAGCGAGTGCATTGTCATATATAGGTACTTGCTTATCGGTTGTGCCTTTTTGCGGTCCATAAACCACACTGGCGCCATTCGCCCCATATAACGGATTATCTACATCACAAGCAACTTTTATGGAAGCACGAGACAATCTGGGGTCGATGTCAGCGAAACTGACACGTGTAACATCCAATAAATCTTTCCCGAATATTCCTGAAGCTTGCCCTTTCCTTTTCCATGCTTTCATTCCTAAAGCCTGCAGTAATCCAAGTCCACCGTCGTTTGTTGCGCTGCCGCCCAGTCCGATAATAAATGAGGTACAGCCTCTATCCAATGCATCGCTGATAACTTCACCAAGTCCGTAAGTTGTAGTCATATCCGGATTACGTTTAGCTTGCGGTACTTGGATAAGTCCGGCAATGTTTGCAATTTCGATGACAGCTGTGTTGTCTTTAAGTATGGCATAGTACGTATTAATTTTTTCACCTAATGGACCTGTGCATGTTACTTCTACTTGTTGACCGCCTACAGATGAAAGCAATGCATCAACAGTTCCTTCCCCACCATCAGCCATCGGTTTCGATTCAACAATAGCCTTATTGTTGAGAGACAGAATCGCACGTTCCATCGTGTTTGCTACCTGGATGGAAGTTAAACTTCCTTTATACGAATCTGGGGCTAATAAAATGTTCATAGTGAATGCTCCTATTCAAGATTATTTAAGAATATAGAATAAACAAGATAAATGGAATTGATAACACTGAGCATGTTGATTTCTTCCAGGATCGGTGATTTATAATTTTTAAGTGCTTTGCTGCTGACCGGAATAATTTGATTTGCATGCTGTGCTAAAAAACTATTTTCGTTACCTGTAATTGCAACAATCGGTATGTTTCGTTTTTTTAATTGCTTGACCAATCGCGTAATGAACCTCGTTTCCCCGGAGAAAGAAATGACAATAGCCAAATCTTCAGTTGTCAGAATTTCTGCTTCAGAAAGCTGATTTTCATGGTTACTGTATGAGGATGCATATTTTCCCAGTCGGATAAATTTAAATTGCGCATTTCTTGCAAGCAAGTGTGAGAATGTTACACCGAAAAATGAAATTTTTTGGGAATGATGAATTCGTTTCACAACCTCCAGAATTTCCTTTGATTGCATAAGATTCCGGGTTTCTTAGTGATGCCTGCAGCTCATTATAATAGCTGTTTAGTTGACTTAAATTGATTTTCAATTCAAGGTTTTCATAATCTACTTCCGTGTAATTGAATTCGATGAAAGTACGAGCGTACTCTTTTAGTTCTTTAAATGTTATATTTTCAAAGCGATGACAAAAACGCGTAATGGTAGCGGGGGATGTATGGCATTCTTTAGCTAATTCATAAATTGACATTTTTGGAATTTTATTGACGTTACGCAAAATATATTCGGCAATAATAATTTCTGATTTCGTACTGTCAGTTGAAGACTCAATAAAGTTTAATAGCTTGGCTAAAAAATTATACATCGTACCACTCCGGATTTCATGATTATTGTAAGTCTCAGTATAAACCAACTCCTAAAAAATTTCATAAAATGAAACTTTTCAGGTGAATGATTGTTTCTGCGTTAACATGTGGATTGAAGCGATTACAGTACTATTACTTCTAGGAGCTGATAAAGTGAAAAAATATAATGTGCTTGTAGTTGGTGGTGGAAGTACATGGACGCCGGGGTTACTAAAAGGAATGTGTTCGAGAAAAGAGACTTTTCCGATTAATCGGTTAGTTATGTATGATATTGATTATGATCGCCAACAAACGATCGGTGAATTTGCGAAAGTACTATTTAATGAAGAGTACCCGGAAATTGATTTTAGTTATACAACAGATAAAGAAGAAGCATTTCAGGAAGATATCGATTTTGTTTTCGTACAAATGCGTACAGGCGGCTATGCCATGCGTGAAAAAGACGAAAAGATTCCATTAAACCTAGGTGTTATTGGCCAGGAAACGTGTGGACCGGGCGGTTTTGCATACGGTATGCGTTCCATCAGAGACATGGTTGAGCTTGTAAAAGATGTACGAAACAAAACAAAAGATGCATGGATTTTAAATTATACAAATCCGGCAGCTATTGTTGCGGTAGCATTACAGCAAATATTCCCTGAAGATAAACGAATCCTGAATATTTGTGATCAGCCCGAAAATCTGCTTCGCTCGTACGGGCGTTTGCTTGATATGAACGAAAGGGATTTTGACCCTGTTTATTTCGGATTAAATCACTTCGGCTGGTTTACACATTTATATGATCAAGAAGGTAACGATTTACTTCCTAAATTAAGGAAAACGATTCTTGAAGGTGGATTCCGCCCAGCTGACTATGAACAGCGTGATCAATCATGGCTTGATACGTATGCCATGGTCGAACAGATGGTACAAGATTTTCCGGATTATCTGCCAAACACGTATTTACAGTATTATTTATATCCGGATAAGGTACTAAATAAACTGGACCCTGAATTCACACGTACAAATGAAGTACAGGCAGGAAGAGAAAAACGTGTGTTTGAGGATTGCGCCCGTGTTGCTGAAGCAGGAACAACGAAGGATTCCAATGTTGTTGAAAATGACGCACATGGCGAGTTTATCCTAATTGTTGCAGAGTCGATTGCTCATAATAAAGGTAATAATTTTGTTGTAATTTTGAAAAACGATGGTATTATCAGCAATCTGCCGGATGACGCGATGGTTGAAGTGGCAACGAGTTTGACAGCAAATGGTCCACGGCCATATGCAGTTGGTGAAATTCCAACTTTCTATAAAGGAATGATTGAGGGACAGTATGCATATGAAAAACTTACTGCTGAAGCATTTATAGAAGGTTCTTACAGTAAAGCACTTCAGGCTTTAACATTAAATCGTACGATTGTTTCTGCAACAAAAGCAAAAGAAGTGTTAGATGCGTTAATTGAAGCGAACAAAGAATACTGGCCGGAATTAAGGTAATGGTTTTTAAAAGACAGGGAGGCTGTTGCATGCTTCCTGTCTGATTAACCAAACTTGTATCCGTTTACTTTAAAATAGACGAGGAGGGGAAGCATGAAGAAGATTTTTAACTTCGATTTTTTTCAACGCATAGGTAAGACATTTATGGTCATCATTTCGTTACTTCCTGCAGCGGGTTTATTGCTGGGGATCGGAACGACCTTACAATCGCCATATTTAATTGAGTATCTGCCATTTCTGGAATCCGATTTTTGGCAAACGATTGCAGAATTAATGATCGGTGCAGGAAATGCAATATTCGGGAATTTAGGTGTATTATTTGCAGTAGGTATTGCCGGAAGCTGGACTGGAGGTAAAGCAGCAGCTGGACTATCTGCGTTGGTTGGATATATGGTAATGCATACTGTAATTGGTATTGTACTAGGTATAAATATGGATAATATTTCTGAAGCGGGTCATGTTCTTGAATTAGGTATCCCTACCCTTCAGGTTGGGGTGTTTGGTGGGATTATAATGGGATTTATGACAGCTGCCCTTTATAATAAATACCATGATTTCAAAATGCCTGAGATGTTATCCTTCTTTGGTGGTGCACGATTTGTTCCTATTATTACAGCGACATATTCAATCGCTCTTGCCCTTATTTTGACTGTTATCTGGCCGCCCATTCAGGACGGGATTTATGCGCTTGGCTCCGCATTATCAGGAGAAAACACCCCGGCATATTTTATGTTTATTTACGGAGTGGTAGAACGTGGATTAATTCCATTTGGATTACACCATATATTCTACATTCCAATCCGTTTTTCAGAGGTAGGTGGGACATATACAACACTTGCAGGAAATATTGTATCTGGTGACACAGCAATGTATATGGCTCAGCTTGCTGATAAACAAATAAATGATGCAGTTGAAATTACGGCTGGACGTTTTATGGCAGGGAAATTCCCATTTGTCATGTTTGGTTTACCTGCAGCGGCTTTAGCAATGTATCATATGGCAAAACCTGAAAATAAAAAGGCAGTTTCGGGAATATTATTCACAGCTGCAGGGACCGCATTCCTAACAGGAATCACAGAACCGATTGAATTCACATTCTTATTCGTTGCGCCGTTATTGTATGTTTTTCATACATTGATGGCAGGACTTTCGTTTATGCTCATGTATATCCTTGATGTAAATGTTGGATATGCAGGAGGATCGGGAATCATTGATTTCACTCTATTTGGTATTTTGCCGGGAGTCGGTGAACCGTGGTGGTATGTCGTTATTGTAGGTCTATTAATGTCCGTCATATACTACGCAGTATTTAGATGGGCAATCAAGAAATGGGATCTGCAAACACCTGGACGCGGCGGTGAAGAAACCAACCGTATGTATACAAAAGAAGATTATAAAGCAAAAACAAAAGGAGCTGCAGGTGCTGCCGATCAAAAAGCATATGAGGTACTGTCGGCACTTGGCGGCGCAAGCAATATAAACAACCTTGATGCATGTATTACACGTTTAAGAGTTGGTGTTAACGATAAAGGTAATGTAAATAAAACAGAACTGCAATCGCTCGGTGCTTCCGGCGTGCTCGAAGTAGGAAATGGTGTACAAGCCATTTTTGGCCCGACATCTGATACGTTAAAAAATCAAATCCAGAATATTCTTGGTGGAAAGACGGACAATGCAACAACTGAAACTGCTGCTTCACACGTAACAAAAGAAACACCAAACAGTTCAGTAAATACTACTGTTTCGTTGACCGCTCCGGCATCCGGTAAAGTTGTTTCATTGGAAGAAGTACCTGATGAAGTATTCTCGCAAAAAATGATGGGCGATGGCATTGCAATACAACCTTCTTCAGGAGACATTGTCTCTCCAATTGATGGTGAAATTGTCAGCGTATTTCCAGCCAAACATGCTATAACACTTCGCACAAATGAAGGCGCAGAGTTATTAATTCATATGGGCTTGGATACAGTGAATCTAAATGGAGAAGGCTTTGAGATCAAAGTTTCAGCAGAAGATAAAATTCGTACAGGTGATCCTATAGCACAAATGAATATCGATTTTCTTGCTGAAAAAGGCTATAACACGATTACTCCGATTATTGTAATGAATGGCGATCAATATAAAGTGAACCATCAAGCTTATCCGTATAGTGTTACTGCAGGGGAAGAGGTTTTGGTTGAGATGAATAGAGAATAGTGCAAGGAAGAGGTTATCTAAAACGATAGCCTCTTTTTATGGAGTCTGCTACCCGATACCATTCTGAGTAATTTATCAATTCATTTTGAGATATCGGGAAGAATCTGATTTTAAGTTGCGCTTTACGTTAACGTTAATGATAAGATTATAATAAAAGCGAGGAGGAGGGCTGTGAAGACGATTGCGGAAGTTGCTGCGGAGTTTGGTGTGTCGACAAGGACGATTCGTTATTATGAGGAAATTGGTCTTTTGGTGCCGGGGCGAACTTCGGGTAACAGGCGAATGTATTCCAAGACTGATATGACAAGGTTGAAGCTTATTTTTCGCGGGAAGCGATATGGTTTCTCGCTTGAAGAAATTAAAGAAATGATTTTGCTTTTTGATGAGGATCGAACGGGTAAAAAACAACTCAAGCGAACGATCGAATACGGGGAGTCAAGAATTGCGGAAATTGAGGGTACGATTGCGGAGTTTCAGGCGTTAAAAGCAGAAATGGAAATACTTTTGGGGCAGTTTAAACAAAAATTACGGGAAGAGGAGGAAGGTTCATGAACAGTTCGAAGTTGCTGGCGCGTAATGCAAGGAAGTATCCATTACAGGAGGCGGTGGTTTGTCAGGGCCGTCGGTTGACTTATCGGGAACTGGATTTTCATGTAAATTGTTTTGGAAGCGCTATCAAAGGAAAGGGGATTGACAAAGGGGATAAAGTTGCCTTGCTGATGCCGAACGTTATAGAATTTGCGATTGCCTATTTTGCGGTGCAGCGCCTTGGTGCAATCGTTGTTCCGGTAAATGCGAAACTCACGGGTTCGGAAGTGGAGTATATTGTGGAAAATTCTGATGCGAAGGCGTTCATCGTGCATGAGTTGTTATTTCAAGGTGTAAAGCATTTCACGGCTCCATCCATATTAATTAAAACAGGGGATTTTGATGGGGACTGGCAAAGTTTTGAGGCGTTGATGGAAAGCGGGAGTGCTGATCCAATTTCCTGTGATTTAACTGAGGATGATCTTTCCACCATTTTGTATACGTCGGGTACTACCGGGAAGCCAAAGGGAGTGTTGTTCAGTTACCGCAATATTTTATCCGTTGCCAATTTGGTTTGTGTCGAAATGGAAGTGAAGCCGGAAAGCCGTATTTTGTTGATGATGCCGCTCAGTCATTCAGCGCCGCTTCATTTATTTTTCATGGCGGGAATGATAGTCGGTTCTACATTGGTGTTGACCCCGACTTTTACGCCGGATCTTTTCCTGGATACGGTTGAACAGGAAAAAACAACTCATTTCTTTGGTGCACCTGTCGCATATCTCACAACTGCACAGCATCCACGGATAAACGAAGCTGACTTGTCATCCATGAAGTGGTGGGTGTATGGGGGTGCAGCATTGTCGACAAAAGAGGTAAAACATATTAAACAGGTTTTTCCGAATGGGAATCTGGTTTGTGTCTATGGTCTGACCGAAGCGGGGCCAAGCGGGACGTTGCTGCTGGATCATGAGCATGAAACGAAAGCGGGAAGTATCGGCAAACGTGCAGCACTTGGTACGGAAATCAAAATTATCGATAATGATGGGAACGGACTGTCGCCTGGCGAAGTGGGGGAGATTGCACTCCATGGTGAAGGAAATATGGTCGGATATTACAACAACCCGGACGCAACAGATGAGGTGTTGCAGAACGGCTGGCTGCGGACAGGTGACCTGGCAATGAAGGATGATGATGGATATTTTTGGATTGTCGATCGGAAAAAGGACATGATTATTTCCGGCGGTGTTAATGTGTATCCGAAAGAAATTGAAGATGTTTTCCTGATGTATGAAGGGGTGACGGAGGTTGCTGTAATTGGTGTACCGCATCCGGAATGGGGAGAAACCGTTAAAGCCATCTTTGCGGCGAACGAAAAGGTGACTCAAAATGATGTGAAAAGCTTTTTGCAAGAACGGCTTGCATCGTACAAAGTGCCGCGAATCTATGAACAGGTTGAGGCGTTACCAAGAAATGCCTCCGGAAAAATTTTAAAACAGGTTTTGCGGGAAGGGGTTGCCAATTGATGAAGGTATTGCAGGAAACAACAATGGAGGGGCGGCGGAATTTTTTTACCGAAGATGAATTTTTTCAAAAGCTGTTGAAGAAACATCTGGACGATGAATTGTATGCTTATGCAAAAGGGGAATTGGAAAAATTCGGGGATTCCTGTGCGAATGAAATTGACGAACGTGCGGTCCATACCGATCGGGATGGAAGACCACAGTTAATCCGATACAACAAGTATGGGGAAGAAGTGTCGGAAGTATGGGTGAACGAA
Organism: Virgibacillus ihumii; assembly: GCF_902726655.1. NCBI lineage: Bacteria > Bacillati > Bacillota > Bacilli > Caryophanales > Bacillaceae > Virgibacillus > Virgibacillus ihumii. The sequence goes on from NZ_CACVAN010000001.1 coordinate 226,644, forward strand.
GGCTATCAAAAAACAGTTGCGGAAACGTATGGAACTGGAATTGTCGGCTATGTGCACAAAGAGATACCTGAACTTGGGCGGAAAGGAAACTATACCTACAGTTTTGCGCAGGGTTATCTGTTGTCACAGGCTGAACCGGGATTCCACTGCCCAGTTACACTGACCCAGGCAACTGCTTATTTGCTTGACCACTATGCTGATGAATCGGTTAAACAACGGTTTTTGCCGCATGTCTGTTCAACCGGTGATGTCGAATTGTATGAGGGTGCCACATTTCTCACGGAAAGACAAGGCGGATCTGACGTTGGTGCCAATGTGGTACAGGCAAAAGAGGAAGATGGTCACTATCGGTTGCATGGTGAAAAATATTTTGCCTCAAATGCCGGGATGTGCGGCGTTGCCATGGTTCTCGCAAGACGGGAAGGAGCGCCAGCCGGAACACGCGGTCTAACACTGTTCGCCGTTCCATGGAAAAAAGAAGACGGAAGTGTGAACCATCTGCGCATTCGGCGGTTAAAGGATAAGCTTGGTGTACGTGCAGTTCCATCTGCTGAAGTGGAGTTTGACGGGGCAAAAGCATATGTGGTCGGTGATCCAAACCACGGATTCTACTATATGATGGAGGCTCTTAATCTATCACGAATTTGCAATACAATTGCATCTATTAGTATCATGCGTAGAAGCTATGCTGAAGCAAAAGCATATGCTGAGCGCCGTGAAGCTTTTGGCAAAAGGCTGGTTGAATTTCCAATGGTTCAGCAAACACTCAATCGGCTTAAGCGGAAACTGGAGGCAGAAACGGCAGCTACATTCGAGATGGTTCAATTGTATGAAAAGGTTACGAACGGAAATGCGACAAAAGGGGAAGAGGCCCTAAATCGCCTGCTGATTGCCATCATGAAAAAGGAGTCAGCAGAACAGGCAATTGCTTTTGCGCATGAGGCAATTGAAATGCACGGCGGAAACGGTTATATTGAAGACTTTGTCACCCCAAGACTGCTCCGGGATGCACAGGTGTTAACTGTCTGGGAGGGCACCGCAAATATTCTCGGACTGGAGTTGATTCGTTTGGTCAATAAGTTTTCCGCACATGAGATTTTTTTTCATGATTTGAAAGAACGACTGGACGGAATGGCAGCGCCGGAATTAGTGGAGCAATGGCAAATGTTAAAAGATCGTCTTGATGTTTTTGCTGAGGACGACCAGGTTACCCAGGAATTAAAAGCGAAATCGATAAGTAAAGAAATGGCGGAGTTGTATGAACAGGTGGTATACGAAGAATTGAGCTGCTGAGTTTATGTAAAAATATTGAGGGGTTGGAAGATAACTAGAATCTTCAATTTTAAAAATGAACAATACCTAACTTAGAGACACGGGAAAGGTTCAATTCTTGTCATCCTGATAAAAAACCTGAATCCACAGTGGTTCAGGTTTTTTTGAAATGTACCTCAGCAACCGTGTTTCATTTTATAAACAAACGGTCCATTGTATAATAGAGGAAACGCGCTGGGGGTGGTTTCAGTGATGATTGCGATTGTTGGCGGTGGTATTGGTGGTCTTGCTTTAGCTGCAGGACTGCGTAAGATAGGAATGGATGTGCATGTATTTGAGCAGGCGCGTTCGTTTAAACCCCTTGGTGCCGGTCTGGGACTTGGCAGTAATGCGATGCTTGCGTTAGATCGGATGGGGATTGCAGAAGATGTTGTAAAGGCTGGTATGCCACTTAAAGAGCAGCAGTTTTTGAATGGCGATTTGAAGGTAATGAATAAGATTGATTTTTCTCTGTTAAAGAAGAAATTCGATGAGGAAACGATTACAATTCATCGGGCGCATTTGCATGAAGCGTTATTCCGTGCAGTTGACGGTTCCAATTTTCATTTTGATAAACAGGTGATTGACTTTGAGCAATATGATGATTCTGTCGCCCTGACTTTTCAGGATAATACGAAGCATAATTTTGATTACGTTGTAGCGGCTGATGGAATTCACTCCATCTTTCGTCAAAACCTCATGCCGAGTAGTGTTCCGCGTTATGCAGGTTATACGTGCTGGCGCGGGATTGCGAAGAATAAGGGAGATGTTCCGTTACATATTTCATCCGAAGCATGGTCCAAACAAGGGCGATTTGGCTGGGCACCGCTTCATAATGGTGATGTGTACTGGTTTGCTTGTGTTAATGCCGTTGAAAATGATGAACACTATGCAAGTTTGAATAAAAACGAGACGGCGAGTTTGTTTTCCCATTTTTCTCCTGTAGTAGCACGCTTAATCAGTGAATCGGAGGATGCTTATTTTTTGCATCACGATTTGTATGATATTAAACCGTTGGAATCCTTTGTTTATGATCGCGTTATTTTACTGGGTGATGCTGCTCATACGACAACACCGAATATGGGGCAGGGAGCGGGGCAAGCAATTGAGGATGCGTATGAATTAATGCTTGCCATTGACAATGAATCTTCTATGACCGCAGCTTTGTCACGTTATGATACAAAGCGTGTTAAAAAAGCAAACAAAGTTATTAAGCTTTCCAGACAAATTGGCTGGGCAGCACAGTGGCAAAACCCATTATTAATTGGATTTCGGAACACCGTATTTCCGCTGATTCCAAAATCTTTACTGTTTCGTAGATTGACTTTCTTATTTAAATAGCTGATGGGTTTGGGGAAGTGGAGGTGAAACTGTCGCTTCCATGGTAAATGACAGGCAAAAAAACTGCCCTTTAACAGGGCAGTTGGAAGTAACAATTGATCAATCTATTATTCGAAAGTAGGATCATCCTATTATTTAAACTCCTCTACTTCTCCACAATTTTACCTTCCTTCATATAACGGAATACAGGAACTACGTCCCCAATATTTACAGGCAGATAATTATAGGTTACATAACCCACCGGGGATTCCGGCTCAAGAGCCAGGGCAATCAGGTTAGCTGTTGGTTGTGCGGAACTGAATACATAGCTGCCTTCAGGAAATTGATATTTTTTCTGCTTAATATTTGTTTCAACATGGGTTAATAAATGGCCTTGGTAATACTTTTCATCTACCTTTTTATCTGTCACTTTGTAGCGTCCAACAGTTAAGGTTTTGGATTCATCAAGCCTTTTGACGTCTACTCCTTGCAATTTCAGTTTTTTTGCTACCTTATGATAGGCTGGAGGCATGATATACGCTGTTGGACGAACAATCTCTTCAGTTGGGACCGCATTTATGGAACTGTAAAAGTCAACGGGAATCTCTTCGACTGCTCCTTCTGCGATATCAACGACTTTTAAGTGTTGCTGACCGGGAAGTTCCTGGCGTTTAAAATCCAAGACAATTTTATCTTTTTCTCCTATCTTTTTACCTTCGCGCGTAATCTTGGCTTTGGCATTTTCTATGATTGATTCTATTGCTGTTGCACGTTTGGCGGTCATTTTGATTAAATTCGTATGCGCGTTTACTGATGCAGCTACACGCCGTTTAAAGGTTTCCCGACCTAAACCATATCCACGGCTCTCCACAAGAATCGTAAATGCTGGCTGAAGGCCATAAGCATTGGTATCTATGCCGGCTGCGAGACTGCCGCCTGTAACTGTTGGTTTCTCCGCAGACTTTTTCATCAAGTAGTATGGATAAGAGTAAAAACCATTTTTCTTAAGCTTTTTATGGGTCGGTTTAATAAACCAGTTGACTGCTTTGTTGCGTACCGATTCCGGGATATTGAGGTTTAAGTCCGGTGCCAAAAGAATGTCGTGGTAAGGCAAGGCTCCTTTATCCCCTATTCCAGGAAATTTATCGGCTGCATTTGGAAATTTGCTGGGAAGTGCCAGATAACCATGGGCACTAATAACGACTTCTGGTTGATAATGATTAAAAATTTTGTGCAGTGTACGAATTTCCGGGAGTTCCATTTTTATGTGATCCCGGTTGGCGTCTAACCGATTGGCGGTCTGGCGTTGAAAGTAGCGAGAACCATCGGGATTAATCCTTGGAACCAAAACGACATTGATTTTATCTAATACGTTCTGACCAAGCTTACCTTTTGCCAGTTTTTGAGCCATAACCAGAACAGATTCACCTCCTGTTGGTTCATCACCATGGACCTGCCCCTCCAACATCACCGTTGTTTTATCCTTAAATTCCGCTTTATTATCATGACTGGTTGATAAAATAAGCACGGGCAATGCACGACCTTCCAAGGATTTCCCCGCCGTCTTCATTTTCATAAGATCACTGGAAGAATCCAATTCGCGTAAAAACGACATCATTTCACGTTGGGTCGTAAAATTCTTTTTCCCTTCCTTAAAACCTGGCGTTTTAAATTCAATATCAGGAGATGGATACAGCCATTCAACTTGTTCAGGCAAGTCATATTTCTTTCCAAAATAAGGTGTGAAATCTGAACCCATTTGTCCTGCTACTGGTATGTCCGATGTTTTCAAATGATTTTCGTTTTTATTCGGCTCGGCAGATTTCTCACCAACTAGTTGACTGCCAAACAATACGGAAAGAATTAAAATTAATGGAAATAAAATAGTTAAGGATTTTCTTGTCAAGATGCATTCCTCCTTTGATAGTTTTAGACATTTTTCGTCCTATCAGGCTAATTCGTGGTTGAGGGAAATTACTCCTTCCGACAAAAGATGTGTTTTTAAGAATAGGAAGAATGTAGTATAAAGAATCATGGCTTGGATAATAGCACGGTTTGCTGTTTGATTGCCGAAACATTGTTTGGGATGTAATATGGTGTTTAGACTAATTGGAAGCTTAAATGGGGAGAGGAGGGGAGACGGGATGAATGCTTTGAATCTGACACGTTTCCAACGGCGATTAATTGTGGCAATCGCATTGTCAGCTGCTTTTTTATCTGTTTTGACACAGTTTCTGCTCATAACGGCTTTTCCTAAAATTATGGATGAGTTCGCGGTTAACTCAACAGAAGTCCAATGGCTGACAACCAGCTATATGTTAACAATAGCCGTTTTGATTCCGATAACGGCTTATTTTATTGATAAATTTCAAACAAGGTCTTTGATGATGAGTGCCATGTTCTTGTTTTTTGTGGGAACATTGATTTGTTTAATCGCGCCTTCTTTTCCCGTCCTGATAACAGGGCGCGTTATTCAAGGGATGGGTTCCGGGATTATGATTCCGTTAATGCAGACAATTTTGTTTCTGCTGTATCCAAAGGAAAAAAGAGGTTATGCGATGGGAATTGCCGGGTTGGTGATTAACGTTGCTCCCGCGGTGGGGCCGCCGATTTCCGGTGTTTTAATAAAATATTTTGAGTGGCGTTCCCTGTTTTTGCTGACATTGCCGATTGCAGCGTGTATTCTGCTTTTGGTTTACTTGTATATGCGCAATATCACGGAGCAGCGAAAAACGGAAATCGATATGCAGTCTATTATGTTGTCAACGATTGGTTTAGGCGGTTTGCTTTTCGGTTTTAATAAATTACAGGGGGATGGATTAACTGACCCGGTAACACTTGTCAGTATGATTGCAGGAGCTTTGGCATTAGGCTTGTTTGCGGTACGTCAGTTTCGGCTTGCAACTCCTATTTTGGAATTGCGTGTGCTTAAAGTCCCTGTTTTTGCGCTTATTTCGTTTATTTCCATCCTGTCGTTCAGTTTACTCATATCCATTGAGACGATTTTGCCGATGTATGTGCAGAACGCCCAGCAGTTCTCTGCTTATTATGGTGGGTTGATTGTGATGCCCGGTGCTTTGACACTCGCTGTCATGTCTCTCTTTGCGGGGAAATTGTTTGATAAATATGGCGGTAAAACCATCGCAATTCTTGGCTTTGTACTGCTTAACGTAAGTACGTTCGGCTTTCATTTTATTCTTGGTCTGAATACACCATTCGCCATTACGGTCGTATTATTCATGATTGCCATGGGCGGTGTGGCTATGATTAATATGCCGATCATGACAGCCGGAGTCAACGCGCTTCCTGATAAACTGATACCGCATGGGACGGCAGTGATTAATACGGCCCGCCAATTCGGGGGATCGCTGGGTCTGACGTTTATTATTTCATTCATCACGAGGGTAGGGTCCGGATCTGAAGCAGTCGTGCAGCCGGCAACTTATTTGACTGGTGTGAAACATGCCTTTTTCGTCGCATTTCTGTTTGCTATTACGGGGTTGATTCTTTCTTTGTTTTTAGAAAGGCAAAAGCAGCCTGCTGAAAATGAATGATGTGTAAATTGCTGCTGTTAAAATTTGTAACAGACTAGGAACATTAGCCTGTTTCTCCTCAGTTAATTGTACGCTCCTTTCATTTGTGATAGTTTAGTAGAGGTCCGTCGGATTTTGAAAGATATATAAATGATAGGAGCGTTTATTATGAAGAAAAGTCTGATCTGGCAGTTGATTGCTGCATTTATACTTGCGATTGTAACCGGTGTCATATTCGGTGAAAAAGCGCAAGTTGTTCAACCGCTGGGGGATTTATTTCTGCGATTAATTAAATTCATTATTGCTCCCTTAGTACTTGCTACACTTGTTGTTGGGGTTGCCAGCACAAGTGATGTTCGAAAACTCAGCAGACTGGGTGGGAAAACAGTAGCCTTTTATCTAATAACCAGTATGTTCGCCATCACGCTTGGTGTCATAGTAGGGAAAATTTTCTCACCCGGAAGTGGAATTGACGTATCGCTGGATGGAAAAGAAGCCCCTGAACCGACCGAAACAGAGGGATTTATACAAACTATTTTAAATATCGTACCGACAAATCCGTTTGAATCATTGGCGTCAGGTAATATCCTGCAAATTATCTTTTTTGCATTAGCGATTGGAATTGCTATTACATTAGTAGGGGAAAAAGCCAAACCGGTAAAAGATTTTTTTGATGGGTTTGCGGAAGTAATGTACAAAATAACCGGCATGGTCATGACTATTGTTCCGATCGGTGTATTTGGACTGCTTGCTCCTGTTGTGGGGGAGTATGGATTGGATGTATTGCTTCCATTAATCAAGCTGATTCTGGCAATGGTTACAGGGTGTATTATCCAACTGTTTGTAGTCTATTCATTGGTTGTTAAATCACTCGGTAAAATGAGCCCGGTTACATTTTTTAAAGGTATTTTTCCTGCTTCTGCCGTTGCCTTCAGTACAAGCAGCAGTTCCGGTACATTGCCGGTAACGATTAAGAGTGCACAGGAAAACCTTGGCGTCTCCAAAGAAACAAGCACGTTCGTATTGCCGTTGGGCGCGACCATCAATATGGATGGAACAGCATTGTATGTCGGGCTTTGTTCGATGTTTGTTGCCCAATACTTTGGAATCGATTTGACTTTTTCACAGATGGTTACAGTTGTACTGATCGGTACTTTAGCATCAATTGGAACCGCTGGTGTACCAGGGGCTGGTCTCATCATGCTCACGATGGCATTAAGTGCAGTTAACCTGCCGCTTGCAGGTATTGCATTGGTTGGTGGTATTGATCGTATTCTGGATATGATGCGCACATCGGTCAATGTCACAGGTGATGCTGCTGCAAGTGTTGTTGTGGATGCGAGTGAGAAAAAAGTTTCCGGTGGAGATGCGGGGTAGGATTTTTGACCAACCAGGATATGGAGAAATTCTTAAGATGAAGTGAAGAAAGAAAAAACGATGCGATGGGTATTCCCTGCTGCATCGTTTTTTAGATTTTCCGCAATCGACCACGTGACAGGAATTTGCAGGCATGCTAAGCTAGAAGGTGAAATAAAATATAGAAATCTGCATGATGCAGGAGAGGTTCGAAACCATCCCTCTATAAAAAACTAGGGAGACAAGACAGTGGCTTCTTAGTGCTGTCTTTTTTTATGGTATTTTTGAATCTCTTTCTTTCATTTGAGAAAGGGGACAGAAAATGAGTAGTCAAAATCAAAGTGCAGTAGTTGTTTTCAGCGGAGGTCAGGATAGTACGACATGCCTGTTTTGGGCATTGAGGAAGTTTGATCATGTGGAGGCAGTCACATTTCAATACGGGCAGCGTCATATTGCTGAACTGGAATGTGCAAAAGAAATTTGTGCCAAATTAAATGTTCGTCAGCATGAGCTGGATATGGATTTGTTAAATCAACTTGCACCAAATGCCTTAACACGGGAAGAGATAAAAATTACGGACGATGAAATACCGTCAACATTTGTACCAGGACGGAATCTATTGTTTTTATCGTTTGCCGCTATTCTGGGAAAACAAATCGGTGCCAAACATATTATTACGGGTGTAAGTGAAACAGATTTCAGCGGGTATCCGGATTGTCGGGATAATTTTATCAAGTCGTTGAATGTGACACTGAATTTGTCCATGGATGACCAGTTTGTCCTGCATACACCATTAATGTGGCGGGATAAATCAGAGGTGTGGGAATTGAGCGATCAGCTTGGTGCATTTGAATTTGTGAAAGAACATACGCTGACATGCTACAACGGAATCAAGGGGGAAGGCTGCGGAGAATGTCCATCGTGTAAACTCCGCAGTAACGGATTGGAGCAATACGAAATGCGTCGAGGGGTGGTAAAATGATGCAGCAAATTTACCCTGTTCCCGACCATGATTATGCATATGAATTGAATAAAGAGTTCCATTTTTCCGCAGCTCATTATATTGCTGATGAGTCAGCAGGGAAATGCCAATACACTCACGGCCATACGTATTTTGTGAATATAACGATTGCTGGTGGTCAACTGAATCAAATCGGTTTTCTGGCCGATTTTAAAACGATTAAGGATTTGATTCATAAGCGGTTTGATCACACCACATTGAATGAGGATCCCGTTTTTTCCAATCAGCAGGTTTATTTCCCAACAACCGAAGTCGTGGCAGAAAAAGTTTACGAGATTATCCAAGGCTATTTGAATAATCTGGATAATCAGCCTGTTTGCCTTCAGGTTTTTTTACGTGAGACACCTACAAGTTATTGCATCTATCGGCCAAAGGGGGAAACGGATCAATGAAGCTGCCAATTCTTGAAATTTTTGGTCCAACCATTCAGGGAGAAGGGATGGTTATTGGACAAAAAACAATGTTTGTCCGGACGGCGGGGTGTGATTATTCCTGTTCATGGTGTGATTCCAAGTTTACTTGGGACGGCTCAGAAAAAGAAAACATCAAGCTGATGGAGCCGGAAGAGGTTTGGGAAGAACTGAATCGTCAGGCTGGCGGGCGATTTGCTCATGTAACCATTTCAGGGGGTAACCCGGCATTGCTTTCCGCGTTGGGAGACTTTGTTGATTTGTTACATGAGAATCGGGTAACGATCGCGTTGGAAACGCAAGGTAGCAAGTGGCAGCCGTGGTTTACCGATATTGACGAGTTGACCCTGTCACCTAAACCACCCAGTTCAGGAATGAAAACCAATTTTTTCGTACTTGATGATATGATTACTTCACTGCAGGAAGAACAAAAAGGAACTTGCAGTTTAAAGATTGTTATTTTTGATTTGGCTGATTTGGAGTATGCAAAGAGGGTTCATTTACGATATCCAAATGTCCCAATATTTTTGCAGGTTGGTAATGACGATACCGGAAATGCAGATGATGACCAGCTTCTTCGCAGGCTGGTGAATCGGTATGACTGGCTGGTGGATCAGGTGATGGACAGTCATGAATTACGAAATGTTCGTGTGCTTCCGCAGCTTCATACTTATTTATGGGGGAATAAGCGGGGAGTGTGAAAAGTATTATCCCAGTCGGTGATAACTCTTTGAAATATATATCGATGGGGCTTTTGCACAAAGTAAATTATAGTTGTCTGGTACCTGATGTACATCATGTCTGTCATAATCTGCCCGGCTCTTTCGGATTCGGAAGCTGCCGGGTTTTTGTAAATACGAATCGGTTTGTTTTAGAAGGGATTTGGCAATTCTTGTCGAATATTATAAAATATGAAAAAATACAATGAAGATGAATGGAGGCCGATTATGTCCAAACGTGAGTATGATGAATCCGATTTAAACACCGGAAAAATGACGAAAAAGCAAAGGCAAGTATTTTGGGGAGCTATTTTCCTGATGGCTACCTCATCGATTGGACCTGGATTTTTGACGCAAACTTCTTATTTTACAAACCAGTTTGCAGCAAGTTTTGCATTTGCGATTCTGGTATCGATTATTATCGATATCGGCGCACAGTTAAACATATGGCGCGTATTGGTCGTTTCCAAAAAACGAGGGCAGGATGTAGCGAATATGGTATTGCCCGGATTGGGAACGTTCATTGCCATTTTAATTGTTTTAGGCGGCCTGGCATTTAACATCGGTAATGTCGGTGGGGCAGGTCTGGGGATGAACGTTTTATTTGGTATTTCACCCAAGGTTGGAGCAATCATTACCGCGATTCTTGCCGTAATTGTATTCAGTTTGAAAAACTCAGGTAAAATTATGGATTATGTTGCGTTGACACTTGGAATAGTCATGTTAACAATGGTTGCTATTGTGATGGTTACAACTTCCCCGCCAGTCGCAGAAGCAGCTGTAAACAGCGTATTCCCGGGGGATTATGGAGCAATGCTGCTGCCTGCCATTACGTTAATCGGCGGTACTGTAGGCGGTTATATAACGTTCGCAGGCGGGCATAGGCTGCTTGATGCTGGAATTAAAGGGAAAGAAAATGCCGGTTTTGCCGGGAGAGCTGCCAACTGGGGTGTTTTTACAACAGGGATAATGCGCGTATTTTTATTCCTGGCCATTCTTGGAGTGGTGACTGCAGGGTACACGTTGTCTGAAAGTCATCCGACTGCATCCGTTTTCCAGTATGCATTGGGTGATGCCGGTTATAAAATTTTTGGAGTTGTTTTATTTTCAGCAGCACTTACATCGGTTATCGGTGCGGCATACACCAGTGTATCGTTTATGCGCTCCTTTCATCCGGTTGTTGAAAAATATAACAATATCTTTATTATCGGATTTATTGTTTTCTCAACACTAATATTTGTATTGGTTGGAGAACCGGTGAAGATTCTGGTGCTTGTCGGATCGCTGAATGGTCTGATTCTGCCGCTTACATTGGGTGCGATTCTTGTTGCTTCAAGAAACAAAAAAATAGTCGGCGACTATCATCACCCGACATGGATGATTGTTTTTGGTGCAGTGGCAGTATTAATTACAATTATTGCAGGATACTTCTCACTTCAGGGAATTGCCGATATATGGACAGGCTGACGTAATTGTTCAGCGCATTTGTAAGTCGAAGGGAGAGGGATTATGGAATATACAGTATCACCGCTGGGGGATAAAGCGATTGTAATGGAATTCGGTGAGGATATGTCCGATGAAATACAAAAGCAAATCAGGACTGTTTCCGCCTGTTTGGATGACCATCCGCTGACCGGCATGGTCGAATATATCCCGGCTTATACGACCATTACTATTTTTTATAATGTGATGGAAGTGCTTAGGAATTCGACCGGGACGAACGCATATCATATGATGCTGGGTGAAATTGAAAAAATGGTTTCCCGGCTTCCGGAAAACCCCGATACAGAATCCAATATCGTCGAGATTCCGGTATGTTACGGGGGAGAATTTGGTCCGGATCTGGAAGTGGTTGCTCATGAGAATAACCTTACGGAGCAGGAGGTAATTGATATTCATGTGAATGGGGATTATACGGTGTATATGATTGGATTTGCACCGGGGTTCCCGTTTATCGGCGGTATGTCAAAGCAGATTGCTACGCCTAGAAAAGATTCACCTCGATTACACATTCCTGCTGGTTCAGTGGGCATCGCGGGCAGTCAGACCGGGGTATATCCGATTGAAACACCTGGCGGATGGCAATTGATTGGAAGAACGCCTGTAAAGCTGTTCCGGCCGGATGAGGAGGTACCTATCTTATTGAAGGCAGGCGATTCCATTCGCTTTTTCCCCATATCCGAAGAACAGTACAGCAATTGGGGAGGGTGAAGCCATGAGTATTAACGTAATAAAGTCCGGACTGTTAACAACAGTCCAGGATTCAGGACGTACTGGTTATCAGAAATATGGTGTTATTGTAAGTGGTGCAATGGATGCAAGTTCCAGCAGACTTGCCAATTTACTTGTTGATAATGCACCGGATGCCGGAGTACTGGAAATGACGATTGCCGGACCGATCCTTGAATTTCAGGAAGATGCACTGATTGCCATTTGCGGAGCGGATATGGCACCGGAAATTGACGGAAAACCGGTTCAGATGAATAAAGCTGTCTGGATCGGAAAAGCAAGCACATTGAAGTTTTCCTCAGTGCGGACAGGCTGCCGTACATATATGGCTGCTGCAGGAGGTATTGATGTGCCTCCGGTTATGGACAGCCGTTCCACGTATTTACGGGCCGGAATTGGCGGGTTTAATGGACGGGCATTGCAAAAAAAGGATGCATTGGCGGTCGGTACGCCATCCCAATATGCGGCAATGCGGATAGAACAAATGCAGAACCAAGCTGGTGCTGAGCATTTTCTTGAAATGGATTGGGGTGTGTCACTTGATCCTTTGCCTGATTATCGCGATGGGGCAGTGATACGTACAATTCCGGGGCGGCAGTCCGAATGGTTCACCAAAGAAAGCCATGCATTGTATTTGTCAGAAGCCTTTGGTGTTTCCACCCAATCTGACCGTATGGGCTATCGGTTAAATGGACCGCAATTGGCGTTGGAGAATCAGAAGGATCTATTGTCTGAAGCGGTATCTTTCGGTACGATTCAGGTTCCGCCGGATGGAAACCCGATTGTTCTGATGGCTGACAGGCAAACGACGGGCGGATATCCCAAAATCGGCCAGGTAATTACAGCGGACTTGCCGGTTATGGCACAATTAAAACCAGGCGAAAAAATTTATTTTAACGAAATTCAGCACAGCGAAGCACAGGCATTGCTGGTGGAAAGCGAAAAGGAGTTTGAACAACTGAAGGTAAGCATTCATTTGAAAAAAGAACAGGAGGACTATGCATGAAAATCGATATAAATTGTGATATGGGGGAAAGTTTCGGCGTATACAATATGGGACGGGACGAGGAAATCCTTGATTATATTACCTCGGCAAATATTGCCTGCGGATTTCACGCGGGTGATCAGTCCACAATGCGGAAGACAGTAAGAATGGCATTGGATAAAGATGTCGGTATCGGGGCACATCCCGGTTTTCCGGATTTGAACGGTTTTGGAAGAAGGTATATCGCATTATCTCCGGAAGAAATTTATGAATTGGTCATTTATCAGGTGGGTGCGCTGCAAGGTTTTGTTAAAGCGGAAGGCGCAAAGATGCAGCATGTGAAAGCACATGGAGCTTTATACAATCATGCCGCAAAAGATAAAGATGTTGCGGAAAGTATTGCAAAAGCGGTCTATGATCTGGATCCGGAGCTGATTCTGTTTGGTTTGGCAGGAGGGGAACTGGTCAAAGCCGGTGAAAAGATCGGGTTGCCGACAGCCAGTGAAGTGTTTGCTGACCGGACATACCAGGAAGATGGCTCGTTAACATCCAGACGTGAGAAGGATGCTCTTATATTGGATCAGGAAGTTGCTTCCAGTCAAGTTGTGGAGATGGCGAACAACGGAACAGTGCGGTCCCAGCAAGGTACAGATATTTCCATTAAAGCGGATACGGTTTGTATTCACGGTGATGGCATTCATGCGCTGGAATTTGCACAGCATATCAATCAGAAATTGGCCAGTGAAAATATCTCTGTTTCAAAGATAGGTACGTTTTTACCATAAAAGATAAGGAGGTCTTCTTGTGAATACACTTGCAAATGTGAGTCCCGCTGAGGCGCGGCAGTTGATTCGCGATGGGAAGTGGGTGAAGCCGACGTCCGGTGTTTCCAGTGGATTTACACAGGCGAATCTTGTTGTACTTCCTAAAGAATCCGCATTTGAATTTTTGTTATTTTGCCATCGAAACCCAAAGGCTTGTCCGGTTTTGGATGTTACGGAACCCGGTTTATTTGCACCGGCTGCAGTTGCACCTGAAGCCGATTTACGGACTGATATACCCAAATATCGTATTTACCGGAATGGCGTACTCGATGATGAACGTACGAATATAAAGGATCTTTGGCATGATGATATGGTTGGGTTTTTAATCGGGTGCAGTTTTACCTTTGAACAGGCATTAATCCGCAATGACATTCCGATTCGAAATATCGAGGAACAACGCAATGTACCAATGTATATCACGAATCGCAAATGTATCCGGGCGGGGAAATTTGAAGGTCCATTGGTTGTCAGCATGCGGCCTATGCAGGAAAAGGATGTTGTTCGGGCGGTTCAGGTTACATCGAGGTTCCCGTCGGTACATGGTTCTCCGGTTCATATTGGAAGTCCTGATACAATTGGAATCCATGATCTGGATCAACCCGACTTCGGCGATTCAGTTACCATCAATGAAGGAGAGGTACCGGTATTTTGGGCGTGCGGCGTGACCCCGCAGGCAGTGGCGATGAACAGCAAGCCGGAAATTATGATTACCCATGCACCAGGCCATATGTTTATTACAGATTTGAAGGACGAGCAGTTTTCCGTGCTCTAATAACCCTATTGACTAAAAAGAGACTGGGACAAAACGCATAAGTTTATCGAAAAAGATGAACAATCCACTAATATAGCGGAGGAAATATACGTAGACTCCTGCGGGAGGACAGGCCTAGATGAGACTCTGAAGTGCGTAGCACGAAGAGGCTCAACAGCCGCCCGCGGAAAGCGAAGTATATTTCCGGAGCGGCTATATGCACCATTTTTAATTAATTCGTATTTTTCTTTTGATAAAACTCTTTTGTCCCAGCTTTTTTTGTGTAGATTTTCATATAAAAACAATCTATGATTAACCACACGAAATCCAGCCCGCTTCTATGATAAAATGATAGAATGTGTGCCACAAAATGCACATTGATATTATTAAATCGGGAGTGGAACAACGTTGGATAAAAAAGATATTGCAGATATCCGAAAACAATTTAAACCAGATAATGAATTATTGAAAATACATGACATTTTTAACGTGTACATCATGAAGGAATCGAGTGATATTTACCATCACCAGAGTATGCCGTTTGACATGCTGGAACAGGAACAGCAGGAATTGTTCCTGGACAATTTCAAAAAAGTGCTGTCAGGTCAACCGGATGAAAAGTTATTTGAATTAAAGTTTCAGCGTGACGTGGAAAACAGCAGTCAGCTTATCCTCCATAAAGGGCTGTTAAGCAATGATACCGAAGAATGGAAACAGCAGATGCTTCAGCTTGTCGAGAAGATGCTGAAAGACAAGCAATATGAAATGGATATTGTTGTAACGTTTATTCACGGGGAATATATGAAGCCGATGAAGAATATGAGTGATGAGTCAGAAGAAAGTGAGCGGGACAAGGTTTTCTCGAATCCGTTTATATTATGCAGTATGAATAAAACGCAGGATCCAAAAAAAGAATTGCTGTTTGACTATGTGGAAAAAGAGTTCAAGTATAATATTGTCGTCGATCCGATTATTAATCTGAAATCTCCTATTTCAGGATTTTTGTTTCCTTCCATCACGGATAATGCAGCAGATGTTAATCGTGTGCTTTATGCAGCAGGAAAGAAGAATGAACCGAGTTATCATTTTATGGAAGATGTGTTGGATGCAGAAGAAATTATGACCGCCGCCCAGGATAAACTGGTTTTTGAAGAAATAGTAAATAAAGTTGCCGGTGATCAGGCAATGAATACGTCCAAGCTATCGAATGTATATGATGAGATTCATCGGGTTGTGGAAGAGAATGAAGAAGAAGATGTTCCAAAAATGGACTACAAGGACGTTGAACAGGTTTTAACAAGTAGTGGAATAGAAGATGTGAACACGGAAAAAGTGGAGTCCGCTTTTAAAACAGTACTTGATGATGAACAATATGAATTTAAAGCAACCAGTGTGGTGCCGAAATATAATTCCAAATCGATTAAAATCGAAACGAAAATTGCGAATATCTCCATCAGCCCGCAGGATTTAAGGCACGTACGTCAGGTTCACTTTGACGGGAAAAGTTATTTGATGATGGAAGTGGAAGAAAATACGATGATTGAAGGATTTGAAATGATTCCGGAAGCGTTATTTGAAAAAGCGCCTGATGATGAAGAATGATTTACTGTATTCCCGGGAATTTATATGAAAAATGCAAAAAATGAATGGGCAAATTAAAAAGACAGCATATGGGTAAATGAAGGTGGAAATGTAATGGAAAATCAAACAAACGTAATCTTGGACTGTGACCCGGGACACGATGATGCGATAGCTATTATCCTGGCAGCTTCAAAGATAAGCCCTCTCAAAATAGAAGCAATTACAACTGTTGCAGGAAATGTCGATGTTGAAAAAAATACGTTAAATGCGCTTAGGATTTGTGACATTGCAGGATTAACCGATGTACCTGTAGCTCAAGGCTCCACGAAACCATTGCTTCACAAGATGGAAATTGCTGAGGAAATCCATGGGGAAACAGGTTTGGAAGGCCCAAAACTTCCGGATGAACCAAGTAAAAAGGCCGTTCGTCAGCATGCAGTTGATTTAATTATTGATAAAGTGATGAAGTCGGATGGCGATATAACGTTAGTTCCAACCGGTCCATTAACAAATATTGCCCTAGCGATGATTCGCGTACCGGACATCATCCCGAAAATTAAAGAAATCGTGTTAATGGGTGGCGGCACATTCGGCAACTGGACCCCGGCTGCTGAATTTAACATCTACGTCGATGCCGAAGCGGCTAAAGTAGTCTTTGAAAGTGGTGTGCCCATTACAATGTTTGGTCTGGATGTGACACACCAGGCGTTGGCAACACAGAAAACAATTGACGAACTATCTGGAATTAAAAATCCTGTTTCGCATTTTGTTGTGGATTTATTGAAGTTTTTTATTAAATCAAATCAGGATGTTTTTGGACTGGAGGGCGGACCGATTCATGATGCCTGTACAGTGGCATATTTAATCGATCCAACTATTTTTGATTTTAAACATGTACGGGTGGATATTGAAACCAGGGGTGAATTTACGTATGGCATGACGTGTATCGATATACAGGGAGTCACCAGACGGGAACCGAATGTCAACTTTGCCTATCAGTTAAACAAGGACAAGTTCTGGAATATGTTTGAAGAAGTATTAAAATCGTATAGGGAATGATAGTGGGGAGACGTTATACTAAAGGAATATGTGGAGTATAAGGCCTTTTCTAAAGAAAAGCTGAAATTATTATCGTTCACATCGAATCCCGACAGGTTAATGAGAGGGAGATATTCGCATAATAACTTCCAATTTGGGGTAACCAAACTATAGAATATTCTGCACGGGAGGTTTTATATAATGGACAAAATGAATCGAGGAGTTATAACGGCGTTATCTTCAATTGGGATAGCTCAGGCCCTTAAAGTATACACACATAAGCGACTGACAGGAAAGTGGGATATAAAACAAGCAGTTACAACAGGCGGGATGCCAAGTTCGCATTCAGCGGGTGTTTCAGCACTTGCCGCTTATATTGCGGCAAATAAAGGGTCACGGCATACGGAAACGGCATTGGCAGCCATTTTCGGTGTGATTGTCATGTATGATGCACAAGGGGTTCGCCGACACACCGGTGAAATTGCGCAGCTCGTCAATGATCTGGAAGATAAATTTGCCGATCTTTCCGGAGAATTTCCGAGCTTTGAATTTGTAGCAAGGGACAAGCAATTGAAGGAACTCCTCGGGCATCAGCCACTGGAAGTTTTGGGTGGAGCAGTGTTAGGCGGACTCCTGGGGTTAATTTCTGCTAAATACGAGGATAGAGGGGATTAAGCAAAAGCGCAGGGTGCAATTGTTCCCGCGCTTTTTCAATCATTGCCAATCCCATACAATGCTTTTATATAGAAGAGTGATAACTGCTCGACAATGAGTTCCAGACTGTTTTTGTTATCTAATAACAGTCTTGCGCTTGGGTGGTTCAAAGCATGGAGATTCCTCATGTGCTGGATTGTGCCTGTTACGATTGGAATTGTGTTGGTATTTTCGCTTTAAATTTTATAGCATGATGATAGATGTGCTGCTGGTATTATTAATTAACCGGCAGCTTTTTTCGTGTAGCTGGGACATTTCCATTAAAGATTTGAAAGTTGCAGTGCAAAATTGAAAGGGTGATTTTGAAACACAAACAATTCGTGTTTCGTAAGATAAAGTAACGGCACTAGTAAACAAGGAGGATTTGATGGGAGAATCCATTTACTTTACAGATAATTTCTTTTCAGCAGGAACTACAGAAATATTTAATGGTGATCAGGAGAAAATCGGTTCAATTGACCTGAAGAGTGCTTTTTCCTCAAGTGTTGATATTCTAGATGTGCAAGGTAATATTGTCGCGAAGGGTTCCTTCCGCTTTCTGTCAAGAGGGTGGAACGTAATTGACTATTGTGAGCAGGAGATTGGCAAATTGAAGCAGCGTTTTGCTTTTTTTGCTAAGAAATTTGTCTATCATTCTTATCATCATGGAGAATATGAAATTAAATCAGAGGCATTTTCTAAGGAATTCGATATTTTTGATCAGAATGGAAATCCCGTTGCTGCATTCAGAAAAGTAAGTGGCTTTTTTCAGTCACCTGCATATGAATTGAACAGTCAATCGACTAAGTTATCAAAGGAAGAATTAATAGCGGTTGTTATGGGCGTCAATATGATTATGAAACGTAATAATTCTACAGGCACGGCTGGTGGAGCAGGTTCTTAGATAGGAGATTCCATAAAGATTTGGGTGATTATAGTGATAAAAATAATCCGCCATTGAGCGATCAGGTGGATTATTTTTATTCTGTTGCCGATTTCGTTGGTGTAACTTTGCCGAGGCAATCACTTTAATCCAAATAAGACAATCCATAGTTCGTAAAATTATTAATCATGACAGCCATTTCTTTAGGGGATTGATCCATGTCGTTCTCAATCCAATCTTTAATGATGTTTATCGCTCCACTCACAACGAACGTACTTAAGTATCGCGAGTTTACCTCATCTAAATGATTGACAGGCCTCCAATTATTCATCATAAAACGTTGAGCGATGTTCATCAGCCGTTGTTCAAACGTTGGGTCTCCATTTTTCATCAGTAATGTTTGAAACATAAATTTGTTATTTGTAATGTATTCCATTAATTTTTGCGTCATTTTTAGTGACTCTTCTTCGATGGTAAAGCTGTAACTGCTCAGGTATTTATTCATATCCTCGGTGATTTCGTCTTCGATTTTACCAAGCAGATCATAGTGATCTGCATAATGTGTGTAAAAGGTGGAGCGATTAATATCTGCCAATTCACAGACTTCTTTTACCGTAATAGCGGAAATAGGCTTTTCCGCCAGTAATGTAATGAGACTTTCCTTCAGTACGTTGCGTGTGTATTTTTTACGTCGATCCAACTTCTCACTCAATTTGATAAGCCCCTTTTTGTGATGTTTTTGCGAAAATCCAACACAATCCAATAAAGTGTTGAAAAGCTGACGGATTCTATAAAACTGTCTGTTGAATATCCAACACAGTGTCTATTACAATAATAAGGTGTGTAAAGGTTAGATTGCAAGAGAGGATGACGCCTTATTGACCCGTCAGCAAGAATCATTAAACATAAAAAATCGATTGTTCTAACATTTGTCATAATCGCGCTGATTAGTACGGTTGCGCAATTTGCGGTTTCCGTGAACTACAATATGGTTGATTATTTGCCGGATGATGCACCATCAATGCAGGCCATGGATTTAATGGAAAAGGAATTTGATACGCCGATTGCGAATGCGCGTGTTATGGTTCGTGATGTATCGATTACTGAGGCTTTAGCATACAAAGAAAAACTGAAAGCAATTGAAGGGGTAACCGGAGTAACTTGGCTGGATGATGTGATTGATTTAAAAAAGCCAATTGAAATGGCTGATCAAAATACGGTGGAAACGTATTATACAGATGATATTGCTTTATTTTCGATAACGATTCGTGATGGCGCTGAAGTTGAAACGACGGATCAAATTTATAATTTGATTGGTGAGGAAAACGCTATTTCAGGAGAGGCAGTAGATACAGCGGTATCACAAAAAATGGCTGGTCAGGAGTCATTAAATGCAGCGTTGTTATTAATTCCAATCATTATCATCATTTTAGTACTATCGACGAATTCCTGGGTGGAACCGGTATTCTTCTTAACAGCGATTGGAATTTCAGTTGTCATTAATTTAGGAACGAATATTTTCATCGGTGAAATATCGTACGTTACACAGTCGGTGGCACCGATTCTGCAGCTGGCCGTATCGTTGGATTATGCTATCTTTTTACTGCATAGTTTTCAGGATTATCGCAAACAAGTTTCAGATCCGAAAGAAGCGATGCGGTTAGCTATTAAACAATCGTTTCCGGCAATTGCGGCCAGTGCATCGACAACGTTTTTCGGTTTTATCGCACTGACATTTATGGATTTTGGAATTGGTGCTGATTTAGGCGTTAACCTTGTAAAAGGAATTGCGCTAAGCTTTATCAGTGTCATCGTCTTCTTACCTGCTTTAACGCTGATGTTTTACAAGTGGATTGATCGGACGCAGCACAAACCATTAGTGCCGAACTTTAAAAATATCGGCAAATGGGTAATGAAGTTCAGGATTCCAAGTTTACTGTTAGTCCTGGTCCTGATCGTTCCGGCATTTTTAGCCCAAAGCCAAACAACTTTTATTTACGGTACTGGTGAACACCCGGAATCAACGCGGGCTGGTGCAGATGCAGCTGCTATTCAAGAGGAGTTTGGGCAAAACACCCCGATGGTTCTGCTTGTTCCGAAAGGGGATATGGCGAAGGAAGAAGAGCTCGTCCAACATTTGAAGGAACTTCCTAATGTGTCGAGTGTCATTTCATACGTGAGTACTGTCGGTTCCGCCATTCCGCCTGGCTATTTGGAAGAAGCGGCGACAGAGCCATTTTATTCAGAAAATTACACGCGAATCACACTGAACACTGAGACTGGTTCAGAGGGTGAAAAAGCCTTTTCGTTAATTGAGGATGTTCGGGATACAGCTGAATCGTATTATAATCAGGTTCACCTGCTCGGTGAAAGTGTGACGCTGTATGATATAAAAAACATCGTTGAAGAAGACAACACAGTTGTGAATTTACTGACGGTTATTACGATTGCCATCGTTCTTTTCGTCACATTCCGATCGATCTCCATACCTGTTGTCTTATTACTGACGATTCAATCGGCTGTATGGTTGAACTTATCGGTCCCATACTTTGCGAATCAGTCACTGGTATATGTCGGATATCTGATTATCAGTACGGTACAGCTGGCCGCAACAGTCGATTACGGTATTCTTTTCACAGAATATTATACGAAGCTGCGTCAGGAAATGCCTGCCATGAAGGCGATTAAGAAAACGATTGATGATAAAGTTTTTGCGATATTTATCTCCGCTTCGATTTTATCAAGTGTCGGATTTATTTTATCGCTCACATCATCAAATCCGATAGTGTCGTCGATTGGCTTACTATTGGGCAGGGGGGCATTGCTTGCATTTCTAATGGTTGTATTCGTTCTGCCGGCTATGTTGGTCCTATTTGATCGAGTAATTGAAAAAACAACGTTAAAAGCAAACTTTTATAAGGGAAAGGGGACTCATGATGAGGTTTAAACGATTAATCGCAGTATTGATGGTAGGTCTGCTTGTGATACAGCCGCTTTCTGCATCATCTGCAGCAGGTGATTCTTCATCAGAGAAGAAAGATTCACAAAATAAAGGGTCGTATTCCGAGAAAAATGAAGTCGTGTATGCCACATTGGATGCGACTGGTGATCAGGAAGCAATGTATGTAGTCAATAATTTCACGGTGGATAAACCTGGGAAAATGGTTGACTATGGATCTTATACCAGTATTGAAAATCTAACCAATTTAACGGATATTGAACAAAACGACAACAAGGTTACGTTTAATGCAACAGGAGACCAGTTTTATTATCAGGGAAATTTAGAGGGTCAATCCTTACCTTGGGATATCAATGTTTCCTATACATTAAACGGTAAAAAATTGCCGCCAGAAAAACTGTTAGGAAAAGATGGGCAGCTTGAGATTCATATCGAAACGAAAGCGAACGAAAAGGCTCGTTCCACTTTTTTCAAAAATTATATGCTGCAAATTTCAGTTCCTTTAAATACGGATATTTTTCAAAATATCAAAACGAAAAACGGCATGATTGCAAGTGCAGGGAAGAATAAACAAGTTACCTTTACTGTTATGCCCGGAAAAGAAGAAAATTTTGTTGTGAAAGCTGATGTCAATGATTTGGAAATGGAAAGTATTAAAATAAATGCCATGCCGCCTTCCATGTCGATTGATAAGCCAAATGCCGGTAACATGAAAAATGATATGAAGTCTTTGTCAGATGCTACAGCGCAAATTAATAAAGCGGTTGGTAAACTGAATGAAGGAATCGCTGAATTAAATGATGGTGCGGTCAGATTGCAGGAAGGTTCTGCGTCGTATAAAAAAGGAATCAATAAACTTGCTGATCAATCATCCAAACTGATAGCGGGTTCAAAGGAAATTGGTGAAGCGCTCGAAAATATCAGTCAGTCATTGGGAAGCAGTTCCAATGGGATGAACATAGGTAAATTCAAGGAATTGCAAAATGGTCTTACTGCAATCGCGAATGGACTGAAAAAAACAGAAGAGGGGTTATCCAGTTTAAAAGCAAATTATGCAAAAGCCTTTACCACATTGGATCAATCCATCGGTGCGGTTCCGGCCTATGATATTTCTAAAAAAGAAATACAGAAACTAAAAAAGAGCAATGCGGACCCTGAAGTTGTTAATAAACTGATTGAAACCTATCAAAAGGCTCAGACAGCAAAAGGTACGTATTCCAAAGTAAAAAAAGCCTTTAAAGCGGTGAATCCAACACTTGAAGGCGTTATAAGTTCACTGCAAAAGATTCAGACGAATATCCAAACCATGGCTGATAAACTGGGCCAAAGTTTAAACAATACTAAGCTGGATGAGTCGATGAAAAAATTACAGCAGGGATTAAGTAAATTGTCATCCAATTATAATACGTTTCATTCCGGTTTGAGCGATTATACGAACGGTGTAGCGGAATTATCATCATCCTATAGCAAGCTGCATAGTGGTGTGACGGAACTGACCAATGGAACAAATGAACTGGAAAATGGTGTGAATGAACTTCATAAAGGCACCGGAGAATTAGCTGAATCAACGGATGATTTGCCTGATCAAATGCAATCTGAAATCGATCAAATGATGAATAAGTACGATAAATCAGATTTTGATCCCGTTTCATATGTTTCATCAAAAAATAATAAGGTTAAGAACGTACAGTTTGTCATCAAAACAGAAAGCATCAAAAAAGAGGAAGACAAACAGGAAGATCAACCAAAAGAGGAAGCGGAAAAAGGATTTTGGGATAGACTATTGAATTTGTTCAGATAGTGTAGTGCTGTTGTGTGAGGTGCGCTGTCACCAGAAATAAAGGCCTGGTGACAGCCAAGTTTACTAATGTCAGTCACTCGACACTACTCCAAATTGGTTCGGATGACAGGCACTTGAAACATTCACAACAACCTGACTTGAAGCTTTTCGGATATTAACTGACGGTAGTGATCGAACTCCTCGATTCCCTTGAAATTAGCCAGAAGTCCTTGGATGACAAATTCTTTCGTATCGGGTTTTTTCATTTCTGAAATCATGAAATCAATTACACCTTGAAGTTCATTAATTTCTTTATCATCCAGTTTCAGATCGTTTAACAATTTTTGCATTTCCAGCAAAGTATTGATTACTTCTTTTTTAATCATTTTTTCGGGTAATTTTATATCGGAAAAGATAGGCTGCAATTTCTCTTCCGTAAGAATAGGCGGTGTATTGTTCGACAACAGATTAGCAGCTATCGTGTCAAATTGTTCCACAATAAAAGAGGCAAGCTCATCGATATCCACCTCCATATCACTTCGGATCAGAACTTGAAAATAACGGTTTTTGATTCCCTCGATGATATTCACAAGATCAGCGACATATGGTTTAATTCTCTCACCGTAAATGGAAATAAGGGTTTGTTTATACCAGTTGTGTGTTTCATACTCCATTAATCGGACAAACTCAAACAGTTCTTGGTTTAATGTAATGGCCTGCTCTTTTAATTGCGTGATAATAAAACTTTTGTGTCTTAATATTTCACGGAATTGTACCTCCACTTGTTTAACAAAATTCTCTTTTGCACTTCGCTTTTCGTCGACAGCATTTTGGACATTTTCCTGTATTAAATCGTAATAGTACTTAAACAGTTCAAGCAGCAGCTCATCCTTTGATTGGAAGTGCAAATAGAAAGCGCCCTTGGATAGGTTGCTTTTATCAGCGATTTCCTGAATGGATGTTGCATAAAAGCCTTTGCGCGCAAACAACTCAAAGGAAGTTTCAATGATTTTTTTCTTTTTTTCATTCATATTGTTTCCCGACCTTTAGTGTATTTCTGACCAATCAGTCATATTTATTTTGACCATACTGTTTCTGCAATTATAATAGCAGAAGCATTATTGGATAGCAAGTAATACTTCGTACAAAAAAACGTAACAACTTATATGGCAGATACTCCTTGCATATTTGTCGGATTTGATTTATATTTAGTTGTGTTCTGACCAGTCAGTCATATATTTTCCAGCAATGAAGGAGTGTACTTTTTGAAGAAAATCATTAATTTCTCGCTGAACAATAAATTTGCTATTTGGATATTAACTGTCATGGTAGTTGTCGCGGGATTGTATTCCGGTTTTAAAATGAATCAGGAAACAATGCCTGATATTACGATGCCGAACGTTTCGGTCATGACGACTTATCCAGGAGCAGCCCCGGATGAGGTTGCCAATGAAGTAACCGAACCGATTGAACAGAGGGTGCAAAACCTTAAAGGAGTAGAACTTGTGAGCTCTACTTCATTAGCAAATGCTTCTTCTGTTCAAATTCAATTTAATTTTGATACCAATATGGATAAGGCAGCCACCAAGGTAGAAAGTGCTTTATCCGATTTACAACTGCCGGAAGGGGCAGAAGAGCCGAACGTTTCGCGGATAAGCATGAATGCATTTCCGGTTATTGCCCTAAGCATTACGGATGAAGACCGTTCCCTTTCCAACCTGACTACAGTTGCAGAAGACGACGTTGTTCCGGTACTGGAAGGTTTGGAAGGTGTCTCTGATGTTCAGATTACCGGACAGCAGGTGCAAAAAGTAACCATTGATTTTGATAATGAAGAAATGGCTAAGTACGGTTTATCACCAGAGAAAATTAAAAAACTGATTGAAGGATCAAATGTTTCTTTCCCACTTGGTTTAACGAATTTCGATGGTGAAGTAAAGAATGTCGTCATCGATGGAAACATAACAACGGTTGATGATCTAAAGAATTTGGAGATTCCAGCTGTACCGGCCGCGGCTGGTCAGTCAGCGCAACAGGGCGAAATGGCTCAGCAATCTCCTGCACAGCAAGGCCAAATGGGAAGTGCTGGTTCAGAGACTGCCCAACAGAACCAGGCCCAGGCGAATATTCCGACCGTACAACTGCGTGATCTTGCAGATATTAAGGTTGTCGGTGAAGTTGAATCTATTTCCAAAACAAATGGAGAAGAATCAATCGGCATTCAAATCGTTAAAGCATCCGATGCCAATACGGTTGAAGTCGTCAATCGGGTCAAAGATGAGATTGCTTCTTTTGAAGAGGAACTTGGAATTTCTGTCATAAATACCTTTGACCAGGGTGAGCCGATTGAGGAATCCGTCAATACAATGCTGAGTAAGGCATTGTTCGGTGCGCTCTTTGCCGTTGTCATTATTTTGCTGTTTTTAAGAAGTATGAAAACAACACTGATTTCAATTGTATCCATTCCGTTATCTCTGCTGATGGCGGTGTTCCTGCTGCATCAGATGGATATAACATTAAATATTATGACGTTAGGTGCTTTAACGGTTGCGATTGGACGGGTGATTGATGATTCGATTGTAGTCATTGAAAACATTTACAGGCGTATGCAATTAACGGATGAAGAGCTTCGCGGAAAGGATTTGATTCGTGAAGCAACCCGGCAGATGTTTATTCCAATTGCATCTTCAACTATTGTTACGATTGCAGTATTTTTACCACTTGGCTTGGTAAGCGGGCAAGTTGGTGAGATGTTCATGCCATTTGCACTAGCAGTTGTCTTTGCGCTGTCAGCTTCATTAATTGTCGCCGTGACGATTGTTCCAATGCTGGCACACTCTTTATTCAGAAAAAAACTGTATAAAAAAGACGTTTCGGATAAGCAAACAAGCCACCGAAAGAAAAGCAGTCTGTCCAGATTTTATAAAGGTGTCCTGGATTGGACATTAAACCATAAAATCATTACTTTTGGCGGCGCGACAGCAGTACTGGTTGGAAGCTTGTTCCTTGTGCCGGTAATCGGCGTCAGCTTTCTCCCGCAGGATGCACAGAAAATGATGATGGCTACGTACAGCCCGGAACCCGGCCAAACGAAAGAAGAAGCAAAAGAAACAGCACTTGATGCGGAGGAGTTTTTCAGTGAACGTGAAGGCGTAACAACCTTTCAATTTTCAATGGGTGGCGGTGGCCCAATGGGAATGGGGGGAGAAAATTCAGCGCTATTCTTTGTTGAGTATGACGAAGACTTTGAAGGAATCAGTCAGGAAACGACAGAAGTTATCCAGACATTGAATGAAAACACCAAAAATGGTGAATGGGGAACAATCGACTTTGCTAGTACTGGCGGTGGATTAGAGCTGTTTGTCTATGGTGATAACATGGAGGAAATCCAAAGCGCTTCAGATAAAATCCTGTCCAATATGAAAGATAATTCAGACCTGAAAAAAGTTGAGTCAAGTTTGTCAGAAGCGTATGATCAATTTACTCTGGTTGCGAACCAGGAAAAGCTGAGTCAATATGGGCTGACAGCAGCACAGGTCGGTATGAATTTACGCAGTACAGGTTCAGCACCAGTACTCACAACGGTTGAGCATAACGGTGAGGATATTAATGTGTACGTTAAAACAGAAGAGAAAACGTATGAAGGTATTGATGATCTGACAAATACAACGATTCAAACACCACTCGGATCCAAGGTTGAAGTGGGTGAAGTGATGGATGTCAAAAAAGGAAAAGCACCAGACACCATTACGCGAAGAGATGGTCAGATGTATGCGTCGCTCAGTGCGGAAGTGAAAACGGATGATGTAGCAGCCGTATCTGCTGAGCTGAAAGATGCGATAGATGATACGAAACTGCCAAACAGTGTGAATGTGGAATTTGGCGGTGTAACAGAACAGATTAATGAATCATTTACACAGTTGGGCTTAGCAATGCTTGCGGCAATAGCGATTGTTTACTTCGTACTTGTTGTGACATTTGGCGGTGCATTAGCACCACTGGCAATTCTGTTCTCCCTGCCATTTACCATTATTGGCGGCCTTGTCGCACTGTGGATTTCCGGTGAGCCATTGAGCGTATCGGCGATGATAGGCGCCTTGATGCTCATAGGTATTGTCGTAACGAACGCAATTGTGTTGATTGACCGCGTGATTCATAATGAAAAAGAAGGCTTTTCTGTACGGGAAGCACTACTGGAAGCTGGTTCGACCCGCCTACGTCCTATATTAATGACCGCCCTTGCCACAATTGGAGCACTTATTCCATTGGCAATCGGTCTTGAAGGTGGAGGGCTGATTTCGAAAGGGCTTGGCGTTACAGTGATTGGTGGTCTGGCAAGTTCCACATTATTAACACTGGTTATTGTGCCAATTGTTTATGAGGCATTCGCCAAGTTTCGGAAAAAAGAATTGAAATAAATTATAAGCTAGTATCTTGGATTGAATCTAAGATACTAGCTTTTTAATTTAAAATACCTTATCCCCATTAAAGATAGAGTTCTTTACAATCGCATAATCCACATTCCGGATTGCTTCCAGTTTCTTGCCGCCCGCATAGGAAATAGCTGATTGCAGATCTTGCTTCATTTCGGTCAGTGTATCCTGAAGCGGTCCTTTATGCTCCACGTACATTTTTTTGCCTTCCACATTTTTCTTTTCGCCTTTCTGAAATTCTGAGGCTGATCCAAAGTACTCTTTTACTAATTTTCCATCTTTTTCAACGGTTACTCCAGGTGATTCTTCATGACCAGCAAACAGGGAGCCAATCATAACCATGGATGCGCCGAATCGGATCGATTTGGCAATATCACCATGTGTACGAATGCCGCCGTCAGCGATGATTGGCTTGCTTGCTGCTTTTGCACACCAGCGCAGTGCAGCAAGCTGCCAGCCACCGGTTCCAAATCCGGTTTTAAGTTTGGTTATACATACTTTTCCTGGTCCAATGCCTACTTTTGTTGCGTCTGCTCCGGCGTTTTCCAGTTCTCTGACTGCTTCCGGTGTGCCAACGTTTCCGGCAATCACAAAGCTTTGCGGCAAGTGCCCTTTAATATGCTTGATCATGTTAATGACTGCATCCGAATGCCCGTGGGCGATATCGATGGTAATGAATTCCGGCGTAAGATTCGCATCGGCCAGCTGTTGAACAAATTGATACTCTTCCGGTTTTACTCCGACACTGATTGATGCTATCAGTCCACGTTTTTTCATATCCTTTACAAAATCCATTCGCGTGTTCGGGTCAAAACGATGCATGATATAAAAGTAATTATTTTCCGCTAAATAAAGCGCAATTTTTTCATCGATAATCGTTTGCATGTTTGCAGGTACTACCGGCAGTTTAAATGTATAACCGCCGAGAGTTACTAACGTATCACATTCTGATCGGCTATTCACTATACATTTTGCGGGAATTAGTTGTATATCTTCATAATCAAATACATTTTCCATTAATAACACCCCTAAATACGAATATTTATTTATAATCCATAATTAATGTTCGTACATAACATAATTTACCGTATTTTTATCAGTATGTCAAAAATGAGCAAACCTCACTTTAACTCAAACGTGCGAAGTCGACTAGCAAATGTGCGAACTTCCTCTTAAACGTGCAAACTTCTTCTCAAACGTGCGAAGTCACCCAGCAAACGTGCGAAAAACATACGAAAATGCATGAATTTACATACCCTGCCCGCCAGGATCATGGCTATGGAAAGGAGAAGACCCACATGCAGCATGTCTTTTCTCACATTTTCTGGGCGAATGCATAGTATAGTCCATGAAAGGTGGCGAGGATATGGAAAACAATCAAGCGGCTGTGCAATTGGAACGTGCTGAATGGCAGAAACGACAACGGAAACAGAGGCTGAAAAGCTTATTAACCATCTCATCCCCGATATTTATTTTGATTTTATGGGAAATTTTGTCACAAACGAGTATTATTGACCCACGCTTTTTCCCTCCACCTTCTGAAATATTAACGACATTGGCAGCGATGGGAGCGAGCGGCGAATTGTTCGTCCACCTAAAAATCAGTTTATTCCGCATTTTTTCCGGGTTTTTATTGGGCGTAATCCCGGCAATCATTCTTGGCCTGCTAATGGGAATGTATTCACCGATTCGGCATTTCTTCTCGCCGCTGGTGATGGCGTTAATGCCGATTCCGACACTGGCGATGCTGCCGATTATTTTAATCGTCTTTGGGATTGGCGAGTTTTCGAAAATGTTGATTATCGCAATCAGTGTTTTCTTCCCGGTGGTTATTAACACTGCTGCGGGTGTCACGAATATTGATCGAATTTATATTGATGTTGCCAAAAATTACGGGGCAAGTCCGAAAGATTTTTTCTTTAAAATTGCGTTGCCCGGATCCTTGCCGGTCATGCTGGAAGGAATTCAAATGGGGCAGGCGATTGCCCTGTTAACAATCGTGGCAGCAGAAATGGTTGCGGCAAACAGCGGGATTGGTTATCTCATTTGGGTGAATTACAAGGCCTTCTTATTAACGGAAATGTATGTAGGTTTGGTGCTTATTTCCTTTTTTGGCTACTTCTTTTCCTTATTGCTGCGAGGACTGCAAAGTAAATTACTTCCGTGGAAATAGCTGATTCTTTTGTAAGGAGGTGTAATGGACCATGGCACAACAAAGCAAAATTGCAATCAATGAGTTAACGAAGGTTTTTTATAAAAAAAATGAAAGTGTAACAGCACTGAAAGATGTCAATCTTCATATTGCAGACGGTGAATTTGTTTGCTTGCTTGGTCCCAGCGGCTGCGGGAAAACGACATTGCTGCGAATTTTGGCTGACCTGGAAAAACCGAGTACTGGTACATTTAAAATTCATCAATCCGACAATTCCAAACCGCTTCAGTCGATGGTATTTCAGGAACGAGGGGTAATTCCGTGGCAGACGGTCGAGGAGAATGTTGCCTTTGGATTAAAGATGCGTCACGTTCCAAAAAAAATGGTAAAAGAGAAAACAGACTATTATTTGAAGAAGGTTGGCTTGAAGCAGTATGGCAAACTGTACCCGAAAGAGCTTTCTGGAGGAATGAAACAACGGGTAAGTATCGCGCGTGCATTTGCCAACGATCCGGAAATTCTGTTGATGGATGAACCGTTTGCTGCGTTGGATGAACAAAATAAATTTATTCTGCAGGAAGAATTGCTCAGCATCTGGGGAGAAACGAAAAAAACCGTATTGTTTATTACACATAGTATTGATGAGGCGCTTTTATTAAGCGATAAAGTATTATTAATGAGTGCACAGCCAGGTCAGATTGTACGGGAGAAACAGATTGATTTACCGCGTCCGCGAAAGATTGAGGATGTCCGGTCAAATCCGGATACAGCAGAGCAGTTTATTGATATATGGCAGCATTTGCAACGAGAGGTACAACATGATCGTAAATTGAAAGAGAAGGGATGATTAACTATGAAAGGCAAAGGATTTACATTAATTGGAATCTTTATTCTGCTCGTCATGCTCGCCTTGGCAGGATGTGCGAATCAGTCCAATGATGATCCGCAGAAAGATCAGGGTACAACAGATCAGACAAACGGTAATGAGCAGGATGGGTCTGCTGGTGAAGCGGGTGCAGACGGAACACTTGAGCCACTTGATGAAACGGCAACGGTAAAAATTGCCGAGGATGGATCTGCATCAGGTGCAGGATTTTATATTGCAAAAGAACGCGGTTATTTTAAAGAATACAATGTCAATGTGGAATTCGTTAAATTCGGTAACAGCGACCAAATGTTGCCAGCGTTGGCGGCAGGGAAGATTGATGTGGCCGGGGGAATTTCTTCCGCATCTTTTTTCAATTCGATTGCCCAGGGCATTGATGTCCGGATGATTGCGGATAAAGGACATAATATTAAAGGCAAATCGTATTTCTCATTTGTTCTCCGAGAAGATTTGCAGGATGAAATTACGGATTACAGTGACTTAAAAGGTAAAAAGGTAGCCATTTCAACTAAAAATGCGGTGGATGATTATATTTTTCAGCGCATGTTGGAGCACGCCGGGTTAACTAGGGATGATGTACAATTTACTCTAATGTCTAATTTCGGGAACATGCTGGCCGCTATGGCAAATAAGCAAATTCATGCAGCCCTGCAAATCGAACCTTTGCTGACTAAGGGAATTGAGAGTGGTGTACATGTAAAGTTTGGGGATGTGGCGGCTGACTTTGCTCCAAAGGCGCAAATTGCAATGGTTCTGGGATCACCGAAATTCGTTGGCGAAAACCGCGAAGTTGCTTTACGGTTCATGGCGGCGTATTTAAAAGGTATCCGCGACTATAACGATGTGTTTGTGAAAGGTGAAGGCGACGAAGAAGAGATTATTAAGATTATGACGCAGCATACAGCATTGAAAGATCCGGAGTTATGGAAAAAAGTTTCTGTAACCGGTCTGAATCCGAACGGTCGCATGTTTGTGGAAGATATCAAACGACAATACAAAATGTATAAGGAAAACGGCGGTATTCAAGGGGAAGTAGACCTTGAAAAGGCAGTTGACATGTCACTGGTGGAGGATGTAGTGGGGATTATCGGCGAGTATAAATAGGAATAAAAGATTTAGCCCCTTTGGAACTTAAATGTCCAAAGGGATTTTTATGTGCATAAGTGAAACTTAGTTCGGTTCATCAAATGAAGGTAAAATTTAAATAAGATGATGCACTTGTCCAGGCAATAATTTCTGCTGCTGAATACCTTGATAGAGACTAAGAGATTGGAGGTGATTATATGTATAAGTCAAATCATCAGACATCAAAACGTGGTGTCAACCGGGAAAAAGCTAATGAAAAAAAGATACAGGATGTCAAGGCACAACTTTCAGATGTAATTGCAAAAACCAAGGAATCGGGTGACCACAGCCAGCTTGAACAGCTGGAGGGATTATTAGATAATCTTCAGGAAGTACAACAAGCTAACTGTTCTCCTATCATTTTTGATCAGTGTGTTTTGGACTTTCCTGCAAATTCTATTCTGGGAGGGGGAGGAGACGATTACCCGCCATTTATTGTTGGTGTTTTGAATGATCCTTTTTTCCTTGAATGTTGTGTTACACCTACACAGGTGTCAGCTTCCACTCCATGCGGAGATGTGGATGGGGTTACGGTTAATGAGGTAAAGGCAATAGGTTATCTTAATTATTATTTTAGCTTTGAATTAGACACGTTCTTTAATAATGGCGCACAAAACTGCTCTGCGGTTAATCGTTTACCATTTTCATGTACTGGAACGACTTGTGTCAATGATGTTATTAGTTATACTTCAACAGATGATCCAGATCCTTGTCCGGATTTTTGTAATGGTGAAGTATTTTCATTCGCTTTTCTATGTGATGTATGCGTAACTGATAATAAGACAACTGCAATTTATACAGTTGTTCATTTTTTGACGAATCCTAATGAAGACAATGAGTAAGCTGATAATGCGTGGCTGACCCGGGCGAACTAAGTGCCTGGGTCAGTTGTTATTAGTTAAGCGTGATTAGGGATGAGTAAATGATAATTGAAATATAACAGACAGGCATAAACACACCTGTCTGAAACATGTAATAAAAATGATATTATTGTCTTTCCCAAAAGCGTTGCTGAGCAATTGCAGAGACAAAATCCTGCCCGAAATTTGGATTATTTGCGGATGATACAACACCGAGTAAATTTTTTTCGTCTGATGGCTGTATAAAAGACTGTCCGGTTGAGGCAACCCCAATTGGTTTATAGTGTTTATATGCTACTTGGACGAAATACGTAACGTTGGAATTAAATGCTGCCTGATTATTGGAACTTCCACCAACAATGTAAATGGAGTCTAGCAGATATGGACTTGTTGTAATAAATGTATAATCAACTTTAAGTGTTGTGCCATTTGTACCAGTGACTGTGCCAAGCTTTTCGCTGATAATGTCAACAAAGACTCCGTTTTGGTTCAATGTGTCAAGTGTATTGGTTACCTCTTCATCGTTAAAACCGTCACCAATCAGTATTCCTACTTTTTGTGTAGATGCCGAAAAAGGGGTGTTGGCTTGGCTAAGGGATGGGAAACTTGTTGAAACTTGTACATGGGTTCCACTTGGCTGTTCGACCCCTGCACTATCGGCTACGATGGAAGCCATTTCCTTATCCACGTTGATGAGTAAATTGACGCTTTGCTGACGAACAGATTCGCTTTTTACTCTTCCAATCTGATAGCTGAGCGCTTTAATCAAATGCTGCTTTTCAACAGGTGACGCACTATTCCAGAATATTCTCGGCTGCGTAAAGTAATCGTTGAACGAATCACTTCGAGCCCGTATTTTGCGTCCTTCGACTTTCTCCGGATAATGCTCATACCCGCCTTCTTCCGGAGGTGTTGTGTATGGTGTATTATTAGCCAGTGAATTTCTATGATAGCCGCCCTGATCAACATCGATTCGATACCTCATAGCACCCCGACGGTTATTATTATGAAACGGGCAGACCGGTTGATTGATCGGTATATCTTGAAAATTTGCTCCAAGCCGATGGTATTGTGCACTTTGATAAGCAATTAATCTTCCCTGTAGAACCGGGTCATTGGAAAAGTCAATTCCTGGAACGACATTTGCGGGATTAAATGCGACTTGTTCCAATTCTGCAAATTCATTATCAACATTTCTATTCAGCGTCATCTTACCGATAGGATGAAAAGGGACGATTTCTTCCGGCCAAAACTTGGAAGAATCAAGGATATCAAAATCGAATTTAAATTCATCTTCTTTCGCAATCAGCTGAACACCAAGCTCATATTCAGGATAAGCACCGCGTTCAATCGCCTGCCAAAGGTCCCGTCTGTGGAAATCCGGATCGATCCCGCCGATTTTCTGCGCCTCATCTTGAAGCAGGGAATGGACACCCAGGACAGGCTTCCAAGTAAATCTCACAAAGGTTGCTTTCCCTTGATCATTCACAAATAGATACGTGTTAATCGAAAACGATTCTATCATTCGATAACTTCTTGGTAAGCCCCGATCAGACATGATCCACAGCACCTGATGGAGTGAATCCGGATTATTGGCTACATAATCCCAAAAATTGTCATGTGCGCTGGAGGCTTGCGGGGTTCCCGTACGTGGTTCGGGAAAAAATGCATGTAATGCGTCCGGAAATTTCATTGAATCTTGAATTATTTTAACGGGCATATCAATTGTTGTCAGATCGTAATTCCCTTCTTCGGTATAAAATTTCGTTCCCCAGCAACGCATATCCCTTGCAGTATCCTTAGATCCTTTACTCCCTTGCACTGTAGAGAACCGGACAAATACAGGAGTCTTTTTTCCGGGTTCCTGCAAAAATCCGGCTTTTGTATATTCCTTCATTGATTCATAACATTCAAATTCTCCATGGGCCCCAAAACCTCTTGCATGAACCACTCTTTCCGGTATCTCTTCCTTAACAAAACGTGTCATTTTTTCGAAGAATTCATAGTCCTCACGTAAGGCAGGCCCGCGTTCCCCGACTGTTAACTGATCATCATCATTTGATATTTTTTTCCCTTGATTTGTCGTCATTGGCTCCCCAGTGTTTTTTACGCGGTACTGCTCCAGTTGTTCATTTTTGCTGTTTTTGTCAACCGGCTTATGGTTTCTTGATGACTTTTCATCCATCCAATCACCTATCCTCTAATCAGTTATTTAAGTACATCTATAAGGTTTGTTACTTGCCATGTGGATATTCATCTTTGATAGTTATTCTTTTTTAACTGTCATCTCTCGGCTTCATTATTGACAAGTGAGTTTACGGAAGTGGGTGATTATGTTGCTGGTTTATTTTCTTAAAAAAGAGGGTGGATTGAAAATAACGGTGTGTTTTAGGGCAGGAAAAGGGGTATGTAGTCAAAACCCACTGCTTAAGGCAGTGGGAATATCAGTTTTTCCTTTTCTTTTTATCCAAAATAGTCTTTAGCTCTTTAATATCATCTTCTGACAAATCCTCATCCTGAATAAATTGGACCAGCATTGATTTTAATGTGCCGTCATAGAATCGTTTGATGAAGGATTCTGTTTTGGCACGCTGGCATTCGTTGTGAGTGTACAAAGGATAGAATGTATAGACTCGCTGATCCTTATCGACACCAACAACCTCTTTTTTGGTAAGCCGATCTAACAGGGTACGGACGGTTTTCGGCTTCCAGTTCGTTTGGGTTTGCAAAGAGGCAATGATTTCATTCGCAGTTTGCGGCGCTTTCGTCCATAACACTTTTAAGACTGCCCATTCCGATTCTGAAATAGTGGGTATTTTTTTCGACACATGAATCCCTGCCTTTACTGTTTAATAGATCCCTTTGTCCTGCAGAATGGATTTAGTAATTTCCGCAGCTATGCTGCCATTTGCATGCGTATCGTTTTCGATATTGGTGGCAAAGAAATACGTATTGTTGCTGGTTTCGATATACCCGATGAACCAGCCGTTCACATTGTTTTCGTTAATTGTTCCTGTGCCGGTTTTGCCATATAAAGTTGCATTGTCTTTCGTCTCCAATTTGATGGCTTCTTTTACTAATGTAACGTTTTTCCTGTTAAATTCAAATTCGTTCGTATAAAAGTCCTTGAGTTTTTGCACCTGTTCGATTGGTGAAATTTTCAATGAAGACTCCAGCCAATAGTCTTCCATTCCACCGGAGACATTCTGATTTCCGTAGTTTATTTTTTCAAGATACGTTTTTATGTTTTCCATCTGAACTTTTTTGTCCAGCCGCTGAAAGTACCACGTTACTGAATTTTCCATCGCGGTAAATAAGCTATGATTCTGGTTCCAGGCGGAATACGGATATGTTTTTCCTTTCCACTTCATAGCGGTATTTTTTTGTGTGATGACCTTTGACTCCAATGCGAATAATGCGCTGTATATTTTGTATGTGGAGTTTGGTGAGACCCTTAATGTGCTTTTATCTTTATTATAGATAGTGTATTGTCTCTGCTGCAAGTCGTACAGCACAAAGCTGCCGTCATATTCGTTGAAATAGCTGCTTAAATCCTCATACACTGTCCGCTTATTGTTAAACTCAATCCGGTCATCACCATACGGCATTGCCGAAACAATTGGTATCTGACCCACGACAACTCCTGTCAAAAGTATAAAAATCATGATGCTTTTCAGTTTTACCAGCTTTGTTTCAGGTGTATAGGCTGCAATGCTTTCAATCCGCTCTTTTAATTGCTTTTTGGAATCATTGAATTGGTTGACCATTGTGAAATACCCTGGGAGATAGGACTCAGCTGCAACATGAATAATCGTGTTTCCGTATGCTTTATGTTCGTTCTGATGTAATGTTTTCAGGACGGCGTTGTCACAGGCAATTTCACGGTCCAACCTCATTTTCCTGAATGCCATCCAGATAATTGGGTTGTACCAATAAAAAATCTGAAAAAGGATAACCAGGTAATTCATTGCACTATCTTTTGATTTATAGTGATGTAATTCATGCAGCAGGATATATTTCAGTTCATCCATGGACAACCACGATTCTGCATCCGTCGGCAGGATTATATAGGTTTTGAAAATCCCGAATGTCAACGGGGATTTGACAAGCGATGATTCTGCCAACACTAGCTGCCGTGATACATTCAGGTGCTGTTTGCACTGATCGAATAGCTGCAGAATCTCCTGATTTTTTACAAGGGTGATGGAGGACTTTATTCGATGCAGTTTCATGTATGCGTGAACTGTTAATACAAACATAACAAGCATACCAATAAGCCATACAATAGTCAGAATTTGATTCAAAAATGTCAGATCCATTCGGTTAACGGATGCTGAAAAATCGTGCATCCAACTTCCATTTTCCGATCCGGTATTACCGGTTACGTTGTTGGCAGGGGCCGGGTTGCTCGGTTGCTCTATGCTCCATGTGAAATTACTCCCAACATCCAATAAATGTATAGGAATGAAGGGGATCGTTAATGTAACCAATAAAAGAAACCATAGATTGTATTTCCATTTGGGTGATAATTGTTTTTTAAAAAACTTTTGAATCAGCATGATTGCGATGACCATGATTGATGATAGGACAAAGTATACTGCCAGGTGGAGGGTAGACATTTTTTCATCTCCTTAACCCGATGGTATTTACTCAAAATAACTCAATTTAACTGCTGCGTCAATTATGAATTTTATATGAACAATGGTGTGTGTGGCAGGTATTTGCTGCATCATGCCAGAATACAAATAATAAAATATAATGGAAAGGAAGCGATGTGTATGGATAAAAAATATAATGATTTCATTGGTGATATGATGCAGGACAATCAGGATGACTATAAGAACTTACCCGGAAAAGGAAAACCGTTGCCCAAAGAAAATGTGAAAATGGATACCTTTCAACGTTTTCAAAAGACAGTAAAGGATTCCGGATTTTTACCGCCATGGTTGGAACTGCAAAAGGAAATAGCTGCACTGCTGCAAACAGCTGAAACAGAAAGTGATCTGGATGAGATTAATCTTAAAATCAGAAAGCATAACCGGATTTGCCCCAATCCTATGCAAAAAAATCTGATCAGCCTATCCAATTTGGAAAAGGCTAAAAAGATTTGGTGAATAACTCGTTGATGAAGGATCACACATGCCATTTCCTGCAGGCATGTGTGATCTTCGGATTTTTCCGGTTTATTTCAAAGCGTTTAATGTGATTTCGGCTGCCTTGGCAACCAACCTATCGTTATATTCCGCATCCTCGGTATAATGTCTGGTCATAACTGCAATGATGATTGGCTGCCTGTTCGGTGGCCGTACAACGGCAATGTCATTTCTTGTTCCGTATGTTCCTGCTCCGCTTT
The DNA here is from genome assembly GCF_902726655.1 of Virgibacillus ihumii. Taxonomy (NCBI): domain Bacteria; kingdom Bacillati; phylum Bacillota; class Bacilli; order Caryophanales; family Bacillaceae; genus Virgibacillus; species Virgibacillus ihumii. The sequence goes on from NZ_CACVAN010000001.1 coordinate 264,846, forward strand.
TGTCCGCAACTTTCCATCCTTCAGGTGCTCCGGCGCGAATGAGTGGATCTCCTGTGGCATTTCCTTGCATCCATTCATTGAGCAATTTACGTTTATCGTCTGGAAGCAAATCTCCGAGTGCGAATTTCTTCAGATTGATAGCCATTGCTCTCGGTGTGCTTGTATCACGTGTGTTTCCTGGTTTAAATTCATTTAATTCCGTTTCATATCGTTCCGCATTGGTAACGTCATCTCCGATTTTTCGTAACGTATTTTCAAATTTTTCAGGACCTCCTAGTGTCTCCAATAAAAGATTTCCCGCCGTATTATCACTTTTCCGGATTGCCGCTTCACTGATTTCCAACAATGTCATTCCCGTATCCACGTGCTTTTTGGTAACGGGAGAATAGGTTACTAAATCATCTTTGGTGTATGTAATAACCTTCTCAAGTTCTTGTATATCGTTTTGTTTCAGCAGAATTCCTGCCGCCAAAACTTTGAAGGTGGACGTATAGGCGAAGCGCTCGTCCGGGTGGTATGCAACGGTTTGATTTGTCTCTGTATCGACGGCAAAGATACCTATTCGGGCGTCAAATTCATTTTCCAGTTTGGCAAACTTTTCATCCATATTAATCGTTTGCTCTGTTTCATCTTCCTTGTCGGATTTAGATGCTGTTCCGGTTTTACTGTCCGCATTTGCGCACGCTGTAAGTATTGTCAGGGCAAGTATTCCCATGAAAAGCGTTATCTTACGTATCCCGGATATGAATGGATTGTTTTTTCTCATATTGATACCTTCTTTCTGTCGGTTTGGATTTTTATACTTGTTCGCTGTTTTGTTTATCCTCCTTTTTTGATTACATGTGTAGTATTATATTACATTTGTAGTCCGTTTATGTCAAACTTATACCTGATCGGGAATCTCTTCAGTCGATCGGGAGGCCTCTCTACTCGATCGAGCACGACCATCACTAGATCGAGCCACTAACCGCTGAATTCAAATGGCGCTTTATGTATATATTTTTATTATGAAATTGTCCTAAAACTTCCTGTTCACAACTATCTTTGCTATCCTTAAGGTATATAATCAAGAGAGGATATGTCACAGGTGAAACTAGATTATGAAATTTCTATACCATTACATGTGCAGCTAAAAAAAATAATAGAAAAAGAAGTTACAAGTGGAAAACTGACAGGACAAATTCCAAGCGAACGTGATTATATGGATTATTATAACGTGAGCAGAAGTACGGTCCGTGAAGCAATCAATTTGCTGGTACGCGAGGGTGTACTTGAAAAACGACATGGTAAAGGCACGTTTGTCAGACTTAAGCCTATCCACGATTGGCTCGGAAATTTAACCAGTACAACGGACATAATTAAACAAATGGGGATGAAGCCGGGAGCAAAATTGATTACACACAAAAGACTGACCCCATCGGAATATGTTCAGCAAAAAACTGGTTTTCGCGAGGCGTATTTTATTAAGCGGCTACGGTATGCCGATTACCAGCCGATTGGTATTGAGTATCATTATTATCCGGTTGAGATTGGGTTGGAACTTATCACGTATGATTTAAATGATGCCACGTTGTATGAAATTGAGCAAAATGAACTTGGGATTTGGTTTGCTGAAGCCAGTCAGACAATCGGAAGTGATTTTTTGTCGGAACCGGATGCCTCGTCACTGCAGATTTCGCCTCAAACCAGTGTGCTCAGTGCCGAACGCATTATTAAAGGACAAAAGGGCGATATAATCGAACTGGAAAAAGGGTTCTACAGGAGTGATATGTTTAATTTTCAAATTAACATGTCGCGCAAATTCGGCTGATTTAGACTTACTGCTCCCTTTGCTGTCAGGATGTGTAGTTACTTATAAAAATGTCTTATAAGACTTATTTATTTTTTGAAATGAGTGAATTGACAAAAAGTATTGAATGCTGGCCGGGATGTGGCATATACTGGTTATAGATTGAACAACTGGTACGGACGTCATGATGTCAATGACCAGTATATCCGCAATCGCAGGCTGACTGGAAAGTGTTCAGTTATTGCCTAGTAAAAATCTGACAGAAATGGGGGAGGAAAATGAAGGCAAAGGTTGAGATGGAGCATACAGCTCCAGTTCAGACTTCGCATCTCTGGAATGCAATGCATAAGTATGATTCGGAGGCAAAGTCGCTGGTGGCTGTTTCCGGAGCGGGATCTTGGTTTACAGATGGGGATGGCAAACAATATCTTGACGGTGTTTCGGGTTTATGGTGTTTAAATCTGGGGTATGGCAGACAGGAAATAGTGGATGCGGCTGCAGACCAAATGAAGAAACTTTCTTACTTTCCTTTGACAATGAATCATCAGCCGGCAATACAATTGGCAAATAAGCTCAGCGAACTGCTCGGGGCGGATTACCAGACATTTTTTTCCAACAGTGGGTCGGAAGCAAATGAAACCGCATTCAAAATAGCCCGGCAGTACCACATCCAAACCGGCAATCCAGGAAAATACAAGTTTATTTCACGATACAGAGCCTACCACGGGTCGACAATGGGAGCTTTAAGTGCAACGGCACAGGCAAATCGCCGGTTTAAATATGATCCGGGAGCACCAGGGTTCCTGCATGTTGCCCCGCCATACAGTTACCGGTCATTATATTCCGGCTCTGTAGAGGAAAAAGATTTACGGGCAGCTGATCAACTGGAGGAAATGATCAAGTGGGAAGGGGAAGAAACGGTGGCCGCTGTGATTATGGAGCCGTTCATTTCCGGCGGGGGAGTTATTATTCCGTCCATGAAATATATCCAGCGCGTGGCGGAAATTTGCCGGAAATACAAGGTCCTTTTGATTATGGATGAAGTTGTATCCGGATTTGGCCGGACAGGAAGAATGTTCGGGTTCAAGCATGCAGCTGGTGTGCAGCCGGATATCGTGACAATGGCAAAAGGGCTGACCAGCGGCTATCTCCCGCTAGGAGCAACCTCCGTCAAAGATGAAATTTATGAGGTGTTTAAGGAGGATGGGGAAGATAATCATCTCCGGCATGTATCGACATACGGCGGTCACCCTGCAGCATGTGCGGTTGCTCTGAAGAACATTGAAATCATTGAAAAAGAAGCCATCGTGAGCAGGGTGAATGACTTGGGCAACTCCAAGTTGATTGAATTACACGACCTGAAAAACCATAACAATGTAGGTGAAATCAGGCAGGTTGGCTTTTTATTGGGTATGGAAATGGTTAAGGACAAAAATTCCAAAGAACCGATGGATGACGGGACATTGGATCAGATTACAGCGGAATGCAAACAGCGTGGATTAATTATAGGCAGGAACGGTCAAACAGTACCGGGCGGGAATAACATTCTGATTATTGCGCCGCCGCTTACGAGCTCAGAGGAAGATTTGGACTTTATTATCGACACAGTCAGTTCGGTCATTCACGGTATATAAATGAAAGCCCATTGAGGCGGATAGGAAGGTTATGTATGTGAATTATGAACGTTTAAAAACATTCATTGCAGTTGCTGAGAAAAACAGTTTTTCCGAAGCTGCGAAAATACTGTATGTGACCCAGCCGACGATTACATCCCAGATCAAGGCGCTGGAAGATGAGTTAAATACAACGCTATTCGAGCGTACAACTAAAAAAGTGGAGATGACCCGCACTGCAGAAGTTTTATTAAAATACGCCAGGGAAATTGTCCGGATGAACGATTCTGCCCGAAAAGAAATCATGGAGATGGAGAATACAATCTACGGAGAATTGGCGATGGGCTGCAGTTTAACAATTGGTGAGTATGTTATGCCGGAATTTTTAAAAGAATTCAAGGAAATGTATCCGCTTATTCAAATACAGGTCGACATTTCCAATTCACGGCAGACAGTTAACAGAATCAAGGATCAAGCTATTGATGTGGGTTTGATTGAGACACCAATAGAAGACGCAAATATTACGATCGAATCTTTTTTGGAAGATGAGCTGATTCTGGTTGCCGCACCGGATTATTTTAACAGCATGATAGAGGTGATTACACTCGATCAAATAAAAGAGTCGCCGCTTATTTTCCGGGAAGAAGGTTCTGGAACAAGGTCAGTTGTCAATTATTATATGGAAAAAGCCGGACTCACATATAATGATTTAAATATTGCCATGACGCTTGGCAGCACGGAAGCTATTAAAGCAGCGGTCGAATCGGGTCTGGGTGTCTCATTTATTTCCTGGAATGCGATTAAAAAAGAGCAAAAGCTGGGGCTGTTAAAAGCGTACAAGATTACTGATATCAGACTGAAACGGAACTTTTATATCGCGTATCACAACAGACATGTTCTCAAATCCACTACAGAGCTCTTTTTGAAGTCGTTGAAAAGTATTGCTGGCAAGAATGAAGATTATCGTTTGGTTCAGCTTTCAGAGGATGAAAGTTGATGATAATTATAAAGAGGAGGAATCATTTATGGCTAAGCAGACAGAAGAAGTGAAGCAGGGGTTAAAGCAAAAGCAGAAGATGACACCAAGTGAAGCAATCGTTGAAACATTGGTCGCGGAGGAAATCACACAGGTTTATGGTATCGTAGGTTCCGCCTTCATGGATATGCTGGATTTGTTTCCGACAGCCGGAATCCGCTTTATTCCGGTACGTCATGAACAAAGTGCCGGGCATATGGCAGATGCCTATGAACGTGTTTCCGGAAAGGCGGGGGTTATCGTCGGGCAAAATGGTCCGGGAATTACCAACATGGTGACGTCGGTTGCGGCTGCCAATCAGGCGCATAGCCCGATGGTCGTGATTTCACCTTCAGCCGGAACTGCATCGATTGGCTTGGATGGCTTTCAGGAGGCAAACCAGGTATCGATTTTTGAAGATATTACGAAAGAAACAGTCACGGTGACCAATGTGAACAGGGTAGCTGACAATTTACGGACGGCTTTCCGGATTGCCTATGCTGAACGCGGCCCGGTTTTGTTTGATATCCCGCGCGATCTTTTCTATGGCGAAATGGAAGACTATATTCTAAAGCCCGACCAGTACCGTTCGGACAAACGAGGATACGGTGATCCGGGATCGATTGAAAAAGCTGTTAAATTACTGAAACATGCAAAAAACCCCGCAATCATTTCCGGTCGCGGCTCGGTTGACGCGAATGGAGTGGACTCCGTTGTTAAAATCGCCGAACATTTAACTGCTCCCGCAGCGTGCGCGTATATGCACAATGATGCATTCCCGGCAGATCACCCGCTCGGTGTCGGTCCGATTGGGTATATGGGATCAAAGGCAGCCATGCATGCGTTGAAAGATGCAGATGTTGTGCTTGCGGTTGGAACACGGTTATCCCAGTTTGGAACGCTGCCAAGTTATGATATCGACTATTTTCCGAAGAACGCCAAAATTATTCAAGTTGATATTAACCCGCGGCAAATTGGCCGTACACACCCGATTGAAGTCGGGATAATTGGCGATGCCAAGGCTGCAAGTGATGAGATTTACCGTCGGCTTGAGTCTGAAATGCCAACTGGCAGAAAGGATGAAGCGAAACTGCAGCAAGTCGGCAAGCTGAAAGAAGATTGGGAGAAGGAATTGGTCGATTTGGCGATGGAAGATGGTAACCCGATTAATCCTCGCCGTGCATTACTGGAAATGACCCGGGCACTGCCGGAAAATACCATTGTTTCGTCTGATATCGGTAATGTTTCATCCACCGCAAATGCTTATCTAAGATTCACTCAAACCCGTAGACATATTGCGGCACTGACATTTGGCAATACCGGCTTTGCCTATCCTGCAGCACTTGGTGCCCAGCTTGCGGAACCGGATGCACCTGTCTTTGCTATCATCGGTGATGGTGCATGGGGGATGAGTCTGCATGAAGTCAGCACTGCGGTGGAACAGAATATCCCGGTAGTCGCATGTGTATTCAATAACCGCTCGTGGGCCGCGGAAAAGAAAAATCAGGTTGACTATTATGATGACCGATATGTCGGTTCCAACATCAGCGCGCCTGAGTTTGCCGAGGTGGCCAAATCGATGGGTGCGCTTGGTTATACCATAGAAAAGCCTGAAGAGATTGCCCCGGTGATTGAGGAAGTGTTGAAAAAACGTAAACCAGCTGTATTAAATATTTATGTTGACGGTACACAGCTGGCGCCGCCATTCCGTAAAGATGCACTGAAGATGCCGACACGCTTTCTGAGCAAATACAAGCATCTTGATTACAGTTCGTGGGGTAAGTAATCAGTTTATAAACTCTCTGTCTATGTTGGGCAGAGAGTTTTTTCAGGAATTTGTCTATAAAACTTTTAAATAAGTGTCATTTTTTGTTTCTATTATTAAAAGTTAAATGAATTATTGGAAGTTTATACGTGCAGATATACGATTAATGAAAAGTGAAGATGATTAATGTAAGCGATGTCATATGGATGGGAGGTGGAAATTAAAAATATAGGGTATTTTGAAGGGGATCGGATTGTGATTTTCATATTACTAAAATGGAGGGTGTTTATATTATGAAAGAAAGAGAGCAATTGGCAAAGACATTAAAACCGCAATGGGTCTGGGCAATTGCATTAGGATCAGCGATTGGCTGGGGTGCTTTTGTACAACCTTCTGTATGGATGGGGGGATCCGGACCGCTTGGTGCGATCATCGGATTCAGTATTGGTGCAGCGTTAATGATGATTATTGCCGTCAGCTATGGTTTTCTTATTGAAAATTTCCCAGTTTCTGGTGGTGAGTTTGCCTATGCATTTATTGGTTTTGGGCGAAATCATGCATATATAGCAGGGTGGTTCCTGGTATTAGGCTATACATGTATTGTTGCTTTAAATGCTTCTGCTTTGGCTCTAGTACTTAAATATATTTTTCCCGCTGTTGCGGAACAAGGATTCATGTACAATGTGGCTGGCTGGGATGTTTATTTTGTTGAAGTTGTCATTGCTAGCGTTGCATTAATTGTCTTTGCTTATATGAATATGCGCGGGGCAAATCTATCAGGAAAAATACAATTTATATTCGTTATTTTTATGATTATAGGTGTTCTCTTTTTATTTGTGGGAGCGATCCTGCACCCAGACACCTCTTTTAGTAATTTGCAGCCGCTGTATAATCCGGATATCTCTTCCTGGTCAAGTATTATTCTGATTGTGGCCATAGCACCATGGGCATTTGTCGGGTTTGACAATGTTCCGCAAGCCGCGGAGGAATTTAACTTTTCTCCGAAAAAAGGGTTTATGCTGATTATTTTCTCACTGATCTGTGCTGGTCTTATTTATGTGCTGATGATTACTGCTACAGCGTTGGCAATGCCATGGCAGGAACTTGTTGATAGCCAGCCGAAATGGGGAACGGGTGATGCCATGTCCGGGCTTTTCGGAAACTGGGGCATTCTAATCCTGGCAATTGCACTCTGTATGGGCGTATTTACAGGGCTAAACGGATTTTTTGTATCAAGCAGTCGTTTATTGTTTGCAATGGGCCGCGCGAAAATTATACCAAGCGTTTTTGGGAAGCTGCACTCGCAATATAAAACACCATATGCAGGTATTGTATTTACATGTGTGGTGTGTTTAATAACGCCTTGGTTTGGCCGCCAGGTTCTTACTTGGGTTGTTAACATGTCTTCTGTTGGCGTAACAATTGCCTATATTTATACGTGTGTTGTTGCCTATAAATTGTTCAAATGGTCGCGTGAATCATACAATCCGATCCAGGGTTTTTCAGCTGTTACCGCACCATTTAAAAAAGCTTTCAGCATGGTAGGGGCACTAACTGGAGCTGTATTCCTGGGACTCCTGCTTATTCCATCGTCACCAGCATTTATGGGAGTGCCTTCGTTGATCGCATTGTTTATCTGGATTGCTCTTGGAGTCGTTTTCTATTTAATTAAGGGACCGGAATTCAGGAAAATTCCTAAAGATGAGCTGGAATATTTGATTTTGGGAGCCAGGCAGGGTGATGAAGCAGAGAAGAGCGGGTGAATTTTTCACTACCTAAATTGTATGTGGCAGTTGGTGCTTAAAGGGCATCAACTGTCGCTTTTTCTATTGTACTTGTTGGATGGTAACGATTAAAATTTGTTGTCCAGGGAAAAAATTAATACAACTAAGGGAAAGAGGAGGGGTATAATGACGGTTCATCAAAAGCGGATCGCTTTATTGACCTGGGTGCTTATATCAGCGTTATTATTTGTAATGATTGCAGTTAATTTTAAGGAAACAATGCTGTTGAACTTTGGTGAGTGGGTACAATCTTATTTGTACAATTTTCTAGGGTCATTTGGCGATTTCGTTTTTGTAGTGATTACATATATCGGTTCAGCATATGTGTCCTTTCCAATTATGGGGATTCTCATCTGCGTCTTTTTATTTCAAAAAAGATATTGGACCATGCTGTTGCTGGTGTTTAATCTTATTGGTGTGCGGCAGTTGAATTGGCTGCTGAAAACGATATTCGAGAGACCCCGACCAGAGTTAGAACACCTTGTGCAAGTCAGTTCAGAAAGTTTTCCAAGTGGACATTCCATGAATTCAATAGCATTTTTCGGTTTTCTGGCATATTTGCTGTACCTGAAATTAAAAGCATCCGGGAAGCCTTTTCGCTGGGTTTGGACGAGTGCTGTTGTTTTAATTGCATTTATCAGTCTTAGCCGCGTCTATTTAGGTGTTCACTACCCATTGGATGTCATCGGCGGGATTCTGGCTGGGGGAGCTTGGCTGTTACTCAGTATTTTTCTTTATACGTACGTTCCGAAAAAAGAACATTTTAATCGAAGGGAGCGCGGTGGGCAAAAGTCGTAAAAAGATGGACTTAGTAATGTTATCTTAAGAACCAGTTAATTCGGATGCTGATGCAGGGGCGCTTCCTTCTGATGGATGTTTATTAAAATGGCCTGTTGTTATAGAGTACTGTAAAAATTATGAGAGTCAACTTTATTGTTGGTGATTTTTTTGGAGCAATAAACATCCAACAATAAAGATGACCTTATATAAAGAAATATCGTTAAAATAAAGATACCAGATAAAATTCCATTTTTTGATTTTGTCTGTTTCAAATATTGTTTATGGAAATGTAACGGAGTATAACTGATTTATATTTACACCCCAGATACCTTTTTTTCTACATCCACATTCAAAAATTTTTCTGAAGATATAGCCGCGACTCCAAGCGCAGTTGAATGTGTATTTTGTTCTGAGAAGTGAAGATTAATATTATCATGCTGATACCATAGTGTGTGTGTTTTCATGCGTTGTCCTAACGTATCCTTCAGCCACCTCTCTGAGGCGGCAATTCGATTTCCAATTATTATTTGATCAGGATTAAAGATATTTATAATATTGTTTACACCAATACCTAAATAATCGCCTATTTGCCCGAATAATCGTATGGCTTCAGGATGATTGTCTTCAGCCAGTTTGTTCAGATCTTCAAGTGTAAGTTCATTACCCACAGTTGCAGCAAGATCTGAGTGTTTTGCTGCGTTCAGCAGAGCCTGTTCTGAAGCATACAATTCCCAGCATCCTTCGTTACCGCACCGGCATTTGAGGCCATTTGTCTGAATTGTCATATGTCCTAATTCGCCTGAAAAACCTTTACTCCCTTTATATAATTTTCCATTTAGGATAAGACCAACCCCAATACCAATGCCAGCACTTATATAGATGATATTATCGAAGTTTTTTCCTGCTCCAAATTTCTTCTCACCATAAGCGCCGGCATTTGCTTCGTTTTCGATAGTTACTGGAACATCATATTTTTTTTCCATTACTGTTTTTAAGTCAACATTTTTCCATTCCAGATTTGGTGCCAGAAGGACTTCACCACTAGTACTTACAGTTCCGGGAACACCGATCCCAATTCCAATAATTCCATACGGGCTTTTAGGGGCAGAGAAGGTCAGAAAGTCAATAACTTCAAATAATCTCTCTTCAATTTCTTCATACGTTAATTCATTATGATTTAGCATTTTTTCGCAGCAAATGTTTCCTTGAAGATCAGTTAACGTTCCAAGCAGGTAATTGACTCCCAGATCAATTCCTATCGAAAATCCGGCTACTTCATTAAAGTGAAGCATCACAGGTCTTCGTCCGCCACTTGATTGCCCTGGCCCTGACTCACTGATCAGCTGTTCCTCAAGCAATTCACTTACTAAGGAAGATACTGTTCCTTTGTTTAATCCAGTATAGTGAGCTATATTTGCGCGGGAAATGGGGGAGTGGGCCTTAATTGTATGAAGTACTAAGGATTTGTTTCCTTTTTTAACAACGAATTGATTCCATGTTTGATTTAATCCCATAATATCCTTTTCTCCTTTTTCCACCGAATAAACTATTCTATAAAAGCGTTTATTTTTCTATTATTATAACTTATTCGCCATAGTAAACAAACGGGTTCAATTTTATTATTATAGAATAATTAATTTCTATTATAAACTTTGTTCATCCGGTAGACAAACGATGATTTATTTGCTATTCTATAAGCGTGGATTCTAGTAAGCGTTTTCAATAAAAAGGGGGAGAAGCATATTGAGGAGTAAAGCGGTAATTTTGTTTGTTTTATTGTCGTCTGTATTGCTTGTACTTGCTGGATGTTCAGGCAGCGGGGGAGGAGATGGTGAAAGTGGTGACGGTGAAGCGTCAGCTGATCAAAAGACGATTGAATTTATGCACTTATGGCCTGAAGGTAGTTCAAAAGACCATTACGAGATTGTAAATAAAATCGTCAGTCAGTATGAAGAAAAGAATCCTGGAGTAAAAGTAGACCTTGAAATCCTTGGCAATGAACAATACAAGGAGAAATTGAAGGTTCTGTCCTCTTCAAACCAGCTACCTGATGTTGGAATGACGTGGGCTGCTGGATTTATGACGCCCTATGTTGAAGGAGATTTGTTTGCTCCATTAAACGATGTTCTGAAAAGTGGATTAAAGGACGAGTTTGTCCCTGGAACAACGGATGCCTACAGTTTTGACGGTAAAACATACGGACTTCCATTGGAATTGAACATAGCACCTATTTTTTATAACAAAGCAATTTTTGATAAGTACGGTTTGGAAGTTCCAAAAACATACGCAGAATTCAAAAATGTAGTTAAAACATTACGTGAAAATGATGTCGCTCCAATCGCTTTGGGAAATAAAGATCGATGGACAGGATCATTATGGTATATGTACCTTGCAGATCGCATTGGAGGATCGAAGACCATAACAAAGGCTATTAACCGTAAAGGATCATTCGAAGATCCGGCGCTTATCAAGGCAGCCGAAGAAATTCAAAAATTGGTGGAGATGGGTGCATTTAATGAAGGATACAACGCTTTATCTGATCAGGAAGCAAAAAGTCTGTTTATGAATGGTCAGGCGGCAATGTATCTAATTGGCTCATGGGATCTTCCAAACTACACTACAAATGAAGAAGTACCACAGGAGTTCAGGGATTCCGTTGGCTTTTTTAACTTCCCGACTGTAAACGGGAAAGGCGACATGAACAGCTGGGTGGGCGGTCCCGGAGTTGGCTTGTTTGTAGCCCAAAATTCAGATGTGAAATCGGAGGCAAAAGACTTTGTTTCTTTCTTCGTTAAGAGATGGGGACAACAAGCAGTAGCAGATGCAGGTGTTATTCCGGCGACAAAAGTGGATACTAGTTCTGTAGATCTTCCACAGATGTATATTGATGTCTTGAACGAGTTGAATAAGGCTAGTAATATCACTTTATTCGCTGATGTTCAAATGCCTCCTGATGCAGCGCAAGTTCATTTGGATGCTATTCAGGCATTATTTGGTGAGGAAATAACACCTGAGAAATTTGCGGAACTGCAGGAAGAAGCACTTGCAGAAGGAGAATAGAATTGTTTGGCAACTATTAGAAGTGGCCATTATATTTGAGGGCTGCCGGATTATTCGGTGGCCTTTTTTTCTTTTGTTTACCTATTGGTGGATAATTCTAATTAACTTTGTTTATCCACTAGACAAACGGAAAAGGTTTTGATATTCTAAAAATGAACTTACAAACTTTCAAATTATTGAAAGTAATTTTGTCCCGGACAAGCTTTTTTAATCGGCTAAAAAGAAAGCGATTTCAATGTGGGGGTATTCCGCTTGATCGGGTGCTCCGCTATTGAAAGTGAGTTCAGTGCTTTATTGATTATTACTTGGGGGTGAAAGAATTGAATAAAGTTATGTCCAACAAGCTTATGATAGCATTGTACATTCTTCCTGCATTGCTGTTGGTTGCAATCTTAATTTATATTCCGTTATTTCTAAGCGGCTATTATGGCTTAATGGAATGGGATGGAATCGGGGAAATGACGTTTATTGGATTAGAAAATTACATTACTGCCATGCAGGATCCAAAGTTTTGGGAGAGTGCAGGTCATTCCTTTTTGCTGGCACTTTTCTCGGCACTCAGTCTACTTATCTATCTGGCTATATCGCTTATTTTAGCTTCAAAAATAAAAGGTGCCAGTCTGCTTAGAAAAATCTACTTAATTCCCATGCTGTTGTCCTCAGTAGCAATCGCACAACTTTGGATCAAAATTTACAATCCAGCCAATGGTATTTTAAACAGTCTGCTCGGATATATCGGGATAGAAGAAACGCCTGTATGGCTTGGGGATCCTAATATAGTACTGTATGCGATTTTCATTCCGATTTTATGGCAGTATGCAGGGTTTTATATTTTGATTTACTATGCTGCCTTAAAGAATATCCCTGAATCACTGATAGAGGCCGCTAAAATCGATGGGGCTTCTCCTATCCAGATTGCATTCAAGGTAAAACTGCCACTGATTATGGGCGTATTCAAAGTTACAATCGTACTGGCTATTGTCGGGTCCTTAAAATATTTTGACCTGATCTATGTTATGACTGGTGGCGGACCAAGCGGAGCGAGTGAGGTAATGGCTTCCTATATGTATAAACTGGCATTCTCCATGTCTGACTTCGGATATGGCAGTGCAGTTGGATTCCTTTTGTTAATCATCACACTCATCGTTACCGTGTTTATTCGAAAATTAACCGCAACTGATGATGAAATCCAGTACTAAAAGGAGGTAAATCACATGAATCGAATCGGATATTTTTTTCTTTATGTATGTCTTGGGATTGTAGGGTTGTTTCAAATTTTCCCGCTGGTGTGGCTCGTCTTGTTTTCGTTGAAAGATACCAGGCAGATTTTCGGAAGTCCGCCGCTTTCTCTTCCAGATGAGTATCAATGGGAAAACTATATTAAAGTATGGCAGAGTGACATCGGAATCTATTTTTTTAACAGTGTGTGGTACACGGTAGTGGCTATCATTCTAACCGTCCTGTTAGCAAGTATGGCTACTTTCGCTATTACCCGCATGCGCTGGAAGCTTAGCTCATTTGTGCTTGGTTTGTTTATGGTTGGTCTGATGATACCGATTCATTCAGCATTGATTCCGCTTTTTAAAATGTTTTTAAGCGTTAATCTGATTGATCATCCGTTGTCCATAATCATTACATATACGACATATAATTTGCCAATAACGATGATGATTTTACTCGGATTTTACTATACATTACCCCGTGAGATTGAGGAAGCGGCGATTATTGATGGCTGCTCGATCAACCGGCTGTTTTTCCGGATTATTTTGCCGATGACGACACCGGTAATGTCCACGACCGTTATTATCAACATGATCTATAACTGGAATGAGTTTGTATTTGTCAATACGTTTATCAGTTCGGACAAATTTAAAACGCTGACAGTTGGCATACAGAACTTTGTTGGACAATATATGACGGACTGGGGAGCAATTGGTGCGACGCTTGTTATTAGTATTGTGCCGATTCTGATAGCGTTCCTGTTTTTCAGTAACAAGGTTGTGGAAGGTATTTCCGCAAGCGCCGTAAAAGGATAAACCTAGTGAGAGGAGATTGGTATAAATGTCAACTATTCAAAATCCAATTTTGACAGGATTCAACCCTGATCCGAGCATCTGCCGGGCGGGGGAAGATTATTATATCGCTGTTTCTACGTTTGAGTGGTTTCCGGGGGTCGGGATATATCATTCCAAGGATCTGAAAAACTGGCGGCTGATTGCAAGACCACTTAACAGGCTGAGCCAGTTGAATATGATGGGAAATCCTGACTCCGGAGGTATTTGGGCACCAGCGCTATCCTATAGTGATGGTAAGTTCTGGCTGATTTATACGGATGTCAAGGTTACAGAAGGGAGCTGGAAAGACTGTCATAACTATCTTGTAACGTGCGATACGATTGATGGCGAGTGGTCAGAACCGGTTTATTTAAACAGTTCCGGATTTGATCCGTCATTATTCCACGATGATGACGGGAGAAAGTATATAACCAATATGCTTTGGGATCATCGTTCAGGTAACCACAATTTTTACGGGATCGTGCTTCAGGAGTACAGTCCGAATGAGCAAAAGCTTGTTGGAAAGGCAGAAGTGATTTTTAAAGGGACCGATGTAAAGCTGACCGAGGCACCACATCTATATAAAATGAACGGATATTATTACTTATTGACTGCTGAGGGTGGGACGAAGTTTGAGCACCAAGCTACCATTGCTCGTTCAAAGGACTTGCATGGGTCATATGAGGTGCATCCGGAAAATCCGTTGATTACATCGTGGCCATATCCGAGAAATCCAATGCAGAAAGCCGGGCATTCTTCCATCATTCAAACACATACAGATGAGTGGTTTTTGGTCTTTTTAACCGGGAGACCGCTGCCGAAAGAGGGGCAGCCGTTATTGAATCCACGTGGGTTCTGTCCGCTTGGAAGAGAAACGGCTATTCAACGACTGGAGTGGAAAGACGACTGGCCGTATGTAGTTGGCGGAAATCAGCCAGCTGCAGCAATTGAAGGGCCTGCGATTGAAGAAGTGAAATGGGGAAAAGATTACGACGAAAAAGATGATTTTGACGCGCCTAAATTGAACCCTCATTTGCAGACATTACGTATTCCGCTCGGTGGGGATGCACTTTCATTAACGGATAATCCCGGTCATCTGCGGTTATACGGAAAAGAGTCGTTAACATCGAAGTTCACGCAGGCATATGTGGCACGTCGCTGGCAGCACTTTAATTTTACGGCAGAAACAAAGGTGGCATTTGCCCCGAACAGTTTTCAGCAGTCTGCAGGGCTGGTGAATTATTATAATACACAGAACTGGACATCTTTACAGATCTCCTGGCATGAAGAAAAGGGCAGAGTGCTCGAACTGATGACGTGTGATAATTTCACTTTCGAAAATCCGCTAAAGGACAGCGAAATCGTTGTACCTGAGGGTGTGGATTATGTTTATATGCGTGTTGACGTTCAGACCAATATATACGAGTATTCCTATTCGTTTGACGGTGCGGACTGGATGAAGGTTCCAATTCATTTCCATTCCTATAAGCTTTCGGATGATTACATTCAAGGCGGCGGGTTTTTTACCGGTGCATTTGTTGGGATGCAGTGCCAGGATACGTCAGGACAGAATAAGCATGCCGACTTTGATTACTTCTTGTACAGAGAAAAGGAATAATAAGGAAAAATATACCCCAGCTCTTGGACAAGAGTGGGGAGGATTTTCACTGTCATAACTATTTGGCAGCGTTATTACTGTTGGTGGTTTCTGCCTTTTTTTCAATCTTTGTAAATGTATTTAGGCAGAGCCACATCGTAATAAATGCATACGTGCTTGCACCAAAAATAAATGGCAGTGCCGGCAGTGCTTCCATAATGAAGTAGACGGATACAAGACATACAACAATCAAAAAGCTGTGGAGCGGGGAAATTAACATTATCAGAAACGCATTTTTGATGGTTTTTCCCAGTTTCAGGTCGTAATGAACAAACGCTGGAAAGATATAAAAAAGAAACAGTAAAAACAAAATCATAAAGGCATATAGCGGCAAATACGTTAATCTCAGTAAATCGTCTACATTTACCTGTATAAACAGGAAATCGACAACGATTATTGCACCAAGTCCTGTAATAAACAATCCGAGTAAATTACTTTTCAGAAAGTCACTTTTGAAAAAGTTCCAAAACGTTTTAAAGATTGGAATCTCTGCATTTCCTGTTAACCATTTTCGGACCACGGCGAACATCGCTGTTGTAGCGGGGAATATACCTAAGATTACGCCGCCAGCGACAGTAAATGTGATCCATAGCAAATTTACGTATGCAAATCTTGTAACCCATTCCATTATGCTATAAATAAAACCGCTTGTATTATTCATGGGATCCTCCTTGAATTCTGATTATGTATGATTCCATGATTATTATAAGTTAATCAACATGTTTAATCATTTCAAAAGGTGGAGACGATTGTGTAAGTTTATTATAACTTAGTTTATCTGATAGACAAACTAAGTTAGTGTTGCTATACTCTTTATGTAAGCAGTTACATTTCGGTTTACATGCACATTCACACCATTTTCATAAGGTTGTTGGATATATATTTTTTCAAAATAGGAGGTCATTAAGATGGCATATTTTAAAGATATTGGTCAAATTAAATACAAAGGGGCACAATCTACTAACCCTTTTGCGTTCAAATTTTACAATCCGGAAGAAAAAATAGGAAACAAAACGGCGGCGGAGCATCTTCGGTTCGCAGTCGCTTATTGGCATACATTTACGATGGATGGTTCAGATCCATTTGGTGCCGGTACGATGGCTCGACCGTGGGATAAATTTACAGGGATGGATTTGGCTAAAGCACGGTTAGAGGCTGCTTTTGAATTCTTTGAAAAACTGAATGTACCATATTTCTGTTTCCATGATGTAGACATTGCACCTGAAGGAAGTAATCTACGGGAAACAAATCAGAACCTGGATACAATTGTTGGGTTAATGAAGGATTACATGAAGGACAGCAAAACCAAATTACTGTGGAATACGGCGAACAACTTTACGCACCCTCGCTTTATTCACGGGGCGGCATCTTCCAACAATGCGGATATTTTTGCATATACTGCAGCAAAGGTAAAAAAAGGACTGGAAATTGGTAAAGAGCTGGGTGCACAAAACTATGTGTTCTGGGGCGGACGTGAAGGTTATGAAACACTTCTTAACACCGATATGAAACTGGAATTGGATAATCTGGGGCGGTTCTTCCATATGGCGGTTGATTATGCTAAAGAAATTGGTTTTGATGGACAATTTCTGATTGAACCAAAGCCGAAAGAACCGACAACACATCAGTATGACTTTGATGTGGCAAGTGGATATGCTTTTCTGCAAAGATACGATCTGCAGGATAACTTTAAATTTAATATCGAAGCAAACCATGCGACGCTTGCCGGTCATACATTTGAACATGAACTGCGCTATGCACGAGTTAACAATATGCTAGGTTCTGTTGATGCAAATCAAGGTCATCCACTGCTCGGATGGGATACAGATGAATTTCCAACTGATTTACATTCTACAACACTGGCAATGTATGAAATTCTTAAAAACGGTGGTCTTGGCCTCGGCGGTTTAAACTTTGATGCAAAGGTGAGAAGAGGTTCATTCGAGCCAGACGATTTATTCCATGCACATATTGCTGGAATGGACAGTTTTGCAGTAGGGTTAAAGGTTGCCCAGAAACTTACGGATGATCGTGTGCTGGAAAATATTTTAGAAGACCGTTACAGCAGCTATACAGAAGGGGTCGGACTGGATATCGTACAAAACAAAACCGATTTTCATAAGTTGGAGGACCATGCATTGGGACTTTCGGAAATCAAACATCAATCCGGTCGACTGGAGAAAATCAAGGCAACTATCAATCAATATTTGCTGAAAGCTTTTGCTGGGGAGTAATGCTATGAAATATGTAATCGGGATCGATTTGGGAACGAGTGCGGTTAAGCTTTTGCTGGTTAATAAACATGGCAACGTTATACAGGAAATTTCCAAAGAATATCCGTTAATTCAGGAAAGAAGCGGATACAGTGAACAAGATCCTCACGTATGGGTGGACCAGACAGTTGCAGGATTGACTGACTTGCTTCAAGATTTCAACGGTGACCCGAAGGATATTGAAGGAATCAGTTTTTCCGGACAAATGCACGGACTCGTTCTTCTGGATGAAGAAAATGAGGTGCTGCGGAATGCGATTCTTTGGAATGATACACGGACAACTAATCAATGCCGTCAGATTTACCATGCTGTTGGCGAAGAACGATTGCTGGAAATTGCGAAAAACCCTGCTTTGGAAGGATTCACGTTACCAAAGCTGTTATGGGTGAAAGAACATGAGCTTGCTTTGTTTCGGAAAGCAAAGAAATTTATTTTACCAAAGGATTACTTGCGGTATAAACTGACAGGTCAATTGCACATGGAATATTCTGATGCTGCCGGAACGTTGTTGTTGGATATTCGAAAAAAAGAGTGGAGTAAAGAGATCTGTGCGTTGGTGGACATTGATTCGACTATTTGCCCGCCATTAGTAGATTCCCATGCTGAGATTGGGAAAATAAGCTTTGAAACTGCGGTATCGACTGGTCTGTCGGAAACAACCCGGATTTTTGCCGGTGGAGCGGACAATGCTTGTGGTGCCATTGGTTCAGGAATATTGGAAGATGGAAGAACCCTTTGCAGTGTTGGCACATCAGGTGTTGTGCTTTCCTATGAGGAAAGTGATGATAAAGATTTTCAGGGACGTGTCCATTACTTTAATCATGGTGCTCCCGATGCCTTTTATACGATGGGGGTTACCCTATCAGCAGGCAATAGCCTCAGCTGGTTTAAAGATGTCTTTGCCGCAGATGAGTCATTTGAGGATTTGGTTTCTGAAGCGGGAACAGTCCCTGTTGGAGCAAACGGATTATTGTTCACGCCTTATTTGGCAGGGGAAAGAACGCCTCATGCAGACGCTTCGATTCGGGCAAGTTTTGTCGGTATGGATGTATCACACCAGCGACAAGACTTTGTTCGGGCAGTTCTTGAAGGGATTACTTTCTCCTTGAATGAATCGATTCATATTTTCCGTAATAATGGAAAAGTAATTGATTCCATTGTTTCGATTGGCGGCGGCGCAAAGAACGAGGTGTGGCTACAAATTCAGGCAGATATTTTTAACGCAAAAATTATTAAACTTTCAAGTGAGCAAGGCCCGGGAATGGGAGCAACAATGCTGGCAGCATATGGATGTGGATGGTTTGATTCATTAAGTGAATGTGCGGATGAATTTTTGAAAATAGAAAGCACGTATACGCCGGATAGGGATCGTGCAGAAAGATATAAGAAGCTATTTGAAATCTATCAGGAAGTATATGGACAGACGAAAGCGATGAACGAAAAACTTGTGGAATTTCGGAATTAATTTATGTAAACAGGCTATCTCAGAAATATTCAACCAAGATTGAATTACTTTTTGAGGTGGTCTTTTTAATTACTTAATGGGAGGTGCTGATGCGTATAAAATCAGTAATGTAACGTTCTAGGGTATTGCAGATGACCATACATGGCTCGATGACCGTGCTGAAAAGTATAACAATGGTGTCGGAAAAGATGCACCATTTGTTTTTGACCCGAATTTTAATGTGAAGCCTGCCAACTGGGAGATGATGGATTATAATTTGAATGAGATGGACGTACTGATTGCAGACTTTGAACAGGACGGGGAATTTGCGAATTTTGGTGCTGCCAGATCATTGCAGGCCAAATTGAGTTCCGTCACGCATTTTATAAAACGGGGAAAAACTGATAAAGCCGTTAAGCATATGGATGATTTCCTGCAAAAACTTGAACAAAAGCGGGAGAAGGAATTTATTTCCGAGTATGCATACGGTATTCTGAAACAAAATGCCGAGTATTTAGTTAGGAAATGGAGATAAGCGAGTGCCCATATAAAACATGTTGTCCATTCAATTCAAGCCGGTCCTTTAGCAGGGGAACCGGCTTGTTTGTATATTTAATTGGTTGTCAACCCAACTGATTACTGATCATTAGTGGGTGGCACAACATATTATCTAACAAAAAATGAGTCCCTTAAGAAAAAATCCTTTATATCGGAAGTGGCTGCCAGGCCAATCCAATATAAAGGATAATTCGTAATCAAACAACATGCTTCCGTTTTATCTCATACTGGCATCTTCTCCATGAATTTGCTGGACAATTTGCTTTTCTTTTTTTGGCGGGTGCAGAAACAGTGCCAAAACAAACGCAATAAAGGCAAGGGCGGTGCTGCCCATAAATGCCCACTCGAATCCGACAACTTGTGCCTGCTTACCGATCAGCTCAGGTGAAGCAGCTGTATCAGGTACAAAACTTTTCGTTCCCATTGCAACCAGTGTTACCAGGATAGCCGTACCAATTGATGCAGATATTTGCTGCAATGTGTTAGCCATGGCTGAACCGTGCGCATACCATTTTGGCGGAAGCTGGTTCAGGGCTGACGTCATTACTGGCATCAGGGCAAAAGACAGACCGAACATACGAATCGCATAAATAACGGTCAAGTAGGTGAACGACGTTTCGAGTGATAATCTTGTAAACATAAATGTTGTTACTGTTACAATGCTGAGTCCGATTAATGCCAACCATTTGGCACCAAATTTATCAAACAGACGCCCGGTTATTGGTGACAGAATACCGATGACAATTGCTCCCGGTAAAAGCATCAAGCCGGACTCAAGTGGTGAGAAATTCAGCACATTCTGCATAAACAGCGGCAGCAATGTTTCGGCCCCGATCAGTGATATCAATACTGTCATAGTAATGATAATAGCCAGGGTAAATATCCGGAATTGAAAAACACGGAATTCAAGCATCGGTGTTTTCAGGACAAGCTGGCGCCAGACGAATAAGCCAATAACAACGATTCCAGTTCCTGTTGAGATGAGTACTACTGGGCTTAACCAGCCGCTCTGAGACGCAATACTGAATCCATACAGGAACGAACCGAAGCCAATGGAAGACAGAATAATCGATAGCACATCAATTTTTGGTTTGCGCAATTCCGTTACATTCCGTAAGAATAGTGCTGCAACAATCATGGTAACTGCAACAATCGGCAGTACCGTAATAAATAATGAACGCCATGAATAGTGCTCCAATAGCCATCCTGACAGTGTCGGCCCGATTGCCGGACCGAATGCAATAACAATTCCGATCATTCCCATCGCGGTGCCGCGCCGTTCAACAGAAATAATTGCCAGCAATACCGTCATTAAGAGCGGCAGCATAATGCCGCATCCGGACGCCTGTACAACACGGCCCAACAACAATACCGGATAAACGGTTGCTACAGCTGCAATAGCAGTTCCGACACCAAAAAGTCCAATTGCGGTCAAAAACAATCCTCTCGTTGAAAACCGATCAATCAGGAATGCTGAAACAGGTATCATAATCCCGTTCGTCATGAGGAAGGCGGTTGTCATCCATTGCACTTCGCCACGAGAAATTTCAAATGCCTGCTGAATCGTTGGAAGCGCAGTAGCGAGTAATGTTTCATTGATGATCCCCATAAACGCGCCTGTCAATAATGCGGCTATCATCAGTGCTTTTTGTTTTCCTGGTAAATCCCAGGAAGTTGCTGTATCACTCATGTTAAATCTCCTTTCCATATTTCCCAAGCTGTCATTATTTTTGTTAGTTCTTTTTTTAAATAGGAGCGGCGATACAACTGTGCAAGCAGTGCATCCACTAAAAATTCCCGCGGTGTTTCCTGTTCGAGTTCTTCCACCAGTAATTCAATTGATTGTATATCTTTTTCAGTGGAAGGTGTTTTTGCCGACTCAGTCTTTAGTTCTGATAGCAGTAACTTTAAATCATCTTCCATACTTTTGATAACAGAAGCGCCGGATTTGTTATCACGGAAATCCGGCAGCATCGGTGATAGTGCATCACCATGATCAACGATTACTTTCAGATTTTCGGCTATAAAATCTCCAAGTCGGTCAAGCGGTAACAGAGGTCCTTTCCAGACCATGCGCATTAAATAACTGTGAATAATTCCTTCCATGATTATCGTTAGATCATTTAAATATGCCTTATTCTGTGGGCCGAAAGCATCCAGTAACGCCTGCCTGTGCCATTGATGATGTGTTTGCCGGATTCGGTTCAGAAATTCTGATATTTCTCCTTTCTCATACGGTGGAAAGTCCGTCACTAAAGCAATAAAAAAAGACCTGTATTCAATTGATTTTTCAAGTTCAATCGAAATTTTCCGCTTCAGTACAAGCAAAGGTGTTTGCTGTACACCTTCCGCAAACCGGTCCGCTTCCCTGAACATGTCATCGTAATAACGCTGCAGGAGTTCCAAAATCATGTTTTCTTTTGAACTGAAATGTTTATAAAAAGCTCCCTTCGATATACCACAAGCTTTGGTAATATCCGCTACCGAAGTGGCATGAAAACCGTGTCGCTGAAACAATTGAACAGCTGCATCCAAAAGTTCCTCATGTCGTTGTGCCATTATGTTCCTCCAAGCTTGACTTGATGTTTACTTATGGTAACTTTTTAGTCACCAATACATAATAACACCATAGATTTATAGTGGCAAGTGGGAGATTCATTGCTTGTAACAGTAAAATGATTCCTTGAAACAGCAGGAAAATTGAGGAAAGTTTTTACTTAATCATGTAGAATAAAAATGAGGTTTGAAGCAGCTGGTAAAGTTTACACAGGAAATTTTAAAACAGGTGAACAGAAAAAACCAATGCTTTTACCAGAGCATTAAATACCCTGATAAAAGAATGCAAAAGGGAATTGGGAGTTTGTTAGAATGAATTTATTTCAAAAAGCAATTGATATGTCCAGGATCTACAGGAAAAATTCAAAGATAGAAGCTATTATTTTGGCTGGTTCGGTATCGAAGAATTTACAGGACGAGTTTTCAGATATTGAATTACATATTTTGTGGTCATCCGCTCCGACAGATGATGATCGCCAGGAACCCATCAATGAAGTGAACGGTACAATTTTATCGTATCATCCATATGAAGAGAAAGAGTGGTCCGAAGCTTTTTTGGATCAAGACGGCATCAAGTTTGAAATAAGCAGTTTCTTGTCCGTGACGGTTGAGTACTTTATCTCCGAGGTGGTGGAAGGATATGAAACGGATGTTGATAAACAGTGTATTGCAGCGTCTATTGATGATGGAATAAGTCTCTTCGGGGAAGAAAAAATTAATACACTGAAAGATAGAGTTGCGACGTATCCAATATGTCTTTCCAATCAAATGATTTTAGAAAATCTTTCGCTGGGAAGTCGATGGAATAATCGTATGGCCCTATTAAAACGACAGGATTGGCTAATGCTATATGATGTTATCTGCGGCGTGCAAAAGAATCTATTTGGTATTTTGTTTGGCCTGAATCATATGTACGTTTCACATCCTGTCTATAAGTGGATGCAGTACAATATTGAGCAGATGCAGATTAAGCCGGACAATCTATATGATAGAATGACAAATATTTTGATAGGCGATCCCAAGACGGCTTTATACCAATTAGAAATATTAATTAATGACGTAATCGTATTGATTAAGAAACATCATCCTGATTTGGATATAACTGAACATAAGAGAAATCTGGATATGTGAAATGAATAAAAGCGAAGTCGCCCCCAACAATCGAAGTCCTGCTGAATTGGGCGAACTCAGTGTCCAAACATGCGAACTTCGGATGAAACGTGCGAAGTCGGCACTCAAACGAGCGAAGTCCGGCCGAAACGTGCAAAGTAAGTGCCCAAACGTGCGAACTCTGGCTGAAAATGTGCGAAGTCGGCACTCAAACGTGCGAACCCCGGCTGAAACGTGCAGGATACGATTTCATTATAAAGATCGCAAATGTACTCCACTCAAAGAAAGAAAAAGATTGCTATAAAGCAACCTTCAAATTGAAAATTAGTCTCCAGCTTCAATGACAGCAACGATGGCAGCTATGGCTGAAGTTATAAGAACTGTTCCAATTACAAGACCAATAACAAAATTTTCTTGTGAAATTCCTAGAATATCCATTGTACAACGTTCCTTCCATTATCGTAGTTGTAATGAATATTATAACATAATTTGACAAGTGTAAAACCAGCATTGTATAGAAAAGAGGTGGAATAATGGGTCTTATTGCTGTTTTAGTCGTCTTGACATCTGCGGGCTTCTTATATTTTATGGGTGAATCGGGTTTTGATTGGGGTAAACCTGTTAATGAAAAGGATAGTATAAATGATGACCACCCCTAAAAGTCAGTGGGGTGGCCGTCATTGATTCATTGTTAAAAATTATACGGACGGGCGACGACATACTTTTCCGTCAACTGCAGATACGTTTCAATCGCGTCCTGCACCGGTTGCAATGCTGCATTCCAGAATTCCTTCTCTTTCATATCCTTGTTTAAATATGTCTCTGCCAGTTGCTCAACTGTCATCCGGCCGGTGTTTCGCAGTATCTCGTCATATGTGTCAGGAAATTGGCTGCCTTGTTCCTGTGCCAATGCGTAAATACCATTGCTGAACAGGTAGCCGACAGTATATGGAAAATTGTAAAATGACTGCTCGGTATCGTAAAGATGGGGGATGGTGATCCACTCATATGGATTGGTTTCATCAAGTACATCACCATATATCTGTGAAAATTCGTTCTCCATTAAACTGGAGATTTTCTCAACTGTCAGCAGCCCCTGTTTTCTTTTTTCATAAAGCTTTTGTTCAAAATGAAACATTGCTGGAACAGTTACCTGGTATTTCAGGCCGTTGATAATTTTTTGCTCGAGTAGAGAAAGCTTATCCGTTTCATTTTTTGCATGGTCAATTGCGGCATCCAGTACCAGGTTTTCCATGAAGGTGGATGCTGTCTCGGCAACACTGGTGCTGACTTGACTGGCAAATTCAGGTTCGTCATGCAGAATATGATTGTGATATGCATGCCCTAGTTCGTGTGCAATTGTGACGACATCCTGATAGGTTCCTCTGAAGGTCAGGAAAACCCGGCTCTCCTTGGAGTATGTCATGTTTGCACAGAATCCGCCTTGCATTTTGCCTTTTCGGTCTTCCGCTTCAATCCAGCCTTCACGGAATGCTTTTTCCACAAATTTTCCCAGTTTTTCACTGAAGGAATGGTACTGGGTAATAATGATGTTTGCCGCTTCATCGTAGGAAATTGTTTTGTTGCTTGAAAATGCCGGAGCATCCGTGTCATACCAGTTTAGCTTATCAAGTCCCATTACGGCTGCTTTCCGTTTGTAATATGTTTGTGCAGCGTCACTGTTGTCCTTAATGGCTGTCAGCATTGCCCGAATCGATTGTTCGTTAATGCGGTTTTCGTCGAGTGCTTCTTTTAGCAGGTTGTTCCATCCGCGGAGATTGTATGTATCAAGTCGGTACCCGCTGATCCGGTTGAGAACGGTTTTGAATGTTTCAGCATTCTCTTTACAAACTGTTATAAGTGCGCGTGCTGAATTTTTTCGTAATGTGCGGTTTTCGGCAAACATGGCGTTGCTGAAAGCCTGCTCAACAGATAGTTCTTCTGTTTGACCGTCTTTTTCCAGCGGGATCCGGAGATTTCCCATCACTTGTTCATAATAATCTTCCCAGCCGGCAAATCCGTTAATCGAAAGACGGTTAATCAGCTTTTCCATTTTTGCCGGAAGTTTGTCTTCTAATTTGCCTTTGCGCTCTTCTAAATAAAATTGATATCCCTGAACTTCTTTATTTTTTAAAAGTACGTTCCACTCAGTTTCCGATATTTTTGCAAGAAGTCTATCCATATCAAGTTTTATAGTCTCAAAATCAACCTGAATTTTGCTGCTTTCCTCCATTAAATTTTCAACAACCGGGTCATTCACGTGGACTGCATACAGACAAAAAACATAGTCGTCCAGTTCTTCGACCATTGCTGAAAATGTTTGAAGCTCCCGCAAAATATGGACGATATTTTCTATGTCTGCTGTATCCACGGTATTTATTTTGAGCGGTAATGATTCCATCTGTCTTTTCAGCCGAGCTATTCGTTTATGTAATGCCTCGGAATCTTTCCCGCCCGGATACAATGACTCCAGATTCCAGGTTTGATTCGTCGTGTTCTTCATTTCGATTCCTCCCCCATATATCAGTAATTCTTATTATAGAGCAATTCGACTGTTTCTGTATCGTTCCTAGGACTGATTTGGGTTCATGCCCGGTGCTGTTATGGTAAAATAATCATATATTATTTTGCGTGGGAAGGTGAGTCAATTGGAGGATTCAGCAAAACATACATACGACAAACTGGCCGGTACGTATCAGAATGATATTGATGAAGCGAGTCCATATAACGCATATTACGAGCGGCCGGCGATGATGGCTGCACTGCCTGAGGATTTATCCGAGAAAAGGGTGCTTGATGCCGGATGTTCGGCAGGATGGTACCTCGCACAATTGGTGGATCGGGGTGCGGATGTTACCGGAATTGATGTGAGTTCGGAAATGGTCAAAGAAGCCCGGATACGACTGGGTGACAGGGCGACCATTCTTTGTCATGACTTGCAGAAGACATTGCCCTTTGAGGATGATTCCTTTGATGTCATCGTCAGTTCATTAACACTGCACTATTTGCAGGACTGGACGGCGACATTCAGGGAATTTAACCGCGTTTTGAAAGCAGGCGGGATCCTGCTGTTTTCAGTTCATCATCCGTTCATGGATTTTTCAAGATTTCAATGCAAGGATTATTTTGAAACGCATCTTTTAACGGATAGGTGGGAAAAGCCGAGCATCACGATTGATGTCAGTTTTTACCGCAGGCCAATGCAGGATATAATAGGGGAGACGGTGCGTTTTTTTACGTTGGATCAGCTGATTGAACCAACTCCTCAGCCAAAAATGAAGGCAATGGCTGCTAAATCCTATCAGTATCTCATGACCAATCCGCATTTTTTAATTATCAAAGCCACATCAACGAAATAAACTTACCGATGGAAGTAATCGCCCTGAGCTCACAGCACGGTTACTTCCAAAATACTGTCAAAAGAGATGTTATTTGTTGCAGAGTGCTTTAGATATAAGCTTTTCTTCTCCATATTAATTTCGCTGATTTTTCCCTTTGTTACTGCAAAATCATGTTCAGCGAAATATACGATTTCAACAGGAAGATCGTTATGGATGGCGCATTGCAGCTTCATGTCGATTTCTTCACGCTGCTGCTCATCAATGAGGGGTTTTTTCTTAAATTCCATCTCAGCAAAAATTTCCCTCAGCATCTGGACATGTTCAGGAATCATCATCGTTGAACCAATCCACTTTTTTGAACCACGATCATTAATCATATATATCACCTTCATTACGGAACGTTTGTTCGATTATAACATAACGTTCTTGGATTGTGAATTGGTTGTACAATAAGTGGGTAGGGGGTTCCATTTTATTGTGTACCATATTTGTTAATATGGAGTCATGGAAGTATTAAAATTCATTGATAATAATGAACGATTTTTAATACATTAAGTAGTAGTTCCAATTTAATTATTTAATAGCTTATGTTTATTATTATTTTTGAACAGAATATTTGGTATTATATTCGTAGGTCAATATAACTAGAAGTTTACATATTTTTTAAAAATTAACAGGTAGGCTGTTTGGAAAGGAGAATGAGGAATGGCTGGAAATATGTATCAGGTTGAAATAAAACATGACGGTTTAAACAAATATCGAATTATTAAGGGATCAGATCGTAGGGTTGTTAAACAAAAAGCACTAGCACAAGAAAGACAATGGGAAGAGATGTGGCACAAAAAATTGGAAGCAGAAAGAAAAAAAGAAGAGAGGGAAAAGGCTGCCAGAGAAAAAGAGGAGAAAAAAGCCTTAGCTATGCAATTGACAGAGGAAGCAGAACAGCAGTTACAAAATATTGAAAATACATTATCATTTACATTAACTATTGACGACAAAATTGACTGGGAATCATTGAAGGATACATCTGAGTACACTATTCCAGAGCCTGACGAACCTAACTATGTTGATATCCCAGATGAACCGGACAAAAATAGCTCAGACTATAAGCCGAAGCTCAATATACTTGACAGATTTTCTGCTAAACGTAAAGAAAATAAAATTGAGCAAATGGATAAACTTTTTGAAGAGAATTATGGGAATTGGGAACTGAAGAAGAAACAAATAATAGCTGAAAATGAAGAGGTAGACAATGGTTATAAAGAGCAGTTGCAAATATGGGAAAATGAAAAACAAGAGTTTTTACAAGAACAGGCTGAGAAAAATCATGCTATAGACATACAGAAAGAAAACTATTTAAAAAAGATCCCAACAGCAATAGTGGATTATTGTGATATGGTCTTAACTAATTCAATATACCCCAAGGAGTTTCCACAAGAATTTGATATTGATTTTAATCCGGAAAGCAAGAATTTAATTGTTGATTATTCTTTGCCAGCCCCAATTGAATTGCCAAGATTAAAAGGGGTTAAATACGTTCAATCCCGCGACGATTTTAAAGAAGCATTTCTCTCTGACTCTGTCTTCAATAAAATGTATGATAATTTATTATATCAGATTACTTTACGGTCACTTCATGAATTGTTTGAAGCAGATATAATAAGTGGAATTGATTCTATAGTATTTAATGGTTGGGTTAATTCAATAGATAAAAGCACTGGAAATGAAGTTAATTCGTGTGTGTTAAGTATACAAGCGACTAAAGAAGAGATAATGGACCTTAATCTCTCACAAGTGGATCCAAAGGCATGTTTTAAAAACTTAAAGGGAATTGGAAGCAGTAAGTTACATAGCCTTGCTCCCGTTGCGCCAATTATAAAAATCGATCGAAATGATCCCAGGTTTGTTTCCTCGTATGATTTGGGAGATGGATTGAGTGAGTCCGATAATTTGGCAGCTATGGATTGGCAGGACTTTGAACATTTAATTCGAGAGTTGTTTGATAAGGAATTTAATCAGTCTGGAGGAGAGGTTAATATTACCAGAGCAAGTAGAGATGGGGGTGTTGATGCAATTGCCTTTGACCCAGATCCTATTAGAGGTGGTAAAATAGTTATACAGGCAAAAAGATATACTAATGTTGTAGGTGTTTCCGCGGTCAGAGATTTGTATGGTACTGTATTAAACGAGGGGGCGACAAAAGGGATTTTAGTTTCAACAGCTGACTATGGACCTGATGCATATAAATTTTCTAAGGATAAGCCGATAACACTATTAAATGGAAATAATCTTCTTCATATGCTTCAAAATCATGGATATAAGGCAAAAATTGATTTGAAGGAAGCGAAAAAGGTAGTGAATGATCAGTAGTAATATATACATGGTCAAACATAAGTACAACAAATCCCGTACCACAGTTAGTTGTGATACGGGGTTTATCTCAGGACAGCGATTGATGAGCTACTTCTCTGTTTGCAATTCTGTATAAACGACTAACCGGTTTATATGACCACCCTTTGATCTGTCAAACGGACCTGTGCATGTAACAAGGTTCAGCATTCGTCTGGAAGTATACCCGAATATTTGCTTCACCGGGGCATCGTCCATCGGAAAAATTTCCTTGCCGACTACTTCAAAAACGAGTCGTTTTCCATCTTTGTTCTTGATTTTTACTTCATCACCTTTTTGTAAATCTTTCAGGTTGAAAAACACACCCGGTCCCGTTTTGTCGTCCACGTGTCCCGCAATAACAGCACTGCCCCGTTCTCCGGGTTTTGGACCCAGCTTATACCAGCCGGTAATACGGAAATTCTCCGGCACTGCCATTTGTCCGTTTTTCAGCAGCCCGACTTTTTCTACTTCTGATTCCACGTTGATTGCAGGAATTTTGATGGTTTCAGGGGTGATGCCGTATTGCTGTTTTGTTATATCTATCCCTGATGAAGCCGTATTTAATTTGTTATTATTGTTACTTACTTCGCTTCCAGAAACCTTTTGTTCATTGGTTTTTTGCACCGTATTCGAATCAACGGTATCCGTCTGACTGGAGTCTGTGCTTTGTGATTGACCACATCCGGCAATCAGCATAAGCGACAGTACAAGTATACTGATTAATATTCGCATCGCACGTCCTCCAGTCATTAGGGAATGGTTATTACTTATCATTGTTGGCAGTTTTGGACTTGGATACGGCAGTTAAACCGATCAATGCAAACAGTCCTGCACCAAGAATCCACATCCACATCATGTCATTGTTCTGTTCAGCTGGCATACCAAGGCCGGTGTTTGGCATTTCAGAAGGCATGTCGGATGCAAATTTTTCCGGGTTTTGGCTCACGATACCGGCTGACAGAAGTTTGGCTGCTCCGTACATATGACCATAGGCATCACGTGCTTGTGTGAATGCTTCCTTATAAGAACCTTCCACATAGCTTTCGAACGATCCAATCAGTTGGTTTACGTGCTTCTGTAAACCTTTAGCAAGAACAGACGCTTCCACATTTCCGCCAGTTGCTTTTTGAATAAAGGCGGAAAAATCTTCTCGATACATTTTCAGGTTATCCAGTGCTTTTTGTTTAGCCTGTTCGTTTTCTTTTGCTGTTGCATTAACATAATCGACAAAATAGCCGATGTGTTCAGACCACATTTTATCAAATGCCTGGCCTGCTTCCTCACCATATACCGATGTAATCGCGCTTGCCAGGTCATCCGTGTTGCCGCTCAATGCTTTCGTTGATGCCTTGAAATCAGGTGCACCCTGAATTCCATTTTGCATGGCAATTGTTGCCAGTCCGGCATGCTCGGAAAGCAGTTTACTCAATGTAGCGCGCAAATTGGCTGCCGGTGTAACGGCCATTGTGTTGTTAAATTTGTCCGGGAACTGATCCACTATGGCAGATGAAAGTCCTTTTGCCACCATATGCATATGGGCAATTGCTTCGCGTTCATGCTGGTAAGCTTTTTGATAATTTTCAGCTACATAGCTGTCAAATGCTCCAATCAATTGGTTAACATGCATTTGCAGACTTTCTGCCAGTGATCCTGCTTCCAAACGTTGACCAGTTGCTTTTTCAAGGAACTGGGAGAAGTCTTTCCGGTACTGGGAAAGTTCATCCAGCGCTTTTTGTTTTGCTTGTTTGTCACCCTCTGCCGTTGCATTGACGTAATCAACGAAATACCCAATATGTTCGGACCACATTTTCTGGAATGCTTTACCGGCGTCATCACCATATACCGATGCAATCGCATTGCTTAAATCTTTCGTGTTTGCTTTCAGTGCGGAAACGGATGCTTTGAAATCCTCCGTTCCAGCTGCTCCATTGCGCATAGCTTCAATTGCCAAAAATGCATGTTCACTTAACAGGTGTCCCAGGTTTGCCCTTAAGTCCACTGCTGCCGTATCAACAGATGGCTGACTGTCCATGGTTTCCGCATTTACCAGACCTCCATTTGCCGAAAATAATAATGCTGCACTTAATGGTACGGTTACTGCTGCCTTTTTCCAATTCATGAAAACTTCACTCCTTTTTTTATTTTCTACTAGGCTAACGGAGCAAATTTCAGTTTGGATCATTTTTTTTCGAAAAAAATCATAAAAAATCCGGAATGCACTGTTATACGTGCATTCCGGAAATTAATTTTTGGGAAATTGCGATATTCAAACGGACGTTTCCGTTATTTATAATGGGGAACTCAGTAAAATCTCCCCGTGTGGTTTTTGACTGTTTGCATTTGGTTCTTTGGTAACCGCTATGGTATCCCAATTATGCTCGCCTTTATAATCAATAGCATGGAAAACACTGCCGGAGCCATCATTATCCGGGACGAAATTTCCTGCCCGATATGGTTTGCCGTCATCGAGCACCCATACCTGATAGGTTTCCTTTCCTTCAAGCTGTGGCAAATCATTGGCTTGCAGAATCAGATTCAATCCATCATTTTGGTTTACCATCATCGCAGTTGCCTGGCCATTAAATCCTTCTGACGCCTGCAGTGCCATCATAGCCTGCACATTTTCCAGATTTATCGTGTTATCTGGATTAGGTTCCTGCTCATTACTTTGCGTTGATATATAAATCGCTGCCGCGCCATTTCCAACAAGTGATATTGTCAACAGTGCAGCCATGGCAGGTTTCAGCCATTTGTTCCGGCCATGTTTAGGTGTGTCATATTTGGTTGGGAGAGGCGTAACGTTTTCCTCTGTGTTTGCAGGAGTTTCTTCTTCCTTTAATACGTTGGAAAGCACACGTTGTTTCATTCCATCAGGAGGTTCAATCGGTTCGCTGCTGTATGGAAGTTCATTCGTCAACTGCTGTAATTCCGTCAATTCTTCCTGACAATCCGCACACTCTGCTAAATGCTCCTCATATTCTTTTTCCTGTTCAGGTGTCAGTTGTTTATTAAAATAATCAATCAGTAGATCGCAGTGTTTAGATGTCATCATGAACCCCCCTCTCTTTTCTGGATGAAAGGATTTGATTTAAATGTTTCAGTGCCAGTCTCACCCTTCCTTTAACGGTACCCAATGGTAGATTGCAGGTTTTCGCAATATTTGATTGTGACATGCTTTTAAAATAAAACAGCTCAATAATCTCCTGCTGTTCCTCTTTCAATTGGTTGATACATTCCCTGATTACTTCGCTGCATTCGTTCCATAAAATGGATTCTTCCGGAGTCGGATCCTGTGCATGCATGGAATCTCTGTCTTCAAATTCATATGGTGTTTCTTTTTGCTTTCGGACCAGATCGATACATGCATTTCTGGTGACCGTCAGAATCCAGGATGAAAATTTTCCTTTTCCATCGTCGTAATGTGCTTTTTGTGTCCATATCTTCGTGAACACATCCTGTACAGCTTCTTCTGCAAGGAATTTATTGCTGGTCATTCGATAGGAAAAGGAGAATAAAAGTTTTTCATAACGATCATACATTTGTTCCAACGCTTTTTCGTCCTTGTTCTGTATGCGGTAAAATAGTTCATTATCCGTATTCTGCATAACATTCTCCTTCAAAGCCGAATATTCATTAGCATACCATACTAAATATCGGAAGAACATGTATAGTAAACGTACAAAAATGGGGATTGGATCAACTTTCAGGAATTTTATGTGGTAGGATAAGATGAAGGTTAGAATTAAAATTAGAACATCAACTGTTGTGAGCAAAATATCAACCATTTAACAAGTACCGGTCATAAACGAGCACGGATGAACAGGATTAAATGACATATCGTTGATAGACTGATTGTTGTAAGGAGGGAGAGTCATTTGGATGGACTTCAACGAATGCTGGATGCCATTGAGTATGTCGAGCAGAATCTGGACAATAGACTTCAAATAGAAGATATTGCTGCGCGCGCCTGCATGTCCAAGTTTCATTTTCAGCGCATGTTCAGTATGCTGACAGGCTATACCGTGAGTGAATATATCCGGAACCGGCGCATTACGGTAGCGGCACAGGAGCTGGTTCATTCCGGGGCAAAAGTAATTAATATTGCGATAAAATATGGTTATGAGAGTCCGGAGTCTTTCGCTAAAGCGTTCCGACGCATTCATGGAATCAGTCCAACAGCGGCGAGAAAAAACAGTCAGTCGTTGAAGGCTTATCCGAAAATTTCCTTTCAAATTCAACTAAAGGGAGATGTGGAAATGGATTACCGGATTGTCGAAAAAGAAGCATTCACAGTTATCGGAAAAAGTATTCAAACATCAACGATAGGAGGGGAAAATCACCGTAACATTTCTGATTTCTGGATAGAGTCGAATCAGAATGGCTTTGCCGATGAGCTGGCAAAAAATTGTGGTTCGCTGGGGTTGCTGGGGATATGTCTGAAATTTGATGAGCAGCAGGAAAATTTGACGTATCTTATCGGGGCAGAGAAAACAATTGATCAAATCCCGGCCGGTTGGCAGAAAGCAGAAATTCCTGCGGCATCATGGGCAGTTTTTCCGGTACACGGTGCGATGCCTGATGCGATGCCAAAGGTGTGGGAGCGCATTTTTTCCGAGTGGTTTCCTGCAACCGGATATGAGCATGAGTCTGGTCCCGAGATAGAGGTATATCCAAGTGATGGCGATCCATGGTCTAAGGATTACTACAGTGAGGTCTGGATACCGATAAAAAAGTGATATGAAAAAAGCACAGGGGCAGCAGTTCCTGTGCTTTAGCTATTTTATTGCCGCAGTAATCTATATAAAGTCCCCAATCGCAAAACAGTAAATTCACCTAATTGTGAAAATTTAAAAATCATGTTGAACTCAGACGAAATCTAGTATATAATGTCATTGAAATCGATTTCATACTGTTTGATGTTATGTAATCGTTTTTATTTGGTTCTTTTATGAAATCGGTTTCATATTACGCGGAAATTAGAAGGGGGTATTCATTAGCGTAAATATGTCGACTATTGAGGACGTTGCAAAATTAGCTGGAGTTTCAAAAACAACTGTATCAAGAGTACTTAACAATCATCCATATGTTGCTGAAGAAAAAAAGGCGTTGGTTCAAAAGGCGATGGAGGAATTATTGTATGTTCCCAATTCGACTGCCCAAAGGCTTCGGAAGCAAACAACGCAAACGATTGCTGTGTTGATTCCGCGAATTTCAAATCCTTTTTTCAGCAAAATGGTGGAAGTCATGGAAAACATAGCTGCCGACAATGGATTGCAGTTGGTGGTATGTCAGACGATGTATGATAAACAGCGGGAACTGGTCTATTTGGATCTGGTTAAGACAAAACAAATCGATGGTGTGATTTTAGCCTCTTTGGAAAATGATTGGGATGAGGTAAAGGATTATACGAATTTTGCTCCCATCATTTTTTGCAACGAATATGACGACAGGGCAGAAGTTCCGATTATTCGTTTGAATCAATTTGAAGGCGCATATATCGGTACGAAACATCTTATAGACAAGGGGTATCATAAAATTGCCAAATGCCGGGGGAATAACCTGTCCGGACTGGTAACAGATCGACAAAGAGGCTTTTTTTACGCGTTGGATGAAGCGGGACTTCCATTTCCTGAGGATTGGATGTTCACCGGCGTTTCATTGGTGGAAGACGGCAGACGTCTTTTAAGGGAGATCATGGAAATGGAAAATCGCCCAAATGCAGTATTTACCGGAAGTGATGAAGTGGCTGCAGGCATTATTAGTGAAGCCGGACACCTGGGTGTGAAAATCCCGGATGAACTGGCAGTTATGGGGTTTGATGACCAGCAAATTGCGGGTCTGGTTACACCGGGATTAACGACAATCCATCAGCCAGTAGATCAAATTGGCAAACGATCAATGGAAGTAATGGTTGAGTTATTGCATGGTACGGGCGGAATGGACGAAGAATTAATCCTGCTGCCGCTGCACCTGGTTGAGCGGGGTTCCACTTAATTAATGGGGAGGAAGAATCATGAAGCTATTGAAAAGTTTAACGTTTTTGGCATTGTTGCTGATACTCACAGCTGCACTAGCAGCGTGCAGTGGGGGATCAGGCGGGGAAAGTGAAGGAAATGCAAGTGAAGGAGAACAGGCAAAAGACGGATCAGGTCAGGAGAAAGTGAAGCTTGTCTATGCCAGAGGAAGGGATACTACCGGTGCAACGCAAAAGATTGTTGAATCGTTTAATAAAAGTCATGAGAACATTGAAGTAGAACTGCGGGAAATGCCCGCTGACAGTGGCAAGCAGCACGATGCTTATGTAACGATGCTTAACGCGAAGTCGTCGGAAATTGATGTATTTGACATTGATGTTGTCTGGCCGGCGGAATTTGCACAGGCAGGATATACACTTCCGCTTGATCGGTTTATTCAAAAGGATAATGTTGATTTGAGCAAATATAATCAAGGCGCCTTAAGTGCCGCTCAGTTTAATGGTAAGCAGTGGGCAATGCCTCGGTACGTGGATGCAGGTTTGTTGTTTTACCGCAAGGATCTTGTGGATAAAGTACCGGAAACGTGGGATGAACTGACGGCACAGGCTAAAAAACTCAAGGGCAAAAAGGGTACTGATTTTGGATATGTTTTTCAGGCAAAACAATATGAAGGGTTGGTTTGTAACGCAGTTGAGTTTATCGCTTCTTATGGCGGTCAGATTCTCAATGAAAAAGGTGAAGTGGTAATTAATAGTGACGATACCATTCAAGGTATTAAGAAGCTTGTTGAAATAGCGAATTCCGATTATGTTCCAGGTAATATTACGACGTTTACGGAAGTGGAATCAGAAACGGCTTTTATTGAAGGTGAATCTGCGTTTATCCGTAACTGGCCATACCAGTGGGCACTTGCTAATAACAAAGAAAAATCAGAGGTTGCCGGAAAAGTCGGTGTAGCACCGCTACCAGCCGGTGATGAAAAATCAGCAGCAGCATTAGGCGGTTGGATGGCTGCAATTAACAAGTATTCCGAACATAAGCAGGCTTCTTGGGAATTCTTGAAGTATCTGACAGGACCTGAAGGACAGAAAATCATGGCAATTGAGGGTGGTAAGGCACCAAGCTATACACCATTGTTTGAAGACAGCGAAGTACTGGAAGCCAATCCATTTTTTAAGAATGAGGAATTTGTAAAAGGGTTGGACGCTGCCGTATCCCGTCCTGTAGCACCAAACTATCAGGAAATATCTGAAATCATTCAGGTTTCCGTATCAAAAGCTATTGCCGGACAGGTAACGGTTGAACAAGCTGTTAAAAACATGGAAAAAGAACTGAAAGCCGCGTTGAAATAAAACTTAAAAACATTAGCCTTCAACCAATCTGAAGGCTAATGTGCATTTAAGATGAAAAGAGGTGTACGTATGGCAGATAAGCAAGATAAACCGAAAAAAAGCAAGTTGAAACAATCGGAAAAAAGAGCGGCTTTCTGGCTGGTGGCTCCATCCATTTTATTAATCCTGATTATTGCAATCTATCCTGTGCTGCAGTCTTTTTATTTCAGCCTGTTTGATTTGAGGCTTAATGATCCTACCAAATCGTCAGTTCATTTGAGCTATAGTATCAACATAGAAGAGTATCTGAATTATTATCCATTTTTGGTAAGTGATCTTGAGGGTGAAATGAAGCAGGCAGATGGGACTGCAAAAAACAAATTGGCAACTATTCATGAGAATTTAAAGCAACTGGATTCAAACATCCGTGAAGATGCCGGGGATGTTTATGGCAAAGTAAATAAGATGCTGAATAATTTTAAAACACCTCCCGCAGATTTAAGTTTGGTGGAAATCACGGATGAAACTGCCGAGGAATTTACAGGGACCATCCAGCATATTAATGCGCAATTAAAAGCACTCGAGGAAAAAGGTAGTTTATCAAATCCAAAAGAACTGACAGGCCTTGCATCCGGAATGACGGGGGTTATCATCGAACCAAACTTTATCGGTTTTAGCCACTATGCCAACCTGCTGCAAAATGACCGAATGTGGGCATCGCTTGGAAATACGTTTGTCTTTACGATTATTTCGGTCTTTTTTGAATTTGTACTTGGACTGGCAGTTGCTCTGTTAATTAATAAAGCATTCTTCGGACGAGGGATTATCCGTGCGACAGTCCTGATTCCCTGGGCTATTCCGACTGCAGTGTCCGCGATGATGTGGAAGTTTCTGTATGATGGTCAGAATGGGATTATTGCCAAGTTTTTTCATGACATTGGTTTGATTGATTCGATGGGATCACTGTTATCGACGGAAGTTGGCGGTATGTTTGCTGTTATCCTTGCAGATGTATGGAAAACCACTCCATATATAGCATTGCTTCTGTTAGGGGGGCTGCAGATAATCCCGAAAACCCTTTATGAAGCTGCAGCAATTGATGGTGCGGGAAAATGGAAACAGTTCATCACGATAACGCTGCCGATGCTGAAATTAAGTATTTTGGTAGCATTGCTTTTCCGGACACTCGATGCATTCAGGGTGTTTGATCTGATCTACGTATTAACCGGTGGAGGACCGGCAAATGCAACAGAGACGATTTCGATTTATGCGTATCAGGTGATGTTTTCACAGCTGCAATTCGGTGCAGGATCGGCCATCGCGATTATCGTGTTTATCTGCGTTGCCATCATTTCGATGATTTTTGTCAAATTGCTCGGGTCTGATTTATTGCCGGAAGGGTCTAAAAAGTAGGAGGGTTGATAATGGAGAAAAAAGCAGGACCGGTATTTTATATACTTATGGCGATTTTTGTTTTCGTTGTCATGTTTCCGTTTATATGGGTGTTTTTAAGCTCAATCAAGCCTCCATCAGCCTTGTTCGGTGAGAAAGCGTTTGATTGGTTTGCAGATAATCCGTCACTGAAAAGCTATAAGTCTGTCTTTTTTGACCACCCATTTTTAACATACATGAAAAATAGTTTCATTGTTTCATCGATTACAACGATTTACACTGTATTTACAGCATCATTTGCTGCGTATGCGATTGCCCGTTTGGAATTCCGTGGAAAAACGGTTATTCTTGGGTTGGTTCTATCGGTGTCAATGTTTCCGCAAATCGCAACGTTGTCACCCATTTATATGATTTTAAAGAACTTGGGTCTGACGAACAGTTATCTGGGGCTGATTATTCCGTATACAACAATAACATTGCCGCTGTCCATTTGGATTATGGTTACGTTTTTCCGAAAAATCCCTCATGACTTGGAGGAGTCGGCGAAAATTGATGGTGCTACCCTGATGCAAACGTACTGGAGAATTATTTTTCCGCTGGCAGTCCCGGGAATTTTTACGACTGCGATTCTTGTATTTGTTGCAGCATGGAATGAGTACTTATTCGCACTTGCAATTAACACGGCGGAAGCGTATAAAACGGTTCCTGTCGGGATCTCGATGTTCCAGGGACAATATTCCATACCATGGGCAGAAATATGCGCAGCAACAGTTGTAGTGACGATTCCGCTCGTGGTCATGGTACTTATTTTCCAAAAACGGATCGTTTCCGGACTTACATCCGGTTCGGTAAAAGAATAGATTGGAGTGTTTTATATGAAGGTAACCGTATGGAATGAAAATCGGCATGAGCAGAAAAATCCCGACGTCCGAAAAGCTTATCCTGACGGGATTCATGGTGCAATTACAAGAGTTCTTGAACAAAATGGATACGAGGCATCGGCGGCAACGCTGGATGAGCCGGAGCATGGATTGACGGACGAAGTTTTAAATAATACAGATGTTCTTTTTTGGTGGGGACATATTGCGCATGATGAAGTGGAAGATGAAGTGGTCGAAAAAATTAAACAGCGTGTTCTTGATGGAATGGGCTTAATTGTGCTTCATTCCGGCCACTTATCCAAAATCTTCCGGGCGCTGATGGGCACATCATGTGATTTGAAATGGCGTGAGGCTGATGAACGGGAACGGATATGGGTTTGCAATCCCGGTCACCCGATAGCAGAAGGCGTAGGTGAACATATCGAGCTTTCAAAAGAAGAAATGTATGGGGAGCATTTTGATATCCCTGCTCCTGATGAACTGGTGTTTATCAGCTGGTTTGAAGGCGGGGAGGTATTCCGAAGCGGGTGCACGTTCAGACGCGGCAAAGGAAAAATATTTTATTTCCGGCCGGGTCATGAGACATATCCGACATATCATAACCCGGAAATACAGCGTGTACTGTTAAATGCTGTGAAGTGGGCGAAGCCGTCAGCAAACCCAACTCCGGTATATGGCAATACTAAGCCGATTGAATCGATTTCCATTAAAGATTGAACAAATGACTTGAAGGGAGACAGGGGAAATGGATACATTAAAAGTAGCAGTGGTTGGCTGTGGCAGTATCGCCAGGAATCGTCATCTGCCGGAATATGCTGCCGAAGAAAATGTGCAGATTAAAGCAGTATGTGATGTGGTGGAAGAACGTGCGATGGAAATGGCGAATCTGTATGGTTCAGATGTCTATATTGATTACCACGAGATGGTTAAAGAAACAGAGATTGATGCTGTAAGCGTATGTACACCAAATGCTTTGCATGCGCCTGTGTCGATTGCTGCGCTTGAGGCGGGAAAACATGTCCTGTGCGAAAAGCCGATGGCAACGTCAAGTGAAGAAGCAGAGGAAATGATCCAAGCTGCTGAAAAAAGCGGCAAGAAACTGATGATTGCACATAATCAGCGGTTTGTTCCGTCACACCAAAAGGCGAGGGAACTGATTGAGAATGGGGAGATAGGAAAGATTTACAGTTTCCGGACGACATTTGGTCATGGTGGTCCTGAAGGCTGGAGTGTTGATGGTAAACGCAGCTGGTTTTTTAAGAAGGAATTAGCGTTTATCGGTGCAATGGGGGATCTTGGTGTACATAAATCCGATCTGATTCGGTATTTATTGGCTGATGAGATTGCGGAAGTCGGTGCGCTTGTCGAAAATTCTGCTAAGGAAAATATTGATGTAGATGATAATGCCGTCTGTATTTTGAAAACGATTACTGGCATTATTGGTACATTAACAGCAAGCTGGTCGTATGTATCAAGTGAAGATAATTCAACCATTATATATGGAGAAAATGCGATTTTGCGGCTTGAGGATGACCCGGTTAACTCTTTGGTTGTTCAGTATAAAAACGGAGAAACCGTCAAGTATGAGCTTGGTCAAATCCAGTCAAATGATGAAGACGGTCAAACGAGCACAGCCGTTATTGAACATTTTGTTTCTTCCGTTTTGCAGGATAAGCCGGTGCCGGTCAGCGGCGACGAAGGGAAAAAATCGCTGGAAGTTATTTTAGCGGCCCTTGACTCCAGTGAAACGAAGCAATTGGTGCAACTTAACTGAAGGTGGTAGATGGTGATGGGAAAACTGCGGTTGGGAATTATTGGAGCAGGCGGGATTGCTGTAGGCAGACATCTTCCTGCTTTTCAAAAACTGCATGACAAAGTGACACTGCAGGCAGTGCAGGATATTGATGAAACACGAGCTCGGCAGGTTGCTGACCGTTTTTCAATATCGGATGTGTTCACGGAATATCATGATATGTTTCACAAGGTGGATGCGGTTGTGATTTGCACACCTAACAAATTTCATTCTGAAATAGCTGTCGCGGCGTTACAG
This sequence comes from Virgibacillus ihumii, assembly GCF_902726655.1. NCBI lineage: Bacteria > Bacillati > Bacillota > Bacilli > Caryophanales > Bacillaceae > Virgibacillus > Virgibacillus ihumii. Next base: position 305,665 of record NZ_CACVAN010000001.1, read on the forward strand.
CATGGCGTCCATGTTTTTTGTGAAAAGCCGATGGCGATAACAACTGATGAATGCCGGGAGATGATGGAAGCTGCGGATAAGGCAGGCAAGGTGTTAACAATAGGTTATCATTACCGGTTTATGCAGGAATCCCGGGCGGCAAAAGCAATTGTTGATGAGGGCGACATTGGGAAACCAATTGTCGCACGGGTAAAAGCATTACGAAGACGAAAAGTACCAGGCTGGGGTGTGTTTACCAACAAATCGCTCCAAGGCGGCGGTAGTTTAATTGATTATGGATGTCATTTTCTTGATTTAGCCATGTGGCTTATGGGAAATCCTGATCCTGTTGAGATTTCCGGTGCAACATACAATGAATTAAGCAGAACACCTGGGCTTGTGAATGAATGGGGCAAGGTGGACCACTCCACGTTTGATGTTGATGATCATGCAACAGCCTATATCAAATTTTCCAATGGCAGCTCATTGTTATTTGAAACATCGTGGGCTGCGAATGTCAAAGAAGATATTGAATCGGTCAGCATTTCCGGAACGAACGGGGGTTTGGAAGTTTTCCCGCTTGAAATATATCAGGAAAAGAACGGCATGCTGCTAAACAGTGAACCGTATTGGCTGCCTGGTGAGGAAGATCCAGGCATTCCCCAGGCTGAGGCTTTTGTTAATAGCTGTCTGGGGCAATCGGAAGTGCTGGTGAAACCGGAACAGGCTTTACAGGTTTCACACATAATTGAATCGATTTATCAAAGTAATGTCAGCAGAGAAAAATATAGTAAGGGGATGAAACGATGAAACTAGGCGTATTTACCGTTTTATTTGGGGAAAAGTCATTTACTGAAATGCTGGATTACGTTCAGGCGTCCGGTTTGGATGCAGTGGAAATCGGCACAGGCGGCAATCCGGGTAATGCTCATTGTGATCTTGATGCATTGCTTGAAAGCGAAAGCAAGCGGAAGGAATATATGGATGAATTAAATAAGCGTGGACTATCCATCAGTGCTTTCAGCTGTCATGCCAATCCGATTTCGCCGGATCGTGCATATGCAAAAGAGTCTGATGAAACTTTCCGAAAAACAGTTCGTCTTGCTGAAATGCTTCATGTTCCTGTTGTGAATTGTTTTTCCGGAACGGCAGGGGACCATGAACATGCAAAATATCCAAATTGGACGGTAGCACCATGGCCAACAGAGTACAGCAATATTTTTGAATGGCAATGGGAAGAGAAGCTGATACCATATTGGAAGGATGCAGGGAAGTATGCTGAGGAACATAATGTGAAAATTGGACTGGAACTGCATGGTGGCTTTCTTGTCCATACGCCGCATACCATGCTGAAGCTGAGGGATGCTACATCACCGGCAGTTGGAGCGAACCTTGATCCAAGTCATTTGTGGTGGCAGGGAATTGACCCGGTAGGAGCAATTAAGATTCTTGGGAAAGCTGGTGCACTTCATCATTTCCATGCCAAAGATACGTATATTGATCAGGATAATGTAAATATGTATGGATTGCTTGATATGCAGCCATACGATAAGGTGCAAACCCGCGCATGGACATTTCGCTCAGTCGGCTGTGGTCATGGTACACAGGAATGGACGGATATGATCAGTGCACTCCGGACGTATGGGTATGATCATGTCGTCAGCATTGAACATGAGGATCCGCTCATGTCAATTGAAGAAGGCTTCCAGACAGCGGTCAAGAATTTAAAGCCGCTGATTATAAGAGACAAGCCTGTTGATATGTGGTGGGCTTAACTGAAGGATTAGAGGCTGGGACAAAAGGTGATTTATCACAAAGAAAAAACGAATTAAAAGGTGGACTCAACCGCTCCGGAAATATACTTCGCTTTCCGCGGGCGGCTGTTGAGCCTCTTCGTGCTACGCACTTCAGAGTCTCACCTAGGCCTGTCCTCCCGCAGGAGTCTACGTATATTTCCTCCGCTAAAATAGAGTATCGTTCGTCTTTTCTTATACAAATACTTGTTTTGTCCCAGCCACTTTCTGCTTTTGTGTTTTATTCAGATGGAGGACGCCACCGGGCAAATCCTCCTTCCGTATGAATGATTTGTCCTGTTATCCATGAAGCTTCATTTGTTAAGAGCCAGGTAATCAGCTGTGCAGGATCTTCCGGTTCCCCGAATCGTCCAAACGGGAACATCGGTTTCATCTTGTTCCACGCTTCGTTATTTAAATAACCCGTATTTACAGGACCGGGGTTAATTGTATTCACCGTTATATTCTCATCGGCAAGCTGGTCGGCAATTGTCGTGGTTATGTCTGCTAATGCACCTTTAGCTGCAGCGTATGCAATCTCTCCATGCATCGAACCTAATCGTTGTCCTGAAGTCATGTAAATAACTTTTCCGCGGTCTCTTACGGCATCATGCTGTGAAGCAAAACATTGCGTCAGAAGCAGGGTTGAACGCGTATTAACCGCATAATGTTTGTCCAACATTTCAGCTGTTAACTCACCAATTGCACCGTCACTTCCGCTCAGACCATGATTGCAAATAAGGGCGTCAAGATGTCCGCATTCCCTGTTAATTTCGTCCATCAGTTTTATTGGTTCCTCCGGGTCTGCAAAGTCTCCGCTTACATCATACAGAAATGCTTTATCGGTAAGTTCTGATTCAATCCCTGTTAATACGTGGTGCAAATCATCTGCGCCCCATGGTTGTTCTTTATCGTGAGGCTGAAAATGATGGATGATGACAGACGCACCCCATGCGGCTGCCTGACGTGCAATTGCATAGCCGATTCCTTGCCAGCGGCTAACTCCGGTTATCATTACATTTTTTCCTTTTAGTGGGTATGGTTCACGCGATAAGTTAGACAGAATTCAGCCCTCCTTTTATTCCTCTGCGTTATCCTTTCATCCAATAGGAATCAACTTTTCAGATCCTTATCAACTTTTCCGCAATTCTATTACTGCACCTACAATCGCTTCAAACTAATGCCGCGTCGCATGTTCTGCAGTGCTTCCTGACCGGCTTCGTTGTTGGCAATCATAACATTTGTGTAGAGTGCGTCGATGATGGTTAACTGTCCGATCCGGGATGACAGTGCTTCGGAGCGGAAGTCAGTTTCTTCTGCTACGGTATATAAGTTTATGTCAGCTTCTTTGGTGAGGGGCGATTTGGCAAAGTTTGTGATGGCGATTATTTTTACATTATTCTCTTTTAAAATTTGCAGGATATCCAGTAAGTCTTTTGTTGAACCGCTGTGTGAAATCAAAATCGCCAGATCACCACTTGTCAGTTGGGATGCTGCCATAATCTGCATATGTGCATCCAGATTCGCGTTGATATCGATCCCGCTGCGGATAAATTTATGATAGGCATCCATCGCGACAACGGCAGATCCGCCGCTCCCGAAAAAGTGTACCTTTTTTGCTTTCAGAATAGCTTCCACGGTGTCTTCGATGACAGTTTCATCCTGGACGTGCAAGGTGTCCTCGATGGTTTTGATGTTGGAGCGGAAAACTTTTTCTGAAACTGTCCCGATGCTGTCTTCTTCATTTATTTTTTCATGGATATCCTTAATAGGGGTGACAACTTCGGCAGCCAGTGCGATTTTCATCGCCTGAAACCCCTTGAAGCCGATACGTTGGCAGAAGCGGAATACGGTTGACTCGGCTACTCCTAATTCTTCCGATACCTGATTAATGGTATGGTGAATAATATTTTGGGGATTCTCCAAAATAAAGTCGGCAATCGATTTTTCTTTATCGCTGAATTTTCCATAATTGCTTCGTATACTGGCAAGACAGTGCTGGTTATTGTTTACCATCTGAAATTCTCCTCATATTTTTTCTGTACTTTCTATTATAAATGAAAAATATTTTTTTCAAAACATTGCATACGGAATTTTTTTTGATATAATAATTAAAACACGGAAATTCATTTCACAAATTTAGGAGGACATCATGGAAATAGGGATGATAGGCCTCGGCAAGATGGGTCTTAATTTAACGTTGAATTTATTGGATCATCAGCATAAGGTGATCGGGTTTGATAAACATACTGCGTCAGCTGAAAGCGTTGCCAACAATAATTTTCATCTGGCAGCATCAGTGACGGAATTAGTGGAACGTTTGCCGGTTCCGAGAAAAATTTGGCTGATGGTTCCGGCGGGAGAGGTTACAACGTCAGTTATTGATGAGTTAACACTGCTCCTGGATAAAGACGATATACTGATTGACGGTGGAAATTCCAATTATAAAGATACATTACATCGCAATGAACAGTTATCGGAACATGGAATTTATTTCTTTGATTGCGGTACGAGCGGCGGTGTAAATGGAGCCAGAGAAGGGGCATGTACGATGGTCGGCGGTGATGCGGAAAAATTTAAGGAAATTGAACCGCTGTTTCGTGATGTTTCGCTCGAAAATGGCTATCTGTATACCGGAAAATGCGGAAGCGGCCACTTCCTGAAAATGGTCCATAATGGTATGGAATATGGCATGATGCAGGCAATTGGCGAAGGATTCGATATTCTGGAAAAAAGTGAATTTAACTATGATTATGAAAAGATTGCCAAGGTATTTAACCATGGGTCGGTAATTCGCTCCTGGCTGATGGAATTAATGGAAAATGCTTTTTCGAAAGATGCCAATCTTGATGAAATTCGCGGTGTGATGAACTCATCCGGTGAAGGCAAGTGGACAGTGGAAACAGCGCTTGATTTACAGGCTGCGGCACCGGTTATTGCATTATCATTGATGATGCGGTATCGCTCACAGGAAGATGATACATTTTCCGGGAAAGTTGTTGCAGCATTGCGAAATGAATTCGGCGGACACGACGTTGTAAAAAAATAGGATCGCCGACAGTCTTGGTGAGCCAAGTTTCTAAGGAGGAAGACCGATGAAGCAGCAAGATTTATACCTGGGTGTGGATATTGGAACAACAAGTACAAAAGCTGTTCTGTACCGGAAAAACGGGGGAGTGGAAACGTCCCATACAATCGATTATCCACTGGATACACCAGATACGCTTGTGGCGGAACAGAATCCGGAAGAGATATTCAATGCGGTGCTTGGGGTAATCCGGGAGACAATTCGCAAAGGTAATGTTTCTGACGACCAACTTCGTCTTATCTCATTCAGTTCGGCAATGCACAGTCTGATTGCAGTTGGTGACAACGATGAATTGCTGACAAGCAGCATTACCTGGGCTGATACACGGGCAGCTGATTATGCCCGAAAAATAAAAGAAGAACATAATGGCCATGAGATTTATTTACGAACTGGGACACCGATACACCCGATGTCCCCACTTGCAAAACTGGTCTGGATGAAAACAGAGAAGCCGGAGATCTTCAACAAAGCGCGGAAATTTATTTCGATCAAAGAATATGTTTTTCATAAACTTTTTGGGGAGTATGTGATTGATTATTCGATTGCCTCTGCTACCGGATTGTTTAATTTGCAAACTCTGGATTGGGATGAAGGGGCACTGGAACTTGCCGGTATTAGACCGGAGCAGCTATCCAAAATTTTTCCGACAACCCATCAATTAACAGGTGTGAACGAGGAACATCGTACATACATGGGAATTAGTGCAGATGTTCCGTTCATTATCGGGGCAAGTGACGGTGTACTGTCAAATCTCGGTGTGAATGCGATTGAAGAAGGTGTTATTGCGGTCACAATCGGGACGAGTGGAGCGATTCGAACTGTGTACAATGAACCGAAAACAGATCCAAAAGGGCGGATTTTTTGCTACGCCTTGACGGAAAACCATTGGGTGATTGGCGGACCGGTCAACAATGGCGGCATTATTCTGCGCTGGCTCCGTGATGAATTTGCTGCCGCGGAAGTGGAAACCGCCAAACGGTTGTCGATTGATCCGTACGATGTGCTGACAAAAATTGCTTCAGGTGTTAATCCCGGTGCGGATGGTCTTATCTTTCATCCATACTTAAAAGGTGAGCGCGCACCAATCTGGAATGCCAATGCGCGCGGATCATTTTTCGGCCTTAGCATTCATCATAAAAAAGAGCATATGGTTCGTGCAGTATTGGAAGGAACACTTTACAACTTGTATTCGGTGCTGTTAGCGCTTGAAGAATTGACAGGAGAGCCGAAAAGCATTCAGGCGACAGGTGGTTTCGCCCGGTCAGAAACATGGCGGCAGATGATGGCGGATATTTTTGACAAACCTGTTATTGTTCCGGAAAGCTTTGAAAGTTCCTGTCTTGGTGCTGCAGTACTCGGTATGTATGCGACAGGTGAAATAGATGATTTCAGCATTGTCTCGGAAATGGTTGGTGATACCAACACCCATTATCCGGATGAGAAAACAACAAATATTTACCGGGAATTGCTGCCTATCTATATCCGGCTTTCCCGGATGCTGACGGAGGAATATGAAAGTATCACAGCGTTTCAGCGAAAACATTTGGAACAGGATTAAAAATACCAGCAAAAGAGGTGATAGGCTTGGATGTGGTGACACTGGGGGAAACTATGGTGCTGTTCACGCCGGAACATGCTGGCCCAATGCGTTATTCGGATCGCTTTTCGAGCCGAGTAGCAGGAGCGGAATCGAATGTGGCAATCGGGCTTGCCCGGCTTGGTGTGCAGGCTGGCTGGATAAGCCGGCTTGGTGCTGATGAATTCGGTAAAAAAATTCGTGCGTTTGTCCGTGGTGAAGGTGTTGATACGAGCCGGATAACCATCGATGAAACGGCAGATACCGGTCTTTTTTTCAAAGAAAAGCTGGCACCTGGTGAATGGCGGGTGAAATATTACCGGAAAGATTCAGCGGCAAGCAGGATGCGTCCTGACGATGTGGATGAAACCTACATTGCCGATGCGAAATTTTTGCATATAACCGGCATTACACCGGCACTGAGTGAGAGCTGCTATGAAACCGTTTTAAACGCGATTTATTATGCGAAAAGAAACAATGTACTGGTCGTGTTTGATCCGAATTTGCGGCGAAAGCTTTGGCAGGAAGCAAGGGCACGTGAAGTCTTACTTGAATTGGCCGGCCAAGCGGATATCGTCCTGCCGGGAATTGAGGAAGCAGAATTTCTGTTTGGCAGCGGGTCGACGGAACAATTGGCGAGGAAATTTCACGCGCACGGAGCGTCCGTTGTTGTTATGAAGCTGGGTAAACAAGGTGCTTATTATCTGGATCAGGACATGGAAGGCTATGCAGCTGGTTTTGAAAATCCGGAAGTTGTTGATCCGGTGGGTGCCGGTGACGGGTTTTCAGCTGGGTTTCTTTCGGGATTGCTTGACGGATTGAATTTGCCCGATTCGGTCCAACGTGCAAATGCTGTTGGTGCGATGGTTACAATGGCGGCTGGTGATGTGGAAGGATTGCCTGAAAAAGAGCGGCTTCTGGAGTTTATGCATAACAGGGGTCAGGGAGATGTCGAACGATAAGGAGAATGTTTCAATGATAAATACGTTGCAAAAAATTTTGGACCAAAAACTGGTGGCAGTTGTTCGAGGAGCCGATCCGGAAGATGTGATGCCAATAGCGGAGGCGCTTTTTGACGGCGGAATACGCATTATGGAGATCACAATGGACACACCGCAAGTGGAAACGGTGATCAGTGAGGTGAATAATGCTTTTGATGGTGAAATGATTGTTGGTGTAGGTACGGTTTTGGACCCGGAATCAGCCAAAACAGCGATTATGGCAGGAGCGCAGTTCATTTTTACTCCGACCGTTAACACCGAAACGATTAAGATGACGAAGCGATATGGAGTTGTCAGCATTCCAGGTGCGATGACACCGACGGAAATTCTGACTGCATATGAACACGGTGCAGATCTTATAAAAGTATTTCCTGCAGGTGCGTTGGGGCCGGGATATATCAAAGATGTGCATGGTCCAATGCCATATGTTCCGTTAATGCCAACCGGGGCCGTCAGCCTGTCCAATGTCCGGGAGTATTTTGAAAAAGGTGCTGTTGCGGCAGGTCTCGGCAGTGCACTTGTCAGAACGGCTTCACCGCTGACCAACGATGATTTGCAGGCAATGACAGCAAATGCAAAACAATTTATTGATGCGATTGAAGGTGTATAACGATGAAAATTACCAATTTTAAATTGTATCAGATCGAACCACGCTGGCTTTTTTTAAAAATCGAAACTGACGAAGGGGTCAGCGGCTGGGGTGAGCCGATTGTGGAAGGGCGGGCCTATACGGTTCGTGCCGCTGTCACTGAACTGATGGATTATCTTATCGGAACAGATCCGCGCAACATTGAAGATCATTTTCAAGTACTGTACCGAGGGGGATTTTACCGTGGCGGCCCTATCCTGATGAGTGCGATTTCCGGAATTGAGCAGGCGCTGTGGGATATAAAAGGCAAGTATTATAATCTACCGGTCTATGAAATGCTTGGCGGAGCGGTTCGCGATAATATTCAAGTCTATTCCTGGATTGGTGGTGACAGGCCACAGGATGTCGGTGCTGCCGCGAAGGAAAAGGCTGACGCAAGCTTTACAGCTATTAAAATGAATGGTACCGAGGAAATGAACTATATTGATAGTTATTCGAAAGTCGATGCTGCTGTCGAACGAGTGGCAGCGATTCGTGAGACGGTCGGAAATGAGTTTGGCATAGGAATTGATTTTCATGGACGCGTTCATAAAGCAATGGCAAAAATTCTGGTTAAAGAACTGGAGCCTTACCGGCCGATGTTTATCGAGGAACCGGTGCTCACTGAAAATTTGGAAGCATTCCGGGATATTGCCAACCACACGGCAACACCGATTGCTGCAGGTGAACGTAACTATACGCGCTGGGGATTCAAGCAAATGCTGACTGATGGTGTGGTTGATATTATTCAACCGGATCTATCACATGCAGGTGGTATTTTGGAGGCGAAAAAAATTGCAGCTATGGCGGAAACGTTTGATGTCGCGGTTGCACCGCATGCTCCGCTGGGACCGATCAATCTGGCGGCATCACTTCAACTGGATGCCTGCACACCAAACTGTATCATTCAGGAGCAAAGTCTTGGCATTCATTACAATCAGGGGAGTGACCTTTTGGATTACCTGGTGAATTCGAATGTTTTTGAATATGAAAATGGGTCTGTATCGATCCCTAAGGGGGGGGACTTGGTGTAGAAATTGATGAAAAACGGGTTATCGAAGCAGCCAAAAAAGGTCATGATTGGAAAAATCCAATTTGGCGGCATTCCGATGGTACTGTAGCCGAGTGGTAAAAAAAGCGGATAGTTTTCAAAAAATTTGAATTATGATGGAGGGGAAAAGACATGTCCACAACAGGACTGATTTTGCTTGCGGTATTTGGTGTAGCCTTGTTGCTATTTCTCGTTATAAAGACAAAGCTGCATGCGTTTATTGCACTACTTGTTGTCAGTTATATTATTGGCTTACTGTCAGGTATGAGTCCGGAAAAAGTATTACAGGCCGTCAGTGATGGAATGGGGGGAACAGTTGCTGAAATTGCCGTTATCATCGGTGTCGGCGCGATGTTTGGTGAAATTTTAAAAGTATCCGGCGGTGCTGAACGCCTGGCCATGACACTCATGGATAAATTTGGTGAAAAGCGCGTTAACTGGGCATTGATGCTGACCGGTTTCATTATTTCAATTCCGGTATTTCTCGACGTTGCATTTGTCATTTTAGTACCTATCTTATACAGTCTGGCACAAAAAATGAAAAAGTCTTTGCTGTTTTTCGCGATTCCCTTACTCGCAGGTCTTGCGGTTACACATAGCTTTGTACCGCCGACTCCGGGTCCAATCGCGGTAGCATCACTCCTGGATGCTAACCTTGGCTGGGTCATCCTGTTCGGTTTGATTGCGGGTATTCCAGCTGCAATCATTGCCGGTCCAATTTTCGGAACATATATTTCGAAAAAAATCCATGTCGAAGTTCCGAAAGAAATGCTGAAGAACATGGCGGAAGATGCACGTGGAAAGGAATATGATAAAGATTTGCCAAGCTTCAAGATGATTGCTTCACTGATTCTTTTACCATTATTCCTAATCTTACTGAATACGTTTACAAGTGCTTCCCTCCCGGAAGACAGTGCTGTCAGATCAGCTTTAACATTCATCGGTAACCCGGGCGTAGCCTTGACAATTACAGCGTTGCTGACATTCTATCTGCTTGGTACACGCCGCGGTTATTCCAAAGAAGAAATTCAGGAAATTGCTACTAAATCACTGGAACCAGCCGGTATCATTATTCTGATTACCGGTGCTGGTGGTGTTTTCGGGCAGGTATTGGTTGAAACAGGAATTGGCGATATCATAGCCAATACGATGCAGAACCTGAACATTCCGGTGTTGGTATTTGCATTCCTTGTGGCCGGAGCTGTTCGTATTGCACAGGGTTCGGCAACTGTCGCAATGGTTACCGCAGCAAGTTTGATTACACCTGTTATCGACACGCTGGGGCTTGAAGGACCAATCCTTGCATTGCTCGTTATTACCGTTGCATCAGGTGCTACCATTGCATCACACGTTAACGACTCTGGCTTCTGGCTGGTTAATCGATTCCTCGGTTTATCTGAAAAAGACACACTGAAATCCTGGACAGTAATGGAAACAATTATTGGATTTGTCGGTTTCGGTATGGCGCTGATTATTAGTATGTTTATTTAAATTTTGGAATAAGTCAAGGTGTCTCTTTGGCGCCTTGACTTATTTTTGTGCCAATACGACTTGAATTCACCGAAAAAATAGATTGGAAATCTTTATCACAAAAAATCATTTTCTATTCATTGTACACGATTTTTGGAGCACGGCGAATGGTTATTTTCCAATTCATGCCTGTTTCGATCTGATATGCTTTCGCAAATGAACCCTGATTGATGGCAACACCGAGTTTATCCAGAGAATTTACATAGATGAGAGGTTCACCCAAATGGCTGTCAGCAAATGATCGTCCAAATGTCATGATATTTTTATAAACCTGCCTGGTGTTGTTGGCGATGGTCACTTCGAAAGAATCTCCGTATTTAAAATTGGCTTCCTTAAATAAATCATGGTCAATATTCGTCCAGAGATTACCGAAGCGGACATCGTGAATGTCAATGTTGCCGTGTACAATGCCATCTTCATCAATGTATGATTGGTTATGCTCGATTTCAATGATGTCTTCCACATTCAATTTTGGGCCAACCTCATCAAAATGAATCGTGCCTGAAGCCAGACGTGCTCCTGTGTACGCGTAAACATCACGGCCGTGAAACGTATATGAATCACCTGATTTAGGCAAACGATTTACACGCTCATCAATCTCCCTGACTTCCGTGATGCCAATGTTTCGTTTAATGTGTGTCAAGGTACCATTGTCAGGTGTAACAATATATTGATTCTCTGTCGTTTTAATAACGATACTTAAACGGTCGGTTCCGACACCGGGGTCAACAACTGAAACAAAAACGGTATCTTCCGGCCAGTAGGAGACGGTCTGGTAAAGCCGATACGATCCTTCCCAGATATTAAATTGTGGGATATCATGTGTTAAGTCAAATATTCGCAACTCCGGAGCAACCGATAAAGCAACACCATACATCGCACTTACCGCACCGTCACTTAAACCAAAGTCTGTCTGAAGCACTAAATTTTTACTCATGTTCGATTCCTCCATTTCGTTTTTTCAGGGAATTCCCAGGCAACAATAGGGCTATCTCCCTTGCTAATCAAAAAACCACGCCCATGCCGAATATCACATTCGGTAAGGACGTGGTTGTATATACGTGGTACCACCTTACTTTACTGTATGCTCGCACATACAGCCTCACTAAGTACGCAAGCTTTGTTCGCTCTGTATACTCGGGCATTGGTAACGGGTGCCGAACCCGCCGGAACCTACTGGTATCACAATTGATACGTTCAGCACGAAACTCGGAGGCCATTGTTCAGATACGTATTTTTGCTTCTTTTCAGCTTACGAAGCTCTCTGCAGAAAAATGATCGTATCTTACTTTTCCTCTTCAACGTTTTTTATTTCAGTTCACAGAATTATATCTCAAGAATTTTTATAATGCAAGGTTTTTGTCAAAAAACTTTCCCTGAAAAAGAAAATAAGGAAATATATAAATTTTCCACAATTCATTAAATACCTTTGTTAGAATATTTATTGGGAAAAGAAAAATAAGTGAAATTGGGGGAAAATATTTATGGAAGTTATTTTTATTGTGGGGTTACTTATTGGTTTAGCCATCGTTGTTGGTATTGGATGGTTTATTTATATGAAAATAAAATATAAAACCGTCCCATCCAATATCGCACTTATTATTACGGGTCCAAAACTGGGTGATCCAGAAAAAGATCATAATGTGTTCCGCGATGAAGAAGGAAGATACTTAAAAGTTATTCGCGGCGGCGGACATCGTCTCCGTATGTTCCAAACACATACACCCGTTTCATTGACAGCATTCCAGCTGAAGATTTCAACACCTACCGTTTACACCAAACAAGGTGTTCCAATTGTTGGGGAAGCTGTGGCAATGATAAAAGTTGCAGATTCATTGGAAGGTATTGCGAAATATGCTGAGCAATTTCTGGGAAGAGAACAAAAGGATATTGAGCATGACATTGCTGAAGTATTGGGAGCCAATCTTCGCGCTATATTATCCAAAATGACGGTGGAACAAATCAATAACGACCGTGAAAGTTTCAACAGTCAGGTTCGTGACATTGCACAAAATCAATTGGATGCCATGGGCTTCAAAATCACAAGCCTTGGGTTAACGGATCTTAAGGATGATGAAGGAAGTAATTATTTGCAAAACCTTGGGCGTCCGCGTACTGCAGAAGTTAAAAAAACCGCGGAAATTGCAGAGGCTACCAACAACCGTGAAACCAAAGTTCACGTTGCACAAATGAATGAAGAAACGAAACGGGAAGAATACGAACGTGAGATTTCTATTGCGGAATCGCGTAAAGATAAAGAAATAAAAGATGCCTTATTCAAAGAAGAAACCGAGAAAGCTCGTGCAAAAACAGAGGCTGCATATGATTTGGAGAAAGCTGAGCGCGAATTACAGGTCGAAAAAGAACGACTCAAAGTTACAAGACAGGACAAGGAAGAATCATTACGCCTAAAGCAGCTGGAACGTGAACGTAACGTTGCGCTGGAAAAAGAAGAGGCGAAAGTCCGAAAAGAAAAAGCAGACGCCGAATATTATGAGCGAATCAAAACCGCTGAGGCGGAAGCGGAATCAAGAGAAAAAGCTGGTCATGCTGAAGCTGAGGTTATTAAAACAAAAAGTCTGGCTGAGGCGGAAGGAATTGAAAAACGTGCTGAAGCATTAAATAAACATAAAGAAGTCATGATGGTTGAAATGATGATCAAGATGCTTCCTGACTTCGCTAAATCAGTCGCAGAACCGCTTGGTAATGTGGAATCCATCCGAATTATGGACGGTGGAAATGGTGATGGAGTCGGGAATTTCACCGGAAACGTAACCAACACCATGACCAATCTGCAGGAAAGTCTTGCACAGATGACCGGGTTGGATTTGAATGAAATCATCAATAATATTTCCGGTAAAAGTAACCTCAAAGGGGAGTTAGGTCAGATTGCCAGCTCGCTGGAAAGGAACACCACGTCAGCCTCGGATGAAAACGAAACAACTGAAATAGACGATAAGGAAAATGACGTGTCCGAACAGAAACCAACCGACTCATCACGTGCCGAAGAATCAACAACAGAAGAATAATAAGCAAAATAGAGCTGACAATGCTGTCGGCTCTATTTTTGTGTATGTATCCATTTATTTCATACAGGATTGGTAAACTTGTTTTCGTCTATGATATATGTAGAGAGTTTGCTTCATTGTCCTGCATAAGATTGACGTTTGGTTGGACAGATTCGAGGATAAATAATTATTGGCAGCGGTCATTATCAATGAAACAGCAGAAGGCATTCCGGGATTGAGGTGAGTAAAACGTTGAATAAATTGATAAAAGATATTATATTGATTGTTTTTGGTTCCATGATTTATGCATTTTCACTGACTTTTTTGGTCATTCCTAACCATTTGGCAGAAGGCGGAATTCCAGGAGTCTCCATTATTTTGCATTATGCTTTCTCCTGGTCGCCCGGGATTACAACGTTTATATTGAATTCAGCTGTGCTGCTGATTGGTTATCGATATTTACCAAGACGCATGGTTGCGATGTCGATTCTGACAATTCCACTCATATCCTTCTTTATGTATATAACAGAAGGGAAGGTTGAGCCGCTCGGAGATCCGCTGGGATCAGCCATTTTTGCAGGTGTATTCATCGGAATCGGGACGGGGATGATTTTTCGTGCCGGCGGTTCGATGGGTGGATCGACACTGATTGCAAAAATGCTCAATCATAATCTCGGATGGGACTTGACCGGAACGAATTTGTTCATCGATACGCTTATCGTAGCGTCCGGATTATTTGTAATCAGTCCGCTGAATATCATGTACACGGTTATTGCACTTTATATTGGCAAAAAATCAACCGACTTCATTGTTGAGGGACTGGATACGAAAAAAGCAGTCAGTGTTATTTCGGTCAAAGCCCCTGAAGTTGCTGATGAAATTATTAAACAATTGGAAACCAGTGCAACGGTATTTAAAAGTTATGGCGGCTATTCAAAAGAATCCAAGGATATGGTTTATGTTATCATAAACCGTTATCAGGTATTTAAATTGAAGCGGGTCATTACTTTAGTGGATAATGAAGCTTTTGTCATTATTCATGATGTCCGTGATGTATTTGGCGGCAGCTTTTCCTGGCTTCCTTTTAAATAAACGCATTAAAAACGTTTTTTGGTCCGGTTGGTTTTATAAACTTCCAAGCATCAGTGTAATAAATATTCCAACAGCTGTGATGAAGCCGACTGCCGGACCGCCCTCTTTAAAAGCTTCCGGCATCATGGTGGAGGCAATCATGGCCGTAATGCCGCCACCTGCAAAGGCGCTGATGATTGCCTGGATGCCGTCGCCTGCTTTATCCAATAACGCAAATCCTGCCAGAGAGCTGAGTGCGGAAAAGACAATGACAGCTCCCCACATGGTGAAGACCTTCGTGCGGGAATAACCATCTTTTTTTAATCCAACGGTACTTGATAACCCTTCTGGAAAATTACTTATAAATATGGCTGCAACTAGTGAAAGTCCGACCGAATGGCTCCCAATCAGGCTGATACCTATCATCGCTGATTCAGGAATAGCATCCATAACGGTTCCAATGAATATAGCCAGCCCGCAACCGCCTTTCCCGGATTCTGAAGTATTGCTGCCTTCCGAATGCTTACGCTTGTGCCCGCCTTTTGTTGAAACAGCACTATCAAAAACAGTAAAAATAAGAGCACCGCCCAGAAAGCCGATTGCTGCCTCGAGAAAGCCAGCTTGTCGAACTGCTTCACCGAGAAGTTCATATGTGGTGGCCGCAATCAAAGCGCCGACGCCAAGCGCCATTATATAACCGATTATTCGTTTTGGAACATCGAATATAAGGACTGTTAACGCTCCGAGCAGCGAGGCTGAACCGGCAATGCCACCTCACAAAATTGCTGTCCACATATCCATGACCTCCTCTTAGCCATAACATCAAAGGTTGAAACTGGTCTATGACTGTTATACCCAATTTGAAAAAGAGATATCCATTTGCTGCTGCATAAGTCCATATCCATTTGGAACATCGCAACGGTACGCTCTGCATCTTCCTCAGACATCGCCTCCAATTATTCTCATTAATGAGAGAATCAGTTTTTATGATAATCGAATTTCGTTGAAGATTGGCAGGAGAATTAGGAGTGTATGTAGAATGAAATATAATTATGTAATTAAATAATGGACTTTTAAAAATCACTAAATTTTAAATAACAGAAGTCAGGGGAGAGATTGTATGTTTGCGATGAAAGTGAATGATGTTGTTTCTTTAAAATTACTTGAACAGGAAGATGCAAAGGAGCTATTTAAGTTGGTCGATGAATCAAGAGATCACTTAAGAGAATGGCTTCCATGGGTTGACAGCATGGAGCAGGTAACTGATTATGAGCCAATTATTGAAACGTGGCTAAAGAAATTTTCCGAGCATGACGGTTATCAGGCTGGTATTTTATATAAAGGAAAGCTAGTGGGTATGGTAGGTTTTCATGAAATAGATTGGGCCAACCGAAAAACGACAATAGGTTATTGGCTGGCCGAAAATTATCAGGGTAACGGAATTATGACTGCTTCGGTAAAAGCATTAATTGCGCAAGCTTTTATTGAATATAAGTTGAACAGAGTGGAAATACAATGTGGTGCTGGTAATGAAAAAAGTAAGGCAATCCCAGAGCGTCTTGGCTTGAAACAAGAAGGTATTATCCGGGATGCGGAGTATTTATATGACCATTTCCATGATTGTGTTTTGTACAGTGTGCTTGCAAGCGAATGGAATGCAGAGGAATGACAGACAAAATAGAAATCGCCGGAGAAGATTGGAGAGTAGCGCTATGAATGTTATTTCCGAAGATTTCTTTGCAGAAGAAAGTCGTGTACTTGTATCGATAGATCATTCGCGGGAAAACGAACTTTCAAGCGAACATTCCACAAGGGGGGAATCATTTGAAAAAGCAAAGGGTTTTGGTAAGTATTCTGCTCTTACTTATGCTTTCTATTGTCATGTATGCAAAAATTGGCTTTCCTTGGGATTATTTTGAGGCGAGGGAGAATTTTCACAAGCATTTATCATCATATGATGTAGAGATGGTCCTGGATGAAATCGGATATGATTTTTTGCATGGGGGGATACCATGGAAAAGCCTATCCAAAAAACAACCCGGATCTCCAATTTTATATCGGGGAAAATATGCGCACTAATCAGATAGAAGACGGGTATGCCTATCAGAAATTGCGGGAGCGTGCCAATAAAGAGGTTAAAGCTATTTTGGATAAATACTTGCCAAACCGTATTTTGCCTGATCCGGAAGTGGAAGTTGTTAATTTTGATACGAAAGCTTTGGAAATCCCTGTGACAACCACAAACCATGTTGATGAAATGACGAAAGCCAAAATTAAACAGGCGATTATCGAAAAAGGTTTTAAGCCGGAACAGCTTATGTTTGAAAGTGGTGATGATAAGTAGTTGCGTATTTGTAAATACCCCCGTTAAACACAACGCCTAGACATAGTACATAGGATAATTTGATTACTCTGTGAAAGGAAGAGATGTATGTACTATGTTCCGTATATTCCGACATATCCATATTTAACGCAGGTATATGACAATGAAAGACAATATGAAAATTGGATGGCCAACTGTTACGAGATGACACAGCCGCATTTATATGGCTATCGGAAATATCCCAACCTGGAACGACAGCCAGGAGGGCAAT
Organism: Virgibacillus ihumii; assembly: GCF_902726655.1. Lineage (NCBI taxonomy): Bacteria > Bacillati > Bacillota > Bacilli > Caryophanales > Bacillaceae > Virgibacillus > Virgibacillus ihumii. Next base: position 322,984 of record NZ_CACVAN010000001.1, read on the forward strand.
TAAAGGATTATGGAAACGAGCCATATGTTGTAAATATTGAGGAGGCTGCTGAACAAAACAGAAACTTCCGTACCACACTATGGACAGGGGACCATTTGCAATTGACCGTTATGAGTATTGATGTTGGAGAGGATATCGGTTTGGAAATACATCCGGATGTCGATCAATTTTTACGTATTGAAGAAGGTCAGGGAATTGTGCGCATGGGGAGTTCAAAGGAAGATTTGTATTTCGAAAGAATGGTTGGTGAAGATTACGCAATAGTGGTGCCTGCCGGAAAATGGCATAACCTTATCAATACCGGACGTCGGCCGCTTAAACTATATACTATTTACGCCCCGCCGGAGCACCCGTTTGGGACAGTTCATGTAACAAAAGCGGATGCAATTGCGGCTGAGGAAGAATAGAGTGAATTTCCGATTGGGTTATCACTGCATTAACAAAAGTTTGGTACTTGCCATTTGCTGATGCACTTTAGGCTTTACAAACCAATCCAATTTTAGTATAATTCTAAAAATAACAAATTTTAAAGTTAAACTACGAGGAGAGTGAATATGAAAACAGCATTCATTTGGACAATTTTCGCAGGGGTTGCATCAGCCTTAGCATACAAAGTTTTACACATTCAGGCCAAAGAGCGTTGGAGGCGCACATCGTGGATATAAAAAGTTGAAAAAGCCTAAATCATAAAGCGATTTAGGCTGATAATTTCTTATATGAACTTGCTGTATCTGGCTTCTAATCGATCCTGTAAATGGGAAATGAGTATGCAAATCGGCCAGTAAATTAGTGCAACCAAAATATACATCGTCAATGAGTCATACGTGCGGCCGGCGACAATTTGTGCCTTTTGGAATAGCTCCGGAACGGTGATAACCGCGGCCAGAGAGGTGGCTTTCACGATGCTCAGAAAAACATTTGACAATGGTGGAATTGCTGTTCTGACTGCCTGCGGTAAAATAATCTTAAACAATGTCACCCAATACCCCATATTCAACGATTTTCCCGCTTCCCATTGTCCGGAATCAATACTATTGAGTGATGAGCGATTTATTTCTGCAATGTATGCTGCACTGTTAAGGCCGAATGCCAGAATTGCCGAAAGGATTGCTGATAATTTTATTCCTACCATTGGCAATCCGGCATATAAAATAAATAAAAATACTAATAATGGTGTACCGCGCATAAATGAGATATACATCCGTGCCGGCCAGCGCCAGATAATCTGTTTGGAACCTCGTGCGAGTGCAAGAAATAATCCGAGAACAAGTCCCAATCCCATTCCAATCAGTGAAACGGTTAATGTTGCTGGTAATCCTTCAAGTACGAAAGGTAAGCTTTTCCAGGCAAGCTGCCAATCAAATAAATTTCCTAATTGCACTTCATCTATCTGCAATTCAAGCATAATAGGTTTACTCTATTCCTTCGATTTCTCTAATTTCTTCATTAGGCTTTTTGGAAACATCTTCACCAGAAAAAAACTTTTTAGAAATCTTTGTAAGTGTTCCGTCCTTGTGCATTTCTGCAAGGGCTTCATTGATTTTTTTCTCCAGTTTTGGAGAACCCTTAGGCATGACAACATTTACCGTTGTCGAATGAAATTTTAAATCAGGATGGATCTTAATATTAAGTTCGGGAAATGCTTTCAGGGCAAGTTTTTGCAGGTAAAAGTCATTTATGATAACATCCGTCCTGCCATTTGCAACATCCCGTAAATAAACATCATTGGTCGCATTGCCATATGTTTTAACTTCTGCACCGAATTTTCGGGCAATATCACTATATACCGTGGTAGCAGCACCGCCTGCTTTTTTGCCTTTTAAGTCTTCCAACGTCTCGATTCCGGATAAATTATCTTCCCGTACGATCATCGTTGAATAGGAATGTTTAAAGGGTTCACTGAAGGTGAATTTTTTTCTGCTCTGTTCCCTTGGACCCGCAGTAATAACATCGATTCGCCCGGATTTTAATGTTGCCAGCATCGCATCGAAGGCCATTGTTTCGAATTTGATATCCAGGTTCAAACGTTTGGCAATTTCACGCATCACTTCAACATTATAACCGGTTAACCTGTCCGAGCCTTCCGGGTAGTAGGAAGCAGGGTATAGCGTTCCCGCAGTGCCATAGACAATTTCCCCGGATTCCTTAATTTCAGACCATTTTCCATCTGTCTTTTTCTTCTCACTGCTATTGGTTGTTTCATTATCTGTCCCACAAGCACTTAAGACTAGTAAAAATGAAATAATCAACAATGATGCCAATCCTTTTCGGTTCATTCTATGTATCCCCTCTCTTATGTTGTTATATATATAAATATTTATTAATTGTAACAGGGAAATTAATCGGTTTCAATTTTTTTTAGCTCTGTTATATAAATTTTATAGATCCTGTTAGACAGCATATGGAAGATATTAGAAAAGAAGTGAGTTCGCAAGTTTGGCAGGGATTTCGCATATTTCAATGCGGAATTCGTATATTTTAAGACCAAACTTTTAAGGAGATGAAAAAAGGATCAAGCGGACGGACCTGATCCTTTTGGCTTCATCATTATGAATTGTTATTGATTTGGGAAATCACTTTTTCAGCAATTATTTCATTTGCGGCTTCCAGTTCTTTGTGTTCATCGACCGAATCACCGGCAGCATCATCATCTTCATTATACGGCTTTTTTGCATCCAGTCCGTTTCGTATGTTGTATTCACCGTCCATATTTGCCTGTGTCGGCATATTAAATTTCTTTTTTTCTTGTTTTTTCATGACGATCACCTCATTAATAATCTTTGCTTGGAGGTATTTATTATTCATACCCTTGTAATACGATGTGTATCGTATTACAATGTAAACTAGAGGTGAAAAAATGGATCGTGAAATTATGAAAGGCAGTATTGATATTTTGTTACTTAATCTGCTGAACGGAAAAGATATGTATGGCTACGAGATGGTTAAGGTACTGAAGGAAAAAAGTGAACAACTTTATAATATGGGGGAAGGAACGCTTTATCCTGCACTTAAACGGATGGAAAAAAAGCAGTGGCTCGAATCATACTGGTATGAAACAGAGCACGGGAGAAGAAAATATTACCGGATTACGGATGATGGAAAGGATATCCTGGAAAAGAAATTGGACGAATGGAAAAGTGTCCATGATTTAATCACGAAAACATCGGGAGACATATCATGACCGGGTTGGAAAAACATGTAGAAAAAATTTTGAACTACATACAAAGTCCAAATGATGAACGGGAAGAGATACGGGAGGAACTTCTCAGTCACTTGGAGGAAGCAAAAATGTATTATATCAGCGAAGGATTCACGGAGAAAAAGGCTGAAAAGCAAGCGCTGTCAGAATTTGGTGCTTCAGATATGGTAGGCCACCAGCTGCAGGAATCAATGTATCCTTTCCAGCGTGGGTTGTTGTATGTAATAGGGATAGGGGCAATTTTATGCGGTATTCTCTTTTATTTGAACTCAGCATTTTTCCTTCATGACCCGGTTCCAGTCTGGTTGGGGATTCAGCTGTTAACGGGAAGTACAGTTACTTTGGCTGCCATTAACATTTCGTTAGTTGGGCGCTATTTTTATGTTCTTAATGTAATATTGCTTATTAACGTTATCTGGAACGGAATTAATTTGCTGCTCGTACAAGGAACCTCGGTGTGGCAATCGATCTTATTTAGCGTTTACCTGCTGATTCTAGTTGGTCTGGGTCTGGTTGCTGTTGTTCGGAATTCTTATTTTGCCTATGGACCGACTGAAACCAATCAGCAAAAACGCTGGCTTGTGTTGTTTAGTTATGGTCTGAATCTGCTGATGGGGGCGGCAGTTACGGGTATCAGTCTGTTTTTCCTGTGGGCTACGCTTGCCTTTTCCGGCGGGCCTGTCCATGCAACGGATATCATTTTTATGATATGTCCGATTATTTTATGGTTAATTTCCTATAAATTCCAGATGGGTTATATTGCCAAAAAGCCATTGTTGGCACTTTTGACCGGATTCGGTTTTTCTCTGTTGTCACTCATCATTCCAAATATCATCATTTTCTTGTCCTAAGGGGGTACATAATGTCGTTAAAAATGAAAAATATCAGCTTTATCACAGGTATGGTGTTATTATTTTTAGTTCTGTGGGGTGCCGGGTCATTTGCCAGTCCGCCAGAAGGATTTACCGGTCTCGGTCAAGCAACGGACATTTCCCCAGATGACAGTGAAGTTGTTTTTTCATATTATCATGGGGATGATGCCGCTTTATACACGGTACCTGTAAGTGGCGGAGAGGCTGAGCTGTTGATAAATCCGGAAGAGGGGAAATCATACATTAATCCGAAATACTCGCCAAATGGTGAGAAGGTTGCTTTCATTGAAGAATGGGAAACAGAGGAACGCCGGTACAGTCAGTTAAGGATTTTTGACCGAAACAGCCAAACTGTCATTCAACGTGTTAATACGAATGGTTATGTAACCGAAGCGGCCTTTTCACCGGATGGAAAATCGTTGTATTTCTTGAAGGCTGATGTATATAAAAATTATTCTTCTGCTGGTTCCAAACGACCGCATGATTTTGATGTTTTTCGAATGGACATGAAAACAGGGAAGACCGAACAGATCACATTTGAAAAAGCATATATGATGTCCTCGCTCGAGGTTATGCCTGAAGGGAGAAAGCTGATGTACAAAACATACACAAATGGTGATCAGCTGGTAATTTATTCGCTCGAAGAAGAAAGCAGGACGACTATTATCCCCAATGGTGATTTTGCATCCAAAGCACCGGTTATTTCATCGCCAACCGTCTCCCCGAATGGGAAATATATTGTATTTTCAGATGTTGCATCAAAGGATGAAAATAATACATTTATATATGAAGCTTTTCGGATGAACCCGGATACCAGGCAAGCCGAGCAAATGACGTCGTTCCGGGAGCATGTGACAAGTCCGGTCTTTTTTCATAACAAGGATAAGCTGATTGTAACGGTTAACAAAAATTTTGCCGGGAGGAATCCGGAATACAGCTATTGGCAGATCAGCATTGATGGGGAAGAGCGGGATAAAGTGACGATTGAAATACCTGAATGATTATCATCATTCAACATGTGATGAAATACTGATAAATTGTTGGAAGTGACCGATAAAACACTAAACTGACTGATAAAATCTCAAAAAGTGGCTGATAAAATGGTTTTATCATGTAAAAAAGTAGTTGATCGCTCACAGGGATCAACCACTTTTATTTTAAGCTTCATTTGTTTGGTTTGTTGCATCTGAAGGTGCATTGCTTTTGGTGGAAAACCGGGGGAATCCGATTGCAATTGCAATCGAGCCGGCTACCCCTAGCAATACCGGATAAATACAATATGGCATAATGGAAACCGGGGAGATCGATGCAACACCGGCGACCGCAAGCAACTGTGCACCATATGGTAAAATTCCCTGAAAGGTACTGGCGAATATATCCAGTACGCTTGCGGAACGGCGCCTGTCAACTCCGAACCGTTCGGAAATTTGTTTGACTAATGGTCCGACACTAATAATTGAAATCGTATTATTGGCGGTTGAAACGTCAAAAACACTGACAAGGCCTGCAATACCGGCTTCGGCACCTTTTCTGGATTTAATCCGATTGCTTATTGCATTTAACAGGTAGTCAATTCCTCCATTAACACGAATAAGTTCAACTAAACCGCCGAGCAGAATGGACAACAGGGCAAGTTCCTGCATACCCGCCATGCCGTCACCAAGCAGGTTAAGGAATCCCATGCCATCGAATTCACCGTAGAACCAACCGACAATTCCTGCAAAAATGGTTCCACCGATTAATACATAAATCACATTGACTCCAGCAATTGCAATAACCAGTACAGCTAGATATGGCAGGACTTTGATCAGTTCATACGGATGTTCACCACTCACACCGCCGCTCGTATCCATTGTCATGATTCCAAAAATTACAGCAGTTACGATTGCCGCCGGCAGCGCAATGTAAATATTCACTTTAAATTTATCACTCATTTTGACTGCCTGTGTGCGGACAGCTGCGATAGTCGTATCGGAAATCATGGACAGGTTATCACCGAACATAGCGCCACTGACGATGGCACCCATTATCAACGCTGCACTCATTCCGGTCTGATCAGCCAGTCCGGCGCCGATTGGAGCAAGTGCAACGACTGTACCAACCGATGTCCCCATTGAAATGGAGATGAAGCATCCGATGATGAACAATCCTACAATCAACAGGTTTTGAGGCAGAAAAGTCAGCCCAAGGTTAACGGTTGATTCAACTGCACCGACACCTTCTGCAACCGCAGCGAATGCACCAGCCAACAGGTAAATAATAACCATCAACATGATGTTCGGATGGCCAGCCCCTTTTGTCAGGTGATCCAGTTTATCCTGAAAAGCCATTTTCCGGTTCATAAACAGTGCGAATAAAACAGCAATAAACACTGCAACAAGAACAGGTAATTTATAAAAATCTCCGTTAATCAGTCCGGAGCCTATAAATAACAATAAAAAGACGATAAATGGAAATAACGCAAAAGCGTTTCCTTTATTAAATTCTGATGACTTCATTTTCCAACTCCCCTTTGGTGTAGATACTGGTTTGCCGATACAAGGGTTTGTTTAAGGAATTTTTTCATGTGATGATTCATAAAAAATGTGATCAAAAACAAAAAACCTCCCGTTTTGGAAGGAGATTGACAATAATTTTATCTTCCAAAACGCATGTAACGCGATTTGCTGGAATTGGCACCTTGCAATTTTTGCGCAGGTTGCCGGGCTTCATAGGGCCAGATCCCTCAGCCACTCTGGATAAGCTTCTATGAAATTCATGATGAAAAGTGTAATATACTAATTAAGATGTGTCAATGAAATACATTTGGAATTTATGAAAGATTATTTGAAGGAGTTTATAAATTGTGAAACATTTGCCATCAAAAAACGTAAATAATGAGGGAGAAGGTGGTCATTACGGATGATCAACAGCCGAATCGGGTCGGCACCTAATTTCCAGAATTAATGAACATGGGGTGAATGGTATGAAGAAGTATATAGTCTTTATTGTTAGTTTTACGGTATTGTATCTTGTCTTTCAAATTGTATCAGGGTTAATTCTAACAGTGCTATATAATCCTGATCTACCATCAACGGGAAGCAATCTTGAAGCAGGTTCCACTACCTTATTATTGGTCATGTTGTTGATTGCGACTCTTTCTTATTTTATATCGCAAAAAGTAGGTAAAAGAACCTTGTCATAGTCTACTAAACTGTATTCTGATCCAGTTATTGGGATGCAGTTTTTTTAACGTGTTGCAGTTTACGTAAATATTAATACCGTTTAGATATATAACCAAAAATCGTAATGGTGTACCGGTCGAATTCAACGGACGCTTTCTTGTCCGGAACAGTTTGATCTGGTAAAAATTAAACCGCAATTATGAAGAAGAAATGTTTCTAATCGGCTGATAAAGTAGAAGTAAAGGGAGGTTTCTGGCAATGAAATCAATAGACGGTATGTTTGAAGAGGAGTTGTGGCATGCAGTGGTTTCTTGTAATGCTTTGTATGACGGGAAGTTCTATTATGCCATTCGCACAACAGGGATATTTTGCCGCCCGTCATGCAAGTCAAAACAGCCGAAATATAAAAATGTAACCTTTTATGCTACAGAATTGAAGGCAATGGAAGCAGGTTATCGCCCATGCAAAAGGTGCCGGCCGGATTTACTCCGGTATATGCCGGAGGAGGCGGTTGTAAAGGATACAAAAGAAATTATGGAGCAGGAGTTTTTCCAACTGCTTGATTTAAGCGAACTGGCACAAAAAGTGGGAGTAAGCAAGTTTCATTTGCATCGCTTGTTCAAGAAAAATACAGGGAGTACACCACGAAAGTATTTGGAAAAAGTAAGAGTCCGACATGCAGAAAAATTAATCATAAATACAAAAAAATCGATTGCGGCAATTGCTTTTCAAACAGGCTTTCAAAGTATTTCGGGCTTTTACAAGGCATTCAGACGGGAGACTGGGAAAGCACCAAGCCGTTATCGTACAGAAAATGCCCCAGACATTGCGATGCAGAGAGGTGACAGTACATGATATACGATGAATGTGAAACAAAAATCGGTATGCTGCGGTTTGTTTTTGACGAAATGAGTGGGGTGCTGCAACGAATTGTACTGACAGATGAACAATGGGATGCTTTGTGTGCAGGTAATGCTATGAGGAAAAGTCACGCGACTGGAAAACCTCTGCGTGAACAGATGCAGGCATACCTTGGAGGGGAGCGTCAGCAATTTGATATTGCATTTGAATTGAATGGTACACCTTTTCAGAGGGAAGCATGGCAGGCACTTCATGACATTCCTTATGGAAAAACACAATCCTACACGGAAATAGCTGCTTCGATTGGACGGCCAAAAGCAGTCCGTGCAGTAGGACATGCTAATGCCGTCAACCCCTTGCCAATCATCATTCCATGTCACCGGGTTATTGGCAAAAACAATAAATTGACCGGATATGCCGGCGGGATGGACATGAAAAAGCAACTGCTTGAAATTGAAGGTGCAGAGATATGACAGAAATGAGCTCCTGCATACTGAAAGCAGCAATTGCTATTTTTCAATAATATTCAATCCGATTTGAATTATAATCACTCAATGCGCATGGAAGATTTATGAAACTTTCCGTGTTTTCTCTGTAAATGATGTTTACAAATATTTAACACCAGCTTTATTCACATTAACCTGGCCACAAGTTATGATGAAGTTGTTAGGAGGGTTGGGGGCAGTATATAAGGGGAAATTAGAAGAAATGGTTGAATGGACTGATGACCTGCGGAAGAAAAAGAAATCACGAAACGACGGATGGATATGCATACAAATCTGCAGCAAGCAAAGGTGAATTTCGAAATGATGGCGGGATAATAACGATTAGGGGTGTTTAAATGCCAGTCGATTATGTTCATGATTTGCAAAATGTGTACCGGGAACTTCTGGATGGTTTGTCGCGTCCTGGGGAAATAAAAGTCATAAAGGACAGTATGGAAACAGTGGATAAGGATCTACCGTGTTTTCATTCTTCTTTTTTGACTGCATTGACACTGCTTGATGGGGAGGTGAGTTTTCACATTATCTCTAAACAACAATCCAAAATAGCAGAAAAAGTATCTGCGTACACAATGGCCAAACATGTTGCACCTGACGAGGCTGACTTTGTATTTGCATTTAAGGATGCGTCTGAAAAAGAAATTGTGGATGTTTTGAACGTATGCAAATTCGGTGACCTGGAAAATCCGCAATATGCAGCAACATGGATTATCGAAAGTGAGTCTTTGTCCAATAGCCCAGGAGTTACATTAAAGGGGCCTGGTATAAAAAAACAAATGATGTTGAATACAGATTGTCCGTTGGCTGTATGGGCGAAAAGAAATGAGTTCAGGCAGGAATTTCCTCTTGGTATAGATGTTATTTTTGTTGATAAACGTGCCAGAGCGGCTTGTATTCCCAGATCAACAATTGTAGAAAACGTGCCAAATATGCTTGACTGAGACGCTATATAGCCCTTTTCCGTGCGATATCCAGATTTCCGAATCGACTTTCTAATGTGAAAGTCGATTCTTTGTAAAAAATCCGGATACGACAATTTTCTATACTGATTTAAGCAATAACCGCTTCAACAAGGGCGCGAAATGCTCCGGCAGTTCTTCGACACCAGGAATCATCAGGCGTTCGCGGCCGTAAATGTTCTGCATTGTAGCATCTTCTCGCTCATCAATTTCGCCTTCTGCCAGAAACATCCCGATGACATCAATTCCTCGTTTGCGTGCTTCGGCAACAGCAACATTTGTGTCGATGATGCCATTTTGGTCGTAATTGGCTGCAGCCGGTTCGCCGTCGGAAAAGATGAGCAGAAATTTGTGTTTTTCCCGTCTGGCTGCCAGGTGCTCAGCCGCAACGCGAATGCTGAATCCGTCCCGGTTGTCTTCCTGTGGCTCCAGTTGCATGATGTCTGCACCGTTATTTTTATAAAAGGAATCCTGAAACTGATGGACATAATGAAAATAATTCGGCTGATACGTGTCTTTTACATCGGTTGCTTCTTCCCAAAAGCCGACAATTGAATGTGGGATTTTCAGCTGATTGAGTACTTCATGAAAAAGTGTGATCCCCAATTTTGTTTCATCCATTTTATTGTACATGGACGCGGAACAGTCAACGAGTAATGTAAATGCAGCATCAACCGTATTTGAATCATCATTCTTTTTATAAAAAATTCGTGGATTTTCGTTTGTTGCCACTGGGAGTAGATTTTTGGAAAGTCTGCCAAACAGCAAATTTTTTCGTGGTGCGTTCATTTGATACTCCAGTACTTTCTCAATCGTTGTGGCAAGCCGGCGTTTATGATCCTCAATCTTTCTGACGGCTTCGTCATAGGAGCGCTCATCCTCTGTTGTTCGTGCAGTGGCATATTTGTCAATCGCCACCGCATATTGATTAACCTCGCCATAACCGGAACCATTTGCTTGTCGTTCTTCGGTTTTTCCTTGCTTTTCCAGCGAATCAACGTCTGAATAGTCGTTCTGGTCGCTTTTTCCGGAAGCCCCTTGAATCGTTCCTTCCGCCTGATCACCATCTTCCGTTTCACGGGAGTTACCACCATTGATATTTGTTTTAGTACCCGAATCCAGTTCGAACTGTAAAAAGGTCTGTTTCCGGTTACTGTTTTCATTTTCCCGGTGCCATGTGGAAAATTCCTCATCTACATATTCACTTTCCTCCTGATCAGCATCTTCCCGGTCTTCATTTTCCAATGGATCAGTACGGGTCAGTTCATCAAATAAGGTGTCTTTTTGAAACTGCTCGTGATGGGCGATGGGAAATGCAAAATACGTATGGAACATGTCCTGATAACTTTCCTCAAGCATTTGTGTAATATGTTCAGTGATTCCAGCAACGCCGCGTGTGTCTGCAGCCTCAAAAGTTCGATACAGGAGTGGTTTAATTTTTTCCAGCTGGTTTAGTTGCTTGTCAGATGCTCGCGGAAAACTTGGATCCGGCTGGTCCGCCTGCAAAAGTAGGTAAATCAGGCAATACAACTCATCAAGCGGATAACCGCGTGTCACATTGGTCGATCGCTGTGTGTCAAAATAGTGCTTCAGGTAGTTGAGGCGTATGGTGAAATCCTGCTTTGTGCCTGGTCTTCCTTTTATGATCAGATTCTCAAGCCGCAAATCTTCCAGCAGTGTGAACAGTTGCGCGGAAAATTTGGGAAGACTTGTTTCATCGGCATTTCGGGAGAATGAATGGATTGAGGGAAGGTGCGAATGGTGCAGTGTTCCCAATACCCTCAGAAAAACATCAGATTTATAGCCTGATTTTTTAATCGACTGCTCGTTGACATCCCAATGGTGGCTCCCGGTTACTGTGCGCTCAACTATATCGATGAATGATCCGTGCTTGTACTCAAAAGTTAGATCCGATTGATTGGATAGCACGGTCGTCAAATCCTGAAGCAGCATATACAAGCCAGTATCAATCTTGGAATCATCCCAGCGGTTATACTTCATATGTTTGCCCCCTTTCTGATGACATTTACAGCGTTACTCAAAAAACGTATCGGCTAGATTGTTCACAAATTCCTGCTCGCGTTTCTCACCCAGTTTATCGGTAATAGCCCGCTGAATTGCTCGTTTCGGCGGGATGACGGAGCAAAGGTCACATGCATCTATCAATGCCCTGATCGATGCAGCATCTTCGGATAACTTTCCCTGAGAAGCGGCATGAATTAAATCCTCTGATAAGGTAACGAACAAATCGGTTAATCGCTCGACGTTTAAATGTGTCTGTGATTGAATCAGCTCTTTCAATTGTTCACCATGCAGGTATGGGATATCGATGACGACAAAGCGGTTTTTCAGTGCCTCGTTCAATGGAACGGTTCCGATATAACCCTCATTGATGGCTGCAATGACATTGAATCCTGGTTTCGCCGTAATAATTTTATTGGTAAATGGATTGGTAACAGTTCGCCGGTAGTCCAATACACCGTTCAGGAGCGGAAGTGTTTCCGGTTTTGCCATGTTTATTTCGTCAATATAAAGGAAGGTTCCGGCATTCATCGCACTTGTTACAGGTCCCGGAACGAATTGAATGACCTGCTTCTCATCTTCATATGCCAGTGTTTTAAAGCCCATCAGGCTCTCCGCATCAAGGTCCACAGAACAGTTGATGCTGAACATCGGCTGGCGGAAAAGGTTTGACAGTGTTTCAGCGAACCTTGTTTTCCCCGTACCGGTGGGTCCTTTCAGCAACACATTTTTGCCCATGCTGAGTGCGGTAATCGCATCGATCAGTAAATTCTTGTTCGGCGGAACATAGCCGCCATCCTTGATCAGTTCCTGCAATTGATTATCAGTACGTGTATTTTCAATCAAAAGGTCATTGATTTTTTCAGGTAAATTGTAGTTTGTCTGCATGCATAAACTCCTCTCAGGGAATATTGTAAACCTTCCTTGCTATGTTTACAAAATAAGTGCAGGGTGATGGAATGTGAGGTGGAAGTTGGAAAACATATCGAACGGTGCTTCCCTGAATTTTTTGTGGACTTGGTGATACAATGAAAGCAATGTAAAATGCAGGGAGGAAAAATCATGAACGGATCGATACAAGACGACATTATTGAACTATACAACAATTTGATAAGTGCATGGAATAACCGTGATGCTGAGGGAATGGCGGACAAATTTTCCGACGAAGGGGTACAGATCGGGTTTGACGGAAGCAAACTGATAGGAAAGCAGGATATTCTGGCTCATCTTGCACCAATCTTTGAAAGTCATCCGACAGCCCCTTTTGTGACAAAAATTAAAGGTGTGCGGAAGCTTGGAACGGATACTGCACTGCTCCATGCGATTGCCGGAATGGTTCCGCCGGGTAAATCGGACATTGAGCCATCGGTAAATGCACATCAGACACTGATTGCTGTGAAGAGCGGCAGCGAATGGCGGGTTGAACTTTTTCAAAATACACCGGCGCAGTTTCATGGCCGTCCTGAGCTTGTGGAAGAAATGACGGAAGAGTTGCGCAAAGTATATTTTGATAAATGACAAAGTGTCGGGTGTTATACTGTAAAGCTTTAGGCATATAAATAAGGTATCGGAGCTTTTGTGGACAATTATGCGCGTTTAAAAATAGTTGAAAAAGGAACATAATCAGTAGTTTGGAACGACGGAACAGGAGCTGATTTTAGTGCTCGGACAACGAATCAGGCATACGAAACGGTACCGTGAAATAGTAAATTCCTTTATGAAAAACGGTTTCAGCCATTTTTTGTTTCGGGTCGGTTTGACTGACCGCGGACTTGCTAAAGGTAGAGAACCTGATGAAATAAACCGGAATATGAAAAGCATTGGAAAGCGTCTGCGGCATGCATTACAGGACTTGGGACCATCGTTTATAAAACTTGGACAGATTGCCAGTACCCGTTATGATGCACTGCCAACGGAAATCACCGAAGAACTGGAGAAACTTCAGGATCATGCTACTGTTATTCCGTATGAGCATGTCCGATATACGATTGAGACGGAATTGGACGATACACTCGAAAATCTGTTTGAGTGGATCGATTCCGAACCGCTTGCAACAGCATCAATTGGACAGGTACATAGCGCCAGGCTTCTTACCGGTGAGGATGTAGTCGTGAAGGTACAACGGCCTGCACTTAAGTCGAAGATTGATACCGATTTGGAGATCCTTCACGGAATAGGAAAAATTCTTGAGGAACGGACGGCCTGGGCACAACGTTACCGCCTTTCTGACATTATCGGAGAACTGTCCAATTCACTTCGGAATGAGTTGGATTACCTAATGGAAGCACGTGGAGCAGAGCGGGTTTCCAAACAGTTTGAGAATAATGCACATGTGAGGATCCCACTCGTTTACTGGGAATTTTCGAGCAAACGGGTGATGACGATGGAAAAAATCGATGGAATTAAAGTTTCCAAAATAGGGGAACTTGATGCCAAAGGTTATGACCGGAAAATAGTTGCCCAGCGTTTGGCCGATGCGATGCTGTATCAACTGCTTGATAATGGATTTTTTCATGCGGATCCCCATTCCGGTAATATTTCCATCTTACCGAAAAATACAATTGCTTTTTATGATTTTGGCGAGACAGGTTTGATTAATAAAAAACAGAAACAGCATTTTGCTTCGATTATTGTAAACCTCCACCAGGGGAATACAAAGGCGATGATCAAAACTTTTTCAAAAATGGATATAATCGGGGAAGAGACCAAGCTTGAAGTATTGCAGCGTGATTTAGATGATCTTCATTCCCGTTATGAAAATATTAAAACGAAAGAGCTCAGTCTCGGACGGATTATTTTGGATATTTTTAATGTGGCGTATGCTAATTACATTAAAATTCCTGCTGAACTGGCACTTATCAGCAAGGTGATTCTGACACTTGAGGGAGTGCTAAGACGGCTTGATCCGGAATTCAGTCTTATGCGGGCGACAGAGCCATTTGCACAAAAGCTGATGTGGCAGCGGTATCGTCCAAAACATATTATTCGCAATTCACTGGAGGAAATCAGTGAAGATCTCAGTATTATTTCGGAATTGCCTCAGGATCTGAAGGATGTCATGGATGTTGTGAAGAAAGGAAAAATCGGGCTTGATATTAATGTGAAGCGCGGTGACCGGATCATGCGCAGGCTGGATAAACTTAGTAACCGTCTGGCATTCAGCATCCTGATGCTGGCATTTAGCATTTTGATGGCCAGCCTGATTATCGGCTTTGCGATTGTGGGTCAGGATACGATTATTTGGAATCTGCCAATAATTGAATTCGGTGCGGTTATCGCATTCCTGATGTTTGTGCTCATGGTAATCACGATTATCAAATCGGGCAGGATGTAGCAATTTGTGCATTGGTGCCCCGCAAAGAATTTAAAATGGACTTGCAGAAGTCGGCTTCTTAAAAAGAGGAGCCGGCTTTTTAGCACTTAAAAAACTGTAAAAATGCTCTTGCGTTTCTGTTTAATATATGTAAATCTATATGTAAAGACATATAAGTTTACATTTACCGACAAAACCAGATGCAGGAGGAAAGTTATGAATAAATTAAAATTACGAAACATGCTTCAATCCCATTTGCTGGAGGATATCGGGGATGGTGACCTTACCAGCCAGTCAGTATTCCCATCGAATGAAACCGGGAGTGGATTTTTTACAGCTAAACAGGAGGGGGTTATTTGCGGAATTGCCATCATTAAGGAAGTGTATGCGTTGTTGGATCCCGCAATCGAGGTAAAAACATCTGTTATTGACGGTGACAGGGTTTTACCCGGTATGAAGATTGCCCAAGTGAATGGTCCAATTGCCTCTTTACTGACAGGAGAGAGAGTGATTTTGAATCTGATTCAGCGGATGAGCGGAATTGCCACGATAACAAACAAATGTGTTGAAAAGCTTGATGATGATTCGATACAACTATGCGATACACGAAAAACAGTGCCTGGATTACGTATGCTGGATAAATATGCCGTTGTGACGGGCGGCGGAAAGAATCACCGCTATGGCTTGTACGATGGGGTCATGATTAAAGATAACCATATTTCGTTCTGTGGTTCGATTATAGAAGCAGTACATAAAGTCCGAAAAAACGTCGGACATATGGTGAAGATTGAAGTGGAAACCGAGACCGAAGAACAAGTAATAGAAGCGATTTCGGCAGGTGCGGATGTGATTATGTTTGATAATCGGAGCCCTGAGGAAGTTCGTAAGTTTGCCAGGATGGTTCCGGAACCAATCCAGACGGAAGCTTCCGGAGGTATTTATCTGGAATCATTGGAATCCTATCGGGGCACAGGTGTTGACTGCATCTCGCTCGGATTTTTAACCCATTCTGTCAAGTCACTTGATATCAGTTTGCTTGTCGAGGAGGAGAAGTAACATGTTTGCGAGCAGGAAAATCATATTCGTTATGTTATTGATAGGTTTATTTTTTTTGGCTGCATGTGAAAGTGGGGATCAAGCTACCGCAACTTCAGACAGCAGTGGAAAAAAGTCGGGCGATGAGTTTAATACAACCATTGTGGGTGGCCGTACCGGCGGGGCGTGGTCAGTTTTTACGGAAGGTATTGCGGAATCAATTCGGCGGGAAATCAAAGGATCCATTGTTACTGTTGAACCAGGGGGAATAGTCGAAAATCCGGTTAGCGTCAGCCTGAATAAGACACCATATGGATTGTCCTATGCAATGACAGCATACGCTGCCTACAGTGGAAATGAACCGTATGACAGGGCATATCCGAACATCCGGGCAATCAGTGTTGTAATCCCCGCCAATTACTATCAACTTTTGGCAAGGGGTGGTACGGAATATGATTCGATGGATGAAATCATCGAAAATCAGACCCCGGTCCGGTTGGCTGTTGATCAAGAGGGTTCGGCAGGAGAAATCATCACGCGGACAATTTTAAAAGAATACGGGGTTACATATGCAGACATCAAATCCTGGGGAGGCTCAGTCGATCATTTAAGCGGATCAAAAACGTTTGAGTTGATGGCTGATAATCGCATTGATGCAGCCGGGGATGCAGTATCGGTTCCGTCCGGTGATATTGTCAAAGCAGCCAGCCTGAATGAACTTAAATTTTTATCAATCAATAAGGATGTTATCAATGCAGTGTCGGAAAAGCTTGGCATGGAATCTGGAGTAATAAAATCCGGAAGCTATGCGTTTCAGGAGCAAAATGTACATACGCTTTACACACCTGCGATTCTTATCGCCAATAAAGATGTATCGGAGAAGGAAGTGTACCGTGTGACAAAGGCGATTTATCAAAACTTGGACTACCTGCGCACGGTTCATAAGGAATTTGCAAATCTGACCGATAAAAATATTGCTGAAGTCGGAGAGGTTCCGCTTCATCCCGGAGCAGAGAAATTTTTTAAGGAAGTTGGATTATTGGATTAATTGGTTTTGATGACAGAGGAAGGGGGGTACCCATGAACGGAAATAATAATTTGAAATACTTGTTTTCAGAAGGGTGGAAGCGGGATCTGGAAGGAATACAACTGAAAATATTTGCGGTAATCGCTTTTATCTTATCTGGGTATCAGATTTGGTCAGTGATTTGGGGAAAATTGAATCCCATTAACCAGATGGCTGTTCATCTCGCGTTCATCATCGGATTGTCTTTCATAGGGTACGGATTTTCCAAAAAAACAGAACGAAATAGACCGGCTTTTTTAGATGTTGTGTTTATGTTGCTGGCGTTTGCGGCCGGGACCTATTATACGCTCCGTGCAGAATGGATAGCAGAAAGAATTCCTATCCTTGATCCGCTGACGGGCTTGGATATATTCTTTGGATTGGTGTTTGTACTCTTAAGCATGGAAGCTGCACGCCGGACGATTGGGATGCCGATTATACTCATTGTTTTGATTGGAATCAGTTATGCGGTGTGGGGCCATCATTTGCAAGGACTGTGGGGACACAGGGAGTTGTCTCTCACAACGATTCTGAATGATTTGGCGTTCAGTTTTAATGGACTCTGGGGCTCCCCTATATCCGTTGCGGCAACATTTGTATTTATGTTTCTGTTGTTTGGAACCTTTTTACAAAAAGCAGGTGCCGGGGAATTTTTCTTTAATCTTTCGACAACTATCGCTGGAAGGTCAAAAGGCGGTGCTGCCAAAGTAGCGGTTCTGTCCAGTGCCCTGTTCGGCTCGATTTCCGGCAGTCCGACAGCAAATGTCGTAACAACGGGTTCGTTTACCATACCGGTGAGCAAACGAGCTGGGTATACGTCCAAATTTGCAGCCGCGGTTGAAGCAGCGGCATCGACCGGCGGAAGTATTTTACCACCAATCATGGGTTCTTCCGCATTTCTGATGGCGGCTGTGACACAATTATCCTACCTGTCTATTATTACAGCGGCCATTCTGCCGGGCATCCTTTATTATGTTTCGCTGCTGGCGATGGTTCATTTTGAGGCGCTGCGTCTTGATTTACCACGGGCGAAAAAGGAAGACATCCCTAAAATATCGCACGTATTGAGGGAGGGATGGTATTATATTATTCCTTTAATAGTGGTAGTCTGCTTTCTTCTGCTGGGAAACAGTGCATCAAGGACCGGGTTTTACGGCATTCTCGCAGTAGTCATTATAAGCTGGTTCCGAAAAAATACTCGCATGGGTGTACGAAAAATTTTCGAAGCAATGGTTGACGGTGCAAAGTCCGCTATTCCTGTTACAACAGCATGTGCATCAGCCGGTTTGGTCATCGCTGGCATCATGTCCACCGGATTGGGCGGAAAAGTAACAAGTATTTTGCTCGGATTAACGGAAGGCATGCTTGTTCCGACATTACTGCTCGTAATGGTGATCTGTGTGCTTTTTGGCATGGGAATGCCAGTTGCCGCTGCATATATTTTAACTGCAATGCTCTCGGCTCCGGCATTAATTGAACTCGGCGTCTCCAGGATGTCCGCACATTTATTTATCGTTTATTTTTCCATTTTTTCAGCCATTACCCCTCCAGTGGCGGTGGCGGCATTTGCGGCAGCGGGGATTTCCGGCAGTAACCCGAATAAAGTTGGCTTTACAGCAGTCAGATTGGGAATAGTCGGCTTCATTGTTCCGTTTATGTTTGTGCTAAATCCATCACTGCTCATGGAAGGGTCACTGATTCAAGTCGTCCTTTCTTTCATAACAGCATTGGCGGGGGTGATTTTGCTTGCAGCAGGGATAATCGGCTGGTTGTTTTCGAAAGTGAATCTGATGGAGCGAGTCATGTTGATTGCTGGTGGTAGTCTTTTTATTCATTCAGGCCTGCTGTCTGGTGCAATTGGTTTGATGATCAGCATAGTTGTCGTAATTATACAACTGAAAAAGCGGCCAACCCTTGCAAAACATCGGCGTGGTAAAGAAAAATCTGTGGTGATGTAAGATTAGCTGGGGGAAGGTTTTCAAGTAGTACAAGTTTATCAGGAACTTTAGCATTCCTATCAGCAACTTACTCGGTTCTATCAGTAATTCCGGTCACCAGCTTCTTTCAGAAAAATGGTAATAATGATAGAGTTAGATTGAGAAGAATATTCTAATACGGGATGTGATAGAGGATGCTGGAGGAACTTGGATTAAAACGAATCAGGCTTGATCTTCCTTTTCGATTGAACCATGTAAACTGTTTTGTTGCAGAAGGGGAAAATGGCTGGCAGGTTATCGATACAGGGATGCATAACAAAGAAACGGCGGATAGATGGCGTGATGAACTTGCAGGTAAATCTGTTACGGATATTTTCATCACCCATTACCATCCAGATCATTTCGGTTATGCAGGTGGATTGCAGGAACTGACAAGTGCCAACGTTTATATGTCCGAAATTGATGCTGAAGCCGGCCTGAATGCATGGCAGCACAGCTTTATAGAAACGCTTTATGAAAATTATCTGGCTACCGGTATTGATAAGAAAACCGCTGCACGTATGACTAAAAACACCAAGGAATTTGTTCCAAGAGTGACGCCATACCCGCAAGTTGACCATTATTTTCAGGAAGGGCAGATAGTTCAAATTGGCAACTTTACATATGAAGTGTTCTTCACGCCGGGTCATTCGGACGGGCTTGTAACATTTTATAACAACGAAAAAAATGTGCTTCTTTCAACCGATCATATTTTGCCGAAAATAACACCGAACATCTCGTATTGGTTCCACGGGGATCCGAACCCGCTTCATTCGTTTTTAACATCATTGGAAAAAATCAGGAAGCTGGATGCTGATTTTGTGATTCCATCTCATGGAAAGCCATTCTATGGGGCGAATAACAGAATTGATGAAATTAAAGCGCACCATGATAATCGCCTGTTACAAACACTGAACGCAGTAAGTGAAGGCGGTACAGCAGCGGATGTTTGCCAAAAGTTATTTCAGAAAGAGCTTACCATTCACGAAACCCGCTTTGCGATTGGTGAAACGCTTGCCCACCTCGAATATTTGCGATACAAGGGTGAATGTGACCGGGAATTGAATAAAGGGAGTTATTGGTATTATCGAAAATGATGAAAAGGTTGAAGATCAGATTGCAGTTATCCATTTCTATCAACTAGATGACAACCACTTCCCATCCCCCTATACTAAGGGTAGATTAAAAGATTGGGGGCGTTTCTTATGCGAACTGTAAAAGATCACCTTGGACGGGAAATCCATTACACGTTTCCACCAAAGCGAATTGTGTCTTTTGCGCCAGCGATTACAGAAACAATGTATCGTCTGAATTTGGATGAGGAAATAGTCGGTCGAACGGGATTCTGCATTCATCCGAAAGGCAGGGTTGAGCAGGCGAAAAAAGTGGGTGGAACCAAGCAGGTCAAGCTCGACCGTGTGCATGAACTCCAGCCTGACTTAATCATTGTGGAAAAAGAGGAAAATACGAAAGAAATGGTTGAACAACTGGAAGAGCATTATCCTGTCTACTGTTTTGAAGTGCAAACCGTTGACGATGCATATCGCATGATACATGATCTTGGTGATGTTACTGATCGTGAGCAGAAGGCAGTAACGCTTGAACGTGATATCCAATCCGCGTTTCAGCAACTTCCAAACATTACCGGGACACGGGCTGCCTATGTAATCTGGAAAAATCCGTATATGGTGGCCGGCGGCGATACGTATATTAATTCACTTCTCCAAAAAATCGGGTTTACTAATGCTTTTGAAACATACGAGGGGCGCTATCCGGAAGTAACAAAAGAAGACTTCCAGCAGGCGAACCTGGATTATGTTTTTCTGGCTACTGAACCATATCCATATAAGGAAAAACACCTGGCTGAATTTCAGGAAATGATGCCGGCTGCCATACCTGATCTCATTGACGGTGAAATGTTCTGGTACGGGGGGAGAATGCTCGATGCTGTTTCTTATTTCAACGAAAAATTAAGCATACTCAAATAAGGTGCTCTTTTCATAGAGCTCCTTATTTTTGTGGAAAACTCCCGTTGCATCTTATTTTATCGGTGACTATTTGACAACCTTTGGCCAGGAAGATACGAAAGATCATCAGATGCTGCGCGATCTTGGTTTCGAACCGGACTTTGTTTGTGATGGGGTAAATGTTTAATCATTTTTTGGAATCTTCCGTGTCAGGTTTTTGGGATGCGGGAGATTTTAGTGTATATAAATTATATATGAATTTATCACCTTAGCTTTCATTTAATATGCTATCCTAATATATAAACTAACAGAAAATGAGGATATATATGGATACATCAAAAAGCAATCGAACCGTTTATTCGATCTTATTTATCATAGGTATTTGCCACATGCTCAATGACACATTGCAGGCGGTTATTCCTGCTATGTTTCCTATTTTGGAGAAGTCTTTGGGATTAACATTTACCCAACTTGGACTAATTTCATTTACATTGAATATGACAGCTTCAGTAATGCAGCCTGTTGTCGGGATTTATACTGATAAGAAACCGATGCCGTATGCATTGCCTGTTGGACTTGCCAGCAGCATGTTCGGGATACTGGGGCTTGCATTTGCATCCGGCTTTTGGACAATTCTTTTAAGTGTGTTGTTTATCGGACTAGGTTCAGCGGTTTTTCATCCTGAAGGGTCGCGGGTTGCATACCTGGCTGCAGGTCCGCGGCGAAGTACTGCCCAATCGATTTACCAGGTAGGCGGAAACTCGGGGCAGGCATTAGCTCCTGTTATTACTGCCCTGGTGCTGGTGCCATTAGGGCAGTTTGGTGTCATTTGGTTTACAGCTGTTGCTGGGCTGGCAGTGATTTTTCTAATTTATATTGCCCGGTGGTATGCATCCATGACGCCAATGGTTGTTACGAAAACTAAATCACCTGACAAGGAACAGGTGGACAAGCGTTACGCCAAAGCAATCCGCAGTGCACTTATCGTTCTTGTTTTTATCATTTTTGCCCGAACATGGTACGCGAAGGCTATTTCCAACTTTTATGCTTTTTATGCCATTGAAAATTATGGATTATCGATAGCAGAGTCGCAGTTTTATATTTTTACATTCCTGCTGATGGGTGCAATCGGCACGTTTATTGGTGGGCCTTTGGCAGACCGGTTCGGAAAAAAGAATATAATTTTATATTCTTTTCTGTGCACCGGTCCTCTGGCATTACTTTTGCCGTATGCGGGGGAGATTGGTGCAATCATTTTGCTTGGCCTGCTTGGAATCATTGTCATGTCGAGTTTTTCCGTTACTGTCGTATATGCACAGGAACTGGTTCCCGGTAAAATTGGTACGATGTCAGGTTTGACGATTGGACTTGCGTTTG
This sequence comes from Virgibacillus ihumii, assembly GCF_902726655.1. NCBI lineage: Bacteria > Bacillati > Bacillota > Bacilli > Caryophanales > Bacillaceae > Virgibacillus > Virgibacillus ihumii. The sequence goes on from NZ_CACVAN010000001.1 coordinate 345,298, forward strand.
GCATGGGCGCAATTGGTTCGGTAGCATTAGGATCCTTGATAGATTTCATTGGGTTGACGCCGACAATGATTGCTATTTCGCTATTGCCTTTACTTGGGTTGGTAACTTTCTTCTTGCCTTCGGATAAAAAAGTAAATGCGTGGCATGCCGAGTACCACGGGAATTAAATATGGACAAATATTTAGCGATATGTTTATAATAAATTACGCTAAATAACTTTTAAAGATAAATTTCACAATAAATTGATTTATCTGAACATTTATTTTTATGCATTAACTATATAGACAGAAATGCCCCTCCACATGCCTCTGCATCTACATAGTGGGTGTTTTTGTCTGCATGTATTTGCCGAAATTTATTTGTGAGTTTTTTAGTCAGATGCCTGAATGAATATAACAGCGACTGATGAATGAAGCAGCTTTTTAGGGTTTTCATGGATTGGTCAAGGCATATATGGTCTGAAGAAGGGGAAGTGATAAACCGATAAAATTCTGATAAAGGTTATTAAATATCTGTGTTTTTTGAAAACTGAAACTGAAAATTTTTGCAATCTTTGGGGGTTATGAATTGAAAAAGCAAAATCTGAGATGGTCTCTTGCGGCTGCTCTTATACTTTTATTAGGAATGTTCCTGGCAGCTTGCGGTGGCTCTGAAAACAATGAATCATCCGGGAGTCAAAAAGCACCGAAAAATACCGAACTCGCGGACAAACAAGAACTGCACTTTGTACGTAATGCCGATTTGCCAACAGTTGATCTTACAATGGCAACGGATACGACGTCTTCTGAAGTCATTCAGCGGACACACCCTGGTCTCATCGCGTTCAAAAATAACGAAATGGTACCGGAAATGGCAGCGAAAATGCCTGAAATCAGTGATGACGGAACCGTTTATACATTTAAAATACGTGAAGATGCAACGTGGTCGAATGGAGATCCTCTGACAGCAAGTGACTTTGTTTTTGCATGGCAGCGTCTGGTTAATCCTGATACAGCATCACAGTATGCTTACATAATGGGGGTCGCCAACGTTAAAAATGCTGAAAAAATTATGGATCAGGATAGTCCGCTTTACGGTAAAGTTGAAAAATTGGGCGTTAAGGCGATTGACGAAAAAACGCTTCAGGTAACATTGGAGTCGCCAATTCCTTACTTTACCAGTTTGATGTCCTTTAACAAATTTGGTCCATTGAATGAAAAGTTTGTAAAGAAACAGGGCAAAGATTATGCAAAAGAACCCGAAAATCTGCTGACAGTTGGTCCGTATAAGTTGACCAAGTGGGACCACGGTGTAGGTTGGACACTTGAGAAAAACAAGGATTACTATGCAGCAGATGAAGTGAATATTACGAAAGCAACATTTAAAGTGGTGAAAGAAAAAAATACTCAACTAAGCCTGTATCAATCTGATGATATTCAGGTTGACAGCTTGTCTGCAGAACAGGTGGACGCATATAAGAATAAGCCTGATTTCAAGAATGTAGCAGGAAACTGCATGTTCTGGTGGGAGCTTAATGCGGAAAAGGTTCCGGAATTCAAGCATGAAAAAGTTCGTAAGGCAATGTCCCTGGTTATCAATCGTGAAGGACTTACAAGTGTTCTGTTAAATAATGGCTCCATTCCTGCTGATTATGTCGTTCCGAAAGACTTTGTGGAAGGACCTGCAGGAAAAGCCTTCCGTGAAGGTCAAGACCCATATTTGCAGGGCGGTGTTGAAAAGGCGAAAAAACTTTGGGAAGAAGCTAAGAAAGAACATGGTTTTGATAAACTGGAAATAACGTATCTGTCCACAGATGGCGATCTCGCTGCACAAGCGGCTGAATTCATGGCGAACCAGCTGGAGCAACTGGAAGGTATGAAAGTTAATATCAAAAAGCTGCCATGGAATGCTTATCTGGAACATGTAAATGCCGGTAATCATGAACTTGATGGTGCATCAGGCTGGTGCCCGGACTATAAAGACCCAATGACTTTCCTGGGCTACTGGCATAGTGATGGTCCAAATGATGCTAACGGCATTGACAGACAAAAGTATGACAAGCTGATTGAAGAAGCACGCAATCTCGCTAAACAGCAAAAAGAAGAAGAACGCTGGAAAGTATTGCAGAAAGCGGAAAAAGTATTGGTTGAAAATGCAATCGCTATTCCAACCTATCAAAAAGGCAGCGCGATGATTGTTAAACCATATGTAGAGGGTATTACCTTCCAAAACTTCGGTATTGATCAATACTTCAGGGAAGCAAAAGTTTATAAGCATTAATCACTCAGGGTAACGGGTATTCATGCTTAATCACATGAATGCCCGTTTTTTGATAATCACCGTATTTTGCATCTCGCGCCGAATAAATGCCTAAAGCTGCTGGACGAAAAGGGATACCCGCCGATAAAGTCGAAGGAGCCGCCGATAAACCGGGTCAACCCGCTGATAAAACTGGTCGAACCCGCCAAATGAACTCCAAATTGTATCGGACTGGAGCGTGTTTAGACGATGAAGAAAATCATAGCTATGGGTGGTGGGATTCCCGATGCTCCCACAGTCGCCGAAGTGAACGGAATAGGAAAACCCAATTTGGACAAAAATAAGGTGGAAGATAAAGAGAAAAGTTTTGTTCGAATTGGAGGACTGTGAATGTCACATCAAACACTGCACGAGCAATTACAGCAGGCCAGCCAGCAAATACAGGATGCACAAGAGGTGGCACGTCAGGCCCAGGGTTCTAATCAACAGCTGCTAAGTCAGGCGGACCAGTTGTTAAAACAGGCAGAGCAGGATTTGGAACACGCTCGAAATCAGGTCGGTGCAGAAGCAACCGAAAATGCACAATTTCAACAGGCTTATGAACAGCTTCATGATACCCGTCAGCAAATTCAGGAAGCACAGCAAAATAACAACGATGTTTTGTAATTGGAAAATGCACAGGACTCAAGTTCCTGTGTATTTTTATGGATAATCCAGGTTCCTGCCGAGCTATTCTGGTTCGGTGACGAACGTCCATATTAGATTGTGAAGGCTATTAACTATTTAATTCCGGATAAAAAATCATTCTTGAGGATGGTGCTTCTCCGTCTCCAGACAGAGAACAAACACCATGAAAAATGATAGAATAGAGATATAAATCAGAAATCGGGTGGGGATAGAATGAATATGTTCGGCAAAAAGATGCAGATGATTCAAGAAGAAAAAGTGATAGAGGGAGGCAAGGTGAATACAATCCGAATTACGTCGGGTCTGGCAGATGTGCATGTAGCAGCTGGATCCGGTGATGATATCCAAATATTGCTGGAAGGTGAAATTAGTGAAAGCGTTGCAGATAATTTGGAATTCAACGTCAGACAGAACGGAAGTATTCTTGCCGTTAACGTTAAAAAGCACAAAGGAATAGTTTTTGGTGCGATAAAATCGGATTTGCATTTGTATGTAACAGTTCCCTCAAAAGTTTACGAAGATTTTCATGTGAAGCTTGGGTCTGGTGACTGTATAGTCAATAATATCGACACAAAGTCATATACCGGGATAATCTCATCCGGTAACCAGATAATCGCTGGTCTTCATGCGAAAAAGCAGTTGATGTTAAAAGGTTCCAGTGGAGATTTGCTAGTCAAAAATAGTCATGCGGATTCAGTAATGGCGTGGGTTACCAGCGGATCCATCAATATCAGCGATCTTGTCTGGAAGCGTGCAAAATTTGATGCAACTTCCGGAGAAATTGAAATTTCCAGTGATAAACTGGCAAGTGACACAGCATGCAAGGTAACAAGTGGAGATATTCGTGTTCACAGTGGGTTTTTTGAAGGTGAACTGGATTGCCGTGCGACGAGTGGAGATGTTGAAATCTCCAGTGAAATGTTTCCGGAAGACTTGCACGTTGATTGCCATATTTCATCAGGAAGCAGAAAGGTTCGTATTGAAGGATTAACTGGTGTCGAAGAACAAAAAGGAAGGTTCCATGGTGTGAGAGGAGATGGCAGCGCCAATTCGATAAGGGCGTTAACAACATCCGGTAATATTAGAATACTGGATTGAAGGGAGCGTCAGTGCAGACTCTATCTATTTGCTGAGCATTTTGTTAAACTAAAAGAAATAAAAGTCTGCAAACAAGCAGAATGGTGGTGATTCATAATGGGATCATTGTTTACCAATCATGCATGGTATGAACTGTTGGGACCTGTCAGTCTTGTTATTGCGGTGGTACTCAGCTATTGGTATATAAATACAATCATTAAGCCGTCCCATTATAATGTGACAAGCACACAGAAAACATATTTTTTTACGGCAGTTATTTTATTTTACCTTATGGAAGGCACGCCATTTGCAGTCATTGCGGATCATTATTTGTTCAGTGCGCTTTCTCTGCAAATCTCGGTTATGTGTTTTATTGTGATGCCACTGTTCATTCTAAGCTTGCCGAAACAGTATTTAGATGTTTTTTTCTGGCATCACAAACGATCAAAAATTGCTAAGCTGATATTTGCTCATCCATGGCCGCTTGCAGTTGCCTTCAATGGACTTGTAACGATATTTTTTATTCCATCGTTTTTCAATATGATTCATGAATTCATGTTTTTGCAGTTTTTCTGTGAGGTTTTGGTAGTCACACTTGCTTTTCTGACGTGGTGGATTATTATAGAGCCGTCAACAGAAATATCCGATCACAGTTATTTCATGCGGGCTGCATACGTGTTTTTTACGGCATTATTCCTGATGCCAATCGGGATTTTCCTGCTGGTGGTGCAGGATCCGAATTATACGACCTACACTGAGGTGTCGGGTGAGCTAATTCCGGTGTTGACGGCAGTGTATGATCAACAGTTGGCAGGTGGCCTTCTGAAATTTCTGCAGCTGACGAGTTATTCCATCGCACTATACTATCTGCTGAAAATGTGGGGTCTCCGCGAAGAGGAAAATGAAGGGAAAGTCGATGACGACACACGTGTAGTGCAGGGCATTGTAATTAAGCTGAATGACCGCAACCGCCGTAATAAAGGAAAAAAGCGATAATAAAAATGCTGCCAATCTTCATTTGTATTGAATTACGGAGTGGATCCTCAATAATTCGATTTATGAAGCTGATTGGTAGCGTTTTTTATAACGCCAGAAAGTATAACTTAAGGTGGACTTATAAGAAAACTTCGGCACTCGCGATAAGACGGGGCGAATGCTGGAGTTTTTCTTAGTAATGTTCCATTTTTTTATGCTACACTAAAAATATAAGTTAATCGATTGGAATACTTGAGAAAAGGATGTGAGAGGATGAAACGTGCAGGTATTGTAGGAGGTTTGGGTCCTGAATCAACCGTCGATTATTATCAATCGTTCATTCATAAATATCAGGAACGGATGAACAGTAAACAGACATTGCCGGAACTTTTCATTAACAGTATCAATATGTATAACATCTTTAAATTTATCAGCGAAGACAGGCTTGATGATCTTACGGATTATGTGGCAGAGGCAGTCAATAAGTTGGAACAAATTGGTGCTGATTTTGCTGTCGTATCCGCTAATACACCGCATATTGTCTTTAACGAAGTCAGGGAAAAAGTTAATGTACCCATGATTAGTATCGTTGAATCAACATATGATAAAGCAGATGAAATGGGCTTGAAAAATGTCGGGTTACTGGGAACTAAATTTACAATGGAGCATGATTTTTTCAAAAAGCCGTTTGAATCCGGTGGCAAAAAAATAGTTGTTCCAAGTGAAGAAGACCAAATATTTATGCATCAGCGGATTGTGGATGAACTGGAAAATGGTATTGTTAATGACGATACCAAGCAGTCATTTTTGAAAATCGTTAACAAACTGATTGCTGATGAAAATCTGGACGGGCTGATTTTAGGATGTACGGAACTGCCGATGATATTAAAAGATGGGGATGTTGATCTTCCGCTGTTGAATACGACCGAAATTCACGTGGATAAAATGGTGGAGGAATTGTTTTAAAGGTGCAAATCATCATATGGTTTGTATCTTTTTTAGCAGTTATGAAATGGGGCGAATGCCGATTCTTCTATCGAATTTCGTATGTTAAACTCAATGAAAGGACTGGAAAATGTAAGTAAACTGGGGATGATTCCATGTTAATTTCCAATCTTGATACTGAAAAGCTTACCAATGACAGGATGAGCAGATTGTTATTTGACGGGATCAAAGATGATGGAAAAAACGGAGATTGCATTTTTGTAGCAGGCAGCAGTAAAGCAACTAAATACCGCTTACCTACAGCAGTTGACCTATACAAGGAAGGCAGAGCGAATAAAATTCTTTTTTCAGGCGGTGTCACGTGGGAGGGAGACGACTTTCCGGAAGCGGTGATGTTAAGAGAGGAAGCATTAAGGTTGGGGGTGTTAGAAGAAGATATAATAATTGAAAAAAATTCCATGCACACGAAAGAGAATGTACTTGCATCATTGCTGGTATTGGATAGAGCATTTCATCTGCATAATATTGACAGGTTACTCATTGTTACCAGCTCCTATCATATGCGGAGACTGCATTTAACGTTAAAAACATATATGCCGGAATGGATAAATTATTCCCTCTGCCCGGTAAACGATAAATGGACACGTAAGGATAACTGGTATAATAGTAGTTTTGGAAAGCAGCGCGTGAAAACCGAGTGTGGGAAATTGATTCATTATGTGAATCTAGGCGCACTTGAGGACGAAGAAATTCATATGAATTGATCAACTGAATATCGGTATTTCTGCAACCCCTGGTTCAGCTGAGCTGGGGTTTTTTATAAAGCAGGTTTATTTAAATGCTTAAAAAGGAAAGCTTGACAATGTGTAATAAATTATGGATAAATCTTTTGTAAAGTGTTTTATCACACTGAAAGCGCTTGAAATTTAGAACATTTTGTAACAGAAATTCGACAAATTTATCAAAATGCGTCAATTGCCTGTTTTTCCTGATACAATTTCGAATTGGATTTGGTACACTATGCAAAGATTGATTTTTGTATTTACATGACCGACAGCGGGAGGGATTTTATGAATACACGGAAAAAGCATTCTAAGAAATGGTATAGTTTGTTGCTTTTAGGGATGGTTTTTCTGCTGAGCGGATGTGACCAGATGGTGGTATTTGATCCGGCAGGGCCTGTTGCAGAAAAGCAACGGGATTTAATTGTTTATTCTCTGTACTTCATGGGCGCTGTTTGCCTGATGGTTTGGATTCCATTTACCATATTTTTGTTTAAATACCGCAAAAACAAGAAAAATCGCAGTGAAGACGACTATGAACCGGATATGCATGGGAATAAGCTGATTGAGACAATTTGGACGGTAATTCCAATCATAATTGTAACCGCATTGGCTATTCCGACGGTTACGACATTGTTTGATTTGGAGGAACCACCAAAATCATCCAGTGATAAGGAGCCATTGGTCATTCATGCGACAACTTCCAACTGGAAATGGTTCTTCAGTTATCCGGAACAGGGGATTGAGACAGTTAACTACTTGCATATACCGACTGATCGTGCAGTTGAATTTCGTCTGCAATCGGCTGGTTCGATGACGGCATTATGGATTCCTGCATTAGGGGGTCAAATGTACAATATGGCCGGGATGCGGAATATCCTTTATTTACAGGCTGATGAACCGGGTGTATATGATGGTATGAATTCCAATTTTAACGGAGTTGGATTTACCGAACAGACGTTTAATGTGTATGCGGAAGACAGTGAAAAGTTTCAAGAATGGGTAAATACCAAGCAGCAAAATGCTCCGAAACTGACACAGGAAAAATATGATGAATTGCTGGCACCAAGCATTGTCGGTCGTCACACTTTCTCTTCTACACATTTGCAGTGGGTGGATCATGGAACGATGGCAGGCATGGATTATGCCATCAAACGGTATGGTTCAGATTATTATGATGGCAAAACCCATCTGAAGAACAGTGAAAAACATCGTGAAAAACTTCACGATGAATGGGAGCAATAAAAGAAAGCAGGTGAAATAATGGGTCTTGATCAATTGCTTGTAACGGGTGAACCGTTGATTTATGCGGGAATGGTTGCCATTGCTCTGGTAACGTCGGCAATCATTTTCATCCTTACCTATTTCAAAAAATGGACGTGGCTGTGGCGGGAATGGCTGACTACAGTTGACCATAAAAAAATTGGTATTATGTATATTTTAAGTGCACTTGCAATGCTGTTCCGTGGTGGAATGGACGCGTTAATGATGCGTGTTCAGCTTGCATTTCCAAATATGAACTTTTTGGGCGCGCAGCACTATGATGAAATATTCACAACACATGGAACAGTCATGATTATCTTTATGGCGATGCCGTTTTTAATCGGCCTGATGAATATTATCGTCCCGTTACAGATTGGTGCCCGTGACTTTGCATTTCCTTTTGTGAATGCAATTAGTTTCTGGTCATTCTTTTTTGGGGCAATGTTGTTTAATCTTTCATTTGTGATTGGCGGTTCGCCTGATGCCGGCTGGACGAGTTATACACCACTTGCCGGAGCGGCGATGAGTCCCGGCCCAGGACAGAATTTCTATTTAATGGGACTTCAATTAGCCGGTATTGGTACGCTGGCAACCGGTATTAATTTAATGGTAACCATTTTGAAAATGAGAGCACCGGGAATGAAAATGTTTCAGATGCCGATATTTACATGGTCTACCTTGATAACAACATTTATAATTATTTTTGCTTTTCCGATTTTGACGGTAAACCTGGCACTTCTTACAATCGACCGTGTTTTCGGATCTCATTTCTTTACATTGGCAGGAGAAGGTTTGCCGATGATGTGGGCTAACCTTTTCTGGATGTGGGGACATCCGGAAGTTTATATCGTAATTTTACCGGCATTCGGGATTTTTTCGGAGGTTATTGCAACCTTTGCCCGGAAAAGATTATTCGGTTATAACGTAATGGTATGGTCGATTATTGTAATTGCCGGATTGAGTTTTACAACCTGGGTACACCACTTCTTTACGATGGGTACCGGTGCATTTGTCAATTCAGTATTCTCCATTTCAACAATGTTGATTGCTGTGCCAACCGGGGTGAAGATATTCAACTGGCTGGCAACGATGTATAAATCGAAAATGGAGTTTACATCACCAATGCTTTGGTCGCTTGCATTCGTTCCAAGCTTTGTTATTGGTGGTATAACCGGTGTTATGCTTGGTATGGCGGCTACGGATTACCAGTATCATAATTCCTACTTCCTGGTGGCGCATTTCCATTATGTGCTGATACCTGGAACAGTGTTTGCCTGCTTCTCAGGTCTTGTCTTCTGGTATCCGAAAATGTTTGGGCATAAGCTGAATGAAACATTGAGCAAATGGTCTTTCTGGTTCTTTGTTATTGGATTCCATGTATGTTTCCTTCCGCAGTTTTTTGTGGGATTGGATGGAATGCGGCGAAGAGTTTTCCATTCAACACCAGAGTGGTTTTCACTAAATTTCATTTCAACGATTGGTGCGTTTGGAATGGGCATTGGATTTGCCATCTTCGTATATGCAATCTATTACAGCCTGCGTTACAGTGAACGGGAAAAAACCGGAGATGCTTGGGACGGCAGAACCCTTGAATGGGCTACGCCGACACCGATTCCTTCATATAATTTTGCAACATTACCGGACAATGTCGGTTATGACGCATTATTGGAAATGAAGAAAAATGGTGAAACAACATTTGATGAAAGCAAACTGGAACCGATTCATATGCCAAGCAGTTCAGGAAAACCTTTTATCATGATGCTGATTCTGTTCTTTGCCAGTTTCGCCCTCGTATTTGAGTGGGTTATTGCTGCCGCAGTCTTCCTGGCAGGCGGGATTTTCATGATGATTCTGAGGTCGTTTGACTATGATGAAGGATATCATATTGAAGTGGATGAAATTAAACGCATAGAACGTTCAGCAAGGGGGTTAAATGATGAGTGAACATGATCTTAAAACCGGCCCGCTGGAATATCGTACGGAAGCGGGACGGTTGAATATTACAGGGTTTTGGATATTCCTTGCTGCAGAGATTGTTTTGTTTTCTACCTTGTTTGCGACCTATGCGGTATTGATTGGACGTACAGGAGACGCTCCATTGCCAAGTGAAATATTTGAAGCAAAAAGCGCCCTTCTTATGACGTTCATTCTGTTGACAAGTAGTTTCACATGTGGCCTCGGCATTCATGCAATGCGCAATGGTTCGAAAAAAGGACTGATCACTTGGCTGATTATTACACTGCTGTTAGGATTGTCGTTCCTCGGACTGGAAGTGGAGGAATTCATTCTATACACGCATGAAGGTGTGACGCTGCAAACAAGCGCATACTGGTCAGCTTTCTTCGTACTTGCCGGTACACACGGGGTGCACGTAACGTTTGGTGTCGGCTGGTTGATTCTGCTGCTCATTCAGGTCTTCCGGCGAGGATTGACAAAGGTCACCACGCAGAAAGTGTTTATTATTGGATTGTACTGGCACTTCCTGGACGTGGTATGGATTTTCATTTTTACGTGTGTCTATTTATTTGGGATGGTGATGTAAGATGGATAAAAAACATTCCGGAAAATTACCAGTTAAGCACATTATCGGTTTCGCACTATCGCTTATTTTGACGATAGCAGCGGCTTGGGTTGCACTTGGATCAAACTTGCCAATCGGATGGATTATCGGTGGCACACTGGCTATGGCGGTTATTCAGGCTGCAATTCAATTGTTCTTATTTATGCATCTGACTGAAACAGAAGGGGTTGGAAACGCGCCTTGGAATATGATGTTTCACGGTGCAATAATGGTTGGCATCGTTGTTGCCGGATCACTGTTCACCATGGTATGGGCCTTTGACCATGGCAACATGGATATGGAACATCAGGATATGCAGCAGGAACAAATGGATCATGAACAAATGAATCATGATATGAAATAAGCAGAAAAAATCCCCCTCTCCACAATTGGAAGAGGGGGATTTTCATGTTTGTTATATCTCGCTTATTGGGTCTCTAAGTTTCTGTTCACGGTACGTTTTGGCTTTGGTCATGGAAAATTTAACTGTCTGAATAATGAACATCACCCAAGCCACTTCCGCCAGAATCAGGCTTCCATAAAACATTATCCACAGCATGGAAAAAGAGCCTGGTGCAACATTGAATGCTGCTTCCAGATAGAAAAACCACATGCCAATAACGAGTATTGCCTGCAGTGCTGCGGGTATTTTTTTATTTAAATGCAAAAACAAAAACGGTGTAAGTGTTGCTAGTACCACAAACATCAAAATGATGCCCATGAAATCATCCCCTTTGAAAATTAAATCATGAAACCGTTTTCTAATTATTATTGTAACAGATTTTTTTAAAAAAAGACACAAAAACTTCATAATTTATTATTGATTTTTTAAAAAAGGGAAGGTTTGTGTTTATTTGCTTATATTTCCAAGCTTTTTGCATTTTATACGAGTTTAGTTGGGGCTAATCGTCATTAACACCTTTTAAACATTCTAAATACTGTTTATTGCTTTTTGACGAATTACAGCATTCTCTATAAGCTAATAGAGTAGATTATTTAAAACAAACGGTCAGGAGGTGGGAGCATCCAGAACGTTAAGGATGTTATGGTAAAAACCAGGGAAAAAACAGACGATTTTCATTTTCAGATCCCTTCGAAAGGTGACGGAGCTGCTGTCTGGGAGCTTGTGGAAGGTACAGGGGTACTTGATGTAAATTCCTCGTACAGCTACCTCATGTGGTGTGAAATTTTTTCGGAGACTTCCATTGTTGTTAAAAAAGAGGATGAAGTGGTCGGGTTCATCTCCGGATTCATTCGTCCGGATAAACCGGATACACTCTTTATTTGGCAGGTGGCGGTTGATGAGACTCAAAGAGGTCATGGTCTTGCGACCAGAATGCTGTTTGAATTGCTGGACCGCGAACTTTGCAGTGATGTCCGCTACGTGGAAGCGACGGTATCACCGTCAAATATTGCATCACAACACTTGTTCATGGGTCTTGCCAAGAAGATGGATACTAATTGTGTAGTTGGAAACTACTTTTTATCCATTGATTTCCCGCGAACAGGTCATGAGGATGAATCATTGTATAAAATTGGACCATTTGAGTACCAAAAATAATGTATAAAGGGATGATTAAGTGACAACGGCAGTGTTGGATAATGAGAAAATGAAGACGTTTGAAGAAATTGAATCTGCGGTAAGAAGCTACAGCCGCGGGTGGCCAACGATTTTTGAAAAAGCTAAAGGCTATAAGCTTTGGGATATAGATGGGAAAGAATATATTGATTTTTTCGCTGGTGCGGGAGCACTCAGTTATGGCCATAATGATGATGTCATGCAGGAAAAATTAATTGAGTATATTAAAAATGACGGTATCATTCACAGCCTCGATATGGGAACAACTCCAAGAAAAGAGTTTTTGGAAAGCTTTAAAGAAAAGATTTTAACACCTCGCAAACTCGACTATAAAATTATGTTTCCAGGACCAACAGGCACGAATACGGTAGAAAGTGCCTTGAAAATTGCCAGAAAAGTAACTGGTCGTGACTCAGTAATCAGTTTCACCAATGCTTTTCATGGTATGACGATTGGATCATTGTCCGTTACAGGTAATTCATTTAAACGGCACGGTGCGGGTGTTCCGCTTCATCACTCAGTGGCAATGCCATTCGATGATTATGTGGAAGATCATGATTCAATTGCTTATCTGGAACGTTTTCTGGAGGACAGCGGCAGTGGTGTAGCACTACCGGCTGCAATTATTTTGGAAACCGTACAGGGAGAAGGCGGCATTAATGCTGCAAGAATGGAATGGCTGAAAAGAGTTGAAGAAGTATGCCGCAAATGGGACATTCTTCTGATTGTTGATGACGTGCAGGCAGGCTGCGGCAGAACCGGAACATTCTTCAGTTTTGAGCCAGCCGGAATTAATCCGGATATTGTTTGCCTATCAAAGTCAATCGGCGGAATCGGTCTGCCAATGGCAATTACGCTGATTAAACCGGAATATGATCAGTGGGGACCGGGTGAACACAACGGTACTTTCCGCGGAAATAATATGGCATTCATTGCAGCGACGGAAGCTCTGTCCCGCTGGGAAACTGATGAGTTCAGCAAGGAGATTATGGCAAAAGCGGATATTCTGCGTGACAAGATAGAGTTATTGATTGAAAAATATCCTGCCCTAAATGGTGAAGCACGAGGCAGAGGACTGATGCAGGGTATCGCAGTTCATAATGATGGTCTTGCTGATGAAATTTGTGCGGAAGCATTTAAGCGCGGACTGATAGTTGAAACGTCCGGTCCGAAAGATGAAGTTGTCAAATTTCTCCCACCGCTGACGATTGAGGAAAAAGGATTGAAGCAAGGTCTTGAGATTTTGGAAGAAAGCATTAAAGAAGTGCTTGCCTAATCAAGGTATCCATCAAATTATGATAACAGACCTGGCAAACTGATCTGGTCAGTCAAGCAATGACGGACAGATGCCTTAACAACAAACTATTAAATACAGAAAAGAGGAATACGAATGATCGTAAAATCACTGGAAAATATTGTAGGTACTAAAGACGAAACATCAGGCGAAAACTGGACTAGCCGTCGTTTTCTGCTGAATAAAGACGGGGTCGGGTTCAGCATGAATGATACAATTATCAAGGCTGGCACAAATAATTATTTCTGGTATAAAAACCACATCGAAGCAGTTTATTGTATCGAGGGCGAAGGTGAAATTGAAGATATTGCAACAGGCGAAGTTCACCAGTTGAAGCCTGGAACAATGTATATATTAAATGACCATGATAAGCATAATTTGCGTGCACGTACGCAAATGCGCATGGTATGTGTGTTCAACCCGCCACTCGTTGGAACTGAGACACACAATAAAGAAGGGTACTACCCGCTATTGACTGAATAGAAATCAAAGAAGCGACGCTGCACTAGGTTGGTGCAGCGTCGCTTTTTTGCTGTTTACATATAAATTGTGACTAATGAAATGAGTATCATCACGCCGCTCGGAAATACACTTTCAGTATAAGGCAGTATCCGCCGTACTTTGTCGGGAATCCGCCGTATAATAGTGAAATCGCGCTGTACCTTGGTCTAAAGTCGCTGTGTAATAGCGGAGGACCGCCGTATATCGGGGAAAATCCGCTGTACTAACAATTATAATTACAGCAGAGCTAAAAACTTATAGCATATCCTTTGCATAAAAAAATATGGTAAGATAGTAGCGGTTTTTATAATAAAGGGAGTGATTAGTTTGACAAACAGTGATGAGCGAATGTTCGCAATGCTGATTTATTTGCTTAGCTTTTTTGTACCGATCCTGGGTCCATTGGTAATATGGCTTTTGAAACGGGAGGAATCCGAATTCGTAGATTATCATGGAAAAGAATATTTTAATTTCTTGATTTCTTACGCTGTATACGGCTTTGTTTGTACGATTTTAATGCTTATTTTGATTGGCTTTGTGTTGATATTTATTGTCGGTTTAATGGGTTTCATCTTTACAATTGTTGCACTGGTAAAAGCGTACAACGGGCAAAAATATCGGATTCCGTTAATATTCAGGTTGATTTAGTGGATGATAAAGACGCTCAACAGCGGCTAAATGGGAGCGTCTTTTCATTATTCATGTTCGTTCTTCTCAAATTCCCCTTTACCCGTATCAACGGTTAACTGATGGGAATGGTCCCGGACTGTTGCTAGAAAAATCCGGTCCAGATCAGTATAACCGGTTGCTCGCAATTCATTCCGCAGCCATTGCTCATTTTTTTGGATCAGTTTCAAGTTTTGCTCCTGAATTTTTCCTTCAACAATCACTGCCAAGGGCATTCCCTGAAATTCAGTATCTATTCCCAACTGTTTCGGGGTGACCGGTGCTGCCTCCTGTTTTGGAAGAATGCTGATCCCCCCATTTGCCTCAATTAATACAAATTCAATTACAGCCAGGTCAGGATATCCTTTTTCCCTAAGATTTGATAACAATTCCTCAAGCGTGAATCTCGATTTTTTTAAATTGTCTTCAATCAGCTTCCCATGTTTCACCACAATCGTTGGCTGACCAATGAATGGTTTGTTTAACTTGTTAATCAGGGTAAGTCTGGAAAATGTAATATGTATTAGTACAATAACTGTTATCCCGGCAGCCGCGTGGAATATGCTTTTTGTAAACAGCGGCCCGGCTGCTAATGATACAACGAAAAATATGCCGGTTAAATCGTGTGCCGTTAACTGGGCAAATGCAGTTTTACCCATAAGCCGAATAGCGACGATCGAGATGATATAGATTAAAATCACCTTTCCAATAAATAACAACATTTTCGTTACCACCTCAAAAATAGTGTGTGTAGATTTATCCTAAGTATTACTTTTATTAAATTCGTTACATAGCTAATCCAATTATTAAACAATTTTAAAGATTTAGTTCCTTCTTCTTGCCAGAAGAGATTCCGTATTCTATCATTGATGTAAGCGCTATTAAATTCGAGTTTACAAAAAGGGGATGGTAATCATGTTTTCTCCATTGACACCATTGGATTGGAAACGTAGAGCGGTTAAATATTACCCGCAAAAAACAGCGGTCATTGATGAGGAGAAGGAGTTCACTTACAAAGAATTTGGCGAACGGACTGACAGATTATCAGCAGCATTACATAACGCTGGTGTACAGGAAGGGGATCATGTTGCGGTGATGCTTCCAAATACACATTATATGCTCGAATGTTTTTATGGAATCTGTCAGCTCGGTGCTGCGATGGTTCCATTAAATTACCGGTTGCGTGCGGATGATCTCGAGTACATTATTAATCACAGTGACGCGAAGATGCTTATTGTGGATGCGGAGTTTTCCGGGCCGATTGAAGAGGTTGCAGAAAATCTTTCATTAGAGCAAATTGTCGTTGTGTCTGTTCCGGGATATGATTCGTCATTAGAGAGTATTGACTATGAAGCGTTTCTCGATCATGCTCCGGCAAACTTTGAACTACCGGATGTTGAAATCGACGAGAATCAGCTGATGACACTGAACTATACAAGTGGAACGACATCAAAGCCAAAAGGTGTTATGTTGACCCATCGCGCAAATTATCTTAATGCAGCTAATTTCATGTACCATCTTGATGTCAGCCATGATGATGTCTATTTGCACACACTGCCAATGTTTCATGCGAACGGCTGGGGTGGAGTCTGGGCAATCACAGCAACTGGAGGTACCCATGTCTGTCTCAGAAAAGTGGATCCTCCTTATATATTGGAGTTGTTCGATAAGCAAAATATTTCCTTGCTATGTGGTGCGCCAACCGTTGTCAATATGCTGATTAATGAACCAAAAGTGAAGGAAGTGGACATTCAGACAAAACCGCGTATGGCCACGGCTGGTGCCCCTCCTGCAGCGGCCCTTATCGGTAAAGCGCAGGAAATACTGGGCTTAAATATGATTCATGTCTACGGACTTACGGAAACGTCACCATTCATTCTTTATTGTGAATGGAAGAAGGAATTTGACTCGAAAACGGCGGATGAACAGGCAACCATTAAAGCGAGACAGGGGATTGAGCTTGCATTCAATGGCGAGACCAAAGTTGTTCTTCCCGATGGTGAAGAAGCAGCCTGGAATGGTGAGGATATCGGTGAGATTGTAACCCGCGGGAATGTAGTAATGGAAGGTTATTACAAAGATCCGGAAAAGACAGCTGCAGCAATTAAAGATGGCTGGTTCTATACCGGCGACTTGGCAGTGACCTATCCGGACGGCTATATTGAAATTCGTGACCGCGCCAAAGATATGATTATTTCCGGTGGTGAAAATATTTCATCGACTGAGGTGGAAGGAGTGTTGTATAAACATTCCTCTGTCATGGAGACTGCTGTTATTTCCATTCCGGATGAAAAATGGGGCGAAGTGCCAAAAGCAATTATCGTCAGATATCCCGAGGCTGAAGTAACAGAAGATGAAATTATTGCGTTTTGCCGCGATAATATGGCGCATTTTAAAGCACCGAAAGCAGTTGAATTTGTAGATGCACTTCCTAAAACTGCAACGGGAAAACTGCAAAAATTCCGGTTGCGGGAAATGAACTGGGATGGACCGAAAAAAGTTAACTGATCAGATGAGATGGCCCGCAATCCACAGGTGATCGCCAGAGAGATGATTGTGCAGGCTGTTCACCAGGAACGGGAGGACATGCGGCAGATTGGGATTCCCAAAAATTATCGAAAACTCTGGGAAGGATTCAATTCTATGCACAAAAACATGGCGAACACACCCGGGACATTTTAAGCGGATTAAAGCAGTACAATGATTAAACAGATAAGTGGCCGGATATTTTTGATATCCGGCCACTCTCATTATTGGAAAACTTGGCATTCGCCTGTTCTTGCAGCGAGTGCTGAAGTTTTTTGTATAAGATCAACCTTACTTTATACTGTTTGACGTTAAAAGGAAACAGGTTGTTGAAAGATCACTTCAGTGTGATAATTCAACAACCTTATTTAATAAAGTAAGGCTGATTTATTACGGTATGGTACTAGCACCATGTTGCACCGACTATGATAAGGAGAATAAATAATACGACAATTAACGTAAATCCGTTGCCACATCCGTGGCCGTAACTATTGTTGTATCCGGCACCGGCCACGTTTCCTCCGTTATATCCTCCATAATGGGCGCCATATTTAGGTCCGAATTCCATTTAAAACACTCCCTTAATAAAAAATCAACACTGTTTTACCAACCGACATATGCTGCACCGACAATGATCAGCAGGATAAACAGAACCACGATTAAATAAAATCCGCCACCATGGCCATATGATTCACTCATTATTACGACACCTCCAATCGTTTACTTTACTGTATGTAGATAAACAACTATTGATATGGGTATTCCCCTAATTTACCAGTATTTTGGGCGGGATGGATTTATCAGGGTAAACACCTTTATTTCATCTCAGACATGTTTTTCGCCCGCGCAAACCATTCCAGCGGGCATATATTGCAGTATTCATTCAATTTCACTCTTGTGAAAAAGGGTCTTTTCAGAAAGATTTTTTTGGCAGGTAAGAAAATATAAAATCCTTTATTACTGCATAAGTGCAACTATGGCTGTCACTCAAAGGCTTGGTGACAACCAAATTTTCTAAAATCAAAGTAAGCTGGAAAGCTTCTTATTGATCGAACCTTCGTATGTACAAAATTGTACCTCCTTTGGTTGGAGCGGGGAGCCCTTTTTATGAATTCAGAAGGTCTGTACGCTCCGTACATATTGGGCTATTCGCCTTTATTTTGAGGATATGGACAGATGTACTATCAGATAGGGCGTAACAAGACATACGATGTAGTACATACCGAAGGAGGTGATAATTCATGAGTTATGGTGGAGGCAATAACTTCGCATTGATTGTCGTTCTGTTTATTCTGCTGATTATTGTAGGTTCCGCTTATGTAAATGGCGGTGGCTTCGGCGGATTCGGCGGCTACTAAAAATAACCGTTCCTTTGCATGGAAAGGAATCATGCAAAGGAATCCTTTCAACATTGACGAATACCTCCTTTTTACAGTTGCGTGAATCAATGAAAGGGGTGATAAGCCGAATGAGTGATATGCTGAAAAAAGTTGAGAAGAAGACCGGTGTAAACAGCAATGAGATTATGAAACTTGCTCAATCCCTGAATGGCAAGGATTTGTCTGATGAAAAGAATATCCGCAGAATTATAAAACAAGTTTCAAGAATGGCAAACAAGCGAGTATCCAAACAAACAGAAGATATGATTGTAAATGCATTAAAAGGCAAAAAGAAGATTGATTCATCGACTATCTCCAAAATGCTGTAGCGTTATAAAACCTGCCCATATGAGGCGGGTTTTTTATTTCCGGAGCGGTTGAATTCCGCCAATTAAGTTAATTCTTTTTTCTTTTGATAATACACTTTTGTCATAGCCTGCTTGTATTATTACGGGAAAGCTTAGGTTTTTATATGTTAAAATATAAACTATCTATATGACTGTTTCAGAAATATAAAGGAGTTATACTGTATGCAGAAGATATTTTTACACTTGGGCTATCATAAAACAGCAACGACATTTTTACAGCAATACATATTTCCGGGGATGCAAAAGGTCAATTATATCAAGCAAAAAGACATAAAACCTGATTTACGGGTGCTTCGGTTGAGAAGAAAAATATCGGATGAGCATATTGCAAAGATCAGGCGGCATTTTCTCAGTTTTGATAACGGCCAACCACTGCTTATTTCGTATGAAGGTTTGTCCGGAAGTCCGTTCGCAGCAAAGAAAACAAAGAAGCAGCGTGGGATATTACGGGATTTGCGCCGTGTATTTCCGCCGGAGAAATTTGATGTCAGAATCATCATCGGAATTCGGGAACAGGCGGATTTGTTCAGTTCACTTTATGTCCAATATATACATCAGGGAGGGGTTCTAACAGCGGAGAACTATCTGAAGTACTGTGAAAATAACGGTTCGATCCAAAACTTTGAATTTAATCGCTATCTGTCATTAATCGAAAAAACATTCGGGAATGACAGCCTTTATATCATGATGTACGAGCATTTTAAACAGGATGCAAATAAGGAAATGCTGAAGCTGTTGAACTTTATGGGGGAAGATAAAATTCCAGCCTACAATCAGTCGACTGGTGTGCGAAAATCAAATAAAAGTTATGGGCTATTACAGGTGAAAATTGCCAGACGATTGAACCGCTATTTTAAATCAGCGTTACATAAAGAAGGGACTATTCCAGCTGTGCGAATTCCAAAACTAGGTAAATTATCGCCACGTTTATTTTTACAAAACAAATTAAGTTTTTCCCTGCATTATAAAAAATACGAACTCCCCGATTCATTGCAGCAAACAATACAGGAGCGGTTTGCGGAAGAGAACAGGAAGCTCGCCGAAAAATATCAACTTGATTTGCCGGATTCGTATTTGAACAAATAGCTGATACAAGGTTGCACTTGGACATGTTGAAATGGGACCCTGCCTTATTGCCAGCTGACTTCGATACATGTTGAACAATCTGCTGGATGAAGAGAAAGGACCGAAAATTGAGGATAGATTGGTTGAAATACTTGCTGAACAGTAAAAAGGAGTCCCTCAGTTTGGGGAACTCCTTTTTGGTTTTCTATCAGGAATTATTGCACTTCAATCAGCAACTTTTCACGTTCTATCAGGAATTTTTGAGGTTCTATCAGCAACTTTCGCACTTCAATCAGGAACTCTCCCATTTCTATCAGGATTTGTTCGTATTGGTTACTCGTTTGACAACTTCAGCAGATCCAGCACTTTAAAAAACAGGCTGAGAATGATGGCCACAATTGTTGCCAGGCCCATGCCGGTCAAGGCAACCGACCCCAGTTGAATAGTTGCGCCACTAATGCCGATCACAAGAACGACACAGGTCAGAATCAGGTTTTGTGATTTATTATAATCAACCTGTGATTCGACAAGCATCCGGATACCACTGGCTGCGATAATCCCGAATAATAACAAGGAAATGCCGCCCATGACCGGTGTTGGGATGGATGAGATGAGTGCTGCAAGCTTCCCGCAAAATGACAGCACGATTGCAATCACGGCGGCCATCCCGATAATCCAGGTTGAATATACCTTGGTGATTGCCAGTACGCCAATATTTTCTCCATAAGTTGTGTTAGGGGTTGACCCAAAAAAGCTTGAAATTATGGTGGAAATACCATTCCCCATTAATGAACGGTCCAGCCCGGGATCTTTGGTCAGGTCTTTTTTGACAATATTGCCAGTTACGAATAAGTGCCCGATATGTTCCGGTATGATGACAAGCGCCGCTGGGATAATGACCATGATAGCTGACCAGTCAATTTTCATCTGGTAGTAGGTCGGCATGGCAATCCAGGCAGCTTCCTGCACTTTTGAAAAATCGACAATGCCGAACATAAATGCAATCACATATCCAAAGATAATTCCGATTAGAATTGGGATGATTTTCAAAAAGCCGCGCAATGTCACCCAGCAAATAATAGTAATCGCTAGTGTTAGGAAGGAGACGAGTGCTGTTTCAGGATCCATAGTCCAGGAACCATCCGCGTCAGCCGGTGCGATCCAGCCGGCCATTTCGGTTGCTGTAGGTACAAGTTCGAACCCGATGACCGCCACAATCGCTCCCATTGCAGCCGGTGGAAAAATAACATCGATCCACCCTGTACCTGCCACTTTAATGATTAATGCGACAAGACATAAAATAACCCCGACAGCCAGAAATCCTCCTAAAACATAACTATAGCCTCGGCCGCCCGCATATTGTCCCAGTACAACGAAGACGGGGGAAATGAATGCAAAACTGGATCCCAGATAAGCAGGGATTTTCCCTTTTGTAATAAAAATATACAGTAAAGTCCCGATACCGTTCATAAACAGAATTGTTGCCGGATCAACACCAAACAGCAAAGGGACGAGCACTGTTGAACCAAACATGGCAAACAGGTGCTGCAGACCGAGGGGAAGACTTTGTAAAAACGGCAATCGTTCATCGACTTGAATTTCATTTTGATTCATGATGGATGCTCCTTTTCAATATTTATTCGGTGCCAAATATTTAGAAAATACCTGCTAAAAAAACACCTTGCCCATTCATAGGCAAGGTGTTTGGAAAAATCACACAGAAACTGCACTGCAGCAAAATTTTGTACAGTCATTCTTTATTCTGTTACCACCTTGCCAGTCTCACGGGACTGAATTAAAGGTAACCGTATTAATTTTATCTTTATTATTATGACAATTTCCAGTTCCGATGTCAATGTTTTTCGCCGGATCAGATCTGAATCGGTCTTGCAGTGAAGGCCGTTCATCTGACGTGAATATAATTTGATTATACCCTCATACTAATTTTATAACTTGATAAGTAAAGAGGATGTATTCATGAAAAAGAAGCGTGAAGAACGAAAAAAATTTCGTGAATTAAAGAAAGTGTTAGAGGAATTCAGACAGAATGATGATTTTGTGGAGTATTCATTTGAACAAAATGAATTTCCCGTAACGATGGGATATTTAAAAACTTCCATTGATATGGAGAAACTTGAAAAATTTGTGATGCCATATTTGCAGCAGGGTGAATTTGAAACCCTGGAAGAAATAGATCAGATTATACCAGTAACGCAAACACTTATATCCGATGATGTCACTAAATTGAAAGAGAAATTGATCCAGGGTAACTTGGTTCTTTATCCGGAAGACGGATCGGACCAATTTATGCTTGTTCCCATTCAGCTGAAAAAATCCAGACAAATTAGTAGTCCGGAAGTGGAATTTAGTGTTGTCGGTCCAAAAGAGGCATTTATTGAAAACATCGATACGAACTTAAATCTGGTAAAAAAAAGGCTGACGATTCCGGAGTTGGATGTTCAGACCCTATCTGTCGGAACAGTTACAAATACCAAAGTGGCTGTCGTTTCCATCAAAGGGATTGCTGATGAAGAAAATGTGAATACTGCCATTCAGCGCATTAGTGACCTTAATATTGATCAGGTGATTGACAGCTCGTATATTCATCAAATGATTGCGGATAACAAAAATTCACCTTTCCCGCAATTGCTTGATACGGAGCGTCCTGACAGGATTGCTGCAGTTCTAGTCGAGGGCAAGGTGGCCATCTTTGTGGATGGTTCCCCGCATGTATTAATCGGACCAACGACTCTGGTGGAGTTTTTCTCCGCGTTCGAAGATTATTTTCTAAACTGGACGCTGGCATCATCATTCCGCATGATTCGGTTGTTTGCGGTTTTTTTCTCAATTCTGGTTACACCATTGTATGTAGCGGTGCTGACACATCATTTTGAGGTTATCCCAAAGGCATTATTGGGACCGCTGATCAGTTCACGAACAATGGTTCCGTTCCAACCTGTGATTGAAGCAGTTTTACTGGAACTGACAATTGAACTGTTAAGGGAAGCGGGTGCACGTCTGCCGACTAAAATCGGGCAGACCATTGGTATTGTTGGCGGTATTGTAATCGGGACTGCGGCAGTTGAAGCAGGGATGACAAGCAATGTCTTGTTAATTCTGGTGGCACTGGCCGCACTTGGTTCCTTTACAACACCGGTATACCAAATGGGCAACACCATTCGGTTGATTCGATTTCCACTGCTTCTTGTTGCACATGTATATGGGATGTTTGGTATTGCCGTTGCTATTGCGTATATAATGGTTCATTTGTTAAAGCTAACTTCATTGGGAAGACCTTTCCTTGAGCCGATTTTTCCATTCCGGTATAAGGATTTGAAGGATGCGTTTATCCGTTTGCCATTTGATAAGCAAAATAAACGTCCATTCGCAGTCCGCCCGACTAAAATCAATCGTCCGTCAAAAAAAGAGTAATACTAATAGAGGGATAAGTTATGATAAAAGCCAAAGACACAGTTTCGTCACTAATGGTGTTTATTCTTATTACAGCATCACAGGTTGGGGTAGGGGTGCTGGGTTTTCAAAGTTATATCATTAAATATGCGGGTCATGATGCCTGGATGTCGCTTCCCATCGCTGGTGCTGGCATCAGTTTTATAATAATGCTGATGTATGCGATGTTGAATCATGATGAACAAGGGGATATCGTTTCCATTCATTCATTTGCCCTGGGCAAATGGATCGGGACAGCTGTTACTACTCTTTTCGCTGCTTATTTATTGACGATGGCAGTTGTTGTTACACGCACATACCTGGAAATTATCCAGGTGTGGATGTTCCCGCATTTGAGTGTCTGGGCGGTGTTATTATTTCTGCTCCCGTTGATTTACTACATTATTTCGGGCGAATTCAGAATTGTGGTCGGGGTCAGTTTTTTCGGAGTTGTTTATCCTTCGTTTTTGACTTTGACGATGTTTTTTCCATTGCAATATTCCCGTATGTCCAACATTATGCCGTTTTTTGACCATTCGATTATTGAAATTATCCAGTCCAGTTCGCTGGCAATTTTAAATTTTATGGGCTTTGCAACACTACTGGTCTTCTATCCATTTATCCAGAAGGCTCGGCATTCGCAAAAATTTGCCCATTATGGCAATTTGTATACGACGCTTCTATATACATTCATCTGTTTTGTGTCATTCGTTTATTATAATCAAGCCGAATTGAAAGAAATAATCTGGGCCACTTTAGGTTTATGGAAGATTGTGGAACTACCTATTTTGGCCCGATTTGAATACTTTGGCATTGCAACATTGTTCTTTTCTATTTTACCTAATATTGCGTTATATACATGGGCATGCGGGCGTACGCTGTCAAGACAGTTTCACATTTCACAACAAAAAATCACCTATGTTCTACTTGCGGTTATTTTTATTGCCTGTCTGTTTTTTGATGACAGGGCTGAGGTGGGGGCTTTAAATAATTTAACCGGAAAGGCAGGAAGCTATTTTCTGTTTATCTATATTCCAATCCTGTTTCTGCTGCATTGGATTCGCAGAAAGGTGAGTAAAAATGCGTCGTAAATATGCCGTTATTTTGTTGTTTGTAGCAGTCAGCCTAGTTATTAATTTCAAAATGCCGAAACAGGTTATTGATCAGATTTTAATGGTGACGGTCGCCGGCTATGATTATGTGGATGAGGAAACAATTCGAGGAACGGTTGTTACCCCCACCTTTTTAAAAGAGGGACAATTGGTTGATTTAATATATTCAGATACAGCATCCATGATTTATGAAAACAGGAGCAAGTTAAACCGCCAGGCATCCGAGTCACTGTTGAATGGGAAACTGGAAGTGGTGCTGTTTAATAAGGAACTCGCCACAAAAGGTCTGAGTGAATATATCGATTATTTAATTCGCGACCCGAGTATTGGAACACAATTACATCTTGCAATCGTTGAAGGGTCTGCCAAGGAGATGCTTAGTTCGATTAAAGCAAGGAAGGGTGCCGGGGTTTATTTGTCTGATCTAATCGAACATAATATTCGAAACGGTAACTTGCCAATTATCAACTTAAAGCAATTCAGTTCGGAGATCGCCAGTAAAGTCACAGACCCGTATCTACCGACGATGAAACTCGTGAATGGAGTGCCGAAAATAACTGGTCTGGCCATTTTTGATGACGATAAATATGTAGATAAGCTTCCCCCGGAGGAAGTCATGTTATTTAAAATGCTGCATGAAAAAATGCAAGACGGCCAGTATTTTTTAGAAACGGAAAAATATAATGCTTCCATCCAGAATATCGATTCCTCCCGGGAAGTAAAGGTTACCAAAAAGAATGGCAATTTGAAAGTAAATTTCACCTTGAAGATTGACGCGGTAGTCAGGGAATTCACGGGAAGAGGTGGATTAAAAAAGAAAAAAGAAATCAAAAAAACGTTTGAGAAGGATATCACGCAAAAATCATTGGAATTGATTAATGATTTGCAGGAAAAGAAAGTAGATCCGCTTGGAATCGAGGAAGTCGTTAAAAGCAGATTTCGAGGGTATAATAAGAAAAAGTTTGAAGAGACTTATCCAACATTGGATATTGATGTGGATACTATATTTACGCTGTCGGAATTCGGAACACGCAGGTAATCCCGATTTGTTTCATTCAACCAATAAGCGGGAATTTGATAAACTGACGGAAGAAGAGGAGGATAAAACATGGCAAAATTAACGGGGAAGACAGCAGTAGTTACCGGAGCGAGCAGTGGAATCGGCGCAGAAATTGCAATACATCTGGCAGCGGAGGGTGCGAACGTTGTACTGGCTGCCCGCCGTAAAAACAAGCTCGATGATCTTGTCGGTTCAATTAATCAAAAAGAATCCGGCAAAGCAATAGCAGTTGAAACGGATGTAACAAACAAGGATGAGGTGGATTTGCTTGCTGAAAAAGCGGTTAACACCTTTGGCGAGATTGATGTTTATGTGAACAATGCTGGTCTGATGCTTCTGTCGATGGTTCAAAAAGGACATGTTGACGAGTGGGATCAAATGATTGATGTAAATATTAAAGGCGTATTGTATGGCATTAATTCGGTTCTGCCGAAAATGCTGGAGCGGAAAACCGGTCATCTTGTCAATGTTTCATCTGTTGCAGGACATGAAGTTTCCAAGGTTAATTCAGTTTATAGCGCGACAAAATTTGCTGTCCGGGCCTTGTCGATGGGGCTCGAGAAAGAGCTGGCCAGAACCGGAGTCAGGGTAACAAATATTTCCCCTGGAGCGGTTGATACGGATCTTGCTTCAAGGGGCACCGATGAAGAGTTAATCAATAAAGTGAAGGAAAGCAACAGAAAGCTCAAGTCAGAAGATATTGCCCGGTCTGTTGTATATGCAGTGACACAGCCTGATTATGTGAATGTAAATGAGATAACCGTCCGGCCGGTGTGACGTTACGGAAGTAATATACATTCTTCAAATTAACTGCAAAAAGGAATGCTGATGTGTGAATCTCAGCATTCCTTATTTTCTGCCTCCAACGCCTCATCAACGTTGGCATATTTCTTTTCAAAATCCAAATGCACGACTTCCCATAAATAGAGGGATGCTCTTGTCAGGTACGGATTCCAAACTGGTTCTTTTTCAAGCAATATATTGCGGCGTTCCGATTTGGCAACGCCATACAGCCATTTCGCCCCGCGCTGAATACCGATGTCATCAACTGCGAGCACATTCATTCGTCCCAATGAAAAAATTAAAAACATCTCGGCGGTCCATTTACCTATTCCTTTTATACTTGTCAACTGCCTGATAACTTCATGATTATCGAGTTCAGACAATGTGTCAAGATTCACTTCCTGATTCTTTACCTTTTCAGCCAGGTCACGGAGGTAAATAACTTTCCGGGAAGACAATCCAATTTCACGGAGGTTTTCATCAGGTGCGTTCAACATGGAATCCGCTGTGAAATTATTGTTCAGCAATGTTTCCAGCCTAGTGAAAATCGCCTGGGCAGCATGAACAGAAATCTGCTGGCCAATCATGGACCGTACAAGTGATTTGAAAAAGTCAGACCGCATATTAGTTTCCACATTTCCAATTGCCTGGATTAGTTTTTCCATTTGCTTATCAGCTTTGCACAATTCCGCTGTATCGGAATCATTCTGCTTAACGATTAATGTATTCATTGTTCACCTCTTGTATGATTTTGGCGTATTTTCAAAAAATAAGCCGTATGATGAAGAATGTTAGCCTATTGCAAGAAACTTTGATATTATAAGGATGATATAGAATACTTGCATTATATATGAATAATTGCATTTGAGGAAGGTGGATGTTTTATGGCTAAACCAAAAATAGTCGTTTTGGGCGCTGGTTACGCTGGATTGATGACAACAAGACGTCTTACACAGAAACTCGGACCGGAAGAAGCGGAAATTGTACTGGTAAACAAGCATAATTACCACTATGAAACAACTTGGCTTCATGAAGTTGCTGCAGGCACACGCAACCAGAACCAGGCCCGTACGATGATTAGTGACGTTGTTAATCCTAATCGTGTCAACCTTATTTATGATGAGGTTGTTGATGTAAAAAAAGACGAGAATCGTGTTGTATTGAAAAATAGTGACATTACATATGACTACCTTGTAATTTCACTCGGATTTGAAACCAATACATTTGGTATTAAAGGAATGGAAAAAAACGCATTTTCCATTACAGATATCAATTCCAGCCGCATGATCCGTGAACACATTGAATATCAATTTGCCAAATACAGCACTTCTGCCAAGAAGAATGATGACGATCTGACAATTCTTGTCGGCGGTGGCGGATTCACTGGTATTGAGTTTGTTGGCGAACTTGCTGAAAAAGTTCCTGAGCTTTGTAAAAAGTATGATATTGACCGGAGTAAAGCGCGTATTGTCAACGTGGAAGCTGCTCCCCGCATTCTTCCAGGCTTCAATGAAGATTTGGTGGCTTATGCCAAAAAATCATTGCAGGATCGCGGTGTCGAAATTAGAGAAGGTGCAAAAATCTCTGAGTGTAAGAAAAGCAGCTTTGTCATTGGTGACGAAGGCGAAGAAATTAAAGCAGGTACAATTGTCTGGACAGGCGGTGTAACAGGAAACTCGGTACTGAGCAAATCCGGATTTGAAATTACAAAAGGTAAAGTGACGGTTGATTCAGACCTGCGCGCACCTGGTGAAGAAAACATCTTTATTATCGGGGACTGTGCATGGGTCATGAACAAAGAAGAAGGGCGTCCATTCCCGCCTACAGCACAAGCTGCCATTCAGCACGCTGATACATGTTCATCCAACTTGAAAGCATTGCTCCATAACGGACCGTTGGAAGAATTTGTGTTTGATAATAAAGGTACGGTTGCCTCTCTCGGTTCCAAGGATGCGATGGGAACAGTATTTGATGATCATCTGCTGTACGGAAAACAGGCTTCTGCTATGAAGAAAGTCATTGATAACCGTTCACTGTTCTTGCTTGGTGGAACGAAACTCGTACTTAAAAAAGGGAAACTGCGCTTTCTTTAATTAATGAGGAGGGACATTTTATGAAAAATGGAATTTTATTGATGTTTTTGCTTGCAATTGCATCACTGGCAGGCTATAGAGCTGCCACAACTTGTCTGGAGGAAACAAGAGACTTTCGATAAAAAATAATCAGCCATCCTGCTTTAGTCGGCAGGGTGGCTTTTTATTCAGGCTTTTTTGTAGATGTGGTTGTTCCCTTACTTCATAGTTGAACTAAACTGCGACATAGTATGATGTTTTACCATCGCTGCGGAAATACACGTCGCTTTCCGTGGGTGGCTGATGAGCCTCCTTGCGCTACCGCGCTGCGGAGTCTCATCTAGGCCTCTGCTCCCACAGGAGTCTCCGCGTATTTCCTCCGCTATTTTTGCGTTATGACTCTTTGCTGGGTTCGATATCGTTATAGAAAATCGGATGATACCACTACACTAGTCCGGGTGAGCGGAGGGCGGTGACTCCTGCGGGAACAGCACGAGTCCGAAGACCCCGCAGAGCGGTTTTCTCAAGGGTGCTGAGGCCGTGCCCGCGGAAAGCATCCGCCCGAAGCGATCCCGGACGGTAGGGCGAGAAAGTGGACGTAATTATATAAAAACATTCCAGTAGTTGTGTCGCAGTTTATGGATTTTGTGTCAGTGACAGATACAATAATCTATATCCTTATGTGATTATTATCACTGTACCCACAGCAGATATGCGATACGATGGAAGTAATAAAGGAGGGCTTTCTATGGGTATGGGACTAATCATACTGCTTGTTCTTTTATTTACTGCCGCTTTAGTCGGAACGCTTTTTGCTTTTAAACAGGAAGAAAATAAAATGAAACACTATGAAGAAGCGGGAGACAGTGTCGAGGATCAGTTAAGACGGTCGCACGAATATGAGACGGTTTCCCTGAAATCTAATTTGCCGCTTCAGGTTGCGATCTATTCGGTAACGATTGTTTTATCGCTGGTTGTTTTTGCCTTTTATATTTTCTAGAGACTCACATGTTTTCCGATAACTTTCGAATACTACAGACAGGAGGTGGTGTTGATGAAAACCATTATCCTGTCTTTTATTTTTGCATCCATGACACTGGTCAATGGTGAAGGGGATGCCGTTGAACAATTGGACAGGGAAGATTTTAAACTGAGTTATGTGGATGAATTGTTTATTAATGATGCAAAGCTGAAGGTACAGATGGATGTACTGGATGAAAAAATCCACAAAAATCCGGTTAATGCCAAGTTGAATGATGATGGTGAAATAATTCCGGAAAAACCCGGCCTGCGATTGGATCGGAATACGTTTCGCCAGCTTTTTCACGAATATTTTTATACAGGCAAAAAAATGAAAACGGAATTGCCCGTTGAGAAAGTGTATCCCAGAGTTGACAGTGAGCTGATTGCGGAAATCAGAGAGCAGAAAATTGGTGATTATGTAACGTATTTTAAACCTTCCAATAAAGAACGTTCCCACAATATTGACCTGGCGGCAGAAGCGATTAATAATCATGTTGTTTTCCCGGGTGAGACCTTTTCCTTTAACAGAGTCGTCGGCAAACGTACGAAAGAAAAAGGGTACAAACGTGCACCGGTTATTGTCAAAGGAGAGCTCTCTGAAGATATCGGCGGTGGAATTTGTCAGGTTTCCTCAACATTGTATAATGCAGTCGATTTAAAAGGTATTCAAATAACGGAACGGTACTCGCACAGCCGACGTGTACCATATGTACCGCCCGGACGTGATGCGACAGTCAGCTGGTATGGACCGGACTTCGAATTCAAAAACAACTATAAACGACCGTTATTAATCAGGGCATTCGCCAGGAACGGAAAGATGCTTGTCAGCATTTATTCATCCGATGCGTTAGAGTGAAGTAAATAATCATCGGTATCACACTCCTATGTATTGTATTCCCGTTATAACCGCTTCAACACTTACTTTATTTTATCCCGGTATTTGGTTAAAATTTAGTTTGGAGGGGATTGACTAATGGACATTTTAAACTTGGAGGAACTTATTACCGATGATGTATCGGATGAACTTAAGGAACGACTGATTGAACTGCTGGAGGAACTGAAGGAGAATCACTATCCGAACACTCTCACCAAAATATACGGGATATATGAGATGGATGAAGTGAATACAGAGTTGACCGGTAACCTGAAAATGATTGAAGCAATCTGCCATACGCAAATTGGTGAAGCAAAGCGGGCTTCGGAAATTATACGGGATCTGTATGATGATGATCCCGATTTGGACATGCTGATGCAGCTTGGTGAACTGGCGTATATGTGTGATTATAAGCTGGCACGCCGGATAATGAGTGCTGCTGTAAAACAATTGGACGGGAAAGAAATTGATCGTATCCGTATTGCCCGTTGCTATCTTATCCTTGGCGAAACTGAGGAAAAACTGGACAAACTGACACGTTCGATAAAGTATTTCAAAACGGGACTCAACTATTTTGAGGATGCGGATGAACGGGATCGTCATATGATTTCGTATTTGCATTTTAAAATAGGGATGCTTTTTTCCGCGCAAAACAAAGAAGAAGCGTCAGTCGAATACTTAAATAAGGTGATTGATATGGCTGGTGATAATGATCCGGACATGAAAATCAGAAGCCTTGTCAGCATTGCGAAGACATATGGGAACATGGAAAAATCTGATAAAGTACTGCCATATCTGGAAGAAGCACTGGAACTGCTCCCGGGTTCCAATCTGGAAAACTCATTGGCACATGCTGAGGCATTGACCGATATGGCCTTCTATTATTTTAATGAGTCAAAATTGACTGATGCTGTACCATATTACAAGCATGCCATCCAAATGTACAGCAAGCTTGACTATGTTTCCCACCGCCAGATTGGCATGATTTACATGCAATATGCATATTGTCTCGAACATAAGAGAGACGAAAATATCAGTCAGGCTGCGGTCAATTATGAAAAAGCGATTGAGCGGCTGGAAAAAGCAAAAGATCGTCAGCTTCTGGAGAATGCACTTGCCGACGTAATTGCCTTTTTTAATGCGCATCATTACGAGAAGAAAAAACGATATTACGAGGATAAATTTGTGAAAATGAATAATTCTCATTCTTAAATTACCTTGACAGTATGATGGTTTGCCAGTAGTATTATAATTGATATTGATAATCTTTATCAATTAAGCGGGTGTCCGGTGAAATTACATACTCGAAGATTGGTTGGTACACTTAGCACTCCAGAGATTGTGGCAAACTATTCAAAGGGAGAGAGGTTTATGAGGAAACTGACTGCTTTTGCAATTATTCTTCTGATATTCTTATTGGCGGCATGTGGCGGCAGTGGGGAAGATCAGGCAAGTAACGATAAAAACACAAACGAAGAAGGGCGTACAATAACGGTTCAAGATGCAATGGGTAAACAGACGATTGAAGGGACACCGGAAAACATCGTCGCTCTCGAGTGGACTTATGCGGAAAATCTGCTTGCATTGGGAATTCAGCCAGCGGGTGTTGCCGACCTAGACGGATTCCATCAATGGGTTAATATCGACAAGGAATTTGATGAAAGCGTCAAAGATGTCGGGACACGCCAGGAGCCGAATCTGGAGGCGATTTCCCGTCTGAATCCGGATTTGATTATTGCGGTAAAATTCCGGCATGAACAGTATTTGGATAAATTAAAGGAAATAGCACCAGTAGTAACATTTGCTCCATATAGTAAGGAAGCGTCCAAAAATCAACTGCAAAACATGATCGATGAATACAAAACACTTGCCAAAATTGTTGATAAACAGGACAAAGCGGAACAAACCATTGCTGACATGAATGCGTTTATTGATAAGCAGAAACAGCGTGTCGCTGATGCAGGTCTTAAGGGTGAAAAATATGTGGCGACGCAGGCATTTACTGCTCAAAACACGCCAACTATCCGGATTTTCACCAAAAATTCAATGGTATCACAGGTTATGAGCAAACTTGGTTTTGAAAATGCGTATGAAACAGATAAAACCGAAATATACGGTTATACGCAAGCTGGAGTGGAGGCACTGCAAACCTTCCAGGGTAAAGATCTTCAATTCTTGTATATTGTGCAGAACGATGACAATATTTTTGAAAATCAGTTGAAAGGGAACCCGGTATGGGAGAACCTCAGCTTTGTGAAAAATGGTAATACGCATAAACTTCCTGGTGATACATGGACATTTGGCGGTGTTTTATCAGCAAAAGTTTTAGCGGAACAATTAGTTGATGCTATGGTAGAAGAGTGATTTGATGAGCCTCGCACTGCGTAAAACAATGGTAGCGGTTCTTACCTTTGGAGGGGGAACCGCGCTTTTGTGCATATTAACATTTATACATATAAATCAGGGAAGTGTGTCAATTCCGGCAGGTACAGTGGTTGATGCGGTTTTTGCGCCAGAAGACAATTTACAGCATCATACAATACGCATGCTGCGGCTGCCGCGTGCCATGATGGGCATTATCGCCGGAGGTGCACTTGCTGTTGCCGGGGTTGTACTGCAGACCGTTACTAAAAACCCACTGGCATCAGCAAGTACCCTTGGTATTCATTCCGGAACATATTTTGCTGTAGTATTGTGTACCGTCTTTTTCCCGGCACTCTTAGTTGGAAATGGAATATTGGCTGCCTTTTTGGGCGGTATTGCAACTTTTCTGGTGGTATTTATTCTTTCTGGCGGGAGAAATGCCAAACCAGTCCGCATGGTTCTGGCAGGTATGATTGTTACCTTTTTATTTTCATCCTTGACCAGTGTCCTGCAGATCTTTTATGAAAATGAGACAGCAGGGTTGTTTCTGTGGGGATCAGGTACGCTTGTGCAAAATGACTGGAGCGGCGTCAAATTTTCCCTTCCATTTGTTGTGATCGGATTAATTGTTATGTTAATTATGTCGGTTAAGATGGATACGCTCACATTAGGCGATGATGTGGCGATTGCGTTGGGACAGAATGTGAATATTATTAAGTTTATAACGGTTATCGCTGCAGTACTGCTAACCTCGGTCACCGTCAGTGTTGTCGGTCCAATTGGATTTATTGGACTGGTCGCACCTCATATCATAAAGCTGATTGGTTATCGGAAGCATTTCCCATTACTGGCAGGCTCGTTTATTTGGGGCGGGAATGTACTTTTGTTTGCTGACATACTGGCACGAATAATTGATCCATCTTTCTCCGAACTTCCTGTTGGTGCTGTCATAGCACTTGTCGGGGCTCCATGGCTTATTTATCTTGTGCTGCGGATGCGAAGAACAAATTACGGGGAAGAAAATACTGCAGTCATGGCTGGGAAATCAACCGGCGGAAAGTCTCTGAAGCTTGTCATGCCGATTCTGGTGGCTATTATTTTAATAACGATGTTTGTAAGTACGGCCTCCGGAAATTACGGATTCGAACCGGTTCTGCTTTGGAACACACTATTTGGCGAGTCCAATGATTTTATGCGGGAACTGGTGCTGGATCTAAGGCTGCCGCGCGCACTGGTTGCCTTATTTGCCGGAATGGTGCTGGCCGTCAGTGGGCTGATATTTCAAGGGGTGCTGCGAAATCCGCTTGCTGATCCGTCGGTAATCGGCATCACTTCAGGTGCAGGTGTTGGTGCGTTGTTGACCATGTATGTTTTCGGGGTATCGGCGTTGTGGATACCGATCGGGGCAATGGCCGGCTCATTTGTGTTCTTTTTGTTCGTGATGTTCTTGGCTGTACGTGCCCAGTTTCAGCCGACGATATTGGCATTGCTTGGTATAGGTGTATCGGCATTCGGTTCGGCAATCATTCAAATACTGGTAGTTCAGGCTGATTTGGGTGTGGCATCGGCATTAACATGGTTATCCGGATCAACGTACGCAAGAGGTTGGTCTGAGTTGTTTGACTTTCTGATCTGGCCGGTCATCATTTTATTTCCGATATTGCTCATGCGTATCCGTGTGCTTGATACGCTGTCACTCGGTGATGATACCGCAAAAGGGTTGGGCCTGAATGTTATGTCAGCTCGGTTTCAGCTGGCATTGCTCGCAACTTTGCTTGCTGCCTGCAGTGTTGCTGCGGTAGGAGCAGTCGGCTTTGTTGGGTTGATTGCGCCGCACTTGGCTCGACTACTTGTTGGTCCGGCCAATCAGCGCCTGCTCCCGGTTACGGTTCTGGTTGGAGGTGCATTGCTGGTTGTGGCTGACGTACTGAGCCGAACTCTGCTTGCGCCGAATGAAATTCCGTCTGGTATCCTGGTTGCTATTATAGGTGCCCCATACTTCCTGTGGCTGATGAAAAAAAGAGCGTAGCAGTTAAGTCAAAGGGTAGAAATTCGTAATGCAACGTTACTATTTTAGAGCAGTTCACACGTTTATAATTTTTACAAAAAACGTGCGCTCCAGGGGCGCACGTTTTTATACAGATTCCTTATTGGATTATCGTACAAGGGCTTTTGCCAATAAGTCCAACTTTTAATTAATTATTTTTAATCCAGTTGATCAGTCCGCCTTCCAGCAGAATTTCCTTTTGACGTGGGGAAAGAGCATGTTCAACGGTAATTGACTCATTCTTGTCTTTTAGAGTGACCTTAATCTTGTTGCTGTTATTTTTGAGCTGTTCGTGCAGGTTCTCCAACTTTAATGTGTCACCGTCTGCTAATTTGTCATAATCTGCTGCATCGGAAAAGGTCAGTGGCAGCACACCGAAGTTTACAAGATTTTGCCAGTGAATTCGCGCAAAGTCTTTAACAAGTGCAACTCTCAGACCCAGATAGCGCGGTGCGAGAGCAGCATGCTCCCGGCTTGATCCCTGGCCATAGTTAAATCCGCCAATAACGGCATGACCGCTTTTGACTTTCGTATCTTTAGCACGCTGGACATATCCGGGGTCGACACCTTCAAACGTAAATTCACTGATTGCCGGCAAATTGCTTCGGTAAGGGAGAACTCGTGCCCCCCCGGCTAAAATTTCATCAGTTGAAATGTTGTCACCGACTTTTAAAATGACCGGAACTTCCAATGCATCGGGCAAATCGCCCATTGCCGGAATGGACACAATATTTGGTCCTTTTGTCAATTTAACATTCCGTGCTTCCTCAAGTGGAAGCGGCTTTTCCAGGATATTCTCCTCGACATTCGGGTCAGCCGGATCTTTCACTTTCGGATAGGCAAAGTCTGCAGTCCTTGGGTCGGTGATTTTACCAAACAATGCTGACACTGCGGCTGTTTCAGGACTGCATAAAAAGACACTGTCTTCTTTTGTTCCGGATCTGCCAGGGAAGTTTCGTGGTGTTGTCCGCAGGCTGTTTCGTCCGGATGCAGGAGCCTGCCCCATGCCAATACAGCCGTTGCATCCGGCCTGATGGAGGCGCGCATCTGCCTGCAGCAGACTTGCAATATGCATTTCTTTGACAAGGTTTGTCAGCATCTGCTTGGAAGTAGGGTTAATATCATAGGATACACCATTTGCTACTTTCCGTCCTTTGACAATTTCAGCGGCAACTGCAAAATCCCGGTATCCCGGATTGGCGGATGAACCAATATAGGACTGGTAAATTGGTGTGCCCGCA
This sequence comes from Virgibacillus ihumii, assembly GCF_902726655.1. NCBI lineage: Bacteria > Bacillati > Bacillota > Bacilli > Caryophanales > Bacillaceae > Virgibacillus > Virgibacillus ihumii. The sequence continues at coordinate 381,229 of NZ_CACVAN010000001.1, forward strand.
ATCTCTCTGACAGGAACAACATTGCCTGGGCTTGATGGTTTTGCAATCAATGGTTCAAGCTCTGATAAATTAATCTCATCATGCAAATCATAGGTTGCACCGTCGTCTGCCGTAAGTTCAACCCATTCATTTTCCCGGTTCTGTGAACGTAAAAACCGTTTAACTTCCTCATCAGATGGAAAAACGGTGGCGGTTGCTCCGAGTTCAGCCCCCATATTGGCAATTACATGACGATCCATTGCTGACAGCTGATCAAGACCAGGTCCATAGTATTCAATGATTTTTCCAACACCGCCTTTAACATCGTGTCGGCGCAGTAATTCGAGAATGACGTCTTTGGCACTAACCCAATCAGGCAGTTCATCGGTCAGTTTTACGCCCATAACTTCGGGCATTTTAATGTAAAATGGTTCACCGGCAATCGCCATGGCGACGTCAATTCCACCTGCCCCCATAGCAAGCATTCCCATACAGCCGTTTGCACAGGTGTGGCTGTCGGAACCAAGCAGTGTTTTTCCAGGTATGGCCAGCCGCTGCATGTGAACAGGATGACTCACCCCGTTACCTGGACGGCTGTAATACAATCCAAATCGCTGTGCAGCACTTTCCAGAAACAGATGATCGTCCGGGTTTTTATTATCCTCCTGGATGAGGTTATGGTCGACGTACTGTGCAGATGCTTCTGTTTTGGCACGATCCAGGTTCATTGCTTCCAATTCGAGCATAACCATGGTGCCTGTGGCATCCTGTGTTAATGTCTGATCAATTTTCAAGCTGATTTCCTCCCCGGGTTTCATTTCCCCCGATATAAGGTGATTCTTAATCAGCTTCTTCGCGACATTTAAAGCCAAATGAAACGCCTCCTTTTTTATTGATTTTATGTGTGTATATCTGTCTTTACCCGTAAAAGGTGGGAGGTGAAACAAAAAAGGGACGCCACTCAGAGAATGGCGTCCCTTCCAGGAAGATAATTATTCAGCTTTATGCGCTTCGATTTCAAAATTAACTTTTACTTCTTCACCAATAAGTACGCCGCCGGTTTCTACTGCAGCATTCCAGGTCAGACCGAAATCTTTACGGTTAAATTTAGCGGAACCGCTGAATCCGGCAACGGTATTGCCGCTCATTGGATCCTTGCTTTCACCCTCAAATGTCACATCCGCTGTAACCGGCTTGGTAGTTCCCCGGATTGTAAGGTCACCGGTAACTTCATAATCATTGCCGGATTTTTTCTTGATGTCAGTTGCGTTAAATGTGATTTTTGGATGATTTTCCACATCAAAGAAATCGCCTGAGCGAAGGTGATCGTCACGATCTTTATTACGGGTATCGATACTTGCTGCATCAATGGTTAACTCTACCTTTGAATCAGATAAATTGTCCACGTCAGCTTGAATTATGGCATCAAAGTCATTAAATGCACCTTTCGCTTTTGAAATCATCATATGTTTTACCTGAAATCCTAATTCACTGTGAACTGTGTCTACATTATACGTTGCTTTTGTCAACTTTATCCCTCCAAAAAAAATTATATACTTACTTTATGTAACTTAGTATATAATTATAAATTACTGCTGTCAAGTAATTACAAGAAAAAATTTTGATTTCAAAATAAGTTTTACCCATTAATTGATGGTAATAAACATTTCTTCCATGCTATACTAAAATAAAAAGAGGTTTTTACATATGAAACAACTCAGCATCATTCCATGTGGCAGGAAAAAGATCTGGGACAGATATGAAAATATCGGCGCAGTACAGGCGAGTGATGCTTACATTGGCACATTGCATCATTTATGTCGTAATTATGCGGAGGCATTTACTGATGACTGGGTAGTTTTATCAGCCAAACATGGATTTTTATTTCCCGAAGATATTGTTCCCGGACAGTATAATGTAACATTTAATCAAAAAAGTGATGAAATCATAACCAATCACAAATTGCGGGAGCAGGTACAAAAGAAGCAGCTTGATCAGTATGATATGCTTGTGATATTAACTGGAAAAAAGTATAAGCCAGTAATAAACAGTGCCTTTAATAAAGATCAGCCACGAACGTATCCGCTGCTGCAATACAGTGGCATTGGTTACATGCAGCAGGCGCTGAAACAAGCGGTTCAGGATAATGAGCCGATTCGAATGAAAGACAGGAGTTAGTATAAATGGATCGAATGACATTTATTATCGCGGTTTTACTTGTATATATGATATACATATCATTTAAACACAGGGAAACATTCAGGAAATTGTCTCTCCTCCAGAATATTGGGGTGCTGATTACATTCTTGGCATCCATCGCTATTTTTGGAAGTCTGTTTTACTTCGGCGTAAATTATTTATCAGATTTGTCGCCCGGATGGTTTGTTGGTTTAGTTGTTAAGATTGTCTATGCCTTCTTTGTGATGATCAGTGGTGTAATAGCATTTAGTGCAGTAGCATATAAGATCTCGGATGGGCTGCTCCCGGTTAAGCGTAATCAGGAGTAACGGAAACCCTCACATAAAATTTGTGGGGGTTTTTTATATCCAGCCAGTACCGGTTTTCTGCTTGAGTGTGTTTTTTTTTAAGAAGTATTGCCACCTATTATTCCCGGTGAACGATAGTATAGGTGAATAGGTAGTCGGAATTTCCTCCCGAAAAATCATATAAGGGGGAGTAAAATGAAGCCGATCGTTATTATTGATCCGGGACATGGCGGGAAGGATCCCGGGGGCGGGTCAAACAGACACTGGATTGAAAAAAACCTTACGTTATCCATATCGCTTTATCAGTATGAACGATTTAAAACGCTTGGAATACCAGTTGCGATTACAAGGGAGGCGGACGTGACACTGTTCCCGGCAAACCGGACACGGATTGTGCGTGAAAGCGGTGCGGAATATTGTTTTTCCAATCACATTAATGCCGGCGGTGGTGACGGGGCTGAAATAATTCATTCCATCTATGGCGGGAAAGGTTTACCTAAGCAGCTTGCGGAAGGGATTCGCTCTACAGGACAAAATGTACGAAGAATATTCACACGGACATTGCCCGGTAATCCAAGGCTGGATTTTTATTATATGAACCGTGATACAGGTCATGTAAAAACAGTCATAATTGAATATGGATTCGCTGATTCATCTGCAGATGATGTACGTCAACTGAGACAGAATTGGGAAAAATATGCTGAAGCCATCGTGAAAGCTTTTTGTCTCTATATTAATCATCCATATAAAAAGGGAAGAGACAATGCTGCTGCAGAAATGGAACGAAAAGAATTTCTTCAGCTTCCATCAAATGCAAAATCGTGGCGGGTGTATCCATTGAATGTTACCCCTATCAGGGGAAATGAAAAAGGGTTCCTGCGTCCTGCAAAGTTTGGCGGTCTTACGTATAAAGTGCTCGGTAATCCACAGCTGCATGTATATACCATTCAAACACGTGACTTTGGGAAAGTACAAATATATGCCCATCCTTCAACAGGGGCTGTCTTGTCATAAGGCTTTTCGTAAAGCTTGTTTATTGGATTTTCCGTCAAAAAATAAAAAGCCTGGATGCATATCAACTCCAGGCTTATTATTAATAGGCCGTAATGCCTACTGAACAATGTACGGTTTTTCGCTATACTAAAAATAAAGAAAATTTAAAACGGAAAGGAAGATTTGATGCAACAAATTACGTACAACCCTGCATGGGATATTGATGTGATTTTTCCAGGGGGAAGCGACTCCGCAGAATTACATACATATATGAATGATATTAAACATGATTTGCAAGCGCTTGCAAATGCGGTCGAGGAATTTGATCCGGTGCAGGTAAGTCGTGCTGATCAGATAAAGAAAGTAGCTGATTTACTTGAAGGTACACAAAATAAAATGGGAGAGGCATTTGCATTTATCAGCTGTATCAATGCGCAGGATGTTCACGATAAGAAAGCAAGTCTGCTGGTTGGAAAAAGAAGTGAACTGCGCGCCGAAATGGAAGCCGTGAAAACGAGTTTTGAACAGAAACTGACAGCAATTCAGGACCAACAGTGGGATGAACTGCTAGGCGATCCGGCGATTCGGGATCTGGCTTTTGTGTTGGGGGAATATCGGAATAAGGCGAATGAACTGCTGTCAGCTGATAAGGAGAAATTGATTAATGATTTATCGATTAGTGGATATCATGGCTGGAGTCAGATGTATGATACGGTGACAGCCAATATGCGTGTTGAAATTGAGGAGAATGGTGAAACGAATTATGTTTCTGTCGGTCAGGCATCCAATAAAATGAGTGATCCTGATCGTGGCGTCAGGAAACATGTTTTTGAACAACTGGGGAAGGCATGGGGAGAAAACGCCGACTTTATTGGGCAAACTTTGAATCATCTGGCTGGCGTTCGGCTGCAGACGTATAAGCACCGCAACTGGAAGCATGTGCTGAAAGAGCCGCTTGCTATGAACCGTATGCAACAGGAAACGCTTGATGCGATGTGGAATGCGATTAATCGGAACAAACATCATTTTACCGACTTTCTGGCCAAGAAGGTAGAACTGCTTGGCCTTAAAAAGTTGAGTATGTACGATATTGGGGCTCCACTGTCAGAAACCGTGAAAAAAACACCGTATACGGATGGAGCCAATTTTATTGTTGAGCAGTTCAGTAAGTTCAGTCCGAAAATGGCTGATTTTGCACAGATGGCTTTTGAGGAAAGGTGGATAGAAGCTGAGGATCGGCCCGGCAAACGTCCTGGCGGGTTTTGTACGAATTTTCCAGAAAGCAAGCAAACACGGATTTTCATGACATATTCCGGAACATCATCCAATATCGCAACATTGGCACATGAACTTGGGCATGCATACCATCAGCACGTTATGAATGATATGCACGGATTGAACCAGGGATATGCCATGAATGTTGCGGAGACAGCTTCCACATTTGCTGAGATGATTGTTTCCGATGCATCTGTTAAAAATGCCCGAAACACAGAGGAAAAAAAGGTGTTGTTGGAGACGAAAATTCAGCGCAGTATTGCCTTTTTCATGAATATCCAGGCGAGGTTTCATTTTGAACAGCAGTTTTATGAGGAACGGAAACAGGGAATAGTGCCAGTGGAGCGTTTAAATGAAATGATGATTGATGCGCAAAAGGATGCGTATGGGGATGCGCTTGATGAATATGATCCAAATTTCTGGGCGTCTAAATTGCATTTTCATATCACAGGTGTACCGTTTTATAACTTCCCGTATACGTTCGGGTATTTGTTCAGTCTTGGCATTTACGCACATGCTCAGAAAATGGGGGGCAACTTTGAAGATGACTATATTGCGCTGCTTCGTGATACTGGTCGGATGACGGTGGAAGATTTGGCAGCGAAGCATTTGGATGTTGATTTAACCAAGCCGGATTTCTGGGAAAGCGCTATTTCTCTTTGTGTAAATGATGTAAATGAATTTCTGAGCTTATAACAATACGTTTGTTATTACCATTCAGTTAAGTTATAATACAGATAACATAAAAAGCAGATTAATAGAAGCCTGCAGGGGGAGCCGATTGGCTGAGAGTGAACGAGAAATTGTTCTTACCCTTCGAACCTGTTAGTTAATACTAGCGTAGGGATGGTGGCTTTTTTTGATGGATTACAGCAGTAATGTGAGTGGATTCCCCATCAGGAAGCTTCCCCTTGGCATTGCTTTTTTTGTGAAAAATTCCGTCCGGCAGGTTTTGGACCGACGGGAAAGGGGAGGTTTATTGAATGCGTTCGAAACGTACACTGTTTTTGGTGGAGGTTCCTATTTTCACGGCTCTGGCGTTATTGCTTGATACAATCCCGTTTTTATCATTTAAAATATGGGCACAGGGTGGTTCGGTTTCGTTTGCAATGATTCCAATTTTTATCGTTGCTTTTCGATGGGGAATAAAAGGCGGATTGTTGTCAGGATTTTTGTGGGGTGGATTGCAAATCATGTTTGGCGGATTTATATTGACTCCACTGCAGGGATTTCTTGATTATATTGTAGCCTTTACAGTACTTGGAGTGGCCGGTGCTTTTGCGAAACCGGTTCAGAATGCTGTCAATAAGGGCAATGGTAAAAGCACTTTCCTGTACATTGCCCTGGGCGTGTTCGTCGGTTCAAGTTTACGCTTTTTGGCACACTTCGCAGGAGGTATTGCATTCTTTGCGGAGGCAGCTCCCGATGGACAACCGGTTTGGCTGTATTCACTGTTGTACAATGGTTCCTACATGCTGCCGTCATTTATTCTATCTGCTGCTCTTGTGTTTCTGTTATTTTACAAGCAGCCGCGAACATTAATTGAATCAACCCAATAAAATATATCACGCATCAAGAATAGTCCTTTGCACGCGAGGGGCTATTTTTCTATACTTAAGATAGAGGTGATACAAATGAGAGAGTTGATCGGGCAGTGCCAGTCTTGTGGAAAAAATGTCTATTGTGAAAATGGCTTTTTTGACGGAGTTCAGATTGACGGCAGGTTGCTGTGTAATGATTGTGCTGAGAAGGAAGATACAGAAACATAAACTTGAAAAGATGAATTTTGGCAAGTGCATTTGAGTCGTGTGGCTCACAAATTTATGAAAACGCGCATATCCAACTCAAAATCACGAATATACGTTCTGGAAACGAGAATAAATGACTCAAAACCGCGAATATCATACTCAAAACCGCGAATATATTTCATAAGCTTTTGACATTCAATAGGTTCTGTTCTTTTAAATGCATCTGACACCACTTCCCTACGATGTGCATAGGCTATAGCACACTAAAAAAGGAAGTGGTTGCGATGGAGCTGACTATTTCGCATTGGTTATATGGTTTATTTACGTTAATCATCATTTTAACGATGATTTTCCGAAAAGGTGTGGTGCTCCCATCATTGCTTGGGACATTTGTTATTGCTTGGGTATATAACGGCAGTATTGTGGATGGGTTTACGTCCATTTTTAACGCCAACCTGGTTGCAGCGAAAGAACTTTTCAGCATTTTCCTGATTATTACATTTATGATGGCATTACTGCACTCGCTTCGTGACCTTGGTGCTGATCGCAGAATGATTCAGCCGATTCAAAAGGTGATGGTCAACGGACATGTTTCATTTTTTGTTTTGATTGCTGTGACGTATGTCATATCACTGTTCTTCTGGCCAACACCGGCAGTTCCGCTGATTTGTGCGTTGCTTGTGCCGGCAGCAATCCGGTCAGGGTTACCGGCGTTGTTAGCAGCGGTTGCTGTGGCATTAGCGGGGCAGGGGATGGCATTGTCATCGGACTATATTGTGCAGGTCGCTCCAAGTTTGTCGGCAAAATCCGCTGGAATTGATGTTGGACTAATAACAGATAAGGCATTAATATTGTCGATTATTACCGGTGCTGTGGCAATTGGTCTTGCCTATTTAATGTACCGAAAAACGATTCGGACAAAAAACAGCCCGCAAAATGAGGTTGAATTAGAGGCAATGCAGGGTGCGAAAGAATCAGCAAACAAGAACCACGCTGCCCATCTGCGTACGTGGAGCAAAGTGTTTGCGGTGCTCGTTCCGGTTTCGCTGCTGGCAGTCGTTATTTTCATGATGTATTCAAAGCTTCAGGCAGGAAGAATGAGCGGCTTTGAAGGTGGTGACGGGGCAGCATTTATTGGTGGTGTAGCTGTTATCTTGCTGTTACTTTCAACGGTCGCATTTGGCCGGCATCATGCACTTGATTATATCAGCAATTATATTACGGAAGGTTTTGTATTTGCCTTTAAAGCGATGGGACCGGTAATACCGATTGCAGGATTTTTCTTCCTTGGGAGTTCCGATTTTTCCGGAAGTATTCTGGGAGTAAGTGAAAAAGCGCCAGGGTTACTTTTTGATCTTGTTCAATCCTCACAGCAATATCTTCCCGAGAGTGCACTGTTTGCTGCTTTCAGCATTCTTGTTATTGGAATCATAACCGGACTTGACGGCTCAGGTTTTTCCGGTCTTCCGTTGACCGGTGCGCTTGCTTCATCATTAAGCAGCGGTTCCATTGATCCTGGCACACTTGCCGCAATCGGGCAGATGGGCTCCATTTGGACCGGTGGCGGAACGATTGTCGCATGGTCATCCATGATTGCAATTGCCGGTTTTTGCGGCGTTTCCGTCATGGAACTCGTCCGCAAAAACTTCATTCCGGTTATTCTGGGGCTCTTAGTTTCGACTGTTTTGGCTGTTTTCCTTTTTTGACGGAATCCGCAACCTCCATCAAAGTTGGAAATCGTTGGCTTTTTTCACAGCCTTTTTGATACACTCGTTATATATGTATTCATGAAATAAAATCGATTCGCTATCAAACATGGTGAAAAAACAAGTTTTCTAATGATGGAGGTTATGTTATGGTACAAAGTACTACAGATATCGTGAAAAAATCACTGGATGCATTGCTGGATGATAAGTCTTTTTTACCGGAAATGACAGGTCAGTCAAGACAAAAAGCATTTACTTCACTCGTTTCTATTTTATCTACTCCAAACCATGTCAGTAAATCATTTTTGCGGGTTACGCTGGAAGATGAAAAGGTAATCCGTATTCCCGCCTTTCGTGTGCAGCATAATAATATTTTAGGTCCATATAAAGGAGGAATCCGATTTCACGAATCGGTTGAAGAAAATGAAGTAATCAATCTCGCCTCGCTTATGACGTTAAAAAATGCGCTGCATGAAGTACCGTTTGGCGGCGGTAAAGGCGGAATCATGATAAATCCACGGGAATACAGTGTTCGGGAGCTCAATTTGATTTGCAAAAAATATGTGCAGTACTTCAGTGAAATTCTTGGTCCGGACAAAGATATTCCTGCCCCAGATGTCGGTTCGAGTGCCAGAGAAATGGACTGGATGATGGGTGAGTACAAGAGCATCCGGCCTGGCTTGCCTTATCGCGGCAGTTTTACCGGTAAAAGTGTCCTGAATGGTGGTTCACTGGGGCGGAGAGAAGCTACCGGAAAAGGTGTATATTTTACTTTCCGTTATATGCTCCATAACTTTGTAAATGAACAGGAAAAATGGCTGGCTGAACGGGATAACATTTTTGCAAAAACTGCACTGAAACATAAGGATAAAACACTGACAATGGCGGTTCAAGGTTTCGGGAACGTCGGATCTGTTGCAGCTTTGGAAGCTTTTCAGTGCAATTATATAAATAATAAAATTGTTGCTGTCAGTGACCGGCATGTAACGCTGTATAATTCCGATGGTTTGGATATACCAGCACTGGTAAAATACACATCCAATAACGGCGGGGATTTGCCTGTTGATGGCCATCAGCTTGAGGAGGCGGATGTCAAGGCGGACATTCAGGACCGGGATGATGTATTAACGCTGGATGTTGATGTATTGTGCCTGGCAGCATTAGGCGGGCAGATTCATAAAGATAACGTATCAGATGTCAAAGCCCAGATAATTATCGAGGGAGCCAATGCCCCTATTACCACTGAGGCAGACCGTTATTTGAGTGAAAACGGTGTCATTATTGCACCAGACATTCTGACAAATGCCGGTGGTGTGATCGTTTCTTATTTTGAGTGGCTTCAGGGCAGAGAGACTCAGTTTTTCAGCGAAGAAGAAGTGTATAAACGATTATTTGATAAAATGAAAGAAACTTTTGATACGATATTACCGCAGTTTTTCGGTGATCCCTTTCCACTGCGTCAGAACTGTTATATCCATGCTGTAATGAAAATTTCCACCATTCTGTACCGGCAGGGAAAATTATATTAAACGAAAAGACATTCTGCACGAGCGGAATGTCTTTTTAATAAATAGATATGTTATAATATTCAGTGAATAGGAAAATTAAGGTCAAAAAAGGATTTGTCTATGGAGGGGAGGTTATCGATGGATGATAAAAGTCTGTCGTTATGGTCAACGACTAAATACCATAATCATCTGAAGGCAACGGAGTATGATGAGATTGCCAGGGAAGCCGCGGTTACGATCATGATAAATGGTGAGCAGTATGCAACGATTGTCTGTACACCTAACGAAATCCGACAGCTTGTTTTAGGATTTTTAGCTTCTGAGGGATTGATTCGTACCGCGGAACAAGTGCTGAAATTAACAATTGATGAAGAGAAAGGCTTTGCTTATGCGGAATTATCCACCCGGGTTGAATTTGCGAAGCGAACCGAACGCTGGATTGGGTCATGCTGTGGTAAAAGCAGGGAGTTTTACTTGGAGCAGGATGTTAAAACGGCGAAGACAATCTATTCCTCCGTTCAATTTTCAGCAGAACAGGTCTATCAGTTGATGGTAGACTTTGATAAAAAGGCTGAAGTATATGGGCGGACAGGCGGGGTTCATCAGGCGGCAATTGCATCAGCTAATGGCATCATCGCATCTGCCATTGATATCGGCCGCCATAATGCACTTGATAAATTGTACGGATATATTATGCAGAACCGAATTTCACTGAAAGATAAATGTATTTTATTCAGCGGCCGGATTTCATCGGAAGTTATTTTAAAAGTTTCCAAGATTGGTGCCGGCGTATTAATTGCCAAATCAGCACCGACCGATCTTGCACTAAAGCTTGCTGATGATCTGCAGATAACAGCAATTGGCTTTGTCAGGGAGAATAAATTGAACGTATATACCCATGAAAAGCGTATCAATGGAGATTCTTATCACGATGTTTATTTTTCAAATTAAGGAGGGGATGTCGTGCTTAACCAGGATCATATTATTGTGAAAATAAATGGGGAAGAGTTTCTTGCTGATCCGGGGCAAAATCTGCTGGATTTAATTAATACAACAGATGTATTTGTGCCGCAGATATGTTATAACGAAGCATTGGGACCGGTTCAAACATGTGATACCTGCCTTGTCCAGGTGAACGGTGAGCTTGCTAGAGCATGCGGCACTACGGTGGAGTCCGGAATGAATGTCAATACAAAAATTGACCAGGTCAATGCTTCCCAGAAAGAAGCGCTTGATCGGATTTTGGAAAAGCATGAGTTGTATTGTACCGTTTGCGATTACAATAATGGAACATGCGAGATTCATAATACAGTAGCTGAATTTGGTCTGGAACATCAGTCACGGCCATTTCAGGCAAAACCGTATGAAGTGGACAATTCCAGTCCTTTTTACCGGTATGATCCGGATCAGTGTATTTTATGCGGCCGGTGTGTGGAAGTCTGTCAGGATATTGAGGTCAATGAAACACTTTTGATTGACTGGAATCGCGAACAGCCACGCGTCATTTGGGATAACGATGTACCGATCGATCAGTCCTCGTGTGTCAGCTGCGGACAATGTGTTACGGTTTGTCCGTGCAACGCATTAATGGAAACGGATATGGTCGGTGAGGCAGGTTATATGACCGATCATGGTCCGGGATTATTAAGGTCGATGATTGAGGTAACCAAAAAAGCAGAACCAGGCTATGGTCCGCTGTTTGCTGTGTCAGATACGGAAGCCTCGATGCGGGAAGAACGCATTGAAAAGACCAAAACAGTCTGTACATATTGTGGTGTCGGCTGCACATTTGATGTCTGGACTAAAGATCGAAAAGTGTTGAAGGTTGAACCACAGCAGGATTCACCGGCAAACGGCATCTCCACTTGTATAAAAGGGAAATTTGGCTGGGATTACGTGAATTCCGAGGAGCGTCTGACTAAACCGCTGATTCGTCAAGATGAATCTTTTGTTGAAGTGGAATGGGACGAGGCATTGGATTATGTTGCAAACCGTTTTGCTGAAATTAAGAAAGACAAAGGTGCTGATTCACTTGGTTTTATTTCATCATCCAAAGCGACCAATGAGGAATCATATGTCATGCAGAAATTGGCTCGTCAGGTTATGGGGACTAACAATGTGGATAACTGTTCACGCTATTGTCAGTCACCTGCCACGAAAGGGCTTTTTCGGACGGTGGGACATGGCGGTGATTCCGGCTCGATCGATGATATTGCTGAAGCGGATATGGTTATCACAATCGGTTCCAACACGGCGGAATCACATCCGGTGCTGGCATCACGCATCAAGCGTTCACAAAAACTATTTGGACAAAAGCTGTTTGTATTTGATTTACGCAAACATGAGATGGGACAGCGTGCGGATAAATTTTACCAGCCGAAAAGCGGGACAGACCTTGTTTGGCTCTCAGCAGTAACTAAATATATCATTGACAAGGGCTGGGAAAATCGTTCTTTTATTGATCAGTGGGTCAATGATTTTGAAGATTATAAGGAAAGTTTAAAAAAGTTCACATTAGAGTATGCTGAAGAGTTAACCGGCATTTCACAGGATGAATTGAAATCAATCGCAAAACAGATTGTTAGTGTTGATAAGGTGGCGATCTGCTGGGCGATGGGTGTTACACAGCACCAGCTTGGCAGTGATACAAGTACGGCTATTTCCAACTTGCTGCTCGTTACCGGCAACTATATGCGGAACGGCACCGGGGCATATCCATTACGCGGACATAATAATGTCCAGGGTTGCAGTGATTTTGGCAGCATGCCAGACTTTTTCCCCGGATATGAAAAAGTGGCAAATGATGATGTAAGGAAACGCTACGAAGATGCCTGGGGTGTGGAGATACCTGATGAGCCGGGCAAAGACAACCATGAAATGATTGAAGCGATTCATGCAGGTGAACTTAATTCGCTTTATGTACTTGGTGAAGATACAGGGGTTGTTGATGCGAATATTAATTATGTCCGGGCAGCTTTTGAACAATTAGATTTCTTTGTTGTTCAGGATTTATTCTTAACGAAAACAGCCCAATATGCGGATGTTATTTTACCGGCTGTTCCAAGTCTGGAAAAAGAAGGAACGTTTACCAATACGGAGCGCCGCATCCAGCGTTTATACAAGGCACTTGATGCTGTTGGTGATTCCCGACCGGACTGGGAAATTATTATGGAACTGGCCGGACGTCTTGGCCATGAATGGGGATATGAAAGTCCATCCGATATTATGGATGAAGCGGCCTCATTGGCACCATTATTTGCTGGAGTCAGCTATGACCTTCTGACTGATTACAATAGTCTGCAGTGGCCGGTGGCAGCGGATGGAACGGATACACCATTGTTGTATGTGGACGGTTTTCCATTCGATGATAAAAAAGCACGCTTGTACCCGCTGGAATTTGATTTGCGGTATGAAACGGATGATGAATATGACCTGCATGTGAATAATGGCCGGGTTCTGGAGCACTTCCATGAAGGTAACATGACGTATAAATCAAAGGCTATTTCGAGTAAGATGCCGAATGCGTTCATTGAGATTTCACCTGAATTGGCGGAGGAGCGTGGTGTCCGGGAAGGTGCTGAAATAAAACTGATCTCCCATACCGGTGAGGTGACCGGGCTAGTACACGTGACCGACCGTGTTAGCGGAAAAGAAGTGTATTTGCCATTAAATGATAACGGCAAAACCGCAGTAAATTTTTTAACGGATAACAATGTTGATAAAGACACGAATACACCGGCATATAAGGAAATCAAGGTAAAAATGAAAGTTCTTAAGAAAAAAGGAAAAAGTCCATTACCGCCGAATAATTACCGCAGAGGAAACCGGCAGCCTCAGATTAGTGTGAATGTTGAGGAAAAGTGGAACCGGAGAGACTATATTTTCCCGGAAAGCAAGGTGAAACATAATGGCTGAGCCGATTTCAAATGTTAAGAAGATGGAGATTCCAAAAGAAAAAATACAGCAGGACAACCTGGAAGAAGTAATAGAAGCGGTCAGCGAAAATAAGGAAGCTATTTTAAAAGGAATTGACTTTTTGAACACACTGAATAACAACGGAATGCTCGACATGAGTCATGCACTTGTAAAGCATAAAGAAGATGCGCTTGAGAATGTGATGAACGAGTTAAACAAATCGCAATATGCAAAAGTGCTGGAAAATATTATGCAGCTCGTATTTCTCGCCGGTGAACTCAGAGTGGACGATATGAAATATTTTGCTGGACGGTTGAATGATGGGATGGAGGCAGCCGGAAATCAGGAGCAGAACGATAAAACATCATATTTTGACCTGATGAAGGCGCTGAAAGACCCGGAAATAAACCGAAGTATCACCATGCTTCTGGCATTTTTGAAAGGAATGGGAAAAGAATAACTATGATGAGCGGACCCTGGGTGCACGGTTGTGTACCCGGGGTTTTTTCTTTACGATAATAACTTTCCTGAAAATATAAGCGGAAGCATTGATTGAAAGAGCCCAAAAGTCAGCGGATTGCATCAATCATCAACCGCACAGGCGGAACATCAACCGCATGAGCGGAACATCAACCGTATAAGCGGAACATCAACCGCACGAGCGAAACATCAACCGTATAAGCGAAACATCAACCGCACGAGCGGAACATCAACCGTATAAGCGAAACATCAACTCAAACCGTTCTGAATGCGGCACTGCTCACATTTTTTACCAATTAACAGTAATTCTGCAATAAAAATTATATTTCAAAAATTATTACTTGTTAAAATCAGAATAGTGGAATAAACTTGTACTATCACCTTATGATTTTTCATAATTTTAAAAAGGGCGTTTTTCAACTAGAGATAGACATCGCCCGTAAATTTTACAGGGGAGGTAGAGAAAATTGAATGGTGTATTAGTAGCGATTATCGGTTTAGTTGTGTTTGCCTTAGGTTACCGATATTATTCAAAATTTGTCGCGGAAAAAATATTCCGGCTTGACCCGGATTACGTTACGCCGGCGCACAAGTATAAGGATGGCGTTGACTTTGTTCCAACAAATAAGTTTGTGTTATGGGGTCACCATTTTTCATCTGTTGCGGGTGCAGCACCAATTGTCGGACCGGCAATTGCGGTATACTGGGGCTGGCTGCCGGCACTTCTATGGGTCCTGCTGGGAACTGTATTTGCGGCGGGGGTACACGACTTTGGCACACTCGTATTATCAGTAAGGAACAAGGGACAGTCTGTGGGGACGTTAGCTAACCGACTAATCGGTCAGCGGGCAAAGGTCTTATTCCTATTTATTATTCTCATTCTGGTGTTAATGGTAAACGCGGTATTTGCCTGGGTTATTGCCAACTTATTTATTTCATTCCCGGCAAGTGTTTTATCGATTTTTATTCAGATTCCGCTTGCAGTATGGATTGGCTATGCTGTATATAAACGTCAGAAAAAAATGCTCGTTCCATCAATAATTGCACTTTTTGTGATGTATTTTACGGCTGTTATCGCTGCAAAAGTGGAATGGCTGCAAATTGACCTGGTGAGATACATGGGGGGAGAAGATGGTACCGGACTATTTGGTCTTGGAGCTGTATCAACTGCGTTTTTAATCTGGATTATTATTCTGATGGTCTATGTTTATATTGCATCAACACTGCCGGTTTGGAAACTGCTCCAGCCGCGTGATTTTATCAATTCACACCAGCTTAGTGTTGGTCTGCTGATGCTTTATCTTGGGTTATTATTCACTAATCCCGACATTACAGCTCCGCTTACACATACGGATACAGAGGTATCGTGGTTTCCACTTCTGTTTATTACCATTGCGTGTGGTGCGATTTCCGGTTTCCATGGACTTGTTTCCAGTGGAACATCCTCCAAACAATTGAATAAGGAAACCGATGCAAGATTGGTAGGTTATTTCGGTGCAGTTGGGGAAGGATCCCTGGCACTGGTATCGATTTTAGCTGTTGTTACATTTTTTCCAAGTGCCGATGAATTTTTGAACACGTACAGCAGTTTCACCGCAGCAAGCAGTGCAGGACTTAATGTATTCGTGGAAGCAGCAGGACAACTCGCAACCGGGCTATTTATCCCGGCAGACGTGGCAAGAACAATTGTATCAGTAATTGTTATCAGTTTTGCTGCAACGTCACTTGATACATCAGTTCGACTGATGCGCTATATCATTTCGGAACTTGGGATTGAATATAAGGCTCCAGCATTGACGAAAAAACATGTTGCCACTTCCATCGCTGTTGTAACCAGTGCCATGCTGGTACTTATTCCCGAGGGTCCAAAAGGCTTCGGCTCCGGCGGGTATCTGTTGTGGCCGTTGTTTGGGACATCGAATCAGCTGCTCGCAGCCATCAGTTTATTGCTCATTACCATTTGGCTGAAAAAACAGGGCAGAAACTATATGATAACCTTAATCCCGATGGTCTTTGTCATGATTGTTACATTATGGGCCATGTTCCAGCAGGTTATCCTGCAATGGTCCTGGTTTGGTACTGAATCAAACACGTTATTGTTTGTATTAGGAGCCATTATCTTTGTGTTTGCGGTATGGATTATTTTGACCGCTTTCCAAACACTTGCCAGCAGTAAAGATAATCCGATTGATAAGGGACAATAAATCAGATATCATTAAAAGAAAGGGGTCATTGTGACGAATGATCCCTTTCTATTATCCTGCCGGGAGGTGAATGTATGCTGGATAAAATGAAAAAATTAATTGAGTTTTATGAAGAAGTGATCAGTATGCCACACCGAACTGAAATTGCACGGGAATTAAGAGATGAAGATGACTTATTTTTGCTGCTGCTTTATTCAGAAATGATCGGAATCCCGAACCCGGTGTATTACTATACGCTGGAACTGTATCCATATATGATTGAACGGTTCCATGACTGGCATTTGCGGATGGGAATGGAGAAATCACCAATGAGCGGAATCCGCTGCTGCTGATCCACTAGATAGAAGGAGTCTTATTATGGAAGTTCTTAATAAAAAAATCATTTTTGTCGGCGGTAAAGGCGGGGTGGGGAAATCCACTTCGGCTGCTGCTATTGCCTGGAATGCTGCACGCAGCGGAGAGAAAACATTGTTGATTTCAACAGACCCTGCACATAATTTAGGGGATATTTTCAGCCGGCCAATCGGTGGAAATACAACAAATATTGCAGAAAATCTGTCCGCTATTGAAATTGATCCTGAAATCGAAACGGAGAATTATATAAAAGGTGTTAAAGAGAATCTGAATGGGCTTGTACAGTCAAGCATGGTCGAAGAGGTGCACAGGCAGCTTGATACAGCTAAAGCTTCTCCTGGTGCGGATGAAGCAGCGCTCTTTGATAAACTGATTTCAATTATTTTGGAGGAAAGTGAGCACTATGACAAGCTGGTGTTTGATACCGCACCAACCGGACACACAATCAGATTGCTGTCGCTGCCGGAATTGATGGGTGTCTGGATTGAAGGAATGCTGCAAAAACGCCAGAAAACAAATGAAAATTACACCCAGTTGCTCAATGATGGGGAACCGATTGAAGACCCGATTTATGATGTGCTGAAAGAACGGCAGGAACGCTTTTCAGAGGCGAGAGAGTATTTGCTCAATGGCTCCAAAACCGGATTTGTATTTGTGATGAATCCGGAACGCTTGCCCATATTGGAAACGGAAAAAGCAATCGAATTACTTGATAAGTATCATCTGCATGTTAAAACACTGATAATCAATAAGGTACTTCCCGATGATGCGGATGGAGAGTTTATTATGCAGCGGAAGGCTTATGAAACGCAGTATATGGATTTAATCGAAAAAACGTTTACCAAACAGGAATTAATTTATGTTCCATTTTTCTCTTATGATATTACCAGTAAACAACAGTTGGAAAAGTTCAGCGGCTATTTCAGTGCGAAGAATTAAATATGTTTCGGGCATATTGATTATGAAAGGATGTTGGTAATGAAAGCTTTTGTACATGAACAAGGTGAATTACGCTTGAAAAATGTGGACGAGCCATTTGCTGACCATGGATTGGTGACAGTTGCTATTCGGTCGGCAGGGTTGAATCGACGGGATCTGTCTATTCCAAAGCGCCGCGGATCTGCTGCTGATGTATTAATTCTCGGGTCAGATGGCGCCGGGGTAATTGAATCTGTTGGAGAAGGTGTTTCAGAGGTGTCCGCCGGGGATGAAGTAGTGATTAATCCAGCATTACGATGGCAGGAGAACAGTGATGCACCGCCGGAAGGTTTTAGTATTTTTGACGGTACATTTGCTGAAAAGATTGTCCTGCCAGCAGATCAGGTGGAAAAAAAGCCGGAACATCTTTCGTGGGACGAGGCAGGTATTCTGGCATTGTCTGCACTAACGGGGTTTCGTGCCTTATTCACGAAAGGTAATGTGAAGGAAGGGGATACGGTCTTTATTCCAGGTGCGGGCAGCGGTGTTGCCACCTATTTGATACAATTTGCCAAAAATGCTGGTGCCAAGGTTATTGTTTCCTCCAGGAGCGCAAAGAAAAGAGAGCAGGCACAGGAACTTGGTGCTGATATCGTCGTGGACACGAACAGTGACTGGCAAGAAGAGCTGAAGAATGAAATAGTTGATTTGGTGATTGAGAGTGTCGGACGTGCAACGTTCAACAGATCATTGGAAGTGCTGAAAAAGGGTGGACGTATGGTAGTATTCGGAGCAACTACAGAAGATACTGTCGACTTGGATTTGCGTGCGTTTTTCTACGGTCAGTACCAGCTCTTTGGCTCTACGATGGGAAGCAGGCAGGAACTAAAGGCGATGCTGGACCACGTTAATAAGCACCAGGTCAGGCCGGTTTTAGATCGTACTTTTACCTTGGATGAAGCACAGCAGGCAATGGACTATCTGGGCGAAGGAAAACAATTTGGAAATGTTGCGCTGCGTATAAGTGAATAAGCAAAAATGAGGCTGTCTGATACAGTCTCTTTTGGTAACGTTAGAAAGTATAAATTAAGGTTGACCTTATCGGCATTCGCTATAAGACGAGGCGAATGCCAAGGTTTTCTAATTTCCAACAGCATTACCTCTTTCTTTTGTCCACTCACATTGTACAGTACTCATCCTGATACCTGTTTAATTGTTTGAGCAAAAAGTCCATCGCCTTCCAGCCATTCAGCCAGGAACACATCACCAAAGTTATCAATTCCCTGATTTTTCAGCTCACTTTTCAACCAGTCTAAGTTTTTTCCGATATCTGCCAGTTCATCATGCAGTAATTCTCCATCGCGAATTAGCGTTACCGGAACATACACCGGTTTTGGAGGCATTTGCATATCTTCCTGTTGTACTTTCTGCTTCGGTGTTTTTTTCAGGATACTGATTGATCCGTTTGCTTCAAGATAGCAATACGCGACTTCACGGATTGAGAAAGTTTCAGATTGGCGCAGCAGACTCTGAAGCTGGTTAATATTCATGCGGTTCTTTTTTAACTGGTCACGATTAATAATTCCATTGTGAATCAGGACCGATGGTTTACCTTCAGATACTTTTCGAAACAGCAGAAATTTCTGACTAAAAACTTCGACAGTTAAGATCATGATTGCCCATAATGTCATGGAAAAGATAATATATTCGACCCCAATTTTCTTATCGTACAGCGCATTCCCCAGGAGTTCACTCAGAACAATTGCCGCGATGAAGGTAAACGGTGTAATCTGTTCGATAATTTTTTTCCCAATTATTTTAACTAAAATAAACAGCAAGACAAATCCGGTAATCAGTTCCATTGCCAACACGACAAAACTCATATGTTAGACACCCCAATGCAGTAATCTGTTATCATGATTGACAATACAAACGGGTTTCAATCATTGCGAAAAACTGGCTTCGTCATTACAAACCGGCATCCATTTATGGAAGTTCTCATGAAACAGCGGATGGCGGAAGGGGACCCCCCTAATATGGGTAAACACAATATGATCAAAACAACGCCTATCGCAAACATAAAACGGGAAGCCAACTTTGCTGCATAGAAAAACTCCCAGTCATGTATGCTTAAGTAATACATGAATGCGGGAGTTTGCATCTATCGTAAATATTTCTCAATCATGTTAATTGTCTCTGCCATGCGCTGACTGTTTCTCTCATACATTTCTTTCACCTGTTGATTTTCGGTTGCTAACGAAAATAACTCCAAATCGGCCTGACATTTTTTCATGGAAGCTAGCAGCAATGGTTTCTCTGATGGACTTGGAACGTTAATCATGTCATCGTACAAGTCAACGGTTAACTGTCCGGACGAATCCACTTGCCCAAGAAAAACATTTTCGATGCTTACATTCAATTTTTCCAGTTCGGTTTCCAGCCAGTTTGTGTTCAATGAAGCATTTGTTAATGGCTCCATTAATGCTTTTCCATCCATAATAACTGTCTGCGGTTCTTTCTCAGGGGCAGGTTTCAGACCAAGATCCTTATTGGTTACCGGTTGATGTTCCTTTTTGGGCAGTACATTCAATTTTCCGGTTGGCTCCAGTATGGCAAACTCGACATCGGCTGCTCTGAAAAAATTGTTATCGCGTAATTCTTCAAGTAAGTCATCAGTCGAGAAACGTTCTTTTTTAAGGTTATCTTCCATGATTTTGCCATTTTGAATAAAAACGGTACCTTTGTTCTGGGTGAAATCGCGGACTCGCTTGCTTTTTAATGATAATAATTCCACCCCGAAAGGCACGAGGAACCAAACCAATAATGCAATAAAGGCATACTCAAATTGTGTGTTCAGGTCTGTGGCATGTGTTGCGACGATGCTGCCGATTACAATGCCTGTAATATATTGAAAAATATCCAGTTGTGACATTTGCTTTTTCCCAAGCATTTTCGTAATAAAAAACAGTGCCACTAAAAGACTTAATGAGCGGATGATAACCTCAAGCCAGCCTGGCATACTGATCATTCCTTTTCTATGTTAGCTTTTATATTGCGGTTCTTCCTGTGAAAGGTATATAATCTGATTTTCCAGATCTGATTTTACATCCTCCATAGTGGTACGGGCCTTATCAAATGCTTCCCTGGCTTCCGGGTCACTTGATTTACCTTTCAAACTCATCAAGGTTGCCTCGGCGCTTTTGATGGATGCATAACAAGCTTTTACTTGTGAACCTACAGTCATATTATATCTATCCTTTCGGTCGAAAGATGATTGCTGCAACCATTCCAAAAATGATTGCAGAAGAGATGCCTGCACTGGTTATCTCAAACATTCCAGTGATGATACCTACCAAATCATGTTTTTCAGCCTCGGCAATTGCTCCATGTACCAATGAATTACCAAAATTCGTAATTGGTACGGTTGCCCCTGCACCGGCAAAATCAATGAGCGGCTCATACAGACCCAATGCGTCTAGAATTGCCCCGGCCACTACAAGAATACTGAGTGTGAGACCGGGATTAAATTTAAAAACATCAAACATGATTTGGCCGATTACACAAATGAGACCGCCAACAACAAATGCCCAGAAAAAAATCATTGTACATCACTTCCTGACTCGATTGACACTGCATGCGCAATGCACGGAATCGTGTCTTTTTGCTGAACGGTCAGCGGTGAATGGAGTGAACCTGTAGCAACAACAAGAATCCGATTCAGTTCATTTCGCTTCATTTTATTCAGGAAATGCCCATAAACAGTGACTGCCGAGCAGGCAGCACCGCTTCCTCCAGCAAGTACCGGTTGTCCTTCACGATATATTGTCAGACCACAGTCTTTATAATTTTCTTCGGTTACAGCAATGTCCCTTTTTTGCAGCATATCGAGCGAGACCTCGTGACCGATATGTCCGAGGTCTCCAGTTATGATTGCATCATAGTAGGAGGCGTCGACATTCCGTTCCCGCAAATGTGTTTCAATCGTATCGACAGCAGCAGGTGCCATCGCTCCCCCCATATTAAATGGATCGGACATGCCCATATCGACAACCTTTCCGATTGTTGCTGATGTAACCTGTGGACCGTCTCCCTCCTTTGCAACGAGTGCACACCCGGCACCGGTTACTGTCCATTGTGCTGTCGGGGGTTTTTGCCCGCCATATTCAGTAGGGTAGCGGAATTGCTTTTCGGTGGCGGCGTTATGACTCGAGCACCCGCTCAAAATATAGTCCGCTCCATCAGCGTTGATAATAAATGCTGACAGGGCCAGGCTTTCCATCGATGTAGCACACGCACTGAACAGTCCGAAGTACGGAAGATTCATCGTTTTGGCCGCAAAGCTCGTCGGCGTAATCTGGTTAATCAGATCTCCGCTGATAAAAAACTTTACCTGCTCCTTTTCAATTGGACTATTTTTTACAGCGTACTGACAGGCTTCTTCCATCATGAGCTGATTTGCTTTTTCAAAGGATGACTGGTTGAGCCATATATTATCATGCAGGAGGTCGATATCTTTGGGAATATTGCCTTCTGCTTCAAACGGTCCGGCAACTGTTCCAGTTGAAAGGATGACCGGTTTTTTGTCAAAAATCCATGTTCGGTGTCCGGTTAGCATTATAATCCACCCCATGTAATGAGAATCAATTTGATTAATGAAATTACAAAAGCTGCGAATACCCCAAACAAAATGACAGATCCGGCTAATTTAAACATATTACCGCCGACACCTAATACAAACCCCTCGGTTCGGTGTTCGATGGCCGCGGAAATTACTGCGTTGCCAAATCCGGTAACTGGAACCGCCGAGCCCGCCCCGGCAAACTGTCCGATTCGGTCGTAAACTCCAAATCCGGTTAAAAACATCGTAATAAATATTAATGTTGCCACTGTGGGATTACCGACTGTCTGCTCTGTAAAATTAAAATAATAGATGTAAAGGGTTGAAATAATCTGGCCGATAAAACAAATGAACCCGCCGACAAAAAAAGCTTTGACACAATTTTTCAAAAGTGGGCGTTTCGTTTCCCGGTCATTTTGAAATGACTGATATTTTTGCGCGGCAGGCGGTAAATTTTTCTTTTTCTTATCTGCCATATCCCGATCACTCTTTCTGTTATGTTTGTTCATGCATTAAGTTTGTAAGATGGTTAATTTCCTTTTTTAGTTTCTTTTTGCTTATTTTATTGGAATCAATCGCTTTTTCAAGGCGGTTCAGCTCAATAACCGCTTTTTTGTCTGTTGACACTTCAACCTTTCTGTCCGGGAATGCTTTTTCCATTTCTTTCTGCAGATATTTCCGGATATTCGATAGTCTGAGACGATGCCGATGATGTACCTCTATTGCAATTAACATTTTTTTATCGGTGTTTACTGCATGTATGGAGGTGATTGTATCATGTTTGCGAAGCATCTCTTTTGCCTGATTGGAGGCATGCTGATCAATATTATGGTTGCTGGTAATGTAAGAAAGGTTTATTCCGTCTTCCTGAGTCGCTGAATTATCCACTGTTGAACAGCTTGTTAGAAATAGGATTAATCCAATAATTGTTATAAGTCGATAGCCACTCATGCTTTTCCCCCTGATTTGAAGGAGGCTGGCGTTCATTGCCAACCTCATGATTATCAGAAAATCTGTAATTGAATCAGCTTTTCCTGGCAGTTAAGAAAAAATAAAATACTTTCTAACTGCATAAGTGCAACTATGGCTGTCACCTAAAGGCTTGGTGACAACCATGTGTTCTAAGCTTAAGCATTTACTAATGTAGTAAATAAACTTTTTCCTTTTTTATCCGCAAGTTAAAAGCCTTTATACTGTGGTTCCTCTGATTCCATTTGTTTAATACGCGGTTCAACACTTTGCAGAACGCTCTGCGTTTGTTGTGCAGCGTTTTCATACATTTGCTTTGCTGCTTTATTTTCTGTTTGCAAGGCGAATTGCTCAAAACTTGCCTGTGCACTTTTTAAACCTGCAAGCGTCTGTTTTACCTGACTTGATACTGTCACAAGATTTCCTCCTTTGTTTGAACCTCATTATTTATAATCAGTAAAAAATGCGTAATTATACGTGCGATTTTCTTTTTGTTTTATTGACATGGGTAAAAGGGTAGAGATTTAACATGAATACGGAATTTTTAAACGTTTTTTTGAAACTTTTGGCCTGAAAAAATCGTCATACAGTATGAGGAAGGAGGGAGAATTTGAAAAAGTTGGGTTTTGCAATTGTTGCCATTCTTATTATTCTGGCAGGTTCATATTATTTCTATTATACATATGCTAATGCTGAATTGACGGCAGACAACACAACCGCTTCCGTTAGTGCAGATGATTTTGTACTGCATGTTCGAGTAGAAAATGAAGAAGATGGATTCCGGGTATATCGTTCGCTCCAGTATGTTGGGGAAGGGGAAGTAAATGTAGTACATCAGACACCATTAATTTCTGTTTCGTTCCGGCATAAAAATCATGATTATACAGGGAGTACAGTATCAAAGCTGCTTGGAGAAGACAGCAATTATCATCCCCAGGGGCCTAAGCACTTTGAATCACCGAAAATGGGGGAATATACGTTATATTGTAAAGCAAAGTTTTCGGTTGGTGGTAAGGAAAGAAAAATAATGCATCAGGAAGAACTTACATTTAATTAAGAACAGCACACGTTTATGGCGATGTGCTGTTCTTATTTTTTCAGTGTATCAAACTGAATTTTATTAATTGGCATGTTGCTTTTTTGCCAATTCGCAATATTAGAAGTTGTCACTTTTGGTAAGTCCGGTTTAAATACTTCAATGGTATTATTGTCGACCCAAAAGGATGAAATTAACGGCCATCTGAAATCAAGCAGCTTTTCTTCGGCGGCGACATTTTTAAGCTTAAGCGGTTTCCAATTGTCCAGATCAATAACTACAATATCGGAAAGTGGTACAGGAAACGATAGCTTGCGGTTGAAATGCAACATTATTTTACTGTTATCCGGTGATAATTGTACTTGCTCAGATTGTGCCATATCTGCAACGAGAAATGCCTGGTTTTTTTGTGACTGATCCAACAAAAGATAAGAGCACAGTTTATTGTGACAAGAAAATTCCAGCAGATACACGCTTTTGCTGTCGACATTGATTCGAGTTAAATCCATCTTCGCAATTGCTTTGTCTTTGTTGGCTGCGGTTTGTAAAAACACATTCAGAATGGGTACCATTTCCAAATTAATCATAACCTGTTCATCAGGAAGAGCAAATTCAATAAATTTGTCTGTTTCTTTTTTATTACTATTTTGCTGTTCCACAATTTCAGGGTCTGTGGCAGCATCTTCAGATGTGGATTCTTTTTTGACAATGACTGACTCTTCACTGCAGGCGGTCAGCAGGAGGAGTATGGCAATACATAATAGTTTTTTTATCATATGCAATTCTCCATTTTTTCTGATTATATTCATTATACTAAAAATGGAGCACAAAGTAACCCTTCTTATAAAACAAACGCCACCCCCAATTAGACGTTAAAACTATATACTTTGTCTTAAGAATATTGTTTTGCTGATAGGAATAGAGGGTGACGTTTAATTTCACAGGTTCCGATGACTGTTGTGATCTTCTGTTTCGCCGTGTGACAAGTAATCCTCATTTAATTCTTCTTTCTCCTCTGTTGAAACAGATGCGTTCTTGTTCGGATTTTGTCCGCGTGATTTTAGAAAAAACAACACGGCAATAATGATGGCAATTATAATAACAGCATAAATCCATGTCATATGGATCTCTCCTCCAGTAATTTTAGTATTATATATCCTTTCTGGTTAGCGGTGAAACATTCACAAATTATTCAGAGACAGGATTATCTATTTTCAGTCTTTTTTGTTACAATTTAGGTAGAAACGTTCATACGTTAACATTCAAGGGGAAGGTTGGATCAGTTTGGTGGAGATGAGAAAGCCAATTCAGGTAAGTGAAGCAATCGAACGTGTTCTAAGGTTCCAGCATCAAGGAGCAATTGAATACATTCCTATAAATGATTGTGATAACAGAAGACTTGGCGAGGATATCATAGCTGAAGAACCTGTACCTTCATTTGATAAATCACCATATGATGGGTTTGCCTTCAACTCTGCAGATACGATCGGTGCCGGGCGTAACAATCCGGTTCAGTTTGAAGTTGTCGAGCATATCGGGGCCGGACAAGTTCCGGTTGTTAAACTGGAAAAAGGACAGGCAACCCGGATAATGACCGGGGCTAAAATTCCGGAAGGTGCAGATTGTGTGGCGATGTTTGAAATATGCCAGGCATATGAAGAAAACAATCAACGTTTTATGACAATTAAGCGTCAAATGAAAGCAGCCCAAAATATAATTGAAAAAGGTTCAGAGGTAGCCAGGGGAACGAAGCTTGTAGACAAAGGCAAGCTGGTTAATCCTGGTGTAAAGGCGTTACTTGCAACATTCGGTCACAGTGAGGTTTGTGTTGCAAAGCGTCCGGTTGTTGGCGTGATTGCAACAGGAACTGAATTGCTTGATGTCAATGAAGAATTGCAGCCAGGAAAAATCCGAAATTCGAATGCTTATATGATTGAGTCCCAAATTATCCGTGCCGGAGCGGAATGCAAGTATTACGGGAAATTAGCGGACGAACTTGAACCTAGTTACGAACTGATCCGGAATGCTCTGAAGGAAGTGGACATGCTTATTACAACCGGCGGGGTATCGGTTGGGGACTTTGATTTAATGCCGGCTATTTATGAAAAACTGGGGGCAGACGTGTTGTTTAATAAAGTGGCAATGCGTCCGGGAAGTGTAACGACTGTTGCAAACTGTGATGGCAAAATGATGTTCGGGTTATCCGGTAATCCTTCCGCATGTTATGTTGGGTTTGAATTGTTTACACGGCCGGTTATTCAACAGTATTTGTTTAATTGGCGGCCTTTTCTGAAAAGGATTGACGCTGTACTTGGTATGGATTTTCCGAAACCCAATCCCTTTACAAGATTTGTGCGCTGCTACCTTACATATAATAATGCACAAATTCAAGCACAGCCTGCAGGAATGGATAAATCGAATGTTGTCACTTCATTGGCGCATTCAACTTGTCTGATGCTCCTGCCAGGAGGGACACGCGGTTTTACAAAAGGTGATGAAGTGGAAGTATTACTGCTTGAAGACCATGACGGACAACGGGAATTTCAGCACGTACAAAGGAGAGATTAAAGTGCAACAAAATAGTCCAGTTAAGGATCAGTTCGGCAGGGTGTTGAAGGATCTTCGTATATCTGTGATTGATAAATGCAATTTACGGTGCACGTATTGTATGCCGAAAGAAATATTTGGAGAAGACTATGTGTTTCTGCCGGAAGATGAATTGCTGCGCTTCGAAGAAATTACACGACTGGCCCGATCATTTGCGGCACTCGGTGTGGAAAAAATCCGGATCACCGGGGGGGAACCATTGATGCGCAGGGATCTGGATAAACTTATTGGTGAGCTTGTAAAGATTCCCGGCATCAAGGATATTGCACTGACAACGAACGGTATTCTTTTGCCAAAAAAGGCAAAGAGGCTGAAGGATGCAGGGTTGAAACGTGTAAACATCAGTCTGGACGCGATTGAGGATGACGTGTTTAAACAAATAAATGGTAAAGGTGTTGTCACCCTTCCGGTATTAAAAGGTATTCAAGCTGCGCAGGATGCTGGATTGCAGGTAAAAATCAATATGGTTGTCAAAAAAGGAATGAACGAAAGCCAGATCCTGCCAATGGCCCGGCATTTTAAAGGAACCGATGTTATTTTACGATACATTGAATTCATGGATGTCGGTAATCACAATGGATGGGATTTGAACAATGTGATTTCCAAACAGCAAATTGTTGACAGGATAAACGCAGAAATGCCAATTGAACCTGCTGAGGAAAATTACTATGGAGAAGTTGCTTCCCGTTTCCGGTACAAAGATGGCGGGGGAGAGATAGGAGTGATTTCCTCGGTAACTGACTCTTTCTGCGGAACATGCACCCGTATTCGTCTATCAGCGGATGGTAAGCTTTATACATGTCTATTTGCTTCAGACGGATTTGATATTCGCGGGAAAATGCGCAACCCACTTAACGATGAACAACTCACAGATATGCTGGCCAAATTATGGGGCGGACGAACGGACCGATATTCAGATGAACGTTCTGAAGAAAAAAACAAAAATCGCCGAAAGATTGAAATGTCTTATATAGGCGGCTAGAAGGAGGCAGTCGGATGAAAACCTTCAAGCTCTATTCGTTGGATATACTGCAAAGTGAAGATAAAGACATTTCCCAATATGGTATCGAACTGAAGGATGGACTGATCATCAATCGCGAGGATGATCTTAACCAATGGGTGATTGAGGCATATGTCAAGCATGATTATCTGGACTTTTTTAAAAAACTGCAGCAGGATCGGGAGGAAGTCATGCTGCAGGTAAAGATCACGAAGCCGACGAATCAGCCAGCAACATTTATCACCTCCATTATTGGTGTCAATGAGATTGGTCCGAATATCAATATTCTTTTTAAAGGCACAATGGTTGATCAGCAAAAAGATAAAGTATGGGCTATGCTTAAATCGTTGATCGAACAGGGGTATCAGGGAGAAGACTTGCTGGATAAGTTTAAAGAGCTGCTGAAAAATGAATAAATGGTACTAAAGCCATTGAGAATCCATGTTTTCAATGGCTTTCTCATGTTGACAAAGACGTATTTCCGTGCTAAATTGACGTGAATCTGCCAAAAAATAAGGCATTTCTTCAATCTGACTGCTATAATGATAATACGTTTTTAGTAAGGTTGCTGAGGGGTATTGCTATGTATTTTTCCAAGTCAATTTTTCACTGGGTCCATAAATTATCACCGGTCCAGTTGATTTTTCTGTTTTATTTTATTGCAGTGATCATATCCAGTTTATTATTGGCGTTACCTTTTGCACATCAGGACGGTGTGGATATTCCACTGATTGATGTGCTGTTTACTGCGGTTAGTGCCATCAGTGTTACGGGACTCAGTTCCATTTCAATTGCGGACACATTTAGCACAACTGGTATTGTATTTTTGGCAGTTATTCTCCAACTGGGTGGGGTTGGGGTAATGGCAATAGGTACGTCGATTTGGCTGCTGATCGGCAAGAAAATCGGACTTCGTGAACGGCGTTTGATTCAGACTGATCAGAATCAGACATCGTTTGAGGGAATGGTTCGTCTGATCAAGCAAATTTTGCTGGTAATTCTGACGATAGAATTTATTGGTTTTCTCATACTTGGAACACATTTTCTTCAGTATTATCCAACGGCAAAGGAAGCGTATTTCCACGGTTTTTTTGCCGCTATCAGTGCAACAACAAATGGTGGATTTGATATTACCGGACAATCACTTATTCCATATAAGCATGATTATTTTGTTCAGTTTATCCATATGCTGCTTATTATTTTCGGGGCAATTGGCTATCCCGTGCTGATTGAAGTGAAAGGATTCCTGTTTGCCAAACAGGAAGAACGGAAACATTTTCGGTTTACACTGTTTACTAAAGTAACCACATTAACGTTTTTTCTATTGATTGCTATTGGAACCGTCTTGATTATGCTAATGGATATTAATAAGTTTTTTGCGGATAAATCTTGGCATGAAATTTTGTTTTATTCGTTGTTTCAATCTGTTACAACAAGAAGTGGAGGATTGGCCACGATGGATGTTGGTGAACTTTCCGTATCCAACCAGTTTTTCATGTCTTTGCTTATGTTTATCGGGGCATCACCGAGCAGTGCCGGCGGGGGTATCAGGACCACGACTTTTGCATTGGTTATTATTTTTATTATTACATTTGCAAGGGGCGGACGGGCTATTCGTATTTTTGGACGGGAAGTACATAATGAAGATTTATTAAAGGCAGTGACCGTTGCTTTTATGGCTGGAATTATTCTGATTTGTGCAGTACTGCTGATGTTGGTGATAGAGCCAAATTCGCTTATCGAAATTATGTTCGAAGCGACTTCAGCGTTTGGAACAGTTGGTTTGTCGACTGGAATAACAGGTGATCTTTCATCACTGTCAAAAATAATCCTGATGGTTCTTATGTTTATCGGCAGGGTTGGCATCATAACGTTTCTGCTTATTTTCAACACGAATAAAAACAGCGGTAAGTATCATTACCCTAAGGAAAAAATTATTATTGGATAGTTGGAAAATACGGCAAAAAGCTTGTGCGAGTTGCACAAGTTTTTTGCTGTTCATGTTTAGATTTCAGTACCGACACAAAACCGATAAACTGCGACATAGAATTATTTAGTAAAGCTTCCTGACCAACGCAGCTGGAATATACTCGCTTTCCGCGGGCAAGTGCTGAGCCCTCCTCAGTTCGTACCTCGCCTGCGGGGTCTCACCTAACTTGTACTTCCCGCAGGAGTCTCGCATATTCCAGCTGCTTAGTAAGTGGTTTCAAAATTAAGCACGGCGGTGGATAACATAATCAGAACTAGCGGAGGAAATACATGCCCCTTCACAAGGGGTATGCCGACGTTGGCCGCAAAGGCCGGTTCTAGTCGGCCTTCCTTTTTACGGGAGCTGAGGCCTAGGTGAGACTCGTAGTGCGTTAGCACGAAGAGGCTCAGCAGCCGCCCCCCGGAAAGCGTAGTGTATTTCCGGAGCGGTGTCATAGCACTCTTTTTTCAGTATGTCGCAGTTTACTTCAATTACGAGGTAAAAAACAATAAGTGCATACTTTAGAAAAATCTGGCACTTAACTTTAAGATCAGGCAATTTCTAATCAGAAGACTTGGATATGTTCAGCAGTTTCAGTTGGTTATTTTCACTGCCAACTGTCAGAACGTATTTGTATTGTTTTTCTTTAGCTTTGTTCTTATCAGCAGGCATTGTTTTTACCGTTACATCAGCAGTTATTTTCACCTTGTTTTCTTCGATAACTTTGCTGGAAAGATCGGAATATTTCAAGTCGACAATATGAATGTATTTATTCCGAAAATCCGAATATGATGACGAGGACAGCATTTTACTTCCTAGCAGGCTGTATGCAGTAACATAGTCACGTATAGTGATGCTTTCAAAGAAATAATCAGCTAGATACTCAGCATTTTTCTTTAAATCTGATGGTGCTGAATTGGAAATAATATCATCTGCGTTTGCAAAGTCAAGATTACTATTAATGGCTTTTTGCGACCACTTTGTTACTTTATCCATCACCTGGTTTATTGGGATACTAAACCCTATTGTCCCATCTTCGGTACCGACGGAGTTAATACCTATGACTTTTCCAGTTTCACGATTAATTAACGGACCACCACTATTTCCGTGGGTGATTTGGGCAGAAATTTGATACACATTATTATAAGCAAAACCGTCTACTGCAAAATTTCTGGCCATCCCGGAAATGATACCCAGTGTTACTGTATTCTGAAAACCGTGAGGACTCCCTAAAGCAATTACCTCATCCCCAATATCGACATTGGAATTTTCCGCAATTGACAGAGGATTTTGTCCGGCCAGCTGCGGTACACGTACTACGGCGACATCGAGTTCCTTTCCAACACCAATAACTGCGGCTGGATAGGTGTGGGCGTTGGCAGTTTTGACGTATACTGCGTCCGCATCATTGACGACGTGTGCATTTGTGATAATATCACCTTTATTATTGTATAGGAAACCGGATCCTGTAATAGTTGATTTTTCATTTTGCCCTTCGATTTGAACTACACTTTTTTCTGTTTCATGTATGATGGATTTCAAATCCAGGCTTTTTCTGTCCGATTCGACCTTGTTTATCACCGGATTGTTTACCGCTATAGTATTTCCATTCCATTGCTGGCTGATGGAGTAGAGAATCACGATTCCAATTACAACAAGCAGAACGGATACAGCGACAGGTAATTTCAGTTTTCTGTTCATGTGTTCACCCCGTTGAAACTTTCGGTATTAATCAGTGTACCAATTAATTTGATCAACTTGGACTTTTATTTCTCTGTCCTTTTGGTCGATGTCGTAATGTGTAAATTCAAATTTACCCGTTTCATCCGGATAAAGCGTGTCTGGATAAACATATACTTCATTTGATGAAAATGCATTTTCGTCTTTAGTCAAAAGCGAGTACTCTACAAGGATCGTATTGATTGGAACAGTAGCATTGCTCTTTACCTTTCCTTTTACAATCAGGTTTCCTTGCTGATTGTTATCAAGAGATACTGAAACGAGTTCAACGGCTTTATTCTGATTGAATTTACGTTCCTTTTCCGCAGTGCTGATTGCCTGTTCAATACGTTGACGCTGGGTAGTTTCAAAAGCTATCTTTTCTTTATCGATGGTTGTTTTAAGACTTTGCAGTTTTTCAGATTCCGGTGCATACTTTAATCCTTCTTCAACGATAATAGATGCATCCGAAAATTGTTTCGCATTTAATTGTTTACTCGCTTTTGAATATGTATAGTCAATAATCTGGTTGCGGATTTTATTCGTAATTTTGTCGGCTTCTTCTGTCTTGATGGACTCGGCTTCCCAAACAAGTGTTTTTAGTTCACTGATGGACGGGTCATGACCAAGTTTATATTTCAGTTGTTCGATTTTTATAGCGTTTCGTTTGGCTGTGAGTGTATTAATTAATTCGGTAACCGCAGCACCTTCATAGTTCATAATGGAGTCTTCCGCATCATTAATGATGGACAGGGCCTGTTGAAATTCCTGTTGCTTCATCAGATTTTCCGCTTCCGCCAGATTCGATTTGATATCAATTCCTTTTTGAACATAACTTAAGGCTAAATCAGCCTGAGCAAAGTTTTTACTGTTCTTCAGGGATTCATTAAGCAGCTGCTTTGCTTTGTTAAAGTGGCCTTCCATGGCAACTTCTTCAGCTTTTTTATAAAGGTTTTTTGCGTCAGCAATCTGGTTTTGCATAAACACGTAATAACTTCCTGTTGATAATACAACTAAAACAACAATAGCAATGGGAATGTACCAGAATTTATTAAATTCCTTCTTGTTTTCGAGACGCATTAACATGTCTTCTGGCAGCTGTCGTCCGCATTTTATACAATATGATTCATCTTCTTTCACCCTCATGCCACAGTAAGGACAATGATGCATGGTAAAACCTACTTTCAAGTATATTGCGTGCATTTGTACAAAAATGGATTGTATTACAGAATGTAAACCGGCAGTGTACCGAACTATCAACCTTTACTAAGCATATAATTTTCAATAGTAAAGACCGGAGATAATTCTTGATAAGTCTACGAATTATACATCGTTAACCGGATATTGTGTCTTTGTTTAATTTTATCATATTTTTACTTTATTTAGGATGGCGAAATTGGTATGATAAGATAGAGAATGGAAATGATACGATCATACTTACATAATTGTCAATGTGAAGGGGGTTTACCCATGGAAGTATTGTTAGGCATTGTTTGCTTTGGATTATTGGCTCTTAATATTGGATATTGCGTATTTGATAATGAATAAGGTGAGATAAAAAGGGTCAGACATATAAATCTGTCTGACCTGATACCTTATTTTATTGTCGCCCATTCGTCTACAGGGAAGACAATAAATTCTGTTCTGCCAATAATATTTTCTTCTTTGATAAAGTCTAATCCATTTCTGCTGTCTAGACTCACTTCACGATTATCGCCCATCACAAAATAACTGTTCTCCGGTACTTTAATCGGACCGAAATTCCCAGTATGGTTCTGAGCCTCTTCAGAAATAAAATTCTGCTTGTATTTTTCACCGTTAATGTATAATTCATGATTTCTAAATTTTATTGTTTCCCCTGGCAGCGCAATGACCCGCTTCACATAATTTTTAATCGGCCTGTCAATAATGACGATATCCCCACGTTCAGGTTCGCCGGTCAAATATACAAATTTATTAAACAGGATAGTTTCTCCGCTTTCCAAGGTAGGTTCCATGCTTTCACCCTCGACAATGGATGTTGCAAATACAAATGATCGAAGGAGAAAAGCGAGGATGATGGCAATTAATATTGCTTTTAGCCATTCTATCCATTGGTTCTTCCGCTTTGCAGTCTCTTCAGCCAAAATTGTCATCCTTTCCAAAAACTAAAACATCTCTATTTCATATCATAACATATCCGTAAAACACCTCAGAAAAAATGATACCATGAATAAATGCATCTTAACTTTAGAATGCACAATATCTCTATACTTGTCTTTAATTAATCAATTGTGCTACAGTTAAATAAGTTTACTAAAGGAGGATTCAACTTACAAAAATGTGTGCCGCAGACAAGCTTCTTAACCATATTGAATCTCTGAGAAAACAAATGACAGACATTGCGATGCAAGAGGGTCTCTCAAGCAAAGAATCCGTTGAAATCAGTCAGGAATTGGACAAAATGTTAAATCAATATAATGATATAGTACAGCCTGTCGGTCGTAATCAAGTTAAATAATTTCAATTACAGCTGATGCTGCAAAAAAGCTTCCAATCGATTCAAACCTTCCTTAATAGTTTCCATGTCATATGCATACGATAAACGCATATATCCCTCGCCGAGCGGTGAAAAGGCATCTCCCGGAACAAGTGCTACTTTACCTCGCCGAACCAGATCCAGTCCCAGCTCAAATGAAGATACATTTGTATGTTTAAATTGAGGGAAGAAGTAAAATGCTCCGTCAGGGAGATTTACTTGTAACCCCATTCCTTGCAATCGCTGATAAACAAAGTCGCGTCTTGTTTTGTACGCATCACGCATTTCAGATGGGTCATTCAGTCCATTTGTTAATGCTTCAAGTGCTGCAAATTGGCTGATGGACGATGCACAGGATACATTGTATTGGTGAACCTTCAGCATTTCTTTTGCAAGCCAGGAAGGTGACAGCGCGTAACCGATTCGAAATCCAGTCATTGCATGAGATTTGGACAGACCATTAATGATAATCGTTCTATCCCGCATTCCTTTAAAAGCCCCAATCGATATGTGTTTCCGGTCGTATACCAGTTCACTGTAAATTTCATCAGCCAAAACAAAAATGTCATGCTTTTGCAACTCCGAAACAAGTTCCTTCAATTCAGCCTCCGTAAAAGAGGCACCTGTTGGATTAGACGGGTAGGGGAGGACAACACATTTCGTTTTATTGGTTATATATTTACGCAATGTTTCTTTTGTCAGTTTAAAGTCATCACCTGTTGTATCTGCATAAACAACTTTTGCCCCCGCCAGTTTGACAAGCGGTTCGTACCCCGGATAAATAGGTGCTGGGAGTATCACTTCATCACCGGTATTCAGGATTGTCCGGAAAGTAATGTCAATTGCCTGTGAAGCTCCGGTTGAAACAATAATTTCCGATTCCGGATTATAGCTTAATCCATAGTTGTTTTCGTAAAAGCTGGCAATTGCCTTGCGCAAATCAAGGATGCCTGCATTGTGGGTATACATTGTTTTATTTTGGTCAAGTGCGGTTTTTCCGGCTTCCTTCACATGGTTCGGCGTATGAAAATCCGGCTGGCCAATTGTTAATGATGTTACATTCTGTTCATCAGCAACCATATTAAAAAACTTTCTGATTCCTGAAATTTCAATGTTTTGTACGGATGTATTAAGTGTTGGCTGCATAAATAAATTCCCCTTCTAAAAATGTTAATAAAATGTTCAAATAATTTCGATTTGTTATATAAGAAATTGGGTATACTAATAATGAGCTGTTAAAGGAGTGTGAAGTGATGCGCCCAAAATATCAACGTTTTGAAGAACTTGTAAAACAAAACAAACAAGAGCTTTTGGAAGATGAAAAGCAATTAAAACAAATCGAACTTCGGCTTGAGAAAAAGCGGGAGAAAAACTCCAAAGAGAAGAAACACTTTACTTCATGATAACTATCATAACATACGATGCTTATGATAAACCATTTCGACAAATAAAAAGAGCAGCTATCCGGCTGCTCCTAACAGCTGCTATGGGCGGTGATTCAAATCACTTACCTGGCAGTTATTTTTTTCTGTCTGGAAAAAGCCTGAATCATAATAACTGCCCCAATAATGCAGATCATTCCCGTCATTTGAATAAACGAGAACGGCTCATGGAAAATAAATATTCCGATTAAAGCGGCGACAACCGGTTCAATCGTGGTCAAAATGGATGCTTTCGACGCTTCAGTCCGCTGCAGGCCCAAAGTATAAACGATGTAGGCGATTGCTGTGGGGAGAAATCCCAGTCCAAAAGCATAAAACATAATATCTGGTTTCAGCAGCAGATGAAATTTTTCCTGGTACGGGAAAAAGGGTATGAGTGCGATTGCCGCTACCATAAAAGTAAATGTAGTAATCGTTAAACTGTTGTACTTGGCAAGAGCGAATTTGCTGAAAATACTGTACAACGCATAACCAAATCCGGAACCAATCCCGAACAGCAGACTTGCCAGGTGAAGTACTTCCGGATTCAACGGAATAAGCCCGACAACAAGAGCTGTTCCAAACAAAGTTAGTAGAAGCGCGAAAATTTTTATTCGTGTAAGGGATTCTTTAAAAAGAAAAAACGATAAAATGGTCACAAAGGCGGGACCAGTATAAAGCAATGCAGTTGCAACCGGAATTGTAGACAGATTGATGGCAGTAAACATGCAATAATTGAAGAAAATAATGCTGAAAATCCCTGTCCCGATAAAATATTTAATGTCGGTTAATGAATCAAGCCGCAGTTTTTTTGGTGATTTAATCAATAAATAGATAACGAGAATAGCTGCAGCCATCCATACCCTCAGTGTTACAACCTCCATCGGTGTAAATCCATGTGCATACAGATGTTTGACGTACCAGCCGATGGTCCCCCATAAAGCGGCACCTATGATGATATAAATAAATGCTTTTTGCAATTTAGTGTTTCTCCTTTATGTATCTATCATTAGTTGTTGATTATATCAGATACGAAGAAAGTATATTACTGAAATGTTTCGTTCATATTGAATAATAATTAGAAAAACTCAGGACTGGCCTTGTTTTATAGCGAGTGATGAAGTTTATTTACGTATAATTTCTGACGATATGCAGAAAAGGTGGGAGAGCGCTGATGGATTGGAGTGTATGGCAGGAAATGGTTCCCGGCTGGTTTGATGTGGTTTATGTGATTATTTTTGCCGCGGTCTTTATCTGTTATTTGTTTGTTAAGGTGATAGTGAAATGGGTGATTTCACGTCAGTCCATTAAATTACTGTCATTTTTGATAAGCAGTTTAGTGTTTTTAGTACTATTATTAACCGGTGTAATTATGACAGTTACACTTGATGTGGATCTTCTGCAAATAACATTGCGATGTCTTGCAGCTTTTGGCTGCTGTCTGTTAGTACTGCACGTATTGCAATACTTTTTTCTAAAATTAAGATCCTGAACAGAAAGCTGCACTGATAAGAGCAGTGCAGCTTTTAGCGGCTTCGATATGTTTTTGTTGGGGGCCATTCCATTTTCCCAAGAGAAGACGGTGTAAAATAGGAAGAGGCATATTTCTTTCGTGAAACGGTTTTTGGCTTCTTTTTGGGAGGCTGCCAGTCGATGTAGCTGTACACTATTTTTTTGGCCTGTGACAGTGACATTTTTGACTGGGGATTGCGGTAGCTCTGATCAAGCTTACCAAGATGGCTGAGTTCTTTGAAGTCATCTTTAATTGGGGGGATATGAAAATAGTAATTATCCACTTTTACAAGCAATGTTGAATGCTGGTTACTGAATTTTGGATGATCCGAAAAGTGCAGTCCAACTTTTTCGGCGCGTTTTTCCTTCAGCAGCCGGTTTATTGTCTCTTTCTTAATATGGTAGAGATGCCCGGGTTCCGGTGCCGTTTTTGCGTGCCGGTTTATCGAATATAATGCTTGTGCCAGTTCATGTACTGGAATTGTATCCTTAGTGTTCACGTATAATCCTCCTTATCTTTAAATTTACTGCTTGTCTATATCGTACCGCAAAGATCTTCCCTTTGCAATATTATTAGCAATAGCGTAAGTACCTGTATAGCAGCGTATGGCTAATTAGGCAATGTAATTATCCAAATGAAAAAAGCGGGTATATGATCATCCCGCTTCGAATTTATTACTGAATGGATTGTATATATTCGACTATCTTTTCCATATTGGCAGCTTTTCTTCCATCAAACTTTTTAATCGCATTTCCTTCCGGTGTGACAACGAAAAAACTGGTTGAATGTAGAACCTGATTGGAATCAGCAACTTTTTCAACTGGCGATTTAAAGGACTTTACGGAAAACTCTTTAATCTCTTCAAATTTATAATCGGTTAGTAAATGCCAGTTGTCCAGTGTGCCACCGCGTGATTTAACGTACTCTTTCATGATTTTGTGTGTATCGTGCTTGGGATCGACACTGAATGATACAAGCTGAACATTGTCAAGTCCTGCTTCTTTTAACTGATCCTGCAATTTTGACATATTGGCAGTCATCGGCGGGCAAACTGTGGTACAATTTGTAAAAATAAAATCTGCCACCCAAAATTCACCCTTCAGATCATTGAGGGACAGTTTTTCCCCATTGTGATCGGCAAACGTGAAGTCCTGAATTTCAAATGAGAAGTCCCCCTCGTACTTGCTACCGCAGGCAGATAGCAAGATGACAATTATAAGTATCGGCAAAACCAGTTTAATTCCTGACATTTTGATAATCCTCCTAATTGAAATCGATAACTAGTTTAGCATGTTTCCTGCTTAAAAACTATGGATAAACTGTTACGATTCTACTGAAACCGGTCTACGTTTCAAGGGTGAAGATATTAATTTCCGGTTTGCACAGAAAACGGTAGGGAACCCTTGTTGTACCGATTCCTTTACTGACGTATAGTATTAACTTTCCATCGTTGAGCGAATGTCTGCCTTGAACGTATTTTTCTGCGTATAACGGAGTGTACAAATCTCCGATAAATGGTAGTCGTACCTGTCCTCCATGACTGTGACCTGACAGCTGTACATCCACTGGGTACTGGGTTACGCGATCGGCATAATCCGGCTCATGTGCCAGCAGAATTGTGAATAAGTCGGGGTTGGCGGCAACGAGCGTTTTACGAAGGTCTGGGTTCCCGAGCATGACATCATCAATTCCAGCGAGAATAATTTCCCGATCAGCGATCCGGATGGTTGCATGACTGTTTTTCAACAGTTGAAAATCAGCTTTATCCATTGCATTTTTAACGACATCTGTTCCATAACCACCATGATCATGGTTGCCGTATATCCAGTATTTCCCATGATTTGCCTGGAGCTTTTTTAATGCTATGACCAAATTTTCGCTCCAGTTATACGTATTCGCCTGATCAACAAGGTCACCTGTAAAGACAATCAAATCAGGCTTTTCATTATTAATCGTATTAACGAGCTCATCTAACTGTTCCAACGAATAATGAAAGCCAATATGTGTATCGGAAAACTGTATAATTTTAAATTGGTTGAATGAATCCGGAATTTTTTTGGAGGATATAACATCCCTTTTTAATTCAAGCATCCCGGTCTCTATTTCCCGAGCATAAAAATATGTCCCCCCGCTCAATCCAACAAGTGCGAGCAGACTTCCGACTGATTTCTTCAAAAACGTGCGTCTGTTCATATAGGTCAAACCTTTCAATAAAAATACCAATATCCCTTAACAATCAGTGGGAAGAACATCCACTGATTGAAGTTTCACTATATCCCCCGTTAACCGGCAGTAAGTTTCCTCTTGAGTGAACATGAAAGATAAAAGGAGATAGTGTGAAACAACTGTCGGTAAATGTCCGATAAGTTCAACTAACAATCAGTGGGAAGAACACCCACTGATTGAAGTTTCACTATATCATATCGTATTTCTTTGTATGATAAAATTCAAAACTATATGCTGTATCTATGTCGAAATTTTTTGACTTTAAGATTGTTTTTGCAATATGATTATACATGATGGAGGGGAATTATATGAAAAACAAAACGGTAATCGTTACGGGAAGTACAAGTGGAATGGGTAAATATATGGCAGAAAAATTTGCTGCTGAAGGCGCGAATGTGGTTTTGACCGGACGGAGTGAGGAAAAGCTGGCAGCAGCGAAAGAAAATTTGGAGCAAATGTCTCAAGGCAGTCTGTATACAGTTTCCATGGATGTTCGGAAACCGGAGGATGTTGAACGGATGGTGAAGCAGACAATTGATCATTTTGGAAGTATCGATTTCCTGGTCAATAATGCAGCTGGAAACTTTATTGTCCCGGCCGAGGAACTTTCCGTTAATGGCTGGAATTCAGTTATTGATATTGTATTGAATGGAACGTTTTATTGCAGCCGGGAGATCGGAAAATACTGGATTGATAATGGAATGAAAGGTTCTATTATTAATATGGTAGCTACATATGCATGGAATGCCGGTGCGGGAGTTATTCATTCATCAGCTGCAAAGGCAGGTGTGTTAAACTTGACCCGCACATTAGCTGTTGAATGGGGATCTAAATATGGAATCCGCGTAAATGCCATAGCTCCGGGACCGATTGAACGGACCGGTGGCGCCGATAAGTTGTTTGAATCTGAAAAAGCAGCAAAACGAACACTGGAATCCGTACCACTGAAACGATTGGGTACTCCTGAGGAAATTGCCGGGCTGGCTTCCTTTCTGTTTTCAGAGCAGGCAGCTTACATAAATGGCGAGGTCATCACAATGGATGGCGGTCAATGGCTGAATAAATTTCCATTTTAGCAAGAAAGGAAAAAATAGAACACTAACACCGGGATGGTTAAAACCATACCCAATGTTCATACTTCCATTCTTTCAGAAGCTGGAATCATTTTCACATTGGCAAATTCACGGAATGGTTCATAGATTAATACTGACAGACTAAGTATTTTCCAGGAAGGTACTTGATAAATTTTTTGGGTGTAACAATATAT
This sequence comes from Virgibacillus ihumii, assembly GCF_902726655.1. Lineage (NCBI taxonomy): Bacteria > Bacillati > Bacillota > Bacilli > Caryophanales > Bacillaceae > Virgibacillus > Virgibacillus ihumii. Next base: position 421,658 of record NZ_CACVAN010000001.1, read on the forward strand.
CTTATCAATGAACTATGGTAAACTTAGTCGTGGGGATACAAATAAATAACTCCTTTTTCCGAGAAATAAATGAATGATTTTTAAACGTCAGTTTTCAAAAAGGAGCGAAGACCATGAGTACATTAAAGGATAAACCAGTAACTGACTTGGTAGTTGAAGATGTAATGATCTCATCTGAAAAGGTAGCCCATGTCCAGTTGAACAATCCTTTGGAACATGCGTTACTTGTACTGGTAAAATCAGGATATTCTGCTGTTCCGGTGCTGGATGAATCCTATAAGCTGGTTGGAACAATTGGAAAAACGTTAATTTTAAATGAAACTTTGGGTCTGGAACGATTTGAAATTGAAAAGCTTTCTGAAATGCGGGTACATGAAGTGATGAATACACAAATACCTTCACTTACTAAAGAAGATTCTATTTTGATGGGATTGAAAGAGGTTATTAATTTCCCTTTTGTTTGTGTTTCCGATCAGAATGGCTATTTTGATGGAATTCTGACCAGGCGTGCCATTCTGAAGCAAATGCAGCGTTATATTTATACATCCGGAAACAAAGCCATGTATTAAAATATGCTAACTACCCCCGGCGGAGCTTAAGTGCGCTGGGGGTTATTGTATGTTTTGCTATTTTTTACAGGAACGGATAAATGTTTCTTCTAATTAAAGATTGCCACATTAATGGTTATGAAACAGGGGTCTTTTATGGGAAAACATATGACAAAGAAAATGAAAACCAACCGCCCGCTTGTTCTTGCCTCGGTTATGCTGGGGATGTTTCTGGCGGCAATTGAAGCAACCATTGTAGCGACGGCCATGCCAAGTATTGCAGCTGATCTTGGCGGTTTCTCACTGTACAGTTGGGTATTTTCCGCTTATTTGCTGACAAACGCTGCGACCGTGCTTATTTTTGGTAAATTGTCCGATATTTTTGGAAGAAAGCCAATATTTGTTACAGGTATTTTTATTTTTTTAACCGGCTCGACGTTATCCGGGTTCAGTTCATCGATGGAAATGCTGATTGTATGCAGGTTTGTACAAGGTGTTGGTGCAGGTGCGCTGATGCCAATCGCAACGACGATTATCGGTGATATATACAGTAAAGAAGAGCGAGCGAAAATTCAAGGATATCTGTCGAGTGTGTGGGGAATATCCGCCGTAACCGGTCCACTATTAGGCGGCCTATTTGTCGAGGCGCTCAGTTGGCGTTACGTTTTTTGGATGAATATCCCGCTTGGCGTACTTGCCATGATCGGGATTGTGTTCTTTTTGCATGAAAACATCGACAAAAAGGAACGATCGATTGATTTCCTTGGCTCTATTTGGATAATGATCGCCATCACGTCCCTGATGTTTATCCTGGTTGAGGGTGGGGTTGGAATTGCCTGGAACTCGGCTCCAATGTATTGCCTTGTTGGTTTTGCTGCAGGAGGATTTCTTCTTTTTTATTTCCAGGAGCGACGGGCAAAGGATCCGATGATGCCTTTTGAAATTTGGAAATACCGTATCATCGGTTTTGCAAATTTGGCATCTTTGACAGCGGGAATGATTTTAATTGGTGTTTCCAGTTATCTTCCTGCATTTGTACAAGGTGTGATGGGTTATTCGCCAACTGTTGCAGGTTTTACGTTAACGACCATGTCGATCGGATGGCCGCTGGCAGCTGTTGCTGGTGGAAGGTTGCTGTTGGTAATCGGGTACAGGTCAACGTCCATACTCGGCTGCAGCTCCCTGATTATCGGTGGTATCGTGTTTTTTATGCTTTCACCTGAAAATGGCCCGGTATGGGCGGCAACAGGATCTTTTTTCATCGGAATCGGGATGGGGTTAACCAATACATCGTTTATCGTTGGAATACAAAATGCTGTCGGCTGGGAAACACGCGGAATAGCTACTGCTGCCAATATGTTTATGCGCACGGTTGGCAGTGCGCTCGGTGCTGCATTGTTGGGCGGCTTGTTAAATAGTCAAATTCAGCACTATATCGTGACTAATGGGTATGGTGACCGTGTTTCAGTTGACACAGCAAACAATTTATTGGATCCCGGTCAGAATATGTCATTGCCCGATGATATTCAAAGCGTATTGCAGGCGGGGCTTACGACCGGGTTGCATGCGGTATATACCGGGCTTTTGGTACTCGCGGTAATCAGCTTGCTTCTTGTATTATTTTTACCGAAAAAGAAGCAGGAATAGGTGTTTGTTGCGTACAATAGTTTCGTCTGCTAAAGTAAAATAAATACATAAAATTGGAGGAACAGAATCGTGAAAATGATGGATGCAAATGAAATTATCAGCTTTATTTCAAACAGTGAAAAAAGTACACCTGTTAAGGTTTATATTAAAGGAAATGCGTTAAATTCCTTGCAGTACGGGGGAAAAGTTCAATCTTTTGTTGAACAGAACAGTGGTGTATTGTTCGGTGAGTGGAAAGAAATTCAATCGGTATTGAATGAAAATAAAGATTCCATTACAGACTATGTACTGGAAAACGACCGCAGAAATTCAGCGATACCGTTACTGGACTTGAAGGATGTAAATGCACGGATTGAGCCTGGTGCCGTGATTCGTGACCAGGTGGAAATTGGTGATGGTGCCGTTATAATGATGGGATCGATGATTAATATTGGATCCGTTGTCGGTGCTGGAACAATGATTGACATGAATGTTGTGCTTGGAGGCAGGGCCACTGTGGGGAAAAATTGCCACATTGGAGCTGGAACGGTGCTTGCTGGCGTTATCGAGCCGCCTTCTGCTCAGCCGGTAGTAATTGAGGATGGAGTTGTTATAGGTGCAAACGCTGTTATTCTTGAAGGTGTGACAGTTGGTAAAGGTTCAATCGTTGCGGCTGGTTCGATTGTTACGAAAGATGTTGCACCGAATACACTGGTTGCCGGCACGCCTGCAAAGGTACTGAAAGAAATTGATGACAGTACAAAATCAAAAACGGAAATCAAACAGGAATTACGTAAATTGGATAACTAAAGCAGGGATATGTATGAATTTACAAACAATCAGAAGAGAGTTGCATCAAATTCCCGAGTTGGGGTTTCAGGAAGAAAAAACACACCGCTATTTATTGGACAGACTTGAAGAGCTTGATGCCGACAAAATGGAAATCAAAACCTGGAAGACTGGAATACTGGTAAAAGTGAAGGGAAATAATCCATCTAAGACAATTGGATTCCGCTGTGATATCGATGGGTTACCAATCACTGAGGAAACCTGCTATGAATTTAAATCTACACATGATGGACGGATGCATGCCTGTGGACATGATTTTCACATGACGATTGCACTGGGTTCGCTGAAATCCATTGTGGATAAACCAGTCGAAGATGACGTTGTTTTTCTTTTTCAGCCTGCTGAGGAAGGCCCGGGTGGTGCACTTCCAATGATGCAATCCGAAGCATTCTGTGATTGGAAACCGGACGTTATTTTTGCGCTGCATATTGCCCCCGAATTGCCGGTCGGAACCGTGTCCAGCCGTGCGGGGCTGCTGTTTGCCAATACAAGTGAGCTGTTTCTTGATTTTAAAGGAAAGGGCGGTCATGCAGCTTATCCACATCTGACAAGAGATATGACCGTGGCTGCCAGCAGTTTTGTGGTGGAGTTGCAGCAAATTGTATCAAGAGCTCTTGATCCACTTGAAAGTGCTGTTGTAACGATTGGCAAAATGGAAAGCGGATTTGTTCAGAATGCTATTGCGGAAACGGCAAGACTTGAAGGAACAATCCGCACACTGCAGCCGGGAGCAATTGATGTCGTACGGCAAAAGCTGGAACGTCTCGTAAAAGGATTTGAAATCTCACATGAATGTAAAATAGACATTGATTATGGTTCGAACTATTATCAGGTTTATAATGAGAAAGAATATACGGATCTTTTTCAGAAAGCAATCAACGAAACAGATTTGCACTTTCAGGAGGCAGGCCCGGCCATGACGGGTGAGGATTTCGGCTATATGCTGAAAGAAATTCCCGGCTTCATGTTCTGGCTTGGTGTAAACTCACCGTATGGATTGCACAGCTCTAAGCTGCATCCGGATGAACGTGCACTAATTAGCGGTGTGAAAGCTGTTGTTTCAACAATAAATACGCTAACCCAACAATAAATTCCAGACTGTATACCTTCACGGATTCGGGAAAAACTATTCAGGAATCTTTTCGAATCAGAAGGAGGTATTCAGGTGGCACGAATTGGTGTTGAAGACAGCTTAACGGATGTAAAGGAAGCCTTGATGGAAATGGGTCATGATGTAGTGGATTTGCACTCGGAAGATGACACCGAATATTGTGACTGCTGTGTTATTACAGGCTTGGATAAAAACGTGATGGGAATGTCCGACGCAAGCATTGCCGGTGCGGTAATTAATGCGGAAGGAATGAGTACCGAATCAGTCTGCCAGATGGTCAATGATAAATTGCATCATGAACAGTAAAAAAGAATCCCCGGTGCTGGGGATTCTTTTTGTTCTTGATGTCTTTGAAAACCCCTGGCTATGCCGGGGGTTCCAGAGAGCTTCCAGCGTGGGATCAAAAAAATGCCTCTCTTCATGGTAAGATAAGGTTGGTTTCCCGACCACCAAATCTCGCCATATAAGGAGGCATGTCCAATGAAGGACAAGAATAGTTTAGCACATACCCAGTGGAGATGTAAGTATCATCTTGTTTTTGCACCAAAATATAGAAGGCAAATTATATATGGAAAATATAAAAAAAGTATAGGAGAAATAATAAGGGAGCTTTGCGAAAGAAAAAATGTTGAAATCCATGAAGCAAATGCATGCAAAGATCACATTCATATGTTAGTCAGTATACCACCAAAGTTGGGTGTGTCCCAATTTATGGGATATTTAAAAGGGAAAAGTAGTTTAATGATTTTTGACCGTCACGCCAATTTAAAATATAGATATGGCAACCGCAAATTCTGGTGTCGAGGCTTCTTTGTAGATACGGTGGGAAGGAATAGAAATCAAATTCAAGAATATATACGGAATCAGCTCAGAGAAGACTATATGAGCGACCAGTTAACTTTATTTGAAGAATACGACCCTTTCACGGGGAAGAAAAATAAAAAGAAATAAGGGATTCTTTTAGAATCAGCGAGTGAGTGTGGTGCAAAAGGGAAAACCATTCAGTGGGCCTTTTAGGCCGAGGCCGGTAATAGAGGCTTTCAGCCGCAGAGCAAACCACCAGTTCACACTGGTGGTTTTGATTTCTATTATAGCGTAAGGACAATGCTTTTTATTCAGCTTCTTTTTGTATGACAACGTGCTGAGAAAGCGGCATGTCGATACCTTTTTTATTGAATTCTTCTTTGATACGTTTCCGCATATCACGTTCACATGCCCATTGAAGCCCGTTTTCGGTTTGTCCAATAACACGCAGGACAATTTGAGACGTATCAATGCTTTGAACACCAACTGCATCCGGACCTTCCTTAAATCGTTCATCTTTCTGAAATTCTTCACAAACATCTTTCAGAATTGCTATTGCATCATCCATATTGTCATAATGGCTGATTCCGATATCGACCAGTGCCTGCATATTTCCGCGGGAATGATTTGCAACACCTTCAATATAGCGATTCGGTACAAAGTTTAATGTGCCATCAAAACTGCGGATTTGTGTTGTTCGCAATCCAATTTCCTCTACGATTCCATCATAACCGGCTGTTGTAACATAGTCATCAATTTCAAGCTGGCGTTCCAGAATGACAAAGAACCCTGTAACAATGTCACTGACAAGCCCCTGTGCACCAAATGCAATGGCCAAACCAACAACACCTGCACCGGCAAGCAATGGACCAATGTCAACACCAAGTGCTGAGAACAGCATTACAATGAGAACGAAAATCATAACGTAGGAAAAAACGTTGGTGAGGAGTTTTTCCAGTGTTTTCATTCTGCCGGGAGAAGATTTTTGCCCTTTCGAGGCATTCTTTAACGTTTTTTCAATAACCTTCTTGCCTATCGGTACAATAATTAAATAGGCTACGATCAGTAAAAGCATTTTTCCTAGTACAGGTAAGATGGCACTAAGTAAATTTTTCAGATCAATAGTGAATCCAAATATCTCCATATGTAAGTCTCCTTTCTGTTTTATTCTTCTTTATCATATACAAGGAACCGAACGATTTCAATTTTCCACATTATATAACAAATTAAACCTTAAATTTACAGATAAGATTTTTATATGGATTATAGCCATGGAAGTAGCGTCTGGCTACAAGTGTGCGCAAATTTGGATTCGGCCACAGGAAACATTGCAATGGATTCATCATATACAATAATGGGTTGAAAAAGAAGAATAGTTGCTTGTCATTTAGGAGGTAGCGATATATGAGATTAAGAGAACAAATGCCTGAACTTGCCGGCGCTACAAAATGGTTGAACAGTAATCCAATTAAGAAGCGTGATCTTATTGGCAAAAAGCCTTCCTTCATTCATTTTTGGTCGGTCAGTTGCGACACATGTAAAAGGGCTATGCCAAAAGTTAACCGTTTTCGTGATGAATATAATGAACAATTGAATATCATAGCCGTTCATATGCCCAGGATGAAAGAGGATTTGGATATTGAACTGATACAAACAACTGCAACTGAACACGATATAACACAGCCGGTTTTTGTTGATAATGACCAAACATTGTCGGATGCTTTTCATATCAAAATTGTTCCGGCTTATTACTTATTTGATACTGAAGGAAGGCTAAGGCATTATCATTCTGGTGATGGAGGCATGCGATTGCTCCATAAAAGGGTTAACCGGTTATTGGGGCATACAAAAAACTAAGCTTGAATATACATTATTTACCTGCCATTTCGGCAGGTTTTTTTAATGCACAAAGATAGGTAAAAAGTTTTATTTTTAAAAGGTATATGTACTTATTTCAGTACTTCCGGGGAGCTTATGTTGTTGTCCTATTGGAAACTTTAAAAAAATTGAGCAAAAGTAATGAAATTTATTTCGGAACCCGTTATATTAGATAGTACGTAAAAAGATAAGGGGGAGGAAATGCATTGAATACGTTTCAAAAATTGAAACAGTATTTTTGGCCGAATCGGAAGCTTTTTTTCGGATCATTGTTCTTTCTATTCTTCGTAACGGCCGCTACTGTTGTTTATCCAATTATACTTCAGCAGACGATTGATAAAGTTGTGAAGGAAAACAGATATGAACTGATACCGTATATTTCCATCATATTTTTCGCGATTATGCTTATCAAAGGTTTTTCCACCTATTTCCATCAGTACTTAGGTGAATTATTCGGAATTAAATTTGTGTACATGATTAGGGGAGCATTATATGAAAAGCTGCAGGTGCTTTCATTCAAGTATTATGATAATGCAAAAACAGGGGATCTGATGTCACGGTTGGTGGAAGATGTGAGAGGATTTCGGTTCTTCCTTTCGTTTGGTTTTTCCGAGTTGACCCGGATAACACTGCTGATTTTATTCAGTTTGGCAGTTATGTTTTATTATTCAGTGCCGCTTGCACTCGTAACAATGGCGGCGATGCCGTTTTTAGCAGTTGTCGTTTTTCGATTTGATAAATTGGTTCATCCGGCTTTCCAGGGTATCCGGAAATCACTTGGTATGCTGAATACTCGTGTACAGGAGAACATAAGCGGCATGAATACCGTTAAGTCTTTGTCACGGGAAGATTTTGAAATTGGCAGATTCTCCAGCAGTAATAATGATTACAGGCAAAAATATTTGTATACTTCCGACATATGGGCAAAATATATGCCGTTGATGGAATTTATCGGAAATGTTTGTGCTGTAGCTTTGCTGGCATTCGGTGGTTATCTTGTGATCAGTAATCAGCTCATGATTGGGGAACTGATAGCTTTCTTCAGTCTGGTCTGGTATATTCTCGGTCCGTTAATGAATCTGGGATTTGTGATCAACCAATTTTCCCAGGCTAAGGCCTCAGGTGAACGGTTACTGGAAGTGCTGGAGGAAAAAGAAGATATCGTAGAAAAAGAAAGCGCTGTCGATGTACCAATCCGTGGTCATGTGACGTTTGATGACGTGACATTGACCTATATAAAAGACGATGATGCTGCACTTAAACATGTTAGTTTTGATGCACCACCAGGCAAAATAATCGGCCTGATCGGTTCAACAGGTTCAGGAAAAACCAGTATGACCCAATTAATTACCCGCTTTTATGAACCTGAAAATGGCAAGGTACTGATTGATGGCCGTGATGTTGGTGACTATAGACTGAAAACGTTGCGCCGTCATATCGGATTCGTCCTGCAGGAGCCTTTTCTGTTTTCGACATCAATTCGTGACAATATCGCTTATGGAGATCCGACAATCGCTGATGAACAGATCATTGATGCTGCCAAGCGTGCCCAGGCACATGATTTTATAATGGAAATGCCTGATGGATACGATACGATGCTTGGTGAACGGGGGATGGGATTATCCGGCGGCCAGAAGCAGCGGATTTCCATTGCAAGGGCAATTGCCATCAATCCGAGTATTTTAGTGTTGGACGATGCCACGTCGGCGGTTGACATGGAGACTGAATTTAAAATTCAGCAGGCACTAAAGGAAGTAATGAATGGACGGACAACATTTATCATCGCCCACCGTATCTCGTCACTGAAACACGCGGATGAGATTCTCGTATTGGAGGATGGTGAAATCGCCGAAAGGGGTACCCATAATCAATTATTGAACAACAATGGGGCCTATCAGCGTATTTATGACATACAGTACCAGGACCGTGAAGCAATTATGCAATCAGCAAATTAGAAAGGGGGAGGATGGAAGTTGTCTAAAAGAAATGAAACTTCAAAAGATAATCGTCATTTAAAGCGGTTTTATTATACAGTTGATCAAGCTGTGGAGAAGCCGTTTAATTGGCAGCAAATGTGGCGGCTGCTTGGATACTTAAAGCCATACTCCAAAACATATTTGCCTGGCGCAGTAATTGCCATGCTCGTGTCAACGGCAGTTCGATTGCTTGTACCAATTTTAATCGGTAAGGTGGCAATCGACCAGGCAATTGCCAATAAGGATTCCGAATTGCTTATTACACTTATTATAGTTGTTGGTGTGTTGTATCTGCTTAATTATGTCGGCAACGTTTTCCGGATAAAATGGGTTAATATTCTTGGGCAGAATGTTATTTATGATCTGCGGCAGTCGTTATTTTCGCATGTACAACGCTTGTCACACCGATTTTTTGACAAACGGTCGGCGGGGTCAATTTTGGTCCGGATTTTGAATGATATCAATTCATTGCAGGAATTATTTACCAATGGAATTATCAATCTATTGATGGATGTTGTCACACTTTCCGCGATGATAGTTATTCTGTTTGCATTCAGTCCGCAACTGGCTCTTGCTGTGCTGGTTATTTTGCCGATTATGTTTTATATTTCAACGAAATTGCGCCGGAATATCCGCCGTTCCTGGCAGGATGTCCGCATTCAGCAATCCCGGCTTAATTCACATTTAAATGAAAGTATTCAAGGTATCCGTATTACGCAGTCCTTCTCGCAGGAAAAAGAGAATGCAGCGTTTTTTGATGGCCTTAACTTTGATACGTACGAAAGTCTGCGTATTGCAACGAAAAAAAGTGCCATGTTCCGCCCGTTCGTGGAAATGAGCAATGCGATTGGTACGATAATTTTGATTTCATTTGGTTCGTTTCTTATTTTAAACGGCGGAATCGACATTGGTGTTTTTGTTACATTTGCTTTCTATTTGGGAATGTTCTGGGAGCCAATTTCCCGGCTTGGACAGATGTATAATCAGCTGTTAATGGCCATGGCGGCATCAGAGAGGATTTTTGAATTTCTTGATGAGAAGCCGAATGTAAAAGAAAAAGAGGATAGTATCCCGCTGCCTGATATGAAGGGACAAATTGAATTTGATAAAGTTCAATTTTCCTATGATGACAATCGAATTGCACTGCATGAAATATCTTTGAATATAAATGCCGGTCAGACGATTGCACTTGTTGGTCATACCGGAAGTGGTAAATCAACCATTGCCAATCTGATCAGTAGATTCTATGATCCTACGAAAGGTCAGGTAAAGGTTGATGGAAATGAATTACGAGATGTGAAGCTTGATCATCTTCGCCAGCAAATCAGTGTTGTTTTGCAGGATACATTTATTTTCTCGGGAACTATTATGGAAAACATTCGATTTGGCCGGCCAGATGCGTCAGACAATGAGGTAATCGAAGCCGCAAAAGTTGTTGGCGCTGATGAATTTATAGGGCGGCTTGCAAATGGATATGAAACCGAAGTGGAGGAGCGGGGAAATATACTGTCAGCAGGTGAGCGGCAGCTGCTGTCATTCGCCAGGGCATTGCTTGCTGATCCTAAAATTTTAATTCTTGATGAGGCAACAGCAAGCATTGATACGGAAACTGAAATGAAAATTCAGGCAGCGCTTCGTCGGCTGCTTGATGGAAGAACCGCTATAATCATTGCGCACCGTTTATCAACGATCAGGGAGTCAGATAATATTTTCGTGCTGGAGAACGGAAAAATTCTCGAAAATGGCAGCCACGATGAATTAATGGAACAAAAAGGCGAATACTTCGACCTGGTTAAATCACAATTTCAAATGCTTGATGCTATCTGAACATAACGGGTCAAACCATTTCATCATGTGGTTGGCCCGTTTTGATTGATTACTGAAAATCGTGAATAGCTAATCTCGTACAACTTTCCAACAAACAGATTTTACAAGGGGGCAATATGTGGTAGACTTAGTTAAAAAGTGCAGTATGTTGGAGGTAGTCGCATGAAAAGAGAGTTTGCTGTCATCGGACTGGGACGGTTTGGCGGAAGCATCTGCCGTGAATTAAGCATGGAAGGAATGCAGGTGCTTGCCATTGATAATGACGAGGATAAGGTAAATGAATATAAAAACATTGCATCACATGCTGTAATAGCAGATTCTACGGATGAAGTGACATTGAAAGAGCTTGGCATCAAGAATATCGATCATGTCATTGTCGCGATTGGTGACAATATCCAGGCAAGTATCCTAACCACGGTAGTATTAACGGATCTTGGCATTAAAAAAATTACTGTAAAAGCGCAGAATGAATATCATGAAAAAATCCTGAATAAAATTGGTGCTGATCAGGTTGTCCATCCGGAACGTGATATGGGAAAACGAATCGCTCACAATATTATTTCAAGCAATATTCTCGATTACCTTGAACTGTCAGATGACCACAGTATTGTAGAGGTAAAGGCAGGAGAAAAGATGCAGGGGAAATCATTGGTGGATCTGGACATTCGGGCAAATTACGGTTGTAACGTCGTCGCAATCAAGCGTGATAAAAGTATTAACGTATCACCAAGTGCTGATGATTTGCTGGACTCGGAAGACATTCTTATTGTAATTGGTGCAGATAACGATATTTCACGTTTTGAGAAACATCTTGTTATCGATGAATAATCCATACATTTCGATGTATGGGTTTTTTCTTTCTGGATGTGGGTTATAGTTATATATCGCATATTTAGAAAGAGGTGGTTTTATGAAGGAGAAACGAACCGGTGAAATAATGACGGAACAATTAATCGAGTGGGGAATTGACCACATTTACGGGCTCCCAGGAGACTCCATAAATGAATTCATTGATGATTTGCGTAAACAGGAAGAAAAAATTCAATTTATACAGGTCAGGCATGAAGAAGTTGGATCGCTTTCAGCAAGTGCATATGCCAAATTAACGGGGAAAATCGGCGCGTGTTTATCCATTACAGGTCCAGGGGCCATTCACATGCTGAACGGCCTGTATGACGCGAAGCAAGACGGTGCTCCGGTCGTTGCCATCGTAGGCCAGGTGTCGAGCAGCATGGTGGGAACGGATGCATTTCAGGAAGTAAATCTGGAACGATTATTCGATGATGTTGCTGTATTCAACCGGCGTGCTGAATCAGCTGACCAACTTCCTGACTTGCTTAATAAAGCGATCAGAATGGCGTATACGGAAAAAGGTGTATCCGTTCTGATTGTTCCGGATGACTTATTTGCGGTTAAACATAAAAAGGATGAATTTTTAACTGCACCAGGGTATGAACAGCCGAAATTCGAACCGGACCAGGAATCCGTACAGCAAGCAGTAAATTTGATCAATGAGGCCAAAAAACCAGTAATTCTTGCGGGGAGGGGTGCCAGAAATTCAAGAAAAGAATTAATCGATTTTGCTGAAAAAATCAAGGCACCCATTGTTTTAAGTCTTCTTGGTAAGGGAACAATCCCGGATTATCATGAGCTGAACCTTGGTCAACACGGTCAGATTGGAACGAAACCAGCATACGAAGCCATCATGGAAACGGATTTATTGTTGCTGTTTGGAACATCATTTCCGTACCGGGAATATTTACCGGATCATACACATTCGATTCAGATTGATTTAAAATCAGAAAAAATCGGCAGTCTCTATCCGATTACCGCCGGACTGTGCGGTGACATTAAACGGGTGTTGCCTTCATTGACCTCAAAAGTGAAAGAAAATGAAGACAATACGTATCTGCAAAAATACCAGGGGAAAATGAAGAAATGGCACATTAATATGATTAAGGAGAAAAAAGAGGAAGAGAGTCCCATGCAGGCTCCGCAAGTAATGTATGCGCTGGAGCAGGAAGTGGACCATGATGCGGTAATTTCCTGTGATGTAGGTAATGTAACGGTTTGGACTACTCGTTTCTTTCCGTTTACCAATCAGCAATTTGTTATTTCAGGAAGGCTTGCATCCATGGGTATCGGGTTGCCCGGAGCAATTGCCGGACAAGTTGCCAACCCGGATAAGCAGGTGATTGCCATTTGCGGCGACGGCGGCTTTTCAATGGTAATGCATGATTTTGTGACTGCTGTAAAAAATGACCTGCCGATAAAAGTGATTGTATTAAACAACAGTAATCTCGCAATGATCAAATACGAACAGCAGGAAATGGGAAAGCTGAATTACGAAACAGGTCTGGGTGAAATGGATTTTGCCAAATTTGCTGAATCGTGCGGCGGGGAAGGCTACCGTGTTGAAAAATCAGAGGACCTGGCAAATGAAATCAGACGTGCATTCCAATCTGATAAGCCCGCGGTTATCGATATTGCCATTGAAGATATGGCACCATTACCGGGAAAAATTCATTTTGATCAGGCGGTAAAATACAGCGAGTATCTAATCAAAGAGTTTTTTGCAAATAAAAAAGTGGAATTTCCGGATATCAAGAAATCATTGAAACGATTTTAATCTATTGAGGGGTGTATTTTCTGCCGCCGTACTTTGCCGGAAATCCGCCGTACAAAACTGAAATCGCGCCGTACTTTGGTGCAAACCCGCTGTATAAAAGCAAATAGCCGCTGTACATTATGGAAAAACCGCTGTACTAAAAATTAAATCAAGCTGAACAGGGCAAAGGTATGAAGTCGATACCACTTGCCAGCCGTTGGAATGTGTGAAGAAAAGTTCTTTTTCTTTGTGCGATGTGCAGCTTTTCTTTTCCTGCGGGAAGAACAAAATTACTGAGCAGAAAAAGACCAGCAGAATTTACGATAAGACTTTATAGAAAATTTAACCAAAAAAGGATGCCCTGGCACTTCAACGCCAAGGCATCCTTTTTATAGTTTAAACTTCCATAATTATCGGCAGAATCATAGGTCTGCGTTTTGTTTTCTCATACAGGAACGGTGCAATGGTGTCTGTTATTTCATTTTTAATTTCGGACCATTGCGTTGTACGTCGTTCCATCACTTTGTCCAGGTGTTTGGAAACAAGTTTTTGAGCCTCATTAATCAGATCCTCGGATTCCCGCATATAAACAAAACCTCGTGAAATGATGTCGGGTCCTGAGGCGATTCTAAATTCCTTCATGTTGATACTGACAACGACCATTACGAGACCTTCTTCGGATAGAATTCTTCGGTCACGCAGTACAATATTGCCAATATCACCAATTCCACTGCCGTCGACATAGATGGAACCAGATGGGATTTTACCGGCAACTGTTGCATTATCTTTCCCCAGTGCAAGTACATCTCCATTATCCATGACAAACATGTTGTCCGGATTAACGTTACAAGCATCAGCCAATTTCATGTGTTCTTTCAGCATACGGTATTCCCCGTGGATCGGCATGAAATATTTAGGCTGAATTAACCGAAGCATTAATTTCTGCTCTTCCTGACTTCCATGTCCCGAGGTATGGATATTGCTTAACGGACCATGGACGACATCGGCACCTGCCCGATACAATTTATTGATTGTCCGGCTGACACTTACCGTATTTCCAGGGATTGGAGAAGACGAAAATACTACGGTGTCACCGGGAATAATCTGAATTTGACGGTGGGTACCATTGGCAATCCGTGACAGTGCAGCCATCGGTTCACCTTGAGACCCCGTACAAAGAATCGTTACTTCATTTGCTGGAAGACGATTGATTTGATTGGCATCGATAAACGTATCTTTTGGGGCCTGAATATAGCCCAACTCCTGTCCGATCCGTATGGATGACTCCATACTGCGACCAAACACGGCAATTTTGCGGTCATGTTTCACGGCAGCTTCAACTACTTGCTGAAGCCTGTAAATGTTTGATGCAAATGTAGCAAAAATCAGTCTGCCGTCAACTCTGCCAAAAATATCGTTAATATTGCCGCCTACAACCTTTTCCGACATGGTAAAGCCGGGAACTTCACTGTTCGTACTGTCTGATAGCAGGCAAAGTACGCCTTCTTTGCCGATTTCAGCCATCTTGGAAATATTGGCGGGTTCGCCTACCGGTGTAAAGTCAAATTTAAAGTCACCCGTATGAACAATGTTACCCGGAGGTGTTTTTACAACAATACCATATGAATCAGGGATACTATGAGTAGTACGGAAAAAAGATACAGATGTTTTGCGGAATTTAATAATATCTTCTTCCTGAATTGTATTTAATTTAGCATTTCTTAATAAACCATGTTCATCCAATTTATTTCTGATTAATCCAATCGCGAGTTTTCCTGCATAGATCGGAACATTTATTTCACGCAGAAGGTAAGGAATCCCTCCGATATGATCTTCGTGACCATGTGTTATAAACAATCCTTTTATTTTATCCTGGTTTTGGATGAGGTAGGTATAGTCGGGTATTACATAATCGATTCCAAGTAATTCATCTTCCGGAAATTTGATTCCGGCATCGATTAAAATAATCTCGTCCTGAAATTGCACACCATACGTGTTCTTCCCAATCTCACCTAATCCTCCCAATGCAAATACAGCTGTCTGGTCGTTTTTCACAAACTTCATCTGTTTATGCGTTCTCCACTGAGTAGTGATCGGATTGTTTTTCGTAATTTAAATGTGCCTCATCAAGCGGTTGGATATACTCTATATTGTATTCGCGATCGACCAGTTTATTGCGAACATCCTTTTCATGATCAGCCTCTACATAAAGGCTTTTTGTATTTTCACGTACAGGTATCTCAGTTGCAGAGTCCTGATAAAAAACTTTAAAAATCATTTCATCTCTCCTAACATCATCATTCAATTTTTTTCATATTTTCCGCTATACGCATTATAATTGTCCATTACTTAATAAGCTGAACACAACGAACAGCTATAGAACTATTCTGTTAAATCTATTTACCGTCCGTTTTATAATACGTCATCTGATAAATTTGCATCTGCGTAAATTCACCATGGTATTGATAACGTGATTGGTTCAATCAATGGTAGTCTTTCTTATAAGTAGTAGGTACACGTCCTCTGCCTAAAAAATCCTTCCAGCGTTTCTTCAGCTTTTCTTTTAGGCGTTTTAACATGAGATTTGCATCTCCTTTCAAAGTTTAAGAAAAGCAAAAAACATTCTACCGATCCAATCCCTCTTATATACAGTATAATACTGATTAGCAAATATTGAAATGAAAATCCGTTATTTGTTAAAAAAAACTTCATTTGACCATCTGCTAATTCTGGCAGGAATCCGTTAATTACTGCTATCTATTTTCCCGCGCAAAAAGGAAAATTATACAAAAAAAACAGGAACTCCTTAAAAAGTCCCTGTTTGGATTATTCGATTGCTTTTGCATTTTCATTTGTAAGAAAAGGATTATCTTTATTGATATGGTCATAGAACATGACACCATTTAAATGGTCAATTTCATGCTGGAATACAATGGCCGGATAGTCCCGCAATCTTAGTTTTAATTGATTTCCCTCAAGATCCGTTGCGGTAACGGTGATCCGGGCATTGCGGTGTACGTACCCTTCGACATTGCGGTCAACGGAGAGACAGCCCTCTCCTGCTGCCAAGTATGCCTGTTGTACGGAATGACTTATAATTTTTGGATTGAACAGACCGTAACTGTAAAGCTTTCCTTTGGCATCCTCAAAATGGATTGCAATCATTCGTTTGTTGACCCCGAGTTGTGGTGCAGCAAGACCGACACCCGGTCGTAAGTCATATTTTTCGGCCAACTCATCATCCTGGCTGTTTTTTACAAATTCAAGCATTTCCTGCAAAAGCTTTTTATCGTCTTCGCTTGGTGGAACTGTTATTTCCTCAGCTTTTTCACGTAAGGAAGGATGACCTTCTCTTACGATATCTTTCATCGTTATCATTTATGCTTGACACACTCCTTACAGTTCTTTATGACAACATTTTAACATATTATGAAAATTTACATCATAATTTAGAACAGACAAGCTATTGATTCGAGAACCTTATCTGCCGTAAAATAATACGGATATGTCTATGGTTATGTTATACTAGAAATTAAATTTTGTAACTGCGAAAAAAGGAGGAACTTGTCGATTTGAAATTTAAAAAGCATTTATCATTATTATTCATCCTGATTATTGTTGCTGTACTTTCTGCCTGCAGTAATACGTCGGCATCCGAAAAGATATATAATCATCTGGAAAAGGCAGTGGAATTGGAAGAAGAATTTGAAAAACAACAGGATAAAATAGTTAAGCTGGAAAAAAAGGAACAGAACATTTACTCCAAAATTATCGACTTAAGCATGGATGACTTTGATAAAATTAAAAAATTGTCTGATAAAGCCCTGAAAAGTATCGAAAAGAGGGCAGAAAAAATAGAAATGGAAAAAGAAAGCATTCATGCATCGAAAGAGGAATTTATTAAAATAAAAGATTTAATCGATCAGCTGGAAAATAAGCAAGCGAAAGATACCGCAGAGAAAATGTTTTCCGTTATGATGGAACGCTACAATGCATACGACAAGTTATATCAGGCGTATTCAAAATCATTGGAGCGGGAAACAAAACTCTATAAAATGCTGCAGAAGAAAGACCTGAAACAGGAAACGCTTTCGAACCATATCAAAAAATTGAACAACAGTTATGAAAAAGTAATTGATGCAAATAAAACATTCAACAGTCGGACAGCTGAGTATAATGAGTTAAAAGAGAAATTTTATAAGCAGGCTGATATCAAGGTGGAATATGAGGACAATGCCTCTTCCAAAGATAAAAACAATAAATAGAACCGTTAGTAGTTGAGCTGGCAAACCGGACTTATGTGTAGAGTCCGGTTTTTTGATGCATTTTTATTATTTTGCTTGATCCGTATTGAATATTTTGATTAATACAGTTTCGGGAAATCATTATAACAGAAAGTGCTTTGGTGTGCGGAGAAATGAGTGAAAGCGATTACTCTATTGTGTAAAAATGGATAAAAATAAACAAAGTGATTGACCGGAATGGATCATTTAAGCTAAACTTTAAATGAATTATAAATTGTACCAGTGAAAAGCAACTTAAAAATGAAACAGTTTTGAAGAGATTAGTAATAAACAAAACCGGGAAAAGATTAAGAGCATATGGTACAGATTATTTCATATTTTGGGAAGGCTAGAAATGAAAATCAAAACAGGTATTCAGAAAGGAAGAGGTGAACTATTTTGAAACACGTTTTGGAAAGTGTTGAGAGTCAGTTCGAAATGTTCCAGGTTCTTGATGAAAATGGAAAAATAGTTAATAAAGATGCGGTGCCGGATCTTTCAGATGATGATTTGAAAGAGCTCATGCGGAGGATGGTTTATACCAGAGTGCTTGATCAGCGTTCCATTGCCTTGAATCGTCAAGGGCGTTTAGGTTTTTATGCACCAACTGCCGGACAGGAAGCTTCACAGTTAGCCAGTCATTACGCATTGGAGAAAGAAGATTTTCTGCTGCCGGCTTATCGCGACGTGCCACAACTTATTTGGCATGGACTTCCATTGTATCAAGCGTTCCTTTTTTCCAGAGGACACTTTCATGGTAATCAATCTCCGGAAGGCGTAAACGGATTTAGTCCGCAAATTATTATCGGTGCACAATATACGCAGACTGCAGGCATTGCGCTTGGAATGAAAAAGCGTGGTAAAAAATCGGTAGCAGTAACATACACAGGTGACGGTGGTACTTCCCAAGGTGATTTCTATGAAGGGATTAACTTTGCAGGTGCGTATGGAGCGCCAGCAATTTTCTTTGTTCAAAACAACCAATTTGCAATCTCTGTTCCAGTTGAGCAACAGACTGCTGCGAAAACGCTTGTCCAGAAATCAGTTGCTGCAGGTATTGAAGGAATCCAAGTTGATGGTATGGATCCGCTGGCCGTTTATGTGGCTACAAAAGATGCCAGAGAACGCGCGGTTAAAGGGGAAGGTCCAACTCTAATCGAAACAGTAACATACCGCTATGGACCTCATACTATGGCCGGTGATGATCCGACCCGTTACCGTACAGATGATTTGGATAATGAGTGGGAGAAGAAGGATCCATTGGTACGTTTCCGAAAGTATCTGGAAGGAAAAGATTTATGGTCGGAAGAGGAAGAAAATAAAGTAATTGATGAAGCAAAAGATGAAATTAAGAAAGCTATTAAAAAAGCTGATGAATATCCAAAACAAAAAGTAACGGATCTGATTGAAAATATGCATGAAGAACTTCCGCGTAATTTGAAAGAACAAATGGAAGAATATAAAGAGAAGGAGTCGAACTAAATCATGGCACAAAAAACAATGATTCAAGCAATCACTGATGCAATGCACAATGAACTGAAAAATGATGAAAATGTGCTTGTATTCGGGGAAGATGTTGGCCAAAATGGTGGTGTTTTCCGTGCAACGGAAGGGTTGCAAAAAGAATTTGGCGAAGAACGTGTGTTTGACACACCCCTTGCTGAATCTGGAATTGGCGGGATGTCCATCGGTTTGGCAGCGCAAGGATTCCGTCCGGTGCCTGAAATTCAGTTTTTCGGCTTTATTTATGAAACAATGGATGCAGTTAACGGACAAATGGCGCGTATGCGTTACCGCAGCGGCGGAACATATCCGATGCCAATCACAATCCGTTCGCCATTTGGCGGCGGTGTTCACACACCAGAACTTCACGCTGATTCACTAGAAGGATTGATTGCACAACAGCCTGGCATTCGGGTAGTGATCCCTACAACGCCATATGATGCTAAGGGATTGTTGATTTCTTCGATACGCAACAATGATCCTGTATTGTTTTTGGAACATATGAAGTTGTATCGCTCATTCCGTGGCGAAGTGCCTGATGACGAATATACAGTGGATTTGGATAAGGCTGATGTAAAGCGGGAAGGTGACGATATAACGATTGTTGCGTATGGTGCGATGGTCCATGCTGCATTAAAGGCAGCTGATGAATTGGAAAAAGATGATATCAGTGTGGAAGTAATCGATTTGCGTACCGTGTCACCAATCGATGTCGATACAATTGTCGAGTCTGTTAAAAAGACAAATCGCATGGTTATGGTACAGGAAGCACAGCGTCAGGCTGGTGTAGGTTCTCATGTTATCTCAGAGATTCAGGAACGTGCAATTCTGCATCTGGAAGCACCAATTTTAAGGGTGTCAGCGCCTGATACAGTATACGCATTTTCTCAGGCTGAAGAAATTTGGCTGCCGAATCATGAAGACATTATCGAACGAGTGAAAGAGTCAATTAACTTTTAATTAAAAGATGGGAGGCAGTATGAATGGCTTATAATTTTAAGCTACCTGATATCGGTGAAGGTATCCATGAAGGTGAAATCGTTAAATGGTTTGTAAAGCAAGGCGATGAAGTCAAGGAAGATGACGTCCTTTGTGAAGTGCAAAACGATAAAGCCGTTGTGGAAATTCCATCGCCGGTTGATGGTACAGTAGAAAAAGTTCATGTTGATGAAGGAACAGTCGCTGTTGTTGGTGACACGATTATCACGTTTGATGCAGAAGGCTATGAGTCAGATGATGACGAAGAAGCGGATTCTGCGGAAGCGGAAGAAGACAAGCAGGAAGACAAAGAAGAAGATAAAAAGCAGGGATCAAAAGCTGATGACAAAGATTCCGATAAAACTGATGAGAAAGTAGATCAAAAAGAATCAGCTGACAAAGATAAAAACGATTCCTCTGATGATAAACGGGTAATAGCAATGCCGTCAGTCCGCAAATACGCGCGTGAGAATGAAGTGGATATCAAGAACGTGCAGGGCTCAGGTAAAAACGGACGGATTTTAAAAGAAGATGTTGACAGCTACTTAAGCGGTGACCAACCGGCTGAAACGGAAGAAAAAGCCGAAGAAGCGGAATCCAAACCAGCTGGAGAGGCTGCTGCGCCAAAAGGAGAGTATCCTGAAACACGCGAGAAAATGACTGGAATACGCAAGACAATTGCCAAAGCGATGGTAAATTCCAAAACTAAAGCTCCACATGTTACCCTGATGGACGAGGTCGATGTTACTGAACTCGTAGCACATCGCAAGAAGTTTAAGCAGGTTGCAGCTGAACAGGAAATTAAGCTGACATATCTACCGTATGTTGCCAAAGCGCTTGTGTCTGCGTCGAAAAAATACCCGATTTTGAATGCCGCTGTGGATGATGATTCAGATGAGATTATTTACAAGCATTATTACAATATCGGAATTGCGGCAGATACAGACAAAGGTTTGCTTGTACCGGTCGTAAAAGATGCTGACCGAAAGTCGATTTTTGCGATTTCCGGGGAAATTAATGAGTTGGCAGAAAAAGCCCGTAGTGGTAAACTTACATCTGAAGAGATGAAAGGTGCATCCAACACAATTACCAATATTGGTTCGGCCGGCGGTCAATGGTTTACACCGGTATTGAATTATCCGGAAGCTGTTATTCTGGGAATCGGTCGAATTGCTGAAAAACCAATCGTCCGTGACGGTGAAATCGTAATTGCACCAGTACTTGCAGTTTCACTTAGCTTTGATCATCGCATTGTTGATGGTGCAACAGCACAATTGGCACTGAATCAGATCAAGCGGTTATTGAACGATCCACAACTTATTATGATGGAGGCGTAGATTATGGTAGTAGGAGATTTTCCAATTGAACTTGACACACTGGTTGTGGGTGCCGGACCAGGCGGCTATGTAGCTGCCATCCGCGCTGCCCAAACCGGCCAAAAGGTGACAATAGTTGATAAAGGGAATCTTGGCGGGGTTTGCCTGAATGTTGGCTGTATCCCATCCAAAGCCCTGATTCAGGCAGGTCACCTGACTGATCATGCCCACGGTAATGAAGAACTGGGAATTAAAACGGAGAATGTATCTGTTGATTTTTCCAAAGTGCAGGAATGGAAAGGCAAAGTAGTCAATAAATTAACTTCCGGTGTTGAAAGTTTGCTAAAAGGCAATAAAGTCGACATTGTAAAAGGGGAAGTATATTTTGTTGATAAGAACACAGTTAAAGTGATGGATGAGAAACAATCGCAGACGTATACATTCAACAACTGTATTATTGCAACCGGTTCGACCCCGATTGAAATTCCTAGCTTTAAATTTTCTGATCGTGTACTTGACTCAACCGGTGCATTGAATCTTGACGAAATTCCGGAAAAAATGGTCGTCATCGGCGGCGGTTATATTGGAACCGAGCTGGGAACAGCATATGCGAACTTCGGAACGGAAGTAACTGTTTTGGAAGGTACAAAAGAAATTCTTGGCGGATTCGAAAAATCGATGAAGCAGGTTGTTAAGAAGCGTCTCAAGAAAAAAGGTGTTAATGTTATTACGGAAGCAATGGCACAAGGAGTTGAAGAATCAAAAGATGGTGTCAAAGTAAAATACGAAGCCAATGGAAAAGAAGAAACTGTTGAGGCTGACTATGTACTTGTAACTGTCGGACGTCGTCCTAACACCGAAGAACTTGGTCTTGAACAAGTTGGAATCGAAGTGGATGATAAAGGACTTATTAAAATTGATAAGCAATGCCGCACAAATGTAGATAACATTTATGCGATTGGTGATATTGTGGAAGGCCCTCCACTCGCACATAAAGCATCATATGAAGGTAAAATTGCAGCAGAGGTAATCGGCGGGGAAAAATCACAAATTGATTATCTGGGTATTCCTGCCGTTGTATTCTCTGATCCGGAGCTTGCAACTGTCGGGTATACTGAAAAAGGCGCAAAAGATGCTGGTTATGAAGTGAAAGCATCCAAGTTCCCATTTGCAGCTAATGGCCGTGCATTGTCACTTAATGACACGGATGGCTTCATGAAGCTGATTACAAGAAAAGAAGACGGTCTTGTAATTGGTGCTCAAGTTGCCGGTCCTAATGCCAGTGACGTAATCGCTGAAGTCGGCCTTGCAATTGAAGCAGGTATGACAGCAGAAGATATCGCACTTACCATTCATGCACATCCAAGCTTGGGTGAGACCGTAATGGAAGCTGCTGATGTTGCATTGGGCATGCCGATTCATACAATGTAAATAAAGTAAAAAAAGAACTGTCTCTCAAATTGGGACAGTTCTTTTTTACTTTTAAGTAAGTAGTACGTTTGATATGGCTTGTTAAGCTTTTATGCAACTGGGACGTATAGGTGGAACTTTCGCTTAAGGAAAGCATATTTACCGCTATTCCTGGTAGACTGTGTGAGTCTTCTATCTCACATAAAAAAGTTTCTCTTAAACGCTGCTAAAAAAACGGATCCGGATAAAATTACCGGACCCGTTTTTTTAATTCTTTTTGCGTTTCATTTCCATTTCTTTAGCTTCTTGCCTAAATGCTTTCATCAGTGAGACTACAATCAGCAGCATTATAACCGCGAACGGAAGAGCTGCAATGATGGAAGCAGTTTGTAATGCCTGAAGACCGCCCTGCCATAATAGTACAGTGGCAGCAGCAGATTGTATAATACCCCAGACAAATTTCACCTGGTTTGGCGGATAAAGACTTCCACCGGTTGTTTGCATTCCCAGTACGAACGTTGCCGAGTCTGCAGAAGTGATGAAGAATGTACTGATGAGTAGGATAGCAATCAGAGACATAGCAGTTCCAAGTGGAAATTGCTCCAATACTGCGAACAATGCTGCTTCTGTTCCGATTTCATTTACATACTGCATAATATTGACATCTTGGAAATGCTCCAGGTTTATGGCAGATCCGCCAAATACAGAGAACCAGATTGCACCGAATATGGTAGGTACAAGCAGAACTCCGGAAACGAATTCCCGAATTGTACGTCCCCGTGAAACACGGGCAATAAATGTACCAACAAATGGGGCCCATGCAATCCACCAAGCCCAATAGAAAATGGTCCAATCTTTAATCCATGTATTCTCCGGATTAAATGGCGTCATACGAAAACTCATACTTGGAAGGTTTTGAATATAACTTCCAAACGTTGTTGTAAATAAATTCATAATGAAATTAGTCGGTCCGGCAATCAGCAGAAACAACATTAATGATATTGCCAGGATAATATTTGCATTACTTAAATATTTAATACCTCTATTTAAACCGGTCATAGCTGAAATCATATAGAGAACTGTAACGATTGCAATAATGATTAACTGCACAGTGAATGTGTTAGGCACTCCAAGCGCAAAAGAGAACCCCCCGCTGATTTGAATGGCACCGAATCCGAGTGATGTTGCAACACCGAAAATAGTTGCAAATACAACAATAAAGTCGACCACTGTTCCCCAGGCACCTTTTATCCGATCGCCAAATAGCGGTTCAAGTATGGAACTGACAAGTCCTTGTGACTGTCTCCTGAATTTGAAATAGGCCAAAGCCAAAGCAAGTGTTGCATAGACTGCCCATGGATGTAATCCCCAGTGGAAAAAACTGAACTGCATTGCTGTTTTAGCAGCTTCTCCTGTACCTGGGTCACCATATGGAGGTGTGTAATAATGGCTGAGAGGTTCTGCAG
Source organism: Virgibacillus ihumii (assembly GCF_902726655.1). NCBI lineage: Bacteria > Bacillati > Bacillota > Bacilli > Caryophanales > Bacillaceae > Virgibacillus > Virgibacillus ihumii. The sequence goes on from NZ_CACVAN010000001.1 coordinate 445,841, forward strand.
CACCCCAAAACACAAGTCCAATCCCCATACCGGCACTAAACAGCATCGCGAACCATGTTATATAGGAATACTCTGGTCTTTCTCCAGGTTTACCAAGCCTAATTTTACCGTACTTGGAAAAGATAAGATAGATAGAGAACACGACAAAGGTAGTGGCACTGAGTAAATAAAACCAACCAAATTTGTTTACGATAAATGCTTGAATAATCGATGTAACATTATTCAAATTGGCATTCGGCAGCACGCTTTTTGGGATTATACCCCAAATGACGAAAAGTATTGCTACGATAGCCGAAATCCAAAATACTCTTGTAACTTTCTGCATTATTCCATTCCTTTCTATGTAGTTTATTGTAGGGTTGTCTAAAAGAACACATTGTTGTATTTAAACATATGAGGCTAAATTCTTCAACAAAAATATGCTGTCCTTATCTTTACCGATTACGGTGATTCCATTCCTGCAGATTCTTTAATATATAACCTATTCCTGGATATAATAAACAATTTATTTTTGATCTATAGCCTGGCTTATCCTCAATACGATATAATGGTGAAAACAATTGAAAATAGCAAGGAGGGAATTTCCGATGAAGAAAACTGTATGGTTTTTAATGGTGTTATTGTTTTTGACAACAGCTTGCAGTAACACAGGGACAGCTGATGAAGAAAATGATGCTGATCAACCAGTCGAGCAAGAGCTGTCAAATGAGCAAGAAGAAGAAAAAAACAATGATTTTGAAAAGGACAAAAATAATAAGCAAGAAAAAGAGATGAATCAAGCTAAGCAGACAAGTGACGAGGTGCCAAAACCAACATATAAAATAGATGAAGATACATCGTCTGTCATACCATTACAAAAAAATGTCGATGAAAAAGTGGTTTTACTCACCATTGACGATGCGCCGGATAGATACGCACTAAAAATGGCCAAGACACTTAAGGAAATGAACGCGGGAGCTATCTTTTTCGTAAATGGTCATTTTTTGAACACTGATAAGGAAAAGAAAGTCCTTCGCAAAATCCATTCCATGGGATTTGCAATTGGAAATCATACATATAGTCATGCTTTTCTTCCGGATTTGTCCAAAGCAGAACAAAAGGAAGAAATCATTCGCTTAAACAATCTTATAGAAAAAATTATCGGTGAGAAGCCGAAGTTTTTCCGAGCACCGCATGGTGAAAACACGAATTATTCCAGGAAAGTAGCAGCTGATGAAGGAATGATCGTGATGAATTGGACATATGGCTACGACTATTTTAAGCCGTACATGGATGCCGAAAAATTAACTAAGGCGATGGTTACCGGTAAGGGGCCGGCAGTTGATGTTCCATACAGTTTGCTGAAACCGGGTGCCAATTTGTTGATGCACGATCGAAAATGGACGGCCAAGGCGCTGCCAGCCATTGTTAAAGGGCTCAGGGATAAAGGATATGAAATGGTCGAGCCTGAACAGATTAAAACCATACAGTAATTGTGGAGGCTGGGACAAAAGTATTTTATCAAAAGAAAATACGAATTAACTTAATTGAGGAATTTAGCCGCTCCGGAAATATACTTCGCTTTCCGCGGGCGGCTGTTGAGCCTCTTCGTGCTACGCACTCAGAGTCTCATCTAGGCCTTTCCTCCCGCAGGAGTCTACGCATATTTCTCCGCTAAAATAGAGTATTGTTCGTTTTTTCTTATACATATATTTGTTTTGTCTCAGCCCCTTTTTCATAGAAAGAATTTAAGTTTTCTGTTCTTCAATGAACAAAAACATAATAACTTTAATATGTTATACTAATTAAGGGTTGATTCTTTTATTGTGTCATATTATAATCATCTTACAATGTTATAATGAATTTTTTGAAAAAGGAGGTGTGCCATATGGGTACGATTGTTTGTCAGGATTGTCAGCAGGTAATTGAGCATTTTGATGATGAAAAAGTTACTACTCTTTATGGAACATGTCCGACTTGCGATGAAAATTAACGCGAAATAGAGAAACTGCATGGCGTCCATGCAGTTTTTTTGTGCGCGATTTTAGTTAAATTCTAAAGGTAGTTTTTTAAGTAGACTGCATGGTAAGATGAGAAAAAAGGAGATGCTTATATGAACTGGAATACAAAGGTTACGGAATTATTCAATATTGATTATCCGATCATCCAAGGGGGGCTTGCTTATCTGGCTTATGCGGATTTGGCTGCTGCAGTGTCCAATGCGGGCGGGCTGGGGCAAATAACAGCAATGAGTCTTTCCACACCGGATGAATTACGGGAAGAAATCAGAAAAGTACGGACAATGACCGGCAAGCCATTTGGTGTAAACTTTGCAATTGGTCAGCATGGCAGAGCCTATGAACACATGGTTGAAGTTGCTATCGAAGAAAAAGTTTCTGCCATTTCCGTTACTGGTGGAAATCCAAAAGGTGTTCTTGATATGGTGAAAGGCCATCCCATCAAAAAATTGGTGCTGACTGCTGCACGAAGACAGGCGGAAAAAGCGGAAGAACTGGGTGCCGATGCTGTTATGGTAGTTGGACAGGAAGGCGGTGGTCATCTTGGACGAGGTGATATTGGAACGTTTGTACTGACACCGCAAGTGGTGGATTCAGTATCCATTCCGGTAATTGTGTCAGGCGGAATAGCTGATGGAAGGGGGATGCTTGCTGCACTAACACTTGGAGCGGAAGGAATTGAAATGGGAACAAGGTTTATTGCAACAAAGGAATGTGTTCATGCACACCAGTCATATAAACAGGCAATATTGGATGCAGACGAAAATGCGACCGTAGTCATTAAGCGCTCTCTCGGTACACCTGCACGAGCATTAAAAAATGCCTGGACGGACAAGATATTAGATATTGAGGAATCACATGGGGATTATGATTCATTAAAAGCATACATAAGCGGTCAAGCCAATAAGCGGTATATTTACGATGGGGATGCTGATGAAGGATTCGGCTGGGCAGGACAGAGTACAGCGAGAATTAATAATGTCCCGACAGTCAATGAATTAATAACTTCGATGGTTGAAGAAGCTGAATCGGTCGCCAGACGATGGTCAGAGTGAGGTGGTGAAAAAGTGAGTTATCATTATCCGTTTGACGAGTCTTGGAGTAAACAGGAAATTATTGATGTGGTTCAGTTTTTCAACTTGATTGAAAATGCCTATGAAAAGCAGGTGAGACGGGACGATGTATTGGCTGCATATAACAGGTTTAAGTCGATTGTCCCTGCAAAGAGTGAAGAAAAAACATACTTCGCAACGTTTGAAAAGGCGTCCGGCTATAAATGCTATCCAGTTGTGAAACAAGCTCGAAATACTGAGGGAAAGTTTATAAAGATGAAGTAAGAAAGAGGCTGGGACAAAAGGTGATTTATCACAAAGAAAAAACGAATTAAAAGGTGGACTCAACCGCTCCGGAAATATACTTCGCTTTCCGCGGGCGGCTGTTGAGCCTCTTCGTGCTACGCACTTCAGAGTCTCACCTAGGCCTGTCCTCCCGCAGGAGTCTACGTATATTTCCTCCGCTAAAATAGAGTATCGTTCGTCTTTTCTTATACACATACTTGTTTTGTCCCAGCCTCTTTGTCATCTTATTGATTAATTTCCTTTACTCCATAGAAATTCTATAGAGTGGCGCAAGTTTTTGGAATGTTTCTTCTGCCTCGTTAATAAATGCTTTTCCGGATTTCAATACAGGGTCAGTTGGAGTGATATGTTTTCCAATCAGGAATTCAGCTTTTTTTACATTTTTAAAACGGGTGAGTGCTTTCTCCAAATCAATATCAGATAAAGCCGTTGCATCTTTTTTCATATGATCCTGCGAAATAACAAAATCACCTGGGATGGTTTCTTTTATATCATCTATATGTTCCAGGAATGTCTCTGCAAAATGCTGCTTGTCCGGCAGTTCATAAATGTAGGCAAGCCACATAAACAAGTGGTCATCAAATAACCCAATTTGAAAATGCGGATGTTTTTTGTAGCCGCGCTTATTATGACAGAATGCCATCCAGGTGTCATTTGGCGGGTTCACCGTTCTTCTGGCATGCTGGGCTATATGAACGTACATATCATGACCTGTCATGTCTTCAAGATTGTCCGACAGTTTTTCACCGATTGCTTTGAATTTTGGCTGAATGCGTTCCTGAATTGCTTCCATTCGGCTATCTAAGCCATTAATCTGAAACGCGTTAAAGTCGTTTTTTGAAAATCCTCTGAAACCCATTTTGTTACATCCTTTCCATGCTGTCTTATTACAAATTATAATTATTATTATTAGCTAAGTGGCACTAACAGTCAAGTGTTACCGTTTTTGATGTTTAAAATATTGCAAAAAAGGGGATTGTAATATAAGCAATTGATAATGGGTGAACCTTTTACATTGAAGTATCATATATATAATAAAAGCCATCTGAAAGGGTGTGGGTGTATTGAAATATGTAATGGAAGCATTGCGTAAAAAAGAAGCGCAGGAAAAATTGCCCGTTATTCGAATGGAAATAGATTATGAACTGGTAACATTGCATGATGCACTGCAGGCACATGATCAGGTTGAAATTATAAAATCTAAAGAGCGTTTGAAAAAATTGCACCAACAGCTTTTGGAAGCGGAAACTGAATAAATGGTTCAATGACCCCATGTTACATATGTTCATGTGTTAATGAACAGGCTGGGGTCATTTAATTGCGGCACGATTTCGTGAATTATACCCTCTAATCTGGTATGATTTAAAATAGACAGGCAACACAATGGGGGATAATATATGGAATTGGAAACACGCAATACATTATACAATCAAGCTAAAGAATGGGTTATGGAAGCTGGATCGATTATAAGAGATCAAATTGGTGCTCCTCTTGAAATTAACACGAAATCAAACCCGAACGACCTTGTAACAACGATGGATAAGAATACAGAATATTTTTTTGTCAGCCGTATAAAACGTGCCTTTCCGGATCATCTGATTATCAGTGAGGAAGGATACGGTGATGATTTAAAGAATTTAAAAGGAACGGTTTGGATTATTGATCCGATAGATGGAACGATGAATTTCGTCCACCAGAAAAGAAATTTTGCTATCTCCGTAGGTATTTATCATGATGGAATTGGTGAAATTGGCCTTGTTTATAATGTGATGGATGATATTTTGTACAGTGCCAAGCGAGGGGAGGGGGCGTATAAAAATGACTTTAATTTGCCAATGCTTCCTGCTGACAGGAAAATAACTGAATCTATCATCGGAATGAACCATTATTGGTTATGTGAAAACAGGCTGGTTGATGAAAAAGTAATGGAGCATTTCGTCAGGACGATTCGAGGCACACGTCTTTATGGATCTGCCGCATTGGAGTTCGCTTATGTAGCGGAAGGAATTATTGACGGGTATATCTCCATGAGTCTGGCCCCTTGGGACATTGCTGCCGGGTGCGTAATTGTCAATGAAGTGGGGGGCATTTCGACAAATGCATGGGGTGAAGATATTAATTTTCTCGGCAAAAATACAATCGTTGCATGTAATCCCGCGATCCAGCGACGGATTATTGATGATTATTTGCAAAAAGGGAGAAAGTGACACCGATGTATCGGGTCACTTTCTTTTGCGTTTGAGTGATAGTCCAAATCCCATAAAACCGAAGCCTAATAAGATAAATAAAAGTACGAACCAGATGTTGCGAAAGGCAATCGCAATTCCGACTAAAACAAACATAAGAATTACTAAAGTTGCCAATAACAGCATCGGTATGTTGATATTTTTCAATGATGACACCTCTTCAATCGTAAGCAGTAATATTCTATTCACTTAAGAATATCACAAAATCGACTTTTTTTTAACTAGCATGCAAGAGCAAGATTTAGTATGATAGTAGAGGAGTTTTAATGAAAGCAGGTAATGGAGGATCTAAATGAATACAAATTTCAGTCCGCTTTTTGACTTTGTTGTTGAACATTTTCATGGTCATGAGTTAGCTATATTTTATTTTGCAAATTTAATTTTTGCAGCAATTGCCTATAAACTGGGGTTTGCCCGTCAATTGCCATTATTAAAATCTGTTCTGGTATACATATTGCTTGCGTTTGGATCAATTATTATTACTTTTTTCAGTGTGGTGGGATATCCGATTACCGAGAGTCTGATTATCATGTCTCTAATTCTGGGCATTTACCGGTTTCGTTTGCATAAGGAGCGGAAAAGGAAATATGAAACAAAAGAAAAGATCTAAAAAAAGCTCCCTGATACGGGAGCTTTTTTTAGATTAGACTGTCGCTTTTCTTTTTTTCTTCATATAAGTGAAATTTACCAGTTGCATGTCGTTGTTTTGTTTTTACACTGATTCGTTGATCACACTCACGGCACAAATACATATGAATTCTGCGATTCCTTAACCGTTTTGCCTTTAACGACTGACTATCTATATCTTGAATAGTATCACATAGAACACATTTCACCTTCATTTTTACTCACCTCAAAAAATTAGGCTTCTTTTTTAACTATAACATGACTTGTCTTTGCATAAAAGAAAAGGTTTTACAAGAAAATAGGATGGGAATAGGTAGACCAGATAGCAAAATACAGGAAAGGTGATTTGATGAGAAAAAGGTATATTGCATCGGCAGTAGGAGCAATTGGTGCTGGAGTTGCAGGATATTTACTGAAGAATGAAGAAAACCGAAACAAATTAAAAGGTAAGGTAGATGCTGTAAAGGATAAGCTGATGGACAATCAGGAGGATTCGACATTAGATGAGGCCGGGAAACCGGACCAGCTGGAATCCGACGTGCCGTCACAAGAGGAAAATTCCAAAATGGTGTCAGAAGGGTCACAATTCGGTGTGCAATATTACAATGAAGCAAAGGAAGAGAAGAAAGATTTAAAGTAAAAAAAGGTGCTTTCTGACTGATTTCAGAAAGCACCTTTTTTAATGGATTTTGCAAGGAGAAATTATATATCCACGTTTTCGGTGAGGATATCCACGAAAATGAAGTCAATATCCACGGTTTGGGGTGAGATATCCACGAAAATAGCTGTAATATCCACGATTTCTTCCATGCATGGCATGAATCCGAAAGAATGAAGACATCCTAGTTTTCAATCATTCCTGATTATACTGGTTTGACTGGTTCTCTTCCGCCTTATCCAGCTGTTTTTCTTTTTCCTTTGGTGTAATTTTCTTATTTTGATCCGGTTCATCCGGTCTGTTTTCATTTATCTGAAAATCCGGCATATATCTTCCTACGATTGCCGACAGTTCATCAACTACGCCTTGAACAGGGTATCCCTGACTGATTTTATCCCCCATATTCCGCAACCGCTGCACGACATCACCATCGGCAACTACAACTGCAGTTTTACCGTATGGATCCTCTCTCAAAGCTTCGAGTACTGAATATTTGATTGAACCTACCCGGGACCGGTCAAGATCCTTATCTACGTCAATGCCGACAACAGCATAGGAACCGGCAACCACTGAAGCTGCATCATTTACCTGCGGCACTTCACTTGCTACATTTGACAGATGTGCAGCTATCTCACTGTTGCTCAAATTTTGTTTCTCCATCGGATCTGAATCATCTATTTGTTCAATGCGATTGTTGTTATTTGCATCCTCTGACGGCAATGATTGTTCTTCCTGGTTTTGCTGACAACCGGTTACTAACATGATGGATGCAATAGACAGTATCCCTAGACGTAACAGCATATTTGCTCCTCCTTTAAAATTGTGACGGAATTACTGTCTTCATAGTTTGCATGGAATTATTTAAAATATACATGAAAAAACAGCCGTTCACATTGTTGTAAACAGCTGTATCAGATTAGTTTATAATAATTTTTTCGACACCGGTTATCGGATTGTCTTTATTGGAACCATCCTTAAAATACAAATGGACCGGACCATCGGTTTTCAGCGGCTTTCCCTCGATTGCGAAAAGAAAATAACTATCAAGCAATTCGTCAATTGAAAGCTCAACGTCACCGTTTTTCGTAGCAAGTGTTACTCCCGTTGCGTCATTGCTGATTCCGGCATTTTCGAGGAAATCCCGTATCGGCATGACGTATGAATTAACTAAAATCTTTTCCCGTTCAAATCGGGAAATGCTGCGGTTGACTGGTGGATTGATTTTTTGCTGATATACTGCACGGTCCCATCGTTCGGATGCCTGCTTTATTTCATCGTTGGTCTGATCCTCTTCATTTTTATTATCCTGAAATGCTTCGTCAAGCAGCACTTTCCTGTCATCAAAGATCCAAACAGTAGGGTCTAACGTAATCTTATATGTAACATTACCCAGGATTGGTACAATCATATTTTACCACCTTTCTAATTCAATCTTTTTCTAGGATAGCAGACACACGGGAAATTTTCACGGTATAGGAAACAGGACTTGAATTTTTCTTTTAACGACATTTGTTCTATTCGGCCAACATATGAGTTTCTAAAAAAATAACAGTGGTATTTTCCTGATTTTATTTGCATTTTTTTCTTGCTAACGATAATATAGTAAAGAAGAAAGTCTTTTCAATGGAGGGGATATTAATGATTCCTGAGGTGACAGAAACTCATCGTGAAAAAGCCTATGCCCTTCTGAAGGCTGATGCTGATAAAATACTAAGACTAATAGAAGTACAAATAGAAAATTTAACGATGCCGCAATGTCCTCTCTATGAGGAAGTTCTTGATACGCAGATGTTTGGGCTTTCCAGGGAAATTGATTTTGCTGTTCGTTTAAATTTAATCAGCGAAAATGAAGGTAAAGCACTTCTGGAGAATTTGGAAAGGCAGCTCAATATTTTACATGAAACCGCACAGAAGTCCGTGTAATGTCATGTTACAACTTTACCAAAAACTTTGCCGAATTTCATAGTGGCAAGGTTTTTTTGTTTTAAAACGGATGAAATAGAAGTATGTTACAATATTCGATAAAATGTGTTATACTATTTGAAATTTCTATTTCATCTGTTATTATGAAATACATATATCGGGGAGAACAAAGATGATAAAGAAATTAGGGAACTACGATTTTACACTTATGATTACACCTGTTCTTCTTACAGGATTCGGTATCGTCATGATCTACAGTGCCAGCATGGTATTTGCAGTGGTACAAGGCTTTGAAAGCACACATTTTTTGGTGAAGCAAATTCAGTGGTTTATTATTTCGATGGGAGCTTTTGCTTTTACCAGCTTTTTCCCTTACAAGTATTACCAGAAGTTGATGAAGGTAATCGTTTTGTCGATTGTGATTCTTCTTATCGGCGTACTTATTTTTGGATCAGTTGTAAATGGAGCAAAATCCTGGTTTGATTTGGGTCCGGTCAGCATGCAGCCTTCTGAATTTGCCAAGCTGGGTTTAATTATGTATTTAGCTTCTGTTTATTCCAAAAAACAGGAGTATATTCAGGAATTTAACAAAGGTGTACTGCCGCCGTTAGTATTAACAGCTTTGATGCTTGGTCTTATTTTAATGCAGCCGGATGTTGGAACAGCTGCCATCATATTTTTAATAGCCTGTTCCGTGATTTTTAGCTCGGGAATTCGTTTCAAACACCTCTCAATCCTTGTGTTAATTGGATTGTCGCTGGTGGCTCTGGCAATTCCGAGCATGGTGACAGACGAAAGGATTTCCAGATTCACAGGTGCATATCAGCCTTTTGAAACCCCCGATACGGATGGTTATCACCTGATCCAGTCATATCTTGCCATTGGCGTGGGCGGACTTGATGGAGAAGGGCTTGGCCATAGTGTACAGAAATTAGGTTATCTGCCTGAACCACATACTGATTTTATTATGGCGGTGATTGCCGAAGAACTTGGTTTCATAGGTGTTGCAGTAGTTTTGGGAATGTTAAGTATTATTGTATTACGCGGGTTTTTCATCTCAAGAAAAAGCAGAGAAAGCTTTGGTGCATTGTTAGCGATTGGTATTTCATCAATGGTTGGAGTTCAAGCCTTTATTAATCTTGGTGCAATTACCGGGCTGCTCCCGATAACAGGGGTGCCGCTGCCATTTGTCAGTTATGGAGGTTCATCATTGCTTGTCATGATGATTTCCATGGGGATACTGAACAATATTGCTAAATCGGTTAAAAAGAAGGAACAAGAAACGGAACCGGAAAACAGACAAATAACTAATGAGAGCAATGTATTTAAAAATAGAGGAGGAAAAACATGGGTGAAGTAAAAGAGATAAAAAAAGTACTGGTGGCAAACCGAGGTGAAATAGCTATACGTGTTTTTCGGGCTTGCACGGAACTGAACATACGGACAGTTGCCGTTTATTCCAAGGAAGACAGTGGGTCATATCATCGTTATAAGGCTGATGAAGCATACTTAATAGGAGAAGGCAAAAAACCAATTGATGCCTACCTGGATATTGAAGGCGTGATTGAAACAGCCAAAAACGTAGGTGTAGATGCAATCCATCCGGGATACGGTTTTTTATCCGAAAACATTGATTTTGCCCGCCGCTGTGAAGAAGAAGGAATCATCTTTATCGGACCAACGAGCAATCATTTAAATATGTTTGGAGATAAAGTAAAAGCAAGAGAGCAGGCCATTAAGGCTGACATTCCGGTGATTCCGGGGAGCGATGGTCCTGTAGCATCATTAAATGAAATAGAAGCATTTGGCGACCAGCACGGTTATCCAATCATTATTAAGGCATCTCTTGGCGGTGGTGGCCGAGGCATGCGGATTGTCCGCAATAAAAGCGGGTTGTCCGAAGCATATGATCGTGCAAGATCTGAGGCTCGTGCTGCGTTCGGCAGTGATGAAGTATACGTTGAAAAATTAATCGAAAATCCAAAACACATAGAAGTTCAGGTGATTGGAGACAGTCATGGAAACATCGTTCATCTATTTGAACGGGATTGTTCCGTCCAACGACGTCACCAAAAGGTTGTCGAAATCGCCCCAAGCGTTTCACTTCCTGAGTCATTACGGAAGGAAATTTGTGAAGCTGCGGTAAAGCTGGCAAAAAATGTTGACTACTTGAATGCAGGTACTGTGGAATTTCTGGTTACTGATGATGAATTTTATTTTATCGAAGTTAATCCGCGGGTACAGGTCGAGCATACAATTACGGAAATGATTACTGGTGTTGATATTGTTCAGACACAGCTGAAAATTGCGCAAGGAATGAATATCCATGAATCGTCCATTGGAATTCCTGAGCAAAGTGATATCAGTACTAATGGTTTTGCCATCCAGTCCCGTGTTACAACAGAAGATCCATTGAATAACTTTATGCCGGATTCAGGAAAAATCATGGCGTACCGAACCGGCGGTGGTTTTGGTGTGCGGCTGGATGCAGGGAACGGTTTCCAAGGATCAGTAATATCACCGCATTATGATTCATTGCTGGTGAAGGTTTCTACATGGGCATTGACTTTTGATCAAGCTGCACAAAAAATGGTCAGAAACTTAAAAGAATTTCGGATTCGTGGAATCAAGACCAACATTCCATTTTTGGAAAATGTCATTCAGCACAGTAACTTTTTATCAGGTCAGTTCAGTACAACATTCATTGATCAGACACCTGAACTGTTTGTCTTTCCAAAACGTAAAGACCGTGGAACCAAAATGCTCACATATATTGGTAATACAACAGTAAACGGATTTGAAGGAATTGAAAATAAGAAAAAACCGTCCTTGCAGAAACCCCCGGTACCAAAAATTGATCAGCTGGAAGATTTTCCATCCGGTACGAAGCAAATTCTGGATGAGCATGGACCGGAATATTTGGCAGATTGGCTGAAGGAACAGAATGAAGTTATGCTGACAGACACAACGTTCCGTGATGCACACCAGTCATTACTTGCAACAAGAGTACGTACGAAGGATCTGCTGCAGATAGCTGAACCGACTGCACGCCTTGTACCACAGCTTTTTTCGGTTGAAATGTGGGGTGGCGCTACCTTTGATACCTCATACCGGTTCCTGAAAGAGGATCCGTGGCAGCGTCTGCTAAAACTCAGGGAAAAAATGCCGAATGTGCTATTCCAGATGTTGCTTCGTTCCAGCAATGCTGTCGGGTATAAAAATTATCCTGATAATCTGATTAAGGAATTTGTTGAAAAAAGCGCAACAGCAGGCATTGATGTATTTCGTATTTTTGACAGCCTCAATTGGCTGGAAGGTATGAAACCTGCAATTAATTTCGTCCGTGAAAATAATAAAATTGCCGAAGCTGCCATGTGTTATACAGGGGATATTCTTGATACTGGCAAAACAAAATATGATCTTGATTACTATAAAAACCTTGCCAAAGAGCTTGAAGCATCGGGTGCACACATTCTTGGCATTAAAGACATGGCCGGCCTGTTAAAACCTGAAGCAGCTTATCAACTGATAAGCACATTAAAAGACACGGTCGATTTGCCGGTACACCTTCATTCCCATGATACAAGCGGTAATGGTATTCATATGTATTCCAGGGCAGTTGATGCCGGCGTGGATGCAGTCGATGTAGCATGCGGTCCAATGGCAGGTATGACTTCCCAGCCAAGTGCTCAAACTCTGTATCATGCGCTGGAAGGGACAAGCCGTCAGCCGAAAATAAATGTGGGATCCTATGAAAAACTTGCTCATTATTGGGAAGGTATCCGTAATTATTATCAGGATTTTGAAAGCGGCATGAAAGCACCACATACCGAGATTTATTTTCATGAGATGCCTGGCGGGCAATACAGTAACCTTCAACAGCAGGCGAAGGCAGTTGGTCTTGGTCATCGCTGGAATGAAGTGAAGGAGACATACAGACAGGTAAATGAAATGTTTGGTGATATTGTAAAGGTAACTCCGTCATCCAAAGTGGTTGGAGATATGACCTTATTTATGGTACAAAATGATTTTACGGAAGATGACATTTATGAGCGCGGTGAATCGATTGATTTCCCTGCCTCAGTAATTGAGTTTGCCCAAGGGTATCTCGGTCAGCCATATCAGGGCTTCCCGCAAGAGTTGCAGCGCATCATTCTGAAAGGGAAGGAACCAATTAAAGTCCGCCCTGGTGAATTACTCGACTCAATTGATTTTACACAAATGAAAGAATCTTTATTTAAAACGTTGGATCGTCAGGTGACCAGCTTTGATCTGATTTCATATGCACTCTATCCGAAGGTGTTTATGGATCATCACCGTTTCACTGAAAAATATGGTGATCTTTCCGTACTCGATACGCTTACTTTCTTTTATGGTATGCGTCTTGGAGAAGAAATCGAGGTTGAAATTGAGCAGGGTAAAACGCTGATTGTGAAGCTGGTTTCTGTTTCTGAACCACAGCCTGATGGCACCCGGGTTATTTATTTTGAGTTAAATGGTCAATCCCGTGAAGTAGTCGTAAAAGATGAAAGTGTTAAACCGCAAATTAAAACACGACCAAAAGTTGATAGCGGAAATGAGAAGCATATTGGAGCAACCATGCCTGGAACAGTTGTAGAAGTAATAACCAATAAAGGAGAAAAAGTTAAAAAAGGTGATCATTTACTTATTACAGAAGCAATGAAAATGGAAACAACGGTACAGGCACCGTTTTCAGGGGTCATCAAAGATATTCATGTTAAAAATGGTGAAGCCATCGCAGTGAATGACCTGCTGATTGAGTTTGAATAGTAAGTGTTAGAAGGCCATAGTTAACTGCTAAAAAAGACAGGGAAATGGATTAGATCCATTTCCCTGTCCTTTTGTAGTCCTTTTGTATACAATTTTATTTCGTTCTGTTTTTTCCGCTTCTTTTGGAAAGTAGTACAAAATAGCTCAGCATCGCAAAATAACATGAAATTATAAACGCGTGCAATAAGGCTATCCATAAGTTGAGCATTGTGAATATAATCATTGCTCCAAGGAACACCTGCAGTGAAATGAAAGAAACTGTTACAATCCATCCCCAGTACATAACACGGTTATTCCGGTAGTTCCTTATCATTTTAATAAACAGTATTATTGTCCAGATAAACAGGATGCCGGCAGCCAGCCGGTGTCCCATTTGAATCCACTCCTGCAGGTTAAATCCTGACAGCGCCAGCGGATCGCTGTTCGAACAGAAAGGCCAGTCGGGACAAATCAGACTGGAGTGGGCATGCCGCACCAAAGCTCCGGTATAAACAACTGCCAATGTATAAATAATAATGCAATATATTTCCATTCGGTGTTTTTTCTGGATAAACAGTGCGTCGGCGTCAAATTTTTTGTCGATCTCAAAAATCAATAACATCAGCAGAAAAATAGCTGCAAATGAAACGAGTGAAATGCCAAAATGTGTAGCTAGCACAAAATTAGACTGATTCCAGACAACCGCTGCAGCGCCGATTAATGCCTGCATTATTAAAAAGAAAGAGGATAAAAAGGACAGAAATTTCACTTCACGCACATGTCCAAGATATTTCCAGGATAAGATGGAAAGGGCCAGCACTACAACCCCCATGATTCCTGAAACAAGTCGGTGACTAAGCTCTATGACAAGTTCCGGTGTAATGGTTCCCGGCAAAAATTGCCCGTGACAAAGCGGCCAGCTGGCACCACACCCCATTCCTGAACCTGTTTTGGTGACAAGGGCTCCCCCGAGGAGTACAAATACCATTCCCAATGTTGATACTACTGAAAGCCACTTTAATATTCTAATCATATGTCTTCCTCGCTTTTTGTCGAATTAATAATCAAATCAAGATATTTTAAGCGATATAACCGCAATCAAATGTTACTATAACATATGCTGGAAGGAATTCGTGAAATATAGATACGATTTCACACTATTTTCATTAAAAAAGCAAAAAACCCTTGCATTGTTTACAGTTGTTTGCTAGAAATAAAGTAGGGAATATTTGCTGACCTTCATGCCATTGTGCCTGCTATCATGGGAAAACTACATAAATTGTTTGAATTCGGTAAAGGCTGGTGAAGCCTTTCATTTATTTTACATAGCTTTTTTCACAAATTTGTCACATTTAGCAGGGTAAATAAATTGTAGAATAGACATGACTGTGTAGTTGAATAGATTGTATTCATATTCCGTGATACAATTAGGCTGATTTACAGTGGATATTTTTGGGTGACATAGGCAAGATATAAATGCCTTGGATTTTTTCATGCAATTAAACCGGGCACTGAAGGGGGGATTTATGTAATGAATAAAGTGGAGGCTGATTCTTCACATTTAATAGGTAGTGCAACTGTAACAAATGATTCAGGCTCGTCGTTAATTTCGGATATCAAATCGCTCATCAAAGTGGGTATTGTAAATTCAAATCTGATAACGACATTTGCCGGATTTTGGCTTGCTTTGTATTTTACAGGTGCGTCTTTCGCTGTTAATTGGGATATATTTTTATTTACCATGATTGGAAGCGCATTGGTAATCGCAGGTGGCTGCATCATGAATAATTGGTATGATGCCGATATAGATCCTGTTATGGCACGTACTAAAAAGCGGCCTACCGTAACAGGCAGCATTTCATTAAATAATGTACTGATTCTGGGCTTGTTTGCCACTTTAATAGGGATCACTTTATTATCTTTTGCATCGGTATCGGCAGCTGTAATCGCATTTATCGGCTGGTTTACCTATGTGGTACTGTATACGATGTGGTCAAAGCGTAAATACACGCTGAATACGGCAATTGGCAGTGTTTCAGGTGCAGTTCCGCCTTTAATTGGATGGGCAGCTGTTGATCCCGATCTTCATTTGACAGCCATCGTGCTGTTTCTCATTATGTTTATCTGGCAAACACCCCATTTTCTTGCCCTAGCAATGAAAAAAACCGAGGATTATAGAAATGCCGGAATCCCAATGCTCCCTGTTGTACATGGTTTTGGTTTTACAAAACGGCAAATTGTTATCTACATTGCCTGTTTGCTGCCGTTGCCATTTTTTCTTTCAACACTCGGGACAACTTTTCTTGTTATAGCAACATTGCTGAATGTTGGCTGGCTTGCTCTGGGTTTGAGTGGTTTTTTCATGAAGAATGATTTGAAATGGGCAAATATGGTATTTATTTATTCGTTGAACTACTTAACCATCTTTTTTCTGGTGATGGTTGCTGTAACAATGTTCCCCTTAGGCTGAAAATTGTTCCTTACTTTTAAAAAGTTATGACATAAGGAAAAATCACAAAAGAAAGAGAGGTATGCATACATGAAAGGCTGGATGGGTAAATCCCGAATACTTTTTCTGTTGAGCCTGTTGGCGCTTGTACTGGCTGGATGTGGCAAAGAAAACCTGAGTGCTCTTAAACCAGAAGGCTATGGTGCCGAGGTTTCAATGGATTTAATTATTCTTACCGCTGTAATCATGTTATTTGTTTTTGCAGTAGTATTATTGGTTTATATCATAGTGTTAGTGCGTTTCCGGAAGAAAAAAGGAGATAAGGAATTTATCCCTAAGCAGGTTGAAGGAAACAAAACACTGGAAACAATTTGGACAGTTATTCCAATTATTTTACTTCTCATTATTGCAGTTCCGACGGTTATTGCGACGTTCGATCTTGCGGATCAATCGCAGGCGGAGGAACATTTGAATGTGGAAGTAACCGGAAATCAGTACTGGTGGCACTTTAATTACGAAGGAAAGAAAATACAGACCAGCCAGGATTTATATATTCCTGTAGGTGAAAAGGTTTACTTGAACATGAAATCCTCCGACGTAATTCACTCATTCTGGGTACCGTCTATTTCAGGTAAAATGGATGTTAACCCTACCAATGAAAACACCATGTTCATTAAAGCTGATGAAGAAGGTGTCTACTATGGTAAATGTGCTGAGCTTTGCGGTCCTTCACATTCATTGATGGACTTTAAAGTAATTGCTGTAAGTCAGGAAGAGTTTGATCAATGGGTAAATGATATGCAGAATGTTGATCCCAAAGCCAAACCTGGAAGCACTGTGGCTCAGGAAGGAAAGACATTATTCCAGGAAAATAATTGTATGGGCTGCCATGCTATCGGATCATCTCCAGCTCAGGTGGCACCTAACTTGACGAATTTTGGTGATCGCACAAGAATTGCTGGTGTAATGGAGCCGACTAAAGAAAATCTGGTGAAATGGATTATGGATCCGGAGTCTGTTAAGCCAGGAAATAAAATGACTGGTAAATATCCGGACTTGTCAAAAGAAGAGGCTGGTAAGATTGCAGATTATCTGATGCAGCTGCAGCCATCTGAAATTACACCGAAAGATGCGAAAGAAAAATAATTATAAATGACGTAAGTTAATAAAGGAGGTAAAAGTTGTGAGTACAGCAGTTACTCAGAAAAGAAGTTTCGGCGCCGTTTTATGGGATTATCTGACAACCGTCGATCATAAAAAAATTGCACATCTTTATCTTTTCGGCGGCGGATTTTTCTTCATTCTAGGCGGACTGGAAGCATTAGTTATTCGGATTCAGCTGTTACAGCCTGAAAACAACTTTGTCAGTGCAGGTCTGTATAACGAAATGCTGACAATGCACGGTACAACGATGATCTTTCTTGCAGCGATGCCGCTGATACTTGGATTAATGAATGCAGCCGTGCCATTACAGATTGGTGCACGTGACGTAGCATTTCCGTTTTTGAACTCATTAGGTTTTTGGCTGTTCCTGTTTGGGGGACTAATTCTGAACTGCAGCTGGTTCCTTGGAGGAGCGCCTGACGCGGGGTGGACTGCATATGCACCACTCTCAACAACTTCACCCGGACATGGTGTGGACTACTATGTTATCGGACTGCAGATAGCCGGTGCCGGAACATTAATTGGTGGTATTAATTTTCTTGTAACCATTATCAATATGCGTGCACCAGGCATGACATATATGAGGATGCCGTTGTTTACATGGTCATCATTCATTACAAGCGTTCTGATTTTATTTGCTTTTCCAGCATTGACAATTGGACTGTTTCTGTTAATGTTTGACCGGATGTTCGGATCTGCATTTTTCGATGTATCACTTGGTGGTAACGAGATTATCTGGGAGCATTTATTCTGGATTTTCGGTCACCCGGAAGTTTATATTCTGATATTACCATTATTTGGTGTGTTCAGTGATTTATTCTCAACTTTTGCTAAAAAACGTTTATTTGGTTATACAGCAATGGTGTTTGCTACAATGCTTATTGCATTTTTAGGCTTCATGGTCTGGGCCCACCATATGTTTACAGTCGGTCTTGGTCCTGTTGCAAACTCCATTTTTGCAATTGCTACAATGGCAATCGCTGTTCCAACTGGTATTAAAATATTCAACTGGCTTGCAACAATGTGGGGCGGACAAATCAAAATTAATTCTGCCATGCTGTGGGCGCTCGGGTTTATTCCAACATTTACGATTGGTGGTATGACCGGGGTAATGGTTGCGTCAGTTGTTGCTGACTATCAGTATCATGACACGTATTTCGTTGTCGCACACTTCCACTATGTCATTGTCGGTGGAACTATCTTTGGTATTTTTGCTGGTTTACATTACTGGTGGCCGAAAATGTTTGGACGCATTCTTAATGAAAAACTGGGTTATCTTACTTTCTGGACGTTCTTTATCGGTTTCCACCTGACATTCTTCATTCAGCATTTTCTTGGGCTAATGGGAATGCCACGCCGTTATTGGGTATATCTTGAAGGTTCAGGATTGGATACCGGTAATATGATCAGTACGGTTGGAGCTTTCTTCATGGCATTCGGTGTAATAGTATTCTTCTACAATATTGTATACACCGCTGTTAAAGGGGAAAAAGCCGTAGATGATCCGTGGGATGGCCGTACGCTTGAGTGGGCAACAGCATCTCCACCGGAACATTATAACTTTAAACAGGTTCCATTGGTTCGCGGACTTGATCCTTTATGGGTTGAAAAAACAGAAGGAAAAGGTACGATGACTCCCGCAGAACCGCTTGGAGATATTCATATGCCAAATGGTTCATTCCTGCCGTTCCTGATGAGTCTGGGACTGTTCATTGCAGGGTTTGGATTTATTTATCATATGGACTATAACTGGGCTTATATTCTTCTGTTCGGCGGCATGGCTATGCTGTTGGGCTGCATGCTGACTAGATCATTGAAAGACGACTTAGGTCACCATATTCCGAAAGAAGAACTTGAAAGGGAGGCTGATTAATATGAGTGATCATTCCTTAAATCCGGAAGTAATGCCAAATGAACCGGAGAAGGCCACCCTTGAAGGGAAAAATAAATTTCTCGGTTTCTGGTTCTTCCTTGGCGGTGAAACAGTTTTGTTCGCCTGTCTATTTGGTACTTATATCGCGCTGCGAAACTCTGCGGCAGGCGGACCAACGGAAAATGAATTATTCGGTCTTGAACTTGTCTTTCTGATGACGATTCTTTTACTTACAAGTTCATTAACAAGTGTTTATGCGATTTACCATATGAAAAACAATGATTTTAAAAAGATGCAGTTGTGGCTTGGAATTACAGCAATACTCGGTTTTGGATTTCTTGCCTGTGAATTATATGAGTTTACACATTACATTCACGAATACGGATTTACTTTCCGTTCATCCGCATTCGGTTCTGCGTTCTATGCATTAGTTGGCTTTCACGGCGGACACGTTACATTTGGTCTGGCCTGGCTCATTGCTTTGATGATACGTAATGCAAAACGCGGATTAAACTTGTATAATGCACCTAAATTTTACACATTCAGTTTATACTGGCACTTTATTGATGTTGTATGGGTGTTCATTTTCACAGTCGTATATTTAATGGGAAAGGTGGGTTAATCAATGTCAGACAACACCAATTCCAATCAGGTTAATCCATATCAAAAGGAAAAAAATAAAGAAGAAATGAAAAAACAGCTTATAACATTTGCTTTAATGATTATCTTTACACTGATTGCATTTGGAATTGTTATAAGCGGTGCAATGGATAAAATGTTTGTCATACCTGTTCTCATCATTCTTGCAGTTATACAGGTAGCATTCCAATTTTATTATTTCATGCACATGAAAGATAAAGACCATGGTATGCCAGCATTCATGATCTACGGAGGTGTTTGGGCAGCTGTCCTGACACTTGCAGGATTAGGTGTCATTACCTGGTGGTAAGCTAATTAAGAAGGCTCGGGAATGTTCCCGGCCTTCTTTTTACTTTCATGCTTCTTATGTCTGCCGGCAGTGTGTTCAACCAAAATGCGCTTTTGTTCTGAATTTGTCACATAAGTAATGCGTGAATCACCCTTATATGCGTTATAATAAAGTCAGAATCCATTTATGGAGTTGTTATCTATGTGGTTAGAAATACAGATTTTTGGCTTCCGTGCACTTTGGAGCCCGTATTTTTTCCTGTTTGTTGCGGGGCTTGCACTTATATATTATCTTGTTACCGGACCGTATCGGCATAAATTTGGCGGAGGGGAAAAACCTTCCCGGAAGCAGCAGCTTTTCTTTTATGTTGCTATGATTTTGCTGTATGCTGTCAAAGGATCGCCGGTAGACCTGCTTACACATATTATGTTGACAGCGCATATGATTCAGATGGCAATTTACTATCTGATTTTTCCTATTCTGATTATCAAAGGGATCCCAAAATGGATATGGGAGAAGGTTATATACAGACCGGTCATTAAACCGATTGTTTCCTTTTTGTCAAAGCCATTGATTTCCCTGCTGTTGTTTAACACATTGTTTTCGTTATATCATATGCCCGGAATTTTTGATTTTGCAAAATCATCACAGGTTGCCCATACGAGCATTTCACTAATAATTCTGGTTGCGGCATTTATTGTTTGGTGGCCAATAATGTCACCTTTAAGAGAATTTGATAAACTTTCCCCGCTTGCTAAAATATTTTATATCTTTGCAAACGGAGTGCTGATTACTCCCGCATGTGTGCTAATTATTTTCGCTGATGTACCGGTTTACGCTGCATATTCGCAGGATGGTGCGTGGATACAGGCGATGTCGCTTTGTGTGCCAAATGGTGTTCTGCAAAACATAACATACAGTATTTCCGGACCTGAAATGTTCTCCCCAATGACAACATTGGAGGACCAGCAACTGGGTGGTATCATCATGAAGCTTATGCAGGAAATTACGTATGGAATAATGCTGGGAAAAATATTTTTTGGATGGTTTAACCGGGAAAGTCTTCGAGTTGATCCGATTCCAACAACAAGTCCGAGCGAGCATTAATGTATAAAGCTGAATCAGGCTTGGAATTTTGACAAACAGAGAAGGAGACAGTTCGATTTATGCCAATTCTACCGACAATCAGTACATTTTTTATTATTTTAAGCGCCGTTTTGGTGGCAATCGGATGGCGGCTTATTATAAAAGATAAGCCGAAAGCGCATAAAAAAACAATGATTGCGGCTGCAATAAGTGCTTTAGTGTTTTTTATTATTTACGTTTCACGAACTGCGTTTATCGGGAATACCAGTTTTGGCGGCCCGGAGAGTATTGAAATATACTATACTATTTTCCTGATATTCCACATTATATTGGCAACTACCGGTGCAATATTTGGAGTGGTAACGATTACGCTTGCATTGAAACGTAAAATCAGGATTCACCGGAAAATTGGTCCAGTGACAAGTGTTATTTGGTTTTTCAGTGCAATTACCGGTGTTATGGTATATTTGCTATTGTATATTATTTATGATGGAGGAAAGACAACAAGTATGCTTAAAGCCATTTTGGGTGGCTGATTCATAACTTGATGTGGTAAGTTAAAAAAGTGTACAGGCAAAATGCCTGTACACTTTTTCTGTTAGTCCAGACAAAATTTGCCTGTACATTAATAATATTATCTGAATAATCATGTTCAGCTTCGGGGGGCCAATATGTTATCAAACCGTCCTTTCTGAAGCCAAGCAGATATGTATTCATTTAAATAAATCAGGGCTCTTAGAAGAATTAATGGTTCGAATGATTGTTTGGCAATCGCTGCTTGAAGTTGCAGGCCAGTTATCTGTTTGTTGGCTTATTTATTGTAAATCTCGACTTCTTCCTTAACTTTGGATACTAAATCAACAGCACGATTGACCAGGTTTTCAGGGAAATTTTCATCCTCACCATATTCAACCCCATGCGGGTAGTAATGTTTTCCCAGAAGGGGTGTCATCAGTTGGATTACCGCATTTCCACGGTCCACATCACCTTCAACAGCATAACCTTGAATTCGGATGTAATATGTAATATTTTTTTCTTTTGAACCAATTTTGTAATCATATGTTACGCGTTCATAATCCCATTGGCCCGCACGAATGAAAGCGTGTTTTCCCATCAGCCGATCCAGAGGTTTAATATCAACGATAGAGTCTTCAATACCAGTATTTTCCAGCTTCATTTTTACACCTCACATATTTGTACTCACATAACCATAATAGTAAAAAGATGGGCAAGTTGCAATAAATATGGTGAAAAGGTGGAAAAATAAAAAATAATAGAGAAAAAAGAATTACTTCTAGTTTATAACATATAGTTAAGTATGAATTATTCAAAAAGAGGGGAAGCGTTTTATGAGACTTTTTCTTGGACTGGCTGGTCTGCTGATTATACTGACAGGGGGATTTTATTTTCTGGATAAGAGCAATTCGTCCCCGGTAAAGTTAACTGATAATGCAGCAAATAAGTTTGAACAAAAGAAAAACAAAGTGAAAACGAAGAATGTTATGGAGCGTAATCCTATTCCATTTGACGGGAAGGTTTATCAATGGATTGGAAAGAATGCAGACACCTTAACACAAAAATTAGGGAAACCTGTTCGGAAAGATAGGAGTGCGTATGGTTATGTCTGGTGGGTCTATCAAAATAAGCATAATCAATATATTCAATTTGGTGTCCAGGATAATCGAATTATAACAATTTATGCAATCGGGGAGAATTTGTCACTTGACCCGATTCATATTGGACAGGACTATGAATCCGTTAAAAAGAACCTGGAAATATCGAACGAGGTAACCTATAATACTGGCCTATCTTCATATACATTTCAATTGGATGATCAGGAACTGAATTCACGTCCGCTTGCAAAATTGACTGATAACATTTTTATGCAATGTTATATGGATACATTTACAAATAAGTTATCTTCCATACGAATTGTAACTGGTGATGTTTTGCTGCAGCATCGTCCGTATGCAATGGAATACCGTGGAGAACTTCCAAAGAAACCGAACCCTTCAAAGGAGGAATGGAAAAAAATCGAGAGCGGAATGGAGCAGCAGATATTTGATATCACCAATGTAATGCGAAATATTCATGGGAAACCTTCCTTGAAGTGGAATAAGCAAATCAGTCAGGTTGCCTTCAAACATAGTAAGGATATGGCTGTTAACAGTTATTTTTCACATTATAGTGAAAGCGGAGCAGGTTTAAAAGAACGTCTTACTGCCAAAAAAGTTTACTACCAGGCTGCAGGTGAGAATATTGCAGCGAAATATCCTGATTCCCCTTCGGCAATGAATGGTTGGTTAAACAGCAAAGGGCACAGACAGGCGTTGCTGAATGCAGACTATACACATCTCGGTGTAGGAGTATATCATTTCTATTACACCCAAAATTTTCTAAAAATACCACAATCGTAAATGGGAAAAGGCACGGGAGACTGTGTCTCTTTTCTTTCGCACGGTAATTTGCCTATCGTCATAAAATAAAAAGAGATATCTAAATTGAGGTGAGTGAGTATGCATGATGAGGAACTGCACCCGACGATAAAGGAATTCAAACAGTTTATTAATGAACATCCTAAACTTATTGAAGAGGTTAGAAGAAATGGCCGTGGATGGCAGGAATATTATGAAAAGTGGTCGTTGTTGGATCACGATGACCCGTTTTGGGATGATTATAAAGAAAGTAGCAGATCAGACAGAAAAAAGCCGGAGATTTTCGGCAAAGTATTGGAAATGACAGAAAATATCGATGCGGAAAAAGTTCAAAAACAGATAAAACAATTAAATCATAGTATTTCTGCTCTTCAGGAAATGCTTGGTCAATTTCAACGGAAACAAAATTCGAACCCATTTGGAAATCCAAATAATCCGTTTAATTGGAAGAGAGATTAGGTGATGTTTTCATGCAAACGGAAACGTATCGTATTCTGAAGAACAACCCGTCATATGTGAATTTTATCAGGCAAAACCCGATTTGGTACCGATATCTTACGAGGGAACCACACTTGATTTCGGAAATTGAAAAGGAAGCTAAGGTCTATTATGGAAAAACACTGCCACAGCAGATTGAAAAATTCGGAAATCATGTCCAAATGCTTCATATGTTTGCCCAACTGGCTGCGAACATAAAAGACTAGGATGTTCCCATTTTAATCTTTTTCCTTACGTGATATGATTAAAGTGGAGGTGGATGAAATGATAGGTACGATGGAGTACGTGGATATTCTTGATCGCTCCGAGCTGCTTGGAAAGATGGTCTTGGATTCGGAGGTTGTGGAATCCTTCAATGATTCCCGGATTGCTTTACAGGAAGATCAGGAAGCTCAACGACTTATCGCAGCTTTTAATGATATAAAGTTACACTATGAGGATGTACAGCGATTTGGCAGGTACCATCCGGATTATAATGAAATCATGAAAAAGGTACGAACGGCAAAACGCGAAATGGATATGAACGATAAGGTCGCTGCCTTTAAAATCGCTGAACGCAATTTGCAAAAGCTGCTCGATGAAATCAGCAGCTATGTTGCTCTAAGTGTCAGTGATGATATAAAAGCACCAAAAGACGGTGCAGCATTATCACACGGTGGATGCGGCAGCGGCGGTAAATGCGGCTGTAAAGCATCGTAATGGAAACCCATTGCCGACTTTATCTCTTTTTGATAAACTGATATAAAATGAATGGTGAGCGGGGTTATTACATGAGAACCAACCGTCAGGGGCTGATTGTCTGGTTTCAGCACATGAAAAATTTGAAACATATCAAACGATACGGTCATTTAATTTATGCGTCCAAAAAATTAAAATATGCTGTAATCTATGTGGATCAGGAAGGTTTAGAAGATGTGGAGAACAAATTATTGAAGCATTCTTTCGTTTCCAAAATAGATCAATCACAAAAGCCATTTATCCGGACTGATTATGAAAATGCAATACCGGATAAGGCGAAGCAGTATGATTATAAAATGGGGATCTAACCTTTGCGGAGTTCATATTACCGCAAAGGTTTTTTCTATAAAATAAAAAAACCTGCAGACAATTGTTCTGCAGGTCCCTTTGTTTCCTTGTTCAGAAAACAAAAAGGCAAAGGGAGAGGAGAAACCGGAGGAAGAACTTATGGGGAAGTGTAAGTCTTCTCCGTGTATGAAACAACCAATCAATTAGCTGCTTCATATGTTATTATGGACATGGAAAATAAATATATACACATAATCTTCATTTTTTGATAGGATTAAAGTCGGGAGATGTCATTTGAGGTGGATATATGCGGATAATTGCAGGAAGCTATAAAGGAAGACAGCTTCAATCAGTACCTGGGAAATTAACCAGACCCACTACTGACAAAGTTAAAGAGGCTGTGTTTCAGGTGATAGGACCATTTTTTAACGAAGGAAGCTGTCTGGATCTTTTTGCCGGAAGCGGCTCATTAGGTTTGGAAGCGCTTAGCAGAGGGATGACATCAGGTGTGTTTGTGGATAAAAACCCGAAAGCAATACATACAATCCATGAAAATGTAAAATTATTAAAACTGGCGGAACAGACAGAAATATTCCGTGCAGAAGCTTTTCGGGCGTTACAAGCGGCCTCAAAAAGAAATTTGCAGTTTGATTTAATTTTTCTTGATCCGCCATATGGAAAGGTTAGCTATGTTAAATTACTGGAACGCATCAGTAATTTACAGTTGTTGAAAAGCAACGGCATGATATACTACGAACATGGTACATCGGAAAAAATGCCTAAAGAAATCGGCTCCTTTTTGATGTCAAAACAGGCGGATTATGGCGGTACGATAAGCATTACAATATATAAGAGAAGATAGAAGGGAGCGCTTGCTTTTGACCAGACTAGCAATTTGCCCGGGAAGTTTTGATCCTGTTACATATGGCCATTTGGATATCATCGAACGGGGTGCCAGAATTTTTGACCATGTCATCATTGTTGTTTTTAATAATCAGTCAAAATCCCCATTATTTACGGTTGAAGAACGGCTTGAATTACTTAAGCAGTCAACAGAGCATTTAGAAAATGTTTCAGTTGATTCTTCCAGTGGGCTGTTAATTGACTATGCAACGCAAAAAAATGCACAGGCTGTTCTTCGCGGGTTACGTGCGGTAAGTGATTTTGAGTATGAAATGCAAATAACTTCCATGAACAGAAAATTGAATGAAAATATTGAAACGTTGTTTATGATGACGAACAATCAATATTCATTCCTCAGCTCGAGCATTGTAAAGGAAGTCGCCAAATATAAGGCGAATGTATCTGACTTGGTGCCAAGGCCTGTGGAAGAAGCGTTAAACAAAAAATTTTAGATAAAATCAGGAGGCTCTCCCATTGGGGCAGCCTCTTTATTTTCTGTGAATACGTTTATTCAGTATCATCGCAGCAATCAGCAAGAAGCCAAATGTTATCATTGGTCCGGCAGTCTCCAAAAATTGTATAATATTTGCCCATGTGTTGTTAACAGGACCATTGGATACGGGGACACCGTTAAAATCAAACGAAGTTCTGTTCAAATACAATGGCTTAAACAGGATGAGCGTAAGAATGCCGGCAAATAGACCGTGCAAAATACGTGCGAAAAAATAAGGACCAAAGCGGATGTCAGTACGCGAAATAATACTTGCCACCTGGGCTTGGACAGAAAAACCGTTGAATCCAAGTATGAAACTGACGACAATAAATTTAGGAAGCAGATTGGCCACTTCCGTTTGCGAGATTGCCTTAGCACCCTGCGTGATTTCAAATAACCCTGAGAATAATGGTAATGCAAGATCTGCCGGCAGTGTAAACAACTGTAAAATATATTCGAATAAAGTAGCTATCAATGGTGACAGACCAATAATGTACAGTAATTTTGTGATGACAGAAAACAGAATAATGAAGCCGCCGACCATTACAAGTGTTTGAATAGAGTTCAGTACAGCATCACCGACAACTTGTCCAAATGGACGATGATCATTCATCCGGGAACGATGCATTTCCTGGAACGCCTGCCTGAGTGATGGTGTTCGTTTGCCCCGTAAACTACGGGCACGGTCCTCTTTTCTCCCATAAAACCGCATGCAGATTCCGACAAGCGCATTGCCGATATAATGTGCGGCAGCAAGCAGAATTCCCAGCTTCATATCGTAAAAAAATCCGACCGATACTGCTCCGAAAATGAATAGTGGGCTGGAAGCATTTGTAAAAGAAACGAGCCGTTCTGCTTCAACCCGGGATAATTGTTTCTCTTCCCGCAATCGGGCTGATATCTTGGCGCCTGTTGGATATCCGCTTGCCATACCCATCGCCCATGCAAAGCTTCCTGCCCCTGGCACATTAAACAGCGGTCGCATCACCGGTTCAAATAACACCCCGATAAATTTAACAACGCCAAATCCGATTAACAGTTCCGCCGTAATAAAGAAAGGTAATAGTGAAGGAAAAACAACTTCCCACCACATACTTAACCCGCGGAGGCTTGCTTCAAATGCCTGATCAGGATATTTAATTAAAGAAAAGGCAAGAAATACCGTAACTACTGAGAGAAGGATTGTCTTTATTTTTTGAATCAATGGAAAGCCTCCCATACTAATCTTGGCAGTCATTTTACACTGCATAAGTGCTGCTAGGGGTTATCTATTAAAGCTTGTACTCCAGGGCATGAAACCTTTTCACGAAAACAAAGATGCTCTTACTTGAATCTCCTGATCGATAAGCCAGGTTTTCTAACCCTGTACTTCTATTTTTGATAGTAGTAAACTGATGCTAGCGTATGTTTAATATCTAAGTCATTTACTCAAATAGGAACAGGTCTATACAAATATACGCACATACATCTCACTTTTATGCCATAGACTTTGTAATACTCCAGAGAAGTTGTGGTATTTGGAACTGGAAGGAGTCCGATCATGAACGTAAACAAAAAACATATCATAACTTTTATCATCGTAATTCTGGCTGTATTTTTTATTTCAGCCTATCAGCTTCCCTATTATGTATATAAACCCGGTGGTGCAGATGCATTAAATCCTATAGTTGAGGTGGAAGACGGCTATTCAAGTGAAGGTGATATGCACCTTGTTACTGTCCGAGGCGGTCAGGTTACTCCAATTCAATATTTATGGGCAAAAATTAAGCCGCACCATGAGCTGCATCCAATCAACGAAATCAGACCTGAAGGGGTTTCAGAAGAAGAATATTACCATGTGCAGCTAAAGATGATGGATACATCACAGGAGAAAGCGATTGCTGTTGCCTACAAAGCGGCTGATAAAGATATCAAGATTGAATATAATGGTGTTTATGTTGTGTCGGTTGTCAAAGATATGCCGGCGGATGGTAAATTGCAGTCTGGTGATCGAATAACCGGAGTTGACGGTAATGAAGTCAATAAGGCCGAAGATCTTATATCATATGTGGAAGACAAGGAAGCAGGGGATACGATAACCCTGGAAGTAATCAGGAATGGTGAAGAACTTACGAAAACAATAAAACTTGACACGTATGAAAAAATGGATGGCAAAGTTGGTATTGGTATCCGGCTTGTCACTGATCGAGGTGTGGAAGTTGATCCGGATGTCAGCTTTTCGAGCGGAAGCATAGGTGGACCAAGTGCCGGATTAATGTTTTCATTGGAAATATATGATCAATTAATGAAAAAAGATTTGACGAAGGGATATCAGATAGCTGGTACAGGTGAAGTGGATTACGAGGGAAATGTGCTTCGGATTGGTGGCATAGATAAGAAGGTTATTGCTGCAGCTGAAGAAGGCTGTGATATCTTTTTTGCTCCGAATGGAGACGGGGATGAAAAGTCCAACTATGAAGTAGCGAAGAATACAGCTGAAGAAATTGGTACCGATATGAAAATTGTTCCTGTTAAAACGTTTAAAGATGCACTTGACTACCTTCAACAATTGAAGCCCAATAAAAATTAAAGGAAGAGACCCTGGAGCAGCTCAGGGTCTCTTCAAGTTTTAATGATGACAGGCGGGTCCAATTCTTGGTCATGAAATGCTTTTTGTTTGTCAATGTCCATTATACTGTAATATGCATCCGTTGCTCTTTCCTCCATGTAAAGCAAGGAGCTGGTGTTTTTGTTTAAATTGGAAATGAGCGGGACATTCATCTTCTTTTTCTGTAAATTCAAGTAGGATTTCCCGGTTTCCGTCATACCAAGTAATCGGACAAAGGAAACAGAAGGATTATTTTTCGCTGCATTCAGTTCATTTTTTTTCGTATTGGTCAATAAATGAACAAACATCCGTTGCAGCCTTGTCCATGTGTATCGCTTTGTCTTAATACGTTGCACCCAATCCGTGAACGAAATTGCTTCATCGGCTGTTTTTTTAATACGGTTTTCCAGACCCTCATCAACTCCGTGGATGGCAGCAATCTCTTTTGCAGACATGGTTTTAACCCTGTATTTCAGGATAGGGAAATATAATTTCCATGCATGCCAGACGCCGGAATATTGTTTGTAGTTTTTCAGTTGGCTGACGGTTTCAACAGGCATGGTATCAGCAAGGTCAGGTTTGATGGTTTCCTCTGCAAGCAGTTCTTTTCGTATACTTGTGGCACTTGCTATTGAGCCGGAAAAGCTTTGATCATGGTAGTTGCTTTTGGTTCGTTTAATCGTTAACGGGTCAATGGGCAGGTTGCTATTCAGAATTGCTTTGACGTAACTGAAACCGAGAATATTATTCGGCCGTGTTAAGTCCATTTCTGAAGCAGCAAGTCCGATTTCCTGGTATGCAATTCTGCTTGCTTCCGGAAAAGATGTTCCTTGAGCGAGCTGTTCTTTAAGTGTTTTTTTAAATATCGTTTCTTTATCGTAAAAAAGACGATATCCATTGGTGAAATGCGATACATCACCGGATTCACTGCCGAAACAGATACTGGATACACCTGCTTCATTCAATGTATGTACCGAACCTTTCGCAAAGAGGTCACTGCTTTGGACAGCATACGCGTATGGCAGCTCCAGAACAATATCAATTCCGGCAGACAGTGCCGCTTTTGTTCGATGATATTTATCGATGATCGCCGGTTCACCACGTTGAAGGAAGTTCCCGCTCATGACAGCTATCATGCAGTCTGCTCCGGAAGTTTTTTTGGATTCCTGTATATGGTACGCGTGTCCATTATGAAAAGGGTTATATTCAACGATTAGTCCACAGGCGTTCATACCGTCACTTCCTTAAAATATAGTGTTACTAATTGTATCAAAAAAAGAGTAAATCTGCATTGTTGCGGGAATGGTTATGAATAAGTTTGCCGGGAATAGTGGGGAAGAGGTGGAATAACCGAAATGAATAATAAAAATTGATCAATGCAACTTCTGAAACTGTAAAGAAAATATGTTGACAAAAGCTGATTTTCCTTTTAAAATAACTCTTGTTGCCATGAGGTGATGACGATGAAGTTTACAGTAGGTCAAATTAAAAAAAATGCCTATGAAAAGCCATTTGAATTTGATGATTGGGTAAATGTTTCCGAATTGGAAGCCATGAATAATGATATTCGAAAGATTGATCCTGTTCATGTTTATGGAATGGTTTATGATCAGGGTGACGAACTAATTTTTTCATTTACAATTGATGGAGAAATGATTTTACCATGTGCACGAACGTTAGTGGATGTCCCATATCAGTTTGAAATAAAAGCCACTGAGGTATTTTCCGACTCAATTTATTATGATAACGAGGAAAATGAAGATGAGGTACATCCAATTGATGGAGAAGTACTTGACTTAGCTCCATTTATCAAGGAAAATATCTTATTAGAGGTTCCTTACCGTGTATTTTCCAGCGATGAAAATGCCGACAGTCAAGCTCCGACAGAAGGTGAAGGCTGGGAACTGGTTACAGAGGATACCGAAGAAAAAAAGATTGACCCCCGTTTGAAGAAACTGGAGTCATTGCTTAATAAAGATGAGAAAGAAAAATAGGAATTTTTACTATTCTGGTTTTGCTTTCATATTTTGAAGGAGGTGTAAGTCATGGCAGTACCAAAAAGAAGAACTTCCAAAAAGGTTAAAAACCAACGTCGTACTCATAAAAAGCTGCATGTACCTGGCATGGTGGAATGCTCAAACTGTGGTGAATTGGCTAAGCCGCACCATGTTTGCAAATCATGCGGACACTATGACGGAAAAGAAGTTGTATCAGAAGCATAAATTTATCTGAAACAGATCACTGGGGCGAAAGTGGTCTGTTTTTTTGATAAGGCATTTCGCCTTCTGTGGATATCTTCTAATCTGTCGTATTTTTGGACTTTCTCCTGATAAAATATTTCTCCCCGTTACATTTATTTTTCTCATGATTAAAGATGCTTTTCCTTGTTAAATTCCCGTTTTTCTTGTAATCAGCCATTCTTAATGGAGCGTTCATATTGTGCTACAATTGATGCAGTACACGAAAGAGAGGATTTCATTAAAATGGAGACAATACAGTACATACATCATGAAAGTGGCTATGGCACCATCCGATTACAGCGGCCGGACAAGCTTAATGCGATTTCAGCAGTAATGACTGATGAGCTGAAGGAGGCACTGGAAACTGCTAAACAGGACAATTTGAAGTTTTTGGTCGTTTCAGCAGCTGGTGACAGAATGTTTTGTGCAGGCGGGGACCTGGCACATCTTCATGGAGATCTGACGACTGATGAAGCATTTTCGGCTTTGTATCCGATGAAGGAGGTCTTGTATGATATTGCATCCTTCCCGGTTCCTACTATTTGTTTATTGAATGGAGATGCACTTGGAGGAGGCTGCGAAATAGCAACTGCATGTGATTTTCGAATTGCCAGGGAACATACCAAATTTGGATTTGTCCAGACAAAATTAGGCATCACACCCGGTTGGGGCGGAGGTGCATTACTTTATGAAAAAGTGCATCCCAATTTTGCGTATCATTGGATACTGGAGGGTGAGATGTACGATGCATCGTATTTATTTCAGAGAGGCTGGCTTCACAAAGTTGTTCCGGAACATGAATGGGATGATGCAAAACTAGCAGAATCATATCTGTCTAAATCACGTAAGCAGATGCATACTTTAAAACGGCAGTTTATGAAGCGGACTTCTGTACTTGGTTTATCGGCTGCGATGAGTGATGAGGTAAGAAATAGTGCCAACCTTTGGGATTCGGTTGAACACAAGGAAGCGGTACAGAACTTCAGAGGGCGGAAATAATCAGCCACGTCCAGCTCCAGTCCCGGCAACCAGCATGGGTCTTGGTGGGACGAGCGTTTAGCGCAGTCCCAACCCCCATACCTCCTCACCCTCTGAATGAAGCTTTGCTATGTATGTTGCTAAATGGCGTTACGTTTTTGTTGATAAATTTTCAAACTATTTAATCGGAATTATTCTATCACTCCTACTTTTTGCATACATTGGTAGCAAACAGTAAGGAGGGATGTCATGAATGCGACACGTCAGGATGCATGGACAAAAGATGAAGATATAATTTTGGCTGAGACCGTGCTCCGCCATATTAGCGAGGGTAGAACACAGCTGGAAGCGTTTAAAGAAGTAGGGAAGGAACTTTCACGGACCTCGGCAGCTTGTGGGTTCAGATGGAACGCCTCCATCCGCAAACAATATCAGGATGCGATTGAAAACGCAAAAGAGGAACGAAAACAGGGAAACCGCAAAAAGGCTTGGAAATATATTGAACCGGGCAAAGAATCGGACAGAGACCCTATTGATACGGCTATTCTTTTACTTGAAAAAATGCGGACTGATAATAGTAACGTAAGTGGATCTCCCCATACAAAGCAAGCGAATCTTTTAGAACAACTGAAAAGTGAGAATGAGTCGCTGAAACTAAAGTTGAAAAATTACCAGGAAGCCTGGTCTGAAATGGGGAATCTTTGGGAATGGGTTAATGAAAAAAATAAGAATTGAAAAAGAAAGACATGAATGCCAATGACAGGCAATTCATGTCTTGTTTTTTTAGCAGCTCCAATTAAATTTCTTTTTCCTGAACGCCGTCCGGCATCCAAATAAGTGGATTCTCTCCCAGGTCTCTTTCCATTTCATATTTAGCTTTTTGGAAACCCATTTTTTCCCAGAATCCATGTGAATTGATTCGTGGATTGGTTTTAATAGGAAGATTGAAACTTTTGGCAAAATCAACCAATGCTGTTCCGAATTCTTGTCCGCGATAATCTGGTAAAACCTCAAGTTTCCACAGTTCAAGATAATCCTGAGGTGGATTGAAGTACTGATCATACTTAGCGGATACTTGATACAGACTCATCCGGGCAATAAGGTTATTACCGACATAAATCCCATAAAATGGTGAAGTGCTGTCATTTTCAACAATGTTGTTTTGTAAATCTTCCAGCATGGATAGTTCCTGATTTCCGTATGCTTTAAAACGTTTAAATTTCTCAAGTGTTTTATAGTTGATTAAAAGTTTTTCAACGTTTATCTGTTTATTCATGCATGTTCCCCCGATCAGTCAAAATTTATATTCCATCTCTACATTTATTATAGTATAAACCAGATTATATTGAAACGAGATAATATAAAAATACGTGAATATTTCCATACAAATTATTTTGCATCTGCTACAATAAAGAAAAAGGGAATCTATCCTGCGGGGGAGCGGAATGTCGAATGAAAGTGGGTATAATAGGCGGCGGGTCTGTCGGATTGCTGATAGCCAGCTATTTGGCAAACGATCATGAAATTACCGTTTACGTCAGACGGGCTGAACAAAAAACGATGATCAATGATGATGGTCTTGTTTTGGATGATTGCACTGAATCAATCAGGGTGAATGCGCTGTTGGTTAATGAAATGATTTCAGAGGACCTTCTCATTGTCTGTGTCAAGCAACAGCATATTGATAACATTTTGTCAATTATTCAACAAACAAATGAGCAGACACCGGTCATATTTCTGCAGAACGGGATGGGACATATCGAAAAAGTACACCGGATAGATCAGCAAATAATGATTGGGGTAGTGGAACACGGGGCATTTCGTAGTGGAAACAGTACCGTCAATCATACCGGGAAGGGCAGAATCCGCTTGGCTGCATTTAATGCAGGTAACGAATTACTTACGAAGTTAACCGCACAATTGGATCGGTCTGATTTTCCGTTTGTGTTATCCGGAGACTGGAAATTATTGCTGCATGAGAAATTACTGATTAATACAGTGATCAATCCATTGACCGCATTATTTGACGTTGCAAACGGCGGGCTGCTTGACAATTGCCACTTGCAGCAGCTTGCTTTCGCTCTTTGCCGTGAAGCAGCGAATGTACTCAATATGGACTTTGCGGCTGCATGGGAGTCGGTGCAGAAAGTCATCCGGAATACGGCGAGTAATGTTTCCTCCATGCTGAAGGATATTCGTGAAGGCAGAAGAACGGAAGTAGAGGCTATAACCGGCTATTTGGTGCGGATCAGTACACACCCGATCCCAAATACGGAATTTGTATACAGAAGTATTAAAGCATTAGAGAAGAAAAGGGGCTCATTGAATAATGCTTAATATTATTGTCTATGTAATCGGATTAATGATTACCGTTCCTGTCGCAGTGACATTGATTGTTTATGTTATTGGAGTAAAGGTGTACAGGCAAAAATGGAAAGCCATACATAAAGCTGTCAGCTGGACGACTTTACTCTACATCATCGCTGTTTTGGTAATGCTTCAGCAAATTTTTGACAGTTCCTTTATAGGTATTTGGGTTATAGTGCTGCTCAGTATATTTACAGTAATTGCAGTTGTCCATTGGAAATTGTATACAGAAGTAGTCTTTTACAAGGTTTTTAAAATCTTCTGGCGGGTTTGTTTTCTCTTGTTTGTATTACTCTACATTGTACTGGTGGTAATCGGCATTATGCAGCAGCTTTTATCTTGAAAGGCAACGTAAAAAATGTACGCTTTTCACGATTTAAACAGATTAAATGCAATCTAAAGCACTTTTATGTACAATACATACTGGATATTTCAATAGTAAAGGAGTATGCAGCTATGCAGATTGATCCGGTTAAACTGACAAAGCAAAATCCATTAATAGATGATTATCGGCAAAATAGACAACGTATTATGCAGCATTTTGATTATAACCCTTATTCGGAAGCAGCATTGGAAAAGCGGTTAGCGTCACTGAATGAAAGAAAGTTTGACCGAAGACGACTTTCAGAAGCTTTAACCTCCATGAATAAAAAGTGGGGAGCACCGGAATCTGCATATAGGAATATCAAACGTCTGGAACAAGAAGACAGTGCAGTTGTCATCGGGGGTCAGCAGGCAGGATTATTGACCGGTCCGATTTATACTATAAATAAAATTATTTCGATTATCCAATTTGCCAAAAAACAGGAAGTAAAGCTTGGCAAACCGATTATTCCGGTTTTTTGGATTGCTGGTGAAGATCATGATTTTGATGAAATTAACCATATTTATTTACCGGAAAATTATTCTATGAAAAAACATACCATACAGCATCGTATTACAGAGAAACGGTCTCTATCCGATATTCCAATAGATAAAACGCATGCTGAAAAATGGGTTCATCATATTTTTGAACAGTTGAAAGAAACGGCTTTTACCAATCAATTATATGAATCAATTTATGACTGTTTGCAGAAGTCAAATACATATGTTGACTTTTTTGCGCGTTTTATTCACCACCTTTTTGAAACGGAAGGTATTGTACTTGCAGACTCGGGTGATCCGGAAATCCGTAAATTGGAGAGCGATCATTTTATCACGTTGATTAATAAACAGCCGGAAATCAGTAAAGGAGTCTATCAGAGTGTCCAAACACTTAATCAAAAAAATTATCCCGTATCACTTGAGGTTGACGGGCAGGATGGACATTTGTTTCTGCTGAAAGATCATGAACGGATTTTGCTCACCCGTCATGAAAATGGTGAATGGGCCGGGAAGCAAAATGAACTGGTGCTCTCGGAGCAGGAACTTCTCGATATTGCTGCTGAAAACCCCGCACAGCTAAGCAATAACGTTGTTACACGACCGGTTATGCAGGAAATGCTTTTTCCAACATTGGCATTTGTTGGCGGTCCTGGTGAAGTCAGTTACTGGGCTGCATTGAAACCAGCCTTCCACGCTGCAGAAGTAGAAATGCCGCCTGTATTGCCAAGGTTATCTTTTACCTTCATGGAAAAACGGGTGGAGAAAGCGTTGAATTCGTATGGCATTCAAGCTGAACAGGTTATCAACAATGGTGCCGGTGACTTGAAAGCGAATTGGCTGGCTGCACAGAACAACCCTCCTGTGAAACATCTGGCATCTGAAATTAAAGACGCTATCGCGAAAGTTCATGCACCACTTAAGGAAGTAGCAAGCGAGGTGCGTACAGATCTTGGAGAATTGGCAGACCGGAATTTATTTTATTTGCAACGTGATATCGATTTTATGGAAGGGCGTATTCGAAAGGCAATGGAAGAAAAGTATGCGAAAGAACTAAGTGAATTTAGTCTGGTGGAAATGGCGCTTCACCCAAACAATGGTCTTCAGGAGAGAACCTGGAATCCGGTTTCGTTTCTGAACAAATACGGTTCCGGATTTATTGAACAACTGACAAATGAAATCTGTTCATTTGATCACGACCATTTCATTGTTTACATTTGAAGATATTAAAATCCAACCACTTTTCACCACCAATTATAAAAACGTCTGGAAATTTTATATTATATTGATATAAAAACGCTGGGATACACTGTGATCCCGGCGTTTTTTATTATGTGAAAAACAACAAGGAATTATTGGCTTCCGGGGGTTTGCCGGATGAAATCGGATTGATGATAATTTTTTTAAATATAAGGTGGTGAATTGTGGGGGAATGTGGTAACATGGTTATATGAAAGTGGGGCGGACTACATGTTCATGGGTGAGTTTCAGCACAACATTGATACCAAAGGAAGAATCATTGTCCCTGCTAAGTTCCGTGAAGGACTTGGTGATAACTTTGTTGTAACCCGCGGACTTGATAAGTGTCTGTTTGCTTACCCAATGGATGAATGGAAAGCATTGGAAGAAAAATTGAAGAAGCTCCCACTTACCAAAAAAGATGCACGTGCTTTTACACGATTCTTCTTTTCAGGAGCAGTAGAATGCGAAGTGGACAAGCAGGGAAGAATAAATATTCCGCAGCCGCTTCGAAGCTATGCTGCATTAAGTAAAGAATGTGTAGTAATTGGTGTATCGAACCGAATTGAATTTTGGGCTAGCGAGAATTGGGAAGATTATTTCAGCGATTCAGAGGAATCGTTCAGCGAAATTGCTGAAAATCTAATGGACTTTGATATTTAAATGGACATCCGTGTATTTTTCGAATGATTAGGAGCGGATTGCACCAGATGAAATGAAGAAGACAAGGTTTATCCGAAAAAAGCAGGTGTGGAAATGTTTGACCATTACAGTGTGCTAAAAGAAGAAACATTAAAAGGGTTGGCTGTCAATCCGAATGGTACATATGTTGACTGTACAGTTGGCGGCGGGGGTCACAGCGAACAGATTGCCAGCCAATTGGATAAGAATGGGAGGCTGTTTGCTTTTGACCAGGACAGTGAAGCGATGGAAGCAGCTAAAAAGCGACTTCAGCCATACAGCGGTCATATTACGTTTATCCATTCCAATTTCAGAAACCTGGAAGCTGCATTATCACGATTTGAAATTGAAAAAATTGATGGCATTCTTTTTGATTTAGGTGTTTCTTCACCACAGCTGGATCGGGGAGAAAGAGGATTTAGCTATCAGCATGATGCAATATTAGATATGCGAATGAATGCAGATCAGCAGCTGGATGCACATGAAATTGTAAATGATTGGTCTTACAACGAACTGGTAAAAATTTTCTTTACATATGGTGAAGAAAAGTTTTCCAAACAAATTGCCAGAAAAATTGAGAGCTATCGGAAAACCTCACAAATTGATACAACTCATCAACTGACAGAAATTATAAAAGAAGCAATACCTGCTCCTGCTCGAAGGAAAGGTGGACATCCGGCGAAACGAATTTTTCAGGCGCTGCGCATAGCAGTAAATGATGAGCTGGCAGCATTTAATGATGCGTTGCACCAGGCAGCGAGAAATGTTGGACTCAACGGACGGATAGCTGTTATCACCTTTCACTCCTTGGAAGACAGAATTTGCAAACAGGCTTTTAAAAAATGGAGTTCAACGAAACCAGTGCCGCGAAATTTACCGGTTATTCCAACTGATCATCAGGCACCATTCAACCTCCTCACCAAAAAGCCGATATTACCAAGTGAAGATGAACTGGACTTGAACCGCAGATCCCGCTCGGCCAAATTACGCATAGTGGAAAAGGTTGGTTCATGGAATGACGAATTTACCTATAAAGAAGGGTGGAAAAAATAATGAGCGCAAATCAAGCACAGAGTTGGGAACAATCGTACGCACCATATACTCCGCAAAAAGAAAAACAGACAGCGGTACGTGTTAAAAAACAAAGTTGGGTTACAAAAGGAGAAAAAGCATTGTATTCCATCTTTGGTTTCTGTATAATTACTGCATCCATTTATATGGTTTCGTTTGCTTCTTCAACGGATCAGCTTAATAGAGACTTGCAGGAACTGGAAAGTACTGTGGAGCATCAAATGGTTGTGAACGAAGGGCTTACATATGAAAAAACAAAACTAAGCGAACCTGAACGGATTATCAATATTGCAGAAAAGCACGGATTGACGATTCAGGCGTCAGAGGTGAAACAGGCAACCGCGTATAACAACTAAACAAGGTGATGTATAATGAGAAAAAACAGAACTA
Organism: Virgibacillus ihumii; assembly: GCF_902726655.1. NCBI lineage: Bacteria > Bacillati > Bacillota > Bacilli > Caryophanales > Bacillaceae > Virgibacillus > Virgibacillus ihumii. The sequence continues at coordinate 484,689 of NZ_CACVAN010000001.1, forward strand.
CCCATTGGATGGCAGGTGTGTTAATACTGTTGTTTGCCGGATTATTTTTGGTGCTGACAGGAAGATTTTTGTACATACAGGCGACAGCTGAAATTAATAATATCTCGCTGGAAGAATGGGCTGACAAGAAACGAACAACATCCTACACCCTTGATGCGGAAAGAGGTAAAATATTCGACAAAAATGGGATGACGTTGGCATACGATCGTCCGACATTTCAAATCCACGCAATTGTGGATGAAACGTATACAGCAGATCCCGAGGAGCCAAAGCATGTAAAAAATCCGGAGAAAACTGCGGAAATGCTGGCTCCTTTATTGGATGTGAAAAGAAGTTATATCCTGAAACAAATAAATAAAGGAATTGAGAATGACCAGTTTCAGGTTGAATTTGGAAGCGCCGGCCGTGGGTTGTCATTAGAAACGAAAAAGGAAATTGAAAAACTTGACTTGCCGGGCATTGGATTTGAAAAAGTTTCCATCCGTTATTACCCTAATGGAATGTTCGCTTCCCGAATTATAGGGCTTGCACAAAAAGAAGAAGGTAAAATTACTGGATTAAATGGTATAGAGAATCAGATGAATAAAACTTTAAGCGGCAAGGATGGATATATCTCCTATGAACGGGATAATTATGGTAAGAAATTACTTGATCCTGATGAAGTTATCAAAAAACCACAGGATGGAAATAATGTTTATCTGACAATTGATCAAAAAATACAAACACTGCTGGAAGATGTCATGTCACAAATGCAAGAAAAATATGATCCGGAACGTATGACCGCGGTTGTGATGGATCCAAACTCTGGTGAAGTGGTCGCCATGAGCAACCGCCCTAGCTATAATCCGAATAAACTGAAAAATGTTAAGAACTGGTTTAATGATGCCATTTCCACCCCGATCGAACCGGGTTCCACTATGAAAATGTTTACGTGGGCGGCTGCAATCGAAGAAGAGGTTTACAATGGAAATGAGTTATTTAAATCCGGCTCCTATCAGGTCAGTGATCGGGTCAGTCCGGTACACGATCATAATGGTGGTAAGGGTTGGGGTAAAATTTCATATGATGAAGGTTTTACCAGATCATCTAATGTTGCTGCTGCAAAATTAGTATGGGAAAAAATAGGTACGGAGAAATTTCTCGATTACTTGAATGCATTTGATTTTGATGAGAAAACGGGAATTGATCTGCCGCACGAGAAGAAAGGTCAAATATTGTACAATTGGCCAAGCGAGAAATTGACAACATCATTTGGACAGGGAACTACCGTAACTCCAATTCAATTGATGAAAGCAGCGACTGCCATTGCAAATGACGGAAAAATGATGAAGCCATATGTTATTTCAAAAGTTGTTGATCCATCGACTCATGAAGTTATCAAAAAGAAAACTCCGGAAGTTGTAGGGAAGCCGATTTCCAAGGAAACTGCAGATCATGTTCTGAATTTGATGGAATCAGTAGTTGCGAAAGAGTATGGAACCGGTCAGGAATACAGTCTGGAAGATTATACGGTGGCTGGTAAGACAGGAACCTCGCAAATTTCTGAGAACGGAGAGTATTTGACGGGACATGGAAACTATATTTACTCATTTCTTGGTGTGGCACCGAAAGAAAACCCACAATTGATGATGTATGTTGCAGTTAAAAAACCCGACCTAGAACCCCATGAATTAGGTTCGGAACCGGTGTCGTTCATCTTTAAGAATGTGATGGAAAATAGTTTGCACTATTTAAACATTAACCCTGATAAAGACAATTCAGCGCAAGTCCATGATGTGAAAATCCCTCAGCTGATAGGGAAAGATGCGGCTGAACTTAAAAAAAGGCTGACAAAGCAGGGGCTGGATGTTGAAGTTGTTGGTACAGGCGAAACGGTTAAGGCTGCTTCTGCTGAACAGGGTGAAAAACTCTTTCCGGATGACAGGCTTATCCTTATAACAGATAATCCGGTAATGCCGGATATCAGTGGCTGGTCAACCAGGGATGTGCTGCAATTTGCTGATTTGCTTGAGCTTAAAGTGGAAATCCTTGGAAACGGCTATGCTGTTAAACAAAGTATTAAGGTTGGTACACCAATTAAAAAAGGTACTTATCTGGGAGTGGAATTTAAGTCGCCAACTGCCCCTGAGGAACAGGATAATGATAATAAAAAGAAGCAACAATCCAATTGAATAACGAATTTAATTAAGAGAAAACAGTGTTCTATTCGGTTTTTCGTCCTCATATAGTGGATACAAGCCTGCCTATGAAAAGGGGATGAAGTATGAAACGCGTATCTGCTGTAACGGTGCGAAAACGAATAGTTACTGTTTTTCTTGCTGGAATACTGCTTTTTACAATAATTGATGTCCGGTTGGGCTATGTACAGTTTGTAATAGGTGATGAACTGATGAACAAAGCGGACGAATCCTGGAGCCGGGACATAACATTTGAACCGGAGCGCGGAAAAATATTGGACAGGAACGGCGAGGTGCTTGCCGGTAATGTTTCGGCACCCTCTGTTATTGTTGTTCCGAAGCAAATTAAAAATCCGCAAAAAGCTGCTGGTCAGATCGCTGATATACTGGGTATTTCTGAGGAAAAAGCGTATGAATATGTTACAAAAAAAGCAGTTTATGCAAGGATTCATCCAGCAGGAAGAAAAATTTCCGAAAAACAGGAAAAAGCGTTCAGAACCATAAATCTGGATGGTATTTATCTTGCAGAAGATTCGAAACGGCATTATCCTTATGGAGACTATTTATCCCATGTTCTTGGATTTGCTGGTATCGACAATCAGGGTTTAATGGGGCTTGAACTCTTTTATAATGATAAATTAAATGGAGATGAAGGAAGCCTCTCATTCTATTCTGATGCAAAAGGGATGAAACTGGAGCAGATTGCCGACGAATACAAACCGCCTGAGGATGGATTGAATCTTAAAACAACGATTAATTTGAAGGTTCAGACTATCATCGAAAGGGAACTGGATTTGGCAGTTGCCAAGTATAACCCGGATGGTGCACTGGCCATAGCGGTTAATCCGGATACTGGCGGGGTGCTTGCGATGTCGTCACGGCCCAATTTTAAACCGGAAAACTACCAGAACGTCAATCCGGAAATATATAATCGGAATCTGCCAATTTGGAGCACCTATGAACCAGGGTCCACCTTTAAGATTATTACACTGGCTGCGGCACTTGAAGAAGATGCGGTAGACCTGCATAAAGACAGTTATAATGACGATGGTGACATCAGTGTTAGCGGAACAAAACTGCATTGTTGGAAAAGCGGGGGACACGGCCATCAATCCTATCTTGAAGTTGTGCAGAATTCTTGTAACCCCGGATTTGTTAACTTGGGGATGAAACTTGGTGAGGAGAAGCTTTTCTCCTATATCAAGGATTTTGGTTTCGGACAACAAACTGGGATTGATCTAAAAGGAGAGGAGAACGGGATTCTGTTTGATCCGGAAAAGGTTGGACCTGTTGAGTTGGCGACTACCTCTTTCGGACAAGGTGTTTCCGTTACACCGATTCAACAGGTAATGGCCGTTGCTGCTGCGGTAAATGGCGGGAAATTATATGAACCATTTATTGCGAAAAAATGGATTAGTCCGGAAACCGGCAAGCCTGTCAAAACCATTGAACCGGAGTTGGAAAAAAGGGTGATTTCTGCGTCAACATCCAAAAAAATCCGCCATGCTTTGGAGAGTGTTGTTGCCAAAGGTACCGGCCGTCCTGCATATGTGGATGGATACAGGATCGGTGGAAAAACCGGGACAGCCCAAAAAGTTGGTCCGAATGGACGCTACATGCAAAATAATTATATTGTTTCATTCATTGGGTTCGCACCTGCCAATGATCCGGAAATTGTTGTATATGTTGCAGTTGACAACCCTAAAAACACAGTAGCTTTTGGCGGGGTTGTGACCGCACCGATTGTTGGAACAATTATCAGTGACAGTCTTCGCGCAATGGGCGTAAAACCAACCGATGACGGTATGAAAAAGAAATTAAAATGGACGGAACAGCCAAAGGTTAGAGTACCTGACCTGGTTGGGTTGAAAACAAGTGAGCTGCGTACTTACATGACCAATTTGTCCATTGAGGCAAGCGGTGATGGGGAATATATTATTGATCAGGAGCCCGCCCCAGGTACAAAGGTTGAAAAAGGAGAAAAAATCAGAATATATTTAGCTGATGAAAAGGATCGTGATTCGGATTGATATTTGCTATAATATACAAGTGTTAAAATAACTTTGTTTATAAAAAGGTGTTTCCGCCCTCTAAAAAATTGCTTAAATGTGGAATGCATATATAGAAATAATAAAATGATAGGATGTTTGATATGAAATTATCGGAATTACTTTCCGGGCTGACTTTTTATGAAGTACTAAACGCTTCAATTGATAATGTTGAGATTAATAACGTTGAAATGGATTCCCGCAAAGTTAAAGATGGCGATTTGTTTATTTGTATTGACGGCTTTACGGTTGACGGCCATCAGTTTACAGAACAGGCGGTCCAAAACGGGGCAAGTGCAATTCTTGCGGAAAAGGATATAGCTGTGTCGGTTCCGACAGTTAAAGTTGCCGATACTTCCAGGGCACTGGCCACCGTTGCCGCCAAATTTTTTCTGTATCCAACCAAAAAATTGCCATTGATTGGCGTAACTGGAACAAATGGTAAAACAACCGTTACGTATTTGTTGGAGTCTATTTTCAACCGGAATCAGCAGAAAACTGGTCTGATTGGAACGATTCAGATGAAAATTGGTGAAGAAATACATCCGGTAAAGAATACAACGCCTGACGCGTTATTTCTGCAGCGGACGTTCAATCAGATGCTTGATGAAAAGGTTGAACAGGCTATAATGGAAGTTTCTTCACACGCACTGGACCTGGGCAGGGTACATGGGTGTGAATTTGATATTGCTATTTTTACAAATATCTCACAGGATCATCTGGATTACCATCGCAATATGGAAGACTATTTGCATGCTAAAAGTCTGCTTTTTTCGCAATTGGGCAACAGCTTCGGGGAAGGAAATAAAAAATATGCGGTGATTAATTTGGATGACCCGCATTCGGACTTTTTAATCCGCAGCACTGCACAGCAAGTAGTTACATACGGATGTGAGCATGATGCGCAGGTTACGGCGGAATCAATCAATCTTGAGGTCACAAGAACCGAATTCGTACTCAAGACTCCAGCAGGCTCTGTTCGAATTAACAGCAGGTTAGTCGGAATGTTTAATGTTTATAATATGCTTGCGGCAAGTGCTGCAGCGATTTCAGCTAATGTTCCGCTTTCAGTTATCAAAGATGCATTGGAAAATGTTAAAGGTGTAAGCGGCCGGTTTGAACCAGTTGAAGGTAATCATGATTTTGCAGCGATCGTCGATTATGCGCATACGCCGGATTCACTTGAAAATGTTCTGCAAACAATCAAAGGCTTTGCAAAACAAAAGGTGTATGTAGTTGTCGGATGCGGGGGAGATCGGGATCGGACGAAGCGTCCATTAATGGCTAATATTGCAATGAATTATGCTGATCATGTTATATTTACATCCGATAATCCGCGAACAGAAGATCCCGGGGCAATATTAAGCGATATGATTGAAGGATTAGAGGGAAATCATTTTGAAGTCATCGAGGGACGAAAAGATGCAATTAATAAAGCTGTGAAACTGGCAGATACGGATGATATTATACTGATCGCCGGCAAGGGTCACGAAGCGTATCAGGATATCGGCAATACCAGGTATGATTTTGATGACCGCATTGAAGCAAGGAAAGCCATTGATGCAAAGGGGAAATGGTAATGCTGTTTACTACGGAATGGCTGTCGACTATTTTTACCGATTATGTAGGAGCGGCCAAGGAATCATTGCCAATTGGTGAAGTGGTAACGGACAGCCGAAAAGAAACAAATAAAGCATTATTTATTCCAATTTCCGGTGAAAAGTTTGATGGCCATGATTTTTTAAAGCAGGCATTTAATAATGGGGCCATAGCTGCTTTGTGGGAAAAGGGAAGGGATTTGCCTGGTTTCCTGCCAACCGACTTCCCTGTTTATTTTGTTGATGATACATTGTATGCACTGCAAAGGCTTGCTTCCGCATATCGTGATCTGGTAAACCCGGTTGTGATTGGAATTACCGGATCCAATGGCAAAACAACCACAAAGGATTTGATGACGGCTATTTTGAAGACATCTTTCCGCACGCACGGTACCAAAGGAAATCTTAATAATCATATCGGACTTCCATTAACGATATTATCCATGCCGGCTGATGCTGAAGTGCTTGTCACTGAAATGGGGATGAACCACTCCGGTGAAATTGAAGTGTTATCGAATATAGCCAGGCCGGACTATGGGATTATTACCAATATCGGTGAATCACATATTGAATATTTGGGTACCAGGGAAGGTATCGCTTCAGCAAAGCTTGAAATCGTAGAAGGAATGAACCAAAATGGTTGTCTTGCTTTGGATGGTGATGAGCCGCTGTTAGCTCATATGCACGATCAAAGCAATGTTATAACATGCGGTTTTGATGCTCACAATGATATCATGATAGATAATGTTACGCTCGGTCAGAACCGGACACAATTTAAACTTTCTAATGGTGAGCAATACACGATACCTCTGATGGGGAGACATCATGCTCTTAATGCGGCATTGGCTATCACGGTTGCGAAACAATTAGGGGTTGCTGCAGATACATTGAATGAAACATTAGCCAATCTGGAGCACACGTCGATGCGATTTGAATTGCTGAAAGGTAAACATGAGGTATCGATTATTAATGATGCGTATAATGCATCACCAACTTCGATGAAGGCGGCAATAGACGTTGTAAAACAAATGGAAGGGTTTCGACGAAGGGTGCTGGTTCTCGGGGATATTCTGGAACTGGGGGACCAATCCGAATCTTTCCATCGATCTCTAACGGATTCGATTGTACCGCCTATTACTGCTGTGTTTACGTTGGGTGAGCATGCCAAGGTTATTTCAGAAGCGGCTAAAGATAAAAATCCGAACATAACATCCATGCATTTTACTTCAAAGGAGTCGCTGCTGAAAGCGTTAGGGGAATATTTGTCTGAAGACACACTGATCTTGTTTAAGGCTTCACGCATGATGCAATTTGAATGGTTTGTTGAAAAAATTAGCAATGAGGCATAAAAATGTATGGACGGTCGCTGCTTGAGGAGGAGAAACAATGAACATATATGTACTACTGATGACAATCGCAATAGCATTTTTGATTACCGTCCTTTTATCACCGATTTTCATTCCATTTCTGCGTCGTCTGAAGTTTGGACAGAGTATCAGGGAAGAAGGACCACAGTCACATCTAAAAAAAACCGGAACACCGACAATGGGTGGAACGATGATTGTAATCAGTGTAATAATGACGGCATTGATTATGGTCAGCAAATTCAGCAGCAGTTCCATCAGCTATGAGTTATGGCTGCTCATTTTTGTTCTTGTCGGATACGGATTGCTTGGTTTTCTTGATGATTTCATAAAGATAGCCATGAAACGGAATCTTGGTCTGACCTCACGCCAAAAAATGATCGGGCAGGTTATTATTGCACTGGTGTTTTATCTTATTTTACGATATAACGACTTTGCAACATATGTTCAGATCCCCGGGACATCTGTTCAATTGGAGCTCGGCTGGGGATATGCTCTGTTGATTATGTTCATGCTGGTCGGTGCATCCAATGCAGTTAACCTGACCGACGGACTTGACGGACTGCTTGCCGGAACAGCCGCAATTGCTTTTGGAGCATTTGCAATATTGGCCTGGTATGGGACTCCTCAGGCTGAGATTACGATATTTGCGCTGGCTGTTGTCGGTTCCTTGCTTGGGTTTCTGGTTTTTAACGCGCATCCTGCCAAAGTATTTATGGGGGATACCGGTTCATTGGCACTTGGAGGATCAATCGCAGCAATTGCCATATTAACAAAACTGGAAATTATTTTAATCATAATCGGTGGTGTTTTTGTTATAGAAACACTGTCCGTCATCATTCAGGTAACCTCGTTTAAATTAACGGGCAAACGGGTATTTAAGATGAGCCCGCTCCACCACCATTATGAACTGATGGGATGGTCCGAATGGCGGGTAGTTACAACCTTTTGGCTGGTAGGATTACTCTTTGCAGCCTTAGGGGTTTATATTGAGGTGTGGATAACGTGAAGAAATTAAGGAACTTCCCGTACTCCCATGCACTTGTGTTAGGCCTGGCAAAAAGTGGTACAGCAGCTGCCAGACTGTTATTGCAAAATGGAGTAAATGTTAGGGTAAATGACAAACAAGCGAATAAACAGGCTGAAGCTGTAAGTAATTTGCAAACGATGGGGGCGGAAGTAATCACCGGTTCCCATCCCCTTTCTGTTTTGGATGGAATTGATCTTATTGTAAAAAATCCGGGAATTCCTTATGATAATCCCTTGCTTGTCGAGGCGGAGAAGAGGAATCTTCCGGTTATTACGGAAATTGAGCTTGCCGGTCGAATGGTTGAGAGCTCAATTATCGGAATCACTGGGTCCAACGGGAAGACGACAACAACGACGTTGATTACCGAAATGCTGCGGAAAAGCAGTCAGCCAGTTCAGGTTGCCGGAAATATTGGATTTGTTGCATCTGAAGTTGCCCAGACACTTAAAGATGAAGAGAAAATGGTACTTGAGCTATCATCGTTTCAATTAATGGGCGTTCAATCCTTCAAACCGAAAATTGCCGTTCTACTAAATATTTTCAAGGCTCATTTGGATTACCATAAAACGTTTGAAAACTATAGAAATGCCAAATGTAATATTTTTGCCAACCAGAATGCGGATGATTTTTTGGTTTATAATGCAGATGATCCAGTTGTAAGGGAAGCAGTGCTGGAGGCAACTTCCCAAAAAATTCCGTTCTCGCTGCAGAGCCGGCTTGATGATGGCGCCTGGGTGGATGACACCGGCATTTACTTTAAATCCGAAATCATAATGAATCGTGATGAAATCGCGCTTGTCGGGGATCATAACCTGGAAAATATTCTTGCAGCTATTTGTGCTGCAAAGTTAAATGGCGCCAGCAATATTGGCATCCGGCAGGTGTTAAGAACTTTCACCGGTGTTAAACACCGTACACAATTTGTTGATAAGGTTGAAGGCCGTTCATTTTACAATGACTCAAAAGCGACCAATATTCTGGCGACGCAAAAGGCACTGGCTTCATTCAGACAACCAGTTATTTTACTTGCAGGCGGACTCGACCGGGGAAATGAATTTGATGAACTTCTTCCCTATCTAAGTTATGTAAAAGGAATGGTCCTGTTTGGAGAGACAGCCGGAAAACTGGAGAAGCTTGCTGAACAGGCCGAAATATCTTTTGTTAAACAGGCAGAAACGATGCTTGAGGCAGTTACATTCGCTTACGACCGGTCCGCAGATGGAGACGTCGTGCTGCTTTCACCCGCCTGTGCTAGCTGGGATCAGTATCGAACGTTTGAAGAAAGAGGAGACATGTTTATACAAGCCGTGCATACATTAAAGTAGGGGCTTGTTTAAACAAATAATATTAAAATATAAAACGCCCCTGTTCCATGAAACCGGAAAAATGGGGTGTTTTTTTGATAAAAAAATTATTTACATTCGATCGTAAACCTGATTTCGCTTTGATGGCTATTATTATTGCTTTACTCACCATTGGCAGTGTCATGATTTACAGCGCATCCTACATTCAGGCTGAATATAATTTTGGAGATTCATTATTTTACCTGAAACGGCAATTATTATTTAGTGTTGTCGGCATTTTTGCCATGTTTTTTATTATGTCCATTCCGTATGGAACATGGAAAAAATACAGTAAAGTCTTATTGCTGATTTGTTTTGTACTTCTTCTCGCTGTATTGATTCCGGGGATTGGAATGGAGCGAAATGGAGCACAAAGCTGGATTGGAGTAGGGGCGTTCAGTATTCAGCCATCTGAATTTACGAAACTTGGGTTGATTATCTATTTATCTGTATTTTTATCGGTAAATCAAAAATATATTACATCATTTAAGCAGGGGTTTTTCCCGTCGATAATTTTGGTCTTTGCAGCATTCGGTTTGATTATGCTGCAACCTGATTTAGGAACAGGGGTTGTACTGATTTTAACATGTATGATGATGATTTATATTGCCGGTGCCAGATTATCCCATTTCATTGGCATGGCTTCGATTGGTATAGCCGGATTTCTTTATCTTATTCTATCAGCACCTTACCGGATCAGCAGAATAACCGCCTTTTTGAATCCATGGCAGGATCCGCTCGGGGATGGCTTTCAAATCATCCAATCTCTTTATGCGCTTGGTCCCGGCGGATTGATGGGTGTCGGTCTTTTCAACAGTCTGCAAAAATATTTTTACCTGCCTGAGCCGCAGACAGATTTTATCTTTGCGATACTCGGGGAGGAGCTGGGCTTTATTGGCGGAACAGCTTTGATCGGATTGTTCGGCTTATTGTTTTGGCGTGGTGTTCGAATTGGAATCGAGGCGCCGGACGCATTCGGCAGGTTTTTGGCAATTGGCATTGTTTCCATGATTACGATTCAGGTTATGATTAATATTAGTGTTGTTATCGGGTTGATTCCTGTCACCGGAATTACCTTGCCATTTCTCAGTTACGGGGGATCATCGTTGACTCTGACGATGTGTTCAGTTGGTATATTACTGAATATCAGCAAATATTCGAGAATTTAGCTGGAGTGTCTTCCAAATTTGGTTAAAATATACTGGTAAACTGGGTAAAGTTTACTACATATAATAGTAGATTATATGATATAATTCATGTAATAATAGAGAAGTGGCATTCTATGTGTCACTTTAATTTTTTGATAAAGGAAGACATGGGATGGCAAAGAAAAAAGTAGTTTCGATTGAAGACCGTATCCCCAGGTTGAAGCAGGAACGGAAGAAGAAAGCAAACCGCCGTCTGATTTTTTACCTTTCCGTATTTTTCGTCCTCATCTCCATTATCGTATATCTTCAGTCGCCGCTAAGCCATGTGAATACAATTGAGGTTAAAGGTAACAGCTATACCGAGGATGAACAAATAAAACAGCAAAGCGGTATTTCTGAAAACACGAATATATGGATGATCAATGAACAAGATGTGGTGGAAGCAATAAGCAGCAATTCGATTATACAATCGGTCGATGTCAACAGGAATTTACCCTGGACAATTGAAATTGAGGTAACTGAATTTCGTTATGTTGGTTACATAAAAAAAGACGGGAACTTTTTTCCGGTTCTGGGAAATGGCAGTGTTTTAACCGAATTAAAGCAACAAACAACAGGTGGCGACGCACCGATCATGATTAATTTTTCAAATGAGAAATATGTGGAGAAAATGGCTGGTCAATTAAAAAAACTGCCTGAAAGTATTCTGAAACTGATTTCCGAAATTCATTGGAAGCCAACTGATGATAATAAGAATAAAATTCTACTGTATATGAATGACGGATACTTAGTTGATGGCACAATGCGGGAATTTGCCAAAAAAATGAAAGCATATCCATCAATCGTTTCCCAGATTAAGCCTGGTACGAAGGGAATCGTTCATATCGGTGTTGGAGCTTATTTTGAAAAGTTCAATCAAGCGGCAGGAAATACCGATAAGAAGAAAAATAACGGGAACGGTTCAAGTGAGTAACAACCGAGTGAAATAATCAGCCAAAAAAATTACGATTTCCTATACATCACGAAAGTCATATATGCTTCTATTTCAACGAAATATATAGTACGAGATTTTCACTATCTTAAATACACAGTGATGTTTACAGGAAATCTTTTGCGGGTAATTTTTTAAATTGGGTTATTAAATCATAAATTATGGAAGGATTTTTGTGATTTTTGAAGAATTACTCTATATAAGTTCCATTTTCACGTATATTCCTTTAAAATAGTGGATTATAGAATAGAAATGATGAAGAATAGAATAAGAGAATACATCTGGTAATAGAAATGCTGGATGCTTCTGAAACTGGAGGTGCCTTTTCTTTGAACAACAGTGAAGTACTAGTGAGTCTTGACGTAGGTACATCAAAAATTAAAGTAATAATTGGAGAAGTATTGGAAGACTCCCTGAATATTATTGGAGTGGGAACCGCGAAATCGAACGGCATGAAAAAAGGTGCGGTTGTAGATATTGATCAGACAGTTAATTCGATCAGGAATGCTGTTGAACAGGCAGAGCGAATGGTAGGCATGCAGATTGACAGTGTAGTAGTCGGAATAAATGGTAATCATATCCAGTTGCAGCCATGTCATGGTGTAGTTGCGGTCCAAACTGAAAATCGTGAAATAGGCGATGAGGATGTCACCAGAGTGATTGATGGTGCGCAGGTTGTTTCCATCCCGCCCGAGCGTGAAATTATTGATGTCATTCCGAAACAATTCATCGTCGACGGGCTTGACGAAATAACAGATCCCCGTGGCATGATTGGTGTACGGCTCGAGATGGAAGGGACGATTATTACATGTTCCAAATCTGTCCTGCACAATATTCTGAAATGTGTAGAACGTGCCGGTCTGCAAATTTCTGATATTTGCCTGCAACCTTTAGCGGCTGGCAGCATTGCACTTTCAAAAGATGAGAAAAACCTGGGAGTAACCCTGATTGATATTGGCGGCGGATGCACAACAGTTTCCATTTTCGAAAATGACCATCTCGCTGCTACCAGTGTAGTACCGCTTGGCGGCGACAATATTACAAAGGATTTATCCATTGGACTTAGAACATCAACGGAAGAAGCGTCTGACATAAAACTTAATTATGGACATGCTTTCTTTGATGATGCACAGGAGGATGAAACGTTTGAGGTTTCTATCATAGGCAGCAATACGACACAAACCTATAATCAGCTGCAGATTGCTGATATGATAGAAGCCAGGGTTGAAGAAATCTATGCTCACGCTGAGCGGGAAATTCGGCGAATGGGTTACCAGCAGCTGCCGGGAGGTTACGTTTTAACTGGCGGTGCTGCGAAAATGCCGGGCGTACTGGAGTTGGCCCAGGATTGTTTTCAATCGAATGTTCGCTTAGCCATACCTGATTACATAGGGGTAAGAGAACCACAGTTTACAGCTGGAGTGGGAATCTTGCAATTTGCTTATCGTAATGCGAAAATACAAGGAAAAGAGTTATTCCCTTCTGTATTGGTTAATCAGCAGGAAACAAAACCGAAGCGTACCAAAAAGAATTCAAATCCCGAAGAGCCGAAAAATAAAGAGAAAAAGGAATCTGGATTAGCTAATATATTTAAGTATTTCTTTGATTAAGACTACCAAAATATCCCGGATATTAGTAGATTCCGGAACTCTTGTAATTTTGCAAATTAGGAGGAACGAACTATGTTAGAGTTTGATACAAATATGGATCAACTGGCAACAATAAAAGTAATCGGTGTCGGCGGCGGCGGAAGCAACGCTGTAAACCGTATGATTGAGCATGGTGTGGAAGGTGTTGAATTTATTGCGGTTAACACCGATGCGCAGGCACTGAACCTATCAAAAGCAGAAACAAAAATCCAAGTCGGCGGAAAACTTACCCGCGGACTAGGTGCGGGTGCGAATCCGGAAGTTGGTAAGAAGGCTGCCGAAGAAAATAAAGAGCAGCTGGAAGAAGCCTTGCAGGGTGCCGATATGATTTTTGTTACAGCCGGAATGGGCGGCGGTACAGGTACAGGTGCAGCTCCGGTAATTGCGTCAATCGCCAAAGAATTGGGAGCATTGACGGTTGGTGTCGTAACAAGACCATTCACATTTGAAGGAAAAAGAAGGTCCACACAGGCAGTATCCGGAATCGATTCACTGAAAAGCAGTGTAGACACATTGATAGTTATACCGAATGATCGCCTGCTGGAAATCGTGGATAAAAACACACCAATGCTGGAGGCTTTCCGCGAAGCAGACAACGTGCTTCGCCAAGGTGTTCAGGGTATTTCCGACTTGATTGCTAAACCAGGACTTATAAATGTGGACTTTGCTGACGTGAAAACTATTATGTTTGATAAAGGTTCAGCGTTAATGGGGATAGGTGTAGCAACAGGTGAGAACCGCGCTCCCGAAGCTGCTAAAAAGGCTATTTCTTCACCGTTACTCGAAACAGATATTAATGGTGCACACGGTATTCTGATGAACATTACCGGCGGCACAAATCTAAGTCTTTATGAAGTGCAGGAAGCTGCAGATTTGGTAACATCTGCTGCCGATAAAGAGGTAAATGTCATTTTCGGTTCAGTCATTAATGAAAATCTGAAGGATGAAATTATTGTAACCGTAATTGCGACTGGTTTTGATGAAAATAAAAATCAGGAAAGACAGTCCAATCAGCGGCCAAGCCTTAGTCAAAAACAACAGGCAGCTACAAGACCAAATGACGAGTTCAGCCGGGAAAGAGAGCCAAGCCAAAACCAGCAGTCTCGTCCACCGCAGGAAGAGGATACATTGGATATTCCAACATTTTTGAGAAATCGCAACCGGAACCGTTAATCATCATGGAGTTATAATCAGCAGCCAGACAATTTCTGGCTGCTGTTTTAGTGTGGGTAGAAAAATAGTGGGGGTTAGACATTATGGAAGATAAAGAAATAGTATTGTCACTGGAGAGCCTGACGATGTATTTTGGCGGGAACCAGGTATTACGGGGAATTGATTTAGATGTTTATAAGGGTCAGGTTATTGGCTATATCGGCCCGAATGGTGCCGGCAAAAGCACAACATTGAAAATCTTGCTTGGACTTGTTGAAGGATATGGAGGAACGGTCGAAATTTTTGGTAAGAATATTAAGGAAAGCGGCCATACATACAAACGAAAAATTGGTTATGTTCCGGAGAATGCAGACATTTATGAAAACCTGACTGCAAATGAGTATTTGTCTTTTGTTGGTGAACTCTATGGTATGGACCGTACTGCTGCTGAGAAGAAAGCCAGAAAATTAATGACTGCATTTGAAATGGAGGATGTGCTTCATTCCAGGATTTCGTCATTTTCCAAAGGTATGCGGCAGAAAGTTATTATTATGTCCGGTGTATTACATGACCCTGATCTTATCTTTCTGGATGAACCGTTAAACGGCCTGGATGCCAATAGTGTTATGGTAATCAAGGATGTTATGGAACAATTGGTGCAGCGTGGTAAAACTATTTTTTATTCGTCTCACATTATGGATGTGGTAGAGAAAATAAGTAATAGGATAGTTTTGCTTGCTGATGGGAAAATTGCTGCGGACGGCACCTTTGAGGAATTACGCCAGGCAAATGAAAAGGGGTCACTGGAGGATATCTTTAATCAGTTAACCGGATTTGATGAATATAAGGACACCGCGGAACATGTGGTCAGTATAATAACTGACGGTGACGAGCATGCATAATTTTCGCTCACTGAAGTTTCTGGATAATTTTCAGGGGTTTTTCCGTTCCATCCAAATTGATTATACGACTATGCGCAGGATACTGGAGATAAAATTACTAATGGATCAGCGCCGTGTACCGGCAGTTTTGAATACGGATATTTCCAATAAGCGCAGCGAAGGAAACCAGTTTGTTAAATCTCTGTGGGTTTATGCTTTATACAGTTTAATGCTCATCCCATTCCTGTTTATTGGTGACAATCTGATGTATCAAGCTAGTCTTCTATTCGGAATTATGATGTTTGTTTTGATGACGTCAATGATTTCCGATTTTTCCGCGGTACTGTTAGATGTGCGGGATAAAACAATTTTGAATACGAAACCGGTTAATAACAGAACTGTTAATGCGGCTAAGATGATTCATATTATGATCTATATGACTTTCTTAGCCGGCGCTCTTATAGCAGTACCATCTGTTGTAATGCTCGCGACTGGACGAATCTCTTTCTTTTTCTTATTTCTTGCGGAAACCGTACTGTTGCTTTTATTTATGATTGCACTTACTGCTTTGGCATATATATTCATTTTGCAATATTTCAGTGGTGACAGACTGAAAGATATTATTAACTATGTGCAGATTATTCTGGCAATCGGGATTGTTGTTGGATACCAGATTGTAATACGGGCATTTGATTTTGCTATGTTCGAGTTTGTTTATGACTTCAGTTGGTGGCACCTTTTTATTCCACCGTTATGGTTTGGTGCACCATTTGAGTTTCTGCTGAGCGGTAATTCATCCGGAGCGATTATTATGATGGCAGTTGTCGCGCTGATAATCCCGTTTGTTTCAATCAGTATCTATTATTATTTGATGCCGTCCTTTGAAACCAATCTGGAAAAGCTTCTGGAAAATACAGGGAAGCCAACTGTCAAAAAGCACTTGCTTGAACAGTTTTGGGAGCGTGTATTATGTTCGGGCAAACAGGAAAAATTATTTTTCCGATTCTCGATGGCAATGATGCGGCAGGAAAGGGACTTTAAATTAAAAGTGTATCCAACAATTGGAATGGCACTGGTTTTTCCGTTTATTTTTATGTTTAATTCCTTGAACAGGGGTTCTTTTGAAGAACTCGCTACCGGGAATGGATACTTTAATATTTATTTTTCGTGTATCGTGATTGGTATCGTTATACACACCCTTAAATATTCAGTGAATTATAAGGGTAGTTGGATATTTCAGGCAGCACCGATAGAGGAATCTGCTGTTATGTACAGCGCAACATTAAAAGCTTTTCTGGTCAGACTGTATCTTCCCGTATTTATTTTATTATCTGCAGCGTTTATTGCGATTTTCTCAGCTAGAATCATACCGGACTTGGCGGTAGTTTTGGTCGCTGCAATACTGCATACGCTTATTTCGTATAAATTGATTAATAATGAAGCATATCCATTCACTAATCCGATGGAATCTGTTCAAATGCAGGGTGGCAGCACGGTAAAGTATTTCATATTAATGCTGTTAGTTGGAATAACCGGTTTACTTCATTTTTTCGCAACGAAAATAGAGTACGGTGTTTATGGGTATCTAATCATTCTGATTGCTGTAACGATTGTATCGTGGAAGATTTGCTTCAGCAGGAAGAAGGTTTTTTGATTTACGATTCTGAAAAAAGAGGCTGGGACAAAAAGGTTTTATCAAAAGAAAAAACGAATGAAAGTTGGTGGGCTCAGCCGCTCCGGAAATATACTTCGCTTTCACTTTCGAGCATAAGTGCGACATCAGCTCAAGAAAATCACTTTCGCTGTGTCTTCTTTACCGCGGGCGGCTGTTGAGCCCTCCTCGTGCTTACGCACTGCGGGGTCTCATCTAGGCCTTTCCTCCCGCAGGAGTCTACGTATATTCCCTCCGCTAATCCCTAAAATCGTTCGTTTTTATGAATTACATTTTTTGATTTGTCCCAGCCTCTTTGTGGTTACACCGGTCAGAAATTCTCCTTTTCATAAAACTACGATAATTCTCCAAAAACTCTCCCGACAAAGTCACTGATAACTAGATAAAATTAGCCCCAGTATGCGTACAAGAAGTGACAGACTTTGCCGGTTGAGTGGGCTATACTTCCAGTTAAGGTATTTTAGCAGCTAAGAAAGTATAAAATCCTTTCTTACTGCATAAGTGCAACTATGGCTGTCACCCAAAGGCTTGGTGACAACCAAGTTTTCTAATAAAGGAAGGAAGTGTGAAGTGACCATCTATTTGGATGCTGTCTGGCTGCTGAATTTTCTTCTGGATATGATGCTGCTTATGCTCACACAGGCATTGGCGAAGGACGGCACACGTAAAATCCGAATCGTCTTTGGTGCTTTCATCGCTTCATTATTGGTTCCATTATCAATCTATTATCCGGACACGTTTGTTAATTCGGTGGCAGGGAAGCTGATTTATTCCATTATCATCATTCTGTGCACCTTCAGGATTCGTTCATTGTACCGGATGATGAAATTGCTTCTCCTGTTTTACTTCACAACATTTGCAATAGGAGGTGGCTTGTTAGCAATACATTTTTTATTTCAGAATCCAGTCGGGGTATCAACCAGCGGCATACTTACATTTAACAGCGGATTCGGAGACCCGGTCAGCTGGCTGTTTATAGTCGTTGGGTTTCCGCTGGTCTGGATGTTTACAAAGACTCGAATGGACAAGCATGCCGAAGAAAAAATACGCTACGACCAGCTTTGTCCGGTAAACATTCAAATTGACAGTAAAAGTTTTTCGACGACCGGATATATTGATAGTGGGAATCAGTTGATGGATCCGGTCAGTAAAAAGCCGGTCATCATTTGTGATGAATATTTTTTGAAAAAGTGGTTTACAGAAGATGATTGGAAAGCGCTTTATCAGGCGCATTCTGAACTGAATTTTGAGAAACTCCCGGCAAAGTGGGAACATCGAATTAATATTATTCCATATCAGGGGGTTGAAGGTAACCGTACATTTATGATGGGAATAAAACCTGACAACTTAACGTTTTATTATGATAATCAAAAAATTACAACCCGAAAAATCATGATTGGCATTCAATTTTCGGAATTGACCAAGGACCAATCCTATCATTGCCTGCTTCATCCTAAAATTGTTAAATCAGAAGTTGTTGAAACAGCTTAATAAGAAAAGGAGCGGTTAATTTTGAAATTGCGATTATGGAAACTGCGAACTCGATTATGGTGGTATAAACTTCTCTTTAAACTTGGATTTAAGTCGGATGAAATCTATTATATTGGCGGGAGTGAAGCATTGCCCCCGCCGTTGTCAAAGGAAGAGGAGCGAGAATTACTTGAATTGCTGCCCAAAGGTGATAAATCCGCCAGGGCAATGCTGATTGAACGCAATTTAAGGCTGGTCGTATATATTGCCCGAAAGTTTGAGAATACCGGGATAAATATTGAAGACTTGATCAGTATAGGAACTATCGGCCTGATTAAGGCTGTCAACACATTCAATCCCGAGAAAAAAATCAAGCTGGCAACCTATGCATCCAGATGTATTGAAAATGAAATTCTAATGTATCTAAGGCGAAACAACAAATTGAAGACTGAAATTTCATTTGATGAGCCATTAAACATCGATTGGGATGGTAATGAATTACGGCTTTCCGATGTGCTTGGAACGGATGAGGATATCATTACGAGAGACATTGAATCAAACGTTGACAAATCCCTGCTTAAAAGTGCGCTGTCACAGCTGAATCCGCGGGAAAAACAGATAATGGAACTTCGCTTTGGCCTGGTTGGTCAGGAAGAAAAAACTCAAAAAGATGTGGCAGATATGCTCGGAATTTCGCAGTCCTATATTTCGCGGTTGGAGAAAAAAATTATCCGCCGGCTGCAAAAAGAATTTAATAAAATGGTATGACCTGCTGCAGTAAGTTTTCGATGAATTTCTGACCGTTTTTATACGATACCCAATTGCATAAAAAACCTCCTATGGGGAGATACTGACCAAGAACAGCATCTCCAACCGGGAGGGTAGAACATAATGACCAGACATAAAGTAGAAATTTGCGGTGTAGACACATCCAAATTACCTGTACTTAAAAATGATGAAATGCGAAAGTTATTCAAAAAAATGCATGAGGGTGATATTACAGCAAGGGAAGAATTGGTGAACGGAAACTTACGACTGGTATTAAGTGTCATTCAGCGATTCAATAATCGAGGAGAATATGTGGATGATTTATTTCAGGTAGGTTGTATCGGACTCATGAAATCAATCGATAATTTTGATTTAGGACATAATGTACGCTTTTCCACGTATGCTGTTCCGATGATCATAGGCGAAATAAGAAGGTATCTGCGCGACAATAACCCGATTCGCGTCTCACGATCATTGCGCGATATAGCTTATAAAGCGTTGCAGGTCAGAGAAAAATTAATTAGTAAAACGTCCAAGGAACCGACACCACTCGAAATAGCTGAGGAAATGGGCGTACCACACTCAGATATTGTGTTTGCCATGGACGCTATTCAGGATCCGGTGTCACTGTTTGAGCCAATCTACAATGATGGCGGAGACCCGATTTTTGTAATGGATCAGTTAAGTGACGACAGTGACAGCGATGCATTGTGGGTTGATAAACTATCCCTGAGGGAGGGCATGGTGAAACTGAATGAACGGGAGAATATGATCTTGAATAAACGTTTTTTTCAAGGTAAAACACAAATGGAGGTTGCCGATGAAATAGGTATTTCACAGGCACAGGTTTCCCGTCTTGAAAAAGCGGCAATCAGCCAAATGAACAAGCAGATGTTTGAATGATTTAGAGCAAATAATGAGTTGAAGAAGCAATCGCAGCAATATAGAGTCCAGTCCATCTCTGAATTGCGCGGTTCCAAAAGTGTATATGTGCGATTTTGAACGTCACCAAGTTATGGTGGCGTTTTTGTGTGCATTAATTTTTCAGATCCGTTTTGCATATACATCAATACAAAGGCAGGTGAATCGTATGATAAAATTATCGGAACTGCAGGTTAAGGAAGTAATTGTAATCAGTGATGGCAGCAGACTAGGACATATATCCGATTTGGAAATAGACGGTACTACCGGAATGATTACCGCGCTGATTATTTATACAAAGGAAAAAAAGTCTGGTGGAGGTTTGTTCGGCAAGCCTGGAGAAATGGAAATTCCATGGAATAAAATCGAAACGATTGGTTCTGATGTTATTCTGATTCGTAATCCTGGAAATCATATTGTTTATGAAGAGCAGCAGCAATTTTTCGAATGACCCATCAAATATGATATTATGGAACAAGTATACTACCAGGGGGCGACGATAGTGAACGAGCCATTTTATGAAAGCAATAATCTGATGCTAAGTATTGAAAAGTGGCAGCGAATTAAGCCGAAATTAGCAGCAGGTTTTACAACGAGAAATGGGGGGTACAGCAGCGGCCCATTCGAATCATTTAACCTTGGACTTCATGTTCCTGATAAGTATGATGATGTGTTGGCTAACCGAACGAAGCTGGCTGAAACATTATCCATTCCTCTTGAAAAATGGATCTCGGGTGAGCAGATACATGAAACCGGAATTTATTTTGCCGGAGAAAGCGATGCCGGAAAAGGAGCCGCTTCGTATGATACCTCGCTGAAGGGAATCGATGGGTTAATCACAAGGGAAGCCGGGATACTATGTACCGCTTTTTATGCTGATTGTGTTCCTTTGTTCTTTTTCGACCCGGTGACGGAATACATCGGAATTGCACACGCTGGTTGGAAAGGAACCGTTAATAGGATTGCCGGACAAATGATCCGGAGATACTTAGATGTAGGAGCGAATCTGAAAGATATCCTCGTTGTTATAGGGCCAAGTATTTCAAAAGCACAATATGAGGTCGATGAAAAGGTCATTCAACATATAGATGAAAGCAATCAGGAAAAAGTTGTTGAGAAAAACGGAAATAACCGATTTTTACTCGATTTAAAACAATTAAATGCTGAAATTCTTTTACAACAAGGAATTTTACGTCATAATATAGATATAACAAATTATTGCACATTTACTGATGAACACTTATTTTTTTCGCATCGCCGTGATCGGGGAAAAACAGGAAGAATGCTAGGATACATAGGTTATAAAATGTAAAGTGGAAGGAGTACTTGAACAAATGGATGTAGCAGCAAACTTGGATAGGGTTCGCAGTAATATTGTACAGGCATGTCAAAAAAATGGTCGAAATCCCGACGAAATCACCATAATCGGCGTAACGAAATATGTTACAATAGAACGAACAAAAGAAACAATCAATGCAGGAATTAAAAATCTTGGCGAAAATCGGTTGGATGGATTTCTGGAAAAATACAACGCCATTACGGATAAGGCAGCATGGCATTTTATTGGAACACTTCAATCCAGAAAAGTAAAAGAAGTTATTGATAAGGTGGATGCCATTCATTCACTGGACAGGCTTTCACTGGCCAAGGAGATTAACAAACGGGCAGAACAACCTGTTGATTGTTTTATTCAGGTAAATGTAAGCGGAGAAGAAACGAAGCATGGTCTTCATCCTGATAAGGTGCTTGCTTTTATCAAAGATGTTGAGCGATTTGAAAACGTTCGGATTACCGGCTTAATGACGATGGCACCGCACGTGGAAGATGAAGATCAGCTGCGAAGTATTTTCAGAGAACTTGCATCACTAAGAAGTATGGTCAAGGGTGAAAATCTGTTACATGCTCCATGCGAACATTTATCGATGGGAATGAGCAATGATTATCAGATTGCTGTCGAAGAAGGAGCTACACATATCCGGATAGGTTCGAAATTGGTCGGATCCTAAAACGAGCGGGGTGAAACAATGAGTATTAAAAATAAACTGAAAACATTTTTCACGATGGACGATGAATATGAATATGTTGATGAATCTGAAGAAATTTCTGTGAACGAGCAAGCCGGCAATCAAAAAAAGCAAAACGTCGTCAATTTGACGAGCATGCAGCACCCAACATCAAAGGTAGTACTTTGTGAGCCGAGAAATTACAGTGAAGCCCAGGAGATTGCTGATAATGTGGTCAACAGACGGGCTGTTGTCATTAATATGCAGCGGGTTGATCACCATCAGGCAAAACGTATTGTTGATTTTTTAAGTGGTACGGTTTATGCAGTCAATGGTGACATTCAAAAACTTGGTGCACAGACATTTTTATGCTCCCCGGATAATGTGGATGTGTCCGGAAGCATAACTGACATGTATGACGAAGAAGATGAATTTGAAAAAGGATGGTAGGATTTAATGAGTTCAATCTATAGTGTATTACAACTTGCACTGATGCTTTACAGTTATGCTTTAATTATTTATATTTTTATGTCTTGGTTCCCCGGTGCTCGGGAGTCGTCAATTGGTGAGTTCTTTGCTAAAATTTCCGAGCCTTATTTGGAACCATTTCGTAAAATTATTCCGCCAATCGGTATGATTGATATTTCTCCGATCGTCGCAATTCTTGTTCTCTACTTTGCACGAGCATTTGGGTTGCCGGTACTGTTTAATATGCTGGGCAGCTGGTTTTAATAAATGGAGATTTACCAGCATTTCAGGGAGGAAGAACAGCCATTTATTGATAAGGTGTTGTCCTGGATTGAACAGGTAGAACGCTCTTATCAGGTGAAATTGACGGATTTCCTTGATCCTAGAGAGCAGCAGATTGTTGAAATGCTAATCGGCACAACTGGTGGAGACATTAAAATGTACAAGCAGGGCGGAAATGAATCAGCTGAAAGAAAACGTGTTATTCTTGCGCCAATGTACGAAATTATTGATGATGAATCCTTTCAGCTTTCACTGCTCCAGGCTTCTTATCATCAAAAATTTGTCAGTGTAACACATCGGGATGTAATGGGGGCATTTTTATCCCAGGGAATTAAACGCCAGAAGCTTGGTGAAATTATAGTTGGAGAAGGCATTATTCAGATAGTCGCTGCTGATGAAATTGCTCCTTATATCATCACAAATCTGACGTCCATTAAAAAGACTAAAATCCGACTCGAGGAAAAACCGCTCAGCACATTGATTTCAAAGAATTTAAACTGGAAAATATCCGATAAGACAGTGTCATCACTGAGGCTTGATGCAGTAGTCAAGGTGATTTACAATATATCGAGAAAAGATGCGGTTGAAATGATTGGAAAACAGTTGGTTAAAGTTAATTTTAAAATTGTTGACGATCCGAAGTTCACCCTTGAAGAGGGTGATCTCATATCACTGAGAGGCAAAGGACGAAGCAGACTGGACCACATTAACGGCCGGACGAAAAAAGATAACTGGAAGATTTCCATCGCTGTTTTGCAATAATTCTTCCCTTAAGCAGGATTTTATATCTTTTTGTCGAATAAAAACTTATGACAGTTATTTTTAGTATTTTTAAGGAGGTGGCTTTTGTGCCATTAACACCACTGGATATCCATAATAAAGAATTTACCAGAGGGTTTCGGGGATATGATGAAGATGAAGTCAATGAATTTTTGGATCAGGTGATCAAAGACTACGAAATGACCATTCGTGAAAAAAAGGATTTACAGGAAAAAGTGGAGCAGCTCAATGAAAAACTGGGACATTTTACGAACATTGAAACAACCCTTAATAATTCTATTTTGATTGCACAGGAAACAGCAGAAGAGTTAAAAGGGAATGCAACGAAAGAGTCTAAACTGATTATTAAAGAAGCTGAGAAAAATGCCGATCGGATCATAAATGAAGCGTTGAATAAGTCACGCCGAATTTCCATGGATGTGGAAGAGCTGAAAAAACAGGCAAAAGTTTTCCGTACCCGTCTGAAAATGCTGGTGGAAGCACAGCTTGAACTGGTGGATACGGATGACTGGGAAGAGTTATTTAACGAGAATTTCAGCCAGGAACTTGAGGTGGCTGCGGAAAAAGAGTCTTAAGTCTTGACGATACAGGAATTTTTACATATAATTCATTACAATCATAATTAATAATACGATGATAGGGACAGTAAGGATTTATGTGACTGTTAAGCGAGTCGGGATAAGGTGGAAGCCCGGTACAGCTGTTTATTCTGAAGATCACCCTGGAGTAATCTGTTTTGAATGAAGTAGGAACGGACGGATTGTTCACGTTACGGACTTTGAGTGAATTTAAAATATAATTATTTTGAATTTATAAGGGTGGTACCGCGAGTCTTCTCGTCCCTTTTGGGGATGCTGAGGGCTTTTTTTAATGGTCGCACCCCATTTACAACTAACTTAAAAACATTTCTAATGGATTTAATATAAGGAGGAAATAAACCGTGGAGTATAAAGACACATTATTAATGCCTAAAACAGATTTTCCGATGCGCGGTAATTTGCCGAATAAAGAACCGGTTCGGCAGGAAAAATGGGAAGAAGAAAATATTTATGAAAAAGGACTGGAGCGGACAAAAGGACGCCCTTTGTTTGTACTGCATGATGGACCGCCGTACGCGAATGGAGATTTGCATATCGGTCATGCGCTGAATAAAATTTTGAAGGACTTTATTACACGCTATAAATCAATGGCAGGATACCATGCACCATATGTTCCCGGCTGGGATACCCATGGGCTGCCGATTGAAACGGCATTGACCAAAAAGAAAAAAATTAAACGTAAAGAAATGAGTATCGCTGATTTCCGTGAGAAATGTGCAGAATATGCAATGGGACAGCTTGACAGTCAACGGACACAGTTTAAAAAACTTGGTGTGCGGGGTGAGTGGGATAATCCATATATCACACTGACAAAAGATTATGAGGCAGCACAAATTAAGGTTTTTGGTGAAATGGCGAAACGGGGGTATATTTATAAAGGTCTTAAACCTGTCTATTGGTCACCTTCGTCTGAATCCGCCCTGGCGGAAGCAGAAATTGAGTATCATGATAAACGTTCACCGTCCATTTACGTGGCTTTTGATGTTACGGACGGCAACGGTGTGTTGGATGAAGGAGATAAACTGGTTATCTGGACCACAACGCCATGGACCATTCCTGCCAACCTCGGAATCAGTCTTCACCCTGATTTTGAGTATGTCGTTGTCGCTGTCAATGACGAGAGGTTTGTGGTGGCACATGATTTACTTGAAACAATAGCCGAGGAATTGGAATGGGATAATCCGCAAGTTGTAAAGACGTTTAAAGGGAAAGAAGCAGACCGGGTGATGACAAAACATCCATTTTACGACCGGGATTCACTTGTAATGCTAGGTGAGCATGTTACAACGGATGCAGGTACCGGCTGTGTTCATACTGCACCCGGACATGGGGAGGATGACTTTTATGTCTCCAGATCCTATGGAATTGACGCACTGTCCCCAGTTGATTATAAAGGGGTATTTACCAGTGAAGCACCGGGATTTGAAGGGTTATTTTATGACAAAGCAAATAAACCTATTACGGAAAAGCTGGAGGAAGTTGGAGCATTACTGAAGCTGAGCTTTATTACACACTCCTATCCACATGACTGGCGGACGAAAAAGCCCACTATTTTCCGGGCAACGTCACAGTGGTTTGCATCCATCAAAGATTTCCGTCAAACGATTTTGGAGGAAATTAAACGTATTGACTGGTACCCGGCATGGGGCGAAACACGATTGTATAATATGGTTCGGGACCGTGAAGACTGGTGTATTTCCAGACAGCGTACATGGGGTGTGCCAATTCCTGTTTTTTATGGCGAAGATAATACTCCGATTATTACGAATGAAACGATTGAGCATGTTTCTGCACTTTTCGCGGAATATGGTTCAAATATCTGGTTTGAAAGGGAAGCAAAAGATTTGCTGCCTGAAGGTTTTACATCGGAACATAGCCCTAATGGCAATTTTACAAAAGAAACAGATATCATGGATGTATGGTTTGATTCCGGATCATCACATGAGGCAGTATTAGAAGGACGGGAAGAGCTTCAAAGACCTGCTGATGTTTATTTGGAAGGCAGTGACCAGTATCGCGGCTGGTTTAATTCATCACTATCCACTGCGGTTGCTGTTACTGGTAAAGCACCATATAAAGCAATTATAAGCCATGGATTTACCTTGGATGGCGATGGCCGAAAAATGAGTAAGTCCGTTGGAAATGTAATGGATCCTGCCAAGATTCAAAAACAACTCGGTGCTGATATTTTAAGACTGTGGGTATCATCGGTTGATTATCAGGCGGATGTTCGTATTTCACAGGATATCCTGAAACAGATTTCTGAGGCGTACCGTAAAATCAGAAATACATTCCGCTTTATGCTGGCAAATTTGTCTGACTTTGATCCAAAAACAGATGCTGTTCCCGAAAAGGATATGGAAGAAGTTGACCGCTATATGTTGCATCGGCTGCAGAATTTGCTTGCTTCTGTCAGGGAAAGCTATGATAAATATGAGTATTCACCGATTTACTCACAAATTCATAATTTCTGTGCGGTTGATTTAAGTTCTTTCTATTTGGACTTTGCCAAAGATATTCTTTATATTGAAGCAGAAAATAATCATCGTCGCAGAAGTATCCAGACAGGTTACTATGAAATCCTGACAACGCTTGTCAAACTGCTTACACCAATCATCCCGCATACGGCGGATGAAGTGTGGGAGTATATTCCTGGAGTCGAAGAAGAAAGTGTCCAGCTTACGGATATTCCGGAGCCAAGACAAATTGTAAACTTTGAACATGCTCAGGAAAAATGGGATCATTTCATGAAAATCCGGGATGATGTCCTTAAGGCACTTGAGGATGCACGAAACGAGAAAGTAATTGGCAAATCGCTTGAGGCTGCAATCATAATCGTTCCAAAAGACAATGAAACGAAAGAGGTGCTGAACAGCATTTCAAATATTCATCAATTGTTCATTGTTTCCGGTGCCGAAGTTGCCGAGGAAGCTGCAAGTGCTGAGGAGTACCGGTACGTAAAAGTTGCAGTGGAGAAGCATGCCGGTGAAAAATGTGAACGGTGCTGGGTCGCATCTGAAACTGTCGGTGAAGACAGCGAATATCCAGAACTGTGCACACGCTGTGCATCGATTGTTAAAGAAAATTACACAGCATAAAAGAATAACGCTCCCTCTTGCTGGTATTTTAAAAGCAGGAGGGGCGTTTTTCTGTCATTTGTGGTAAAATGCAAAGGGAAGCAAATGAAATCGGAGGATACTACATGATCTGGTACTACATAATTGCATTAATAATTGTTGGAATTGATCAGTATACAAAATGGATTGTCGTAAAGGAAATGGAATTATACGAACAGATAACGGTTATTGAAGACTTCTTTTACCTTACATCGCACCGGAACAACGGTGCTGCATGGGGCATATTGGAAGGTCACATGACTTTTTTCTATATCGTTACCGTGATTGTTGTGATCGGTATCGTGTACTATATGCAAAAATATGCTAAAGATAATAAGCTGCTGGCAATTTCACTCAGTCTGGTGCTTGGCGGTGCGATTGGAAATTTTATTGATCGTCTGTTCCGGAAAGAAGTAGTCGATTTTCTGGATTTTGTGATTGCCGGCTATGATTATCCTATTTTTAATATTGCGGATTCATCATTGGTAATCGGGGTTATTTTGCTGTTGATTGCTACATTTATCGATGAAAAGAAGAAAGGAAAATCAGAATCATGACCGAACAACAGCATATTGTCACCGGATCAGAAAATAAAATGAGAGTCGATAAACTATTGGCAGAGATTAATACGGATGCATCGCGTTCACAAGTGCAATCCTGGATTGCAGATGGTCTCGTATTTGTAAACGGCCAAAACGTAAAAGGTAACTATAAATGCCGGTTAAACGATCAAGTTACCTGGACAATTCCGGAACCCGTACCATTGCAGCTGACACCGGAAAATATTCCATTGTCCATTGTGTACGAGGACAGCCATCTTCTGGTCGTAAATAAACCTAGAGGAATGGTTGTGCATCCATCGGCAGGACATCAGAGCGGTACGTTGGTTAATGCACTGTTGTATCATTGTGATGATCTGTCCGGCATCAATGGTGTGGAACGGCCCGGAATTGTTCATCGGATTGATAAGGATACAAGCGGTCTGCTTGTTGTCGCCAAAAGTGACCTTGCCCATTCCGGTTTGGCTGAGCAGTTGGCATCAAAAGATGTGGAACGGAAATATGAAGCAGTTGTTCATGGTGTAATTGAACATGAAACCGGCGTGATTGATGCACCAATTGGCAGAGATCCAAATCAACGTCAGCGGATGGGTATTGTTGAAAATGGCAAATCAGCTGTAACACATTTTCGTGTCCTGAAGCGATTTGCTCACTTCACACACATTGAGTGCCAACTGGAAACAGGTCGTACTCATCAAATCCGTGTCCATATGCGCTATATCGATTTTCCATTGGCTGGTGATCCGAAATATGGTCCGCGAAAAACATTGGAAATTGATGGTCAGGCATTGCATGCAAAATCATTGGGATTCACCCATCCAGATACAAACGAATGGATGCATTTTGAAGTGGATGCTCCTGAATATTTTCAACAATTGCTGGGTCAGCTGGAAAAAATGTATTGACAGTACAGCAGTATTTTGTCATAATAAACTAAATGAATAGTGACCTTTAATTATAGTCCTGTGAGGCTAAAAAGGAACGGTTATGGTTGTGTGTACGAGAAGTATATACCAATCCCTTTTTTCCTCATGGAGAAAAGGGATTTTTTAATGGAGGTTTTACATGTGAATAAGAAAACTGTCGTGCTTGATGACGCGGCGATGAACAGGGCTTTGACAAGGATTGCCCATGAAATCGTCGAAAAAAACAAGGGGGGGGAAAACCTGATTCTTGTCGGTATCAAGACAAGAGGGATTCCGCTTGCCAGACGCCTGCAGGAAAAAATCAGCAGAATCGAAGGAATGACCGTTCCAATCGGTGAATTGGATATCACCCTGTACCGGGATGATCTGGAAACCAAAAGTGATGATCCGGAATTAAAAGATACGAACATCGAAGTTGCGCTTGACGGAAAGAAAGTAATCCTGGTTGACGATGTGCTGTATACAGGCAGAACTGTTCGAGCTGCCATGGATGCGGTAATCGATCTGGGAAGACCTTCACGGATCCAGTTGGGTGTACTCGTTGACCGCGGTCACCGGGAATTGCCGATTCGGGCTGACTATGTAGGAAAAAATATCCCTACATCTGAGAAAGAAGTCATTGTTGTCCATCTGCATGAATCTGATGAGCAGGATGAAGTAAGTATATATGATAATAAATATCCGAGCCTTTAAGTGAATCCAGAGAGATTCAAAAGGCTGCCCGGGAAACACGTGTATGAAATGTTACACGTCTATCTCTTTGCAGCCTTTTGCAAAGAGATTTTTTTTTGGGAAAAGATGGATACCAACAGAAATTTGTGAGGAGTGTGGAATTGATGAGGCATTTTGTATCGACAAGACATCTTTCAGAAACGATGATGTTTTCCATTCTAAAAAAAGCTGAAGGAATGCGTACAGGGGTACAAAAATTGCCCAGACAGCTCTTTGCGGCTAACTTGTTTTTTGAACCGAGCACACGAACAAAAATGAGTTTTATCGTTGCCGAACGGAAATTAGGTATTGAAACACTCGATTTTCAAATGGAAACTTCCAGTGTTGTCAAGGGAGAATCGTTGTATGATACCGCAAAGACTTGTGAGGCGATTGGTGCTAATGTGATGGTGATCCGTCATCAGGATGATGATTGGTATAAAGAACTTACCAATGACTTATCCCTGCCAGTTATCAATGCAGGTGCGGGAAAAGGAGAGCATCCCACCCAAAGCATGCTTGATTTGCTGACGATCTACCAGGAATACGGAACATTTTCAGGATTGAAAGTCGTCATATCCGGTGATATCAGTCACAGCAGGGTTGCCCGTTCCAATGCTTATGCACTGCAAACACTTGGTGCTAAGGTATACTTTGCTGCTGCGCCCGGGTTTGAAGATTCTTCATTGGATTTTCCATACATTTCAATCGATGAAGCTGTCGAGACATGTGATGTATTGATGCTGCTTAGAATTCAGCACGAACGCCACGGTCAAAACTCCTGTGATACGGTTTCATACCTGGAGAATTATGGTCTGACAACGGAAAGGGAACGGAAGATGAAAGACCATGCGATCATTTTACACCCCGCTCCGGTTAACAGGGGTGTCGAAATTGATTCTTGTCTTGTCGAATGTCCCCGCTCAAGAATTTTTAAACAAATGGAAAATGGAGTCTATATCCGCATGGCAATCATCCAAACACTCGTTAAGGAATGGGGAATGTATCATGAAATTGCTCTTGAAAAATGCTAAACGACTTGTAAATGAACGGCAGGAAGTCTGTGATGTTTTAATTAACGACGGTAAAGTACAACAAATTGCTCCTTCTATTAAAGTGGAAGCAAACGAGACAATTGATTGTGAAGGCAAGTACATTTTTCCGGGATTTATTGATGTACACATTCACCTTCGTGAACCGGGTGGTGAACATAAAGAAACGATTAAAACGGGAACTAAAGCCGCGGCAAAAGGTGGGTTTACAACGGTATGTGCCATGCCGAATACCAATCCGGTACCCGATAATATGGATACCGTAAACGACCTGCTGGAAACAATAAAGCAGGATGCAGCGGTACGGGTACTGCCATATGCAGCGATTACGAAAGGACTGAAAGGTGAAGAACGGACACCAATCGGAGAACTTGCAAAAACGGGAATCTTTGCCTTTACCGATGATGGGGTGGGAATTCAGACTGCCGACTTCATGCTGCAGGCGATGAAAGAAGCAGCGAAACATGGAAAACCAATCGTTGCCCACTGTGAAGATAATTCAATTGTGTATGGAGGAGTTGTCCATCAGGGAGAAATCAGCGAACGCATGGATTTTCCGGGGATTCCTTCATTAAGTGAATCGGTGCAGATTGCCAGGGATGTTTTGCTGGCTGAGGCGGCCAATTGTCATTATCATGTCTGTCACGTCAGTACCAAAGAATCTGTCCGGGTCATCCGTGATGCAAAAAGAGCCGGGGTTCGTGTGACAGCTGAGGTTACCCCGCACCATTTACTGTTAAATGAGCATGCAGTAACGGAAGACGATGCAAATTTTAAAATGAATCCACCGTTGCGCAGCAAAGAAGATCAGCAGGCATTAATGGAAGGTCTGCTCGATGGAACTATTGACTTTATTGCAACAGACCATGCACCACATGCAGAAGATGAGAAAGCAGAAGGGTTCCGGAAAGCACCATTTGGCATTGTTGGATTGGAAACGGCTTTTTCCCTTCTATATACCAATCTTGTAAAAACAGGGAAGATCACTTTGAACCAATTGGTTAACTGGCTGACGATAAAGCCGGCGGAAGTCTTTAGCCTGCCATACGGTAAGCTGGAAGAAGGAGCGATTGCTGATATTACTGTCGTTGATTTGAATAACGAAATCGACGTGGATAAATACACGTTTGCATCAAAAGGAAAGAACACGCCATTTCACAATTGGACTGTACAAGGGATTCCGACAATTACCATAGCAGAAGGAAAAATAGCCTACAAGGAGGATTCACATGCACATGCATAAACGACAACTGATTTTGGAAGATGGAACACAATTTATTGGCGATGGATTCGGAAGCGACACAACGATGTCAGGTGAAGTAGTTTTTAATACAGGGATGACAGGCTATCAGGAAATCATTTCGGATCCGTCCTATTGCGGGCAAATTGTTACCATGACCTATCCGCTTGCAGGTAATTACGGGATTAACCGGGATGATTTTGAAACCGTAACACCATTTATTAACGGATTTGTTGTCAAAGAAGCAAGTGAAAATCCGTCAAACTTCCGAAGTGATGAAACATTAAGTGACTATCTGAAAGCAAATAATATTCCCGGCATTGCCGGAATTGACACGCGGAAGTTGACGAAGATCATCCGTAAACACGGTACAATGAAAGGAATGATTGCCGATGCAGAAGAACCGGCAGCAGAATTGATTGCGAAATTGCACGAGCTGCCTGTTCGGACAGACCAGGTAAGTTATACATCGGCAGTTAAGCCATACGTTGTTCCGGGACGCGGAAAGCGGATTGTGCTCGTCGACTTTGGCATGAAGCATGGAATCCTGAGGGATCTTACGAAACGGAATTGTCATGTCACTGTTGTTCCATATAATTACGGTGCGGAAAACATTTTGCGGTTAAAGCCGGATGGAATCATGCTGACCAATGGTCCGGGGGATCCGAAAGATGTTCCGGAATCAATCGACATGATTAAAGAAGTGGTTGGCAAAATTCCGTTATTCGGAATCTGTCTTGGTCATCAACTGCTTGCATTGGCCAGTGGAGCCAATACGGAAAAGATGAAATTTGGCCATCGCGGCGGCAATCATCCCGTAAAAGATTTGATTACGAATAAAACGCTGATCACAAGTCAGAATCACAGTTATGCCGTTACACAGGAGTCGCTCATGGATACGGATCTTGAATTAACACAAATCGCCTTGAATGATAACTCGGTTGAAGGGTTGAGACATCGCAAATATCCGGCATTTTCGGTGCAGTACCATCCGGAAAGCTCACCGGGACCGGAAGACACGAATCATTTATTCGATCAATTTATGCAGTTAATCCGAGAATCGAAAATGGAGAAAGAGGTGCGGGTAAATGCCTAAAAATACGAACTTCCATAAAATCCTTGTCATTGGGTCAGGACCAATTGTCATTGGGCAGGCAGCAGAATTTGATTATTCAGGAACACAGGCATGTCAGGCACTGCGGGAGGAAGGATATACCGTAATATTGGCCAATTCCAATCCGGCAACTATCATGACGGATCAGACAGTTGCAGATAAAGTTTATATGGAACCGCTAACGGTTGAATTTCTTATCAAAATTATTCGTAAAGAACAGCCTGATGCTATTCTTCCGACACTTGGCGGTCAAACAGGCTTGAATATGGCAGTGGCTTTGGATAAAACCGGTATCCTGGAAGAATACAAAGTGGAATTGCTCGGTACATCGCTCGAAGCAATTGAAAAGGCAGAAGACAGAGATGTGTTCCGATCCCTGATGAAGGAAATGGGTGAACCAGTACCTGACAGTCAGATCGTTAATACAGTTGATGAAGCATGCCGTTTTGCCCGAGAAATCGGGTATCCGGTGATTGTCAGACCAGCATATACACTTGGCGGAACCGGTGGAGGCATGTGTTATGACGAAACGGAACTACGGGAGATAGCCAGAAATGGATTGTCCCTCTCACCTGTCAATCAATGTCTGATTGAAAAAAATATTGCCGGCTTTAAGGAAATCGAATATGAAGTGATGCGGGATAAAAATGATCAGGCAATTGTAGTGTGTAATATGGAAAATGTTGATCCGGTGGGGATTCATACTGGTGACTCGATTGTGGTGGCACCATCCCAAACTTTGAGCGATCGTGAGTATCAATTACTGCGGAATGCTTCGCTCAAGATTATCCGGGAACTGGAAATTGAAGGTGGATGTAATGTTCAGTTGGCAATTGATCCGAACAGTTTTAATTATTACATCATCGAAGTTAATCCGCGTGTCAGCAGATCATCGGCACTGGCATCCAAAGCTACCGGATATCCAATTGCCAAAATGGCAGCCAAAATTGCGATAGGATTGACGCTTGACGAAATTATTAATCCAATCACCGGAACCACGTACGCTTGCTTTGAACCAGCACTTGATTACGTTGTTTCCAAAATACCGCGTTTTCCGTTTGATAAATTTGTTACCGGTGACCGATATTTGGGCACACAGATGAAAGCCACTGGTGAAATTATGTCCATTGGGCGCAATTTTGAAGAGTCCTTGTTAAAAGGTATTCGCTCGATGGATATCGGTACGGAGGAGCTTTGGCTTCCAAGTCTTGTTGATCTGTCATTGGAAGAACTTCAGTCCAGACTGCAAAGAGCGGATGATGAGCGGTTATTCGTGTTAGCTGAAGTATTCCGCCGAGGTATGTCAGTAGAAGAAATTTTTCAGCTGACTAAAATAGATCGGTTTTTCCTGTATAAGTTAGAGCAGCTGGTTGATTTGGAAACAGAACTGACATTAAATAAAGAGTCATATGACGTATTGCTGAAATCAAAGAAACTAGGCTTCTCCGATACACACATTGCCCGGCTGTGGCAAATGTCTGTTGATGATGTCTATGCATTTCGCATGAAAGAAAACGTCCAGCCTGTGTATAAAATGGTGGATACGTGTGCTGCTGAATTCGAATCGGAAACACCTTATTTTTACAGCAGCTATGAGGAAGAAAATGAATCTATCCGTTCAGACCGTAAAAAAATTCTCGTTTTAGGCTCTGGTCCAATTCGTATCGGCCAAGGAATCGAATTCGATTATGCGACGGTTCATTCTGTTTTGGCCATCAAAGAGATGGGATATGAAGCAATTATTATGAACAACAATCCGGAAACTGTATCGACGGATTTCAGCATTTCAGACAAACTGTACTTTGAACCGCTGACACTTGAAGATGTTATGCATGTTATTAATCTGGAACAGCCTGAAGGTGTAATCGTTCAGTTTGGTGGTCAAACGGCTATTAACCTGGCTGAAGGGCTGGAACGACGCGGTGTCAAAATTTTGGGTACCGATATGGAAGCTATCGACAAGGCAGAAGACCGGGATAAGTTTGAACACCTTTTGAATAAACTTTCCATCATGCGGCCAAAAGGTAAATCGGTGACGGATCTGGATCAGGCTGTGGAGGTTGCAGAAGGAATCGGATATCCGGTGCTGGTACGCCCATCCTATGTCATTGGCGGCAGCCGGATGGAAATTGTTTATGACAGGGAAGAACTCAATGCTTATCTGGCGAAAACAAATGGTGCCGACAGCGCACATCCGATTTTGATAGATAAATATGTTACTGGTATTGAGATCGAAGTGGATGCCATCAGTGATGGGGAAACGGTAATTGTGCCGGGGATTATGGAACATATCGAACGTTCAGGGGTCCATTCCGGAGACTCCATTGCGGTATACCCGCCACAGCGCTTAAGTAACGCTGTGAAAGAAAAGTGTATGGAAGATACGGTTAAGATTGCCCGCGAACTGAATGTAAAAGGGCTTATCAATATTCAATTTATCGTATGTGACAATGAAGTCTATGTGCTGGAAGTTAATCCGCGCGCAAGCCGGACCATACCTTTTCTAAGTAAAATTACCGGTGTTACGATGGCCAATCTTGCAACAAAATGTATTTTAGGAGAAACGCTTGCGGGGATGGGTTATGAATCAGGTATTTTGCCTGAAACGGACTCGGTTTCTGTAAAAGTTCCGGTATTTTCATTTGAAAAGCTGCGCAGTGTCGATACGATTCTTGGACCTGAAATGAAATCAACCGGTGAAGCAATCGGACATGATAAAACATTGGAGAAGGCTTTGTATAAAGGGCTTGTCGCTGCAGGCTTATCTGTCCCGCAGGAAGGAGCAGTCCTGTTGACGGTCGCTGATAAGGATAAAGTGGAGACAGTGGAAATAGCTGAACGGTTCCACCAGCTTGGTTTTCAGCTGTATGCAACAGAAGGAACGGCGGCATACATGGAAAACAGTGGAATACCAGTCACAGCAGTAGGTAAAATCGGTTCACCGGAAAAGAATGTATTATCCATTATCGAAAATGGCGATGTGCAGTTTGTTGTTAATACACTTACATCCGGCAAAAAACCGCGTTCTGACGGCTTCATGATCCGCCGGGAGTCTGTGGAACATGGGATTGCTTGCTTAACTAACCTGGATACAGCAAGTGCAATTATCAATGTAATAGATTCAACAACGTTCAGTGCTAAGCCGATGACAAGCAAAAAGGCTGTATTGTCATGAAAAAGAAGGTAACTGCGACCATTATGGATGTTCAGCAAATTGCCTTAGATACAGTGGAAATGACTCTGGAAAATTCTTATATTGCAGAAACTGCCATACCCGGGCAGTTTCTGCATATCAGTGTGGATGGCCACACACTGCGCAGACCGATTTCAATCGCGAGCATCGATCGGGAACAGCGTACAGTTACAATTTTGTTTAAAAAGGTTGGTGACGGCACCAGCCGACTGGCAACCTATCAAGAAGGAATGTCTCTCAGTGCACTTGGACCGTCAGGGAATGGATTCCATTATGATGCATCAACCTTGAAATCTGTACTGCTTGTTGGTGGCGGAATTGGAGTCCCACCGTTGTACAACTTGGCAATTGAGCTAAAACAACGAGGTATCGAAGTTATTTCGGTTCTCGGCTTTCAATCGAGGGATTATGTTTTTTATGAGGATAAATTCCGGGAAATTGGCCGCACCATTGTAGTGACAGACGATGGAAGCTATGGACAACAAGGATTCGTTACAGATCAGCTGCCTGACACATCGACATACGATTATTATTTCACATGCGGTCCAATTCCAATGCTGCGGGCGATTACTGGTAAACTGCATGAAAAGCCCGGATCAATTTCACTTGAGGAACGGATGGGTTGCGGTGTCGGTGCGTGTTTCGCCTGTGTGATTCCTGCTGACAATGAAGACGGCTACCGGAAAATTTGTAAGGATGGCCCGGTGTTTGGGGCAAACGAGGTGATAATATGACCGATTTAATCGTTAATCTGCCAGGTTTACACCTTAAAAATCCCATCATGCCGGCATCAGGCTGTTTCGGATTTGGCAGGGAATACAGTGAATTCTATGATTTAAGTAAGCTTGGTGCAGTCATCATGAAAGCAGCAACTGGTGAAAGACGTTTTGGGAATGAGACACCACGGGTTGCCGAAACCCCATCAGGCATGTTGAATGCAATCGGTCTGCAAAACCCTGGTGTTGAAAAAATAATTGAAACCGAGGTTCCTTTTTTGGCTGAATACGACGTGCCACTCATAGCAAATGTTGCTGGGAGCACACTTGAGGAGTATGAAAAAGTTGCCGAAGCTTTTAACAAAACAAACTCAGTTAATGCGCTAGAATTGAATATTTCCTGTCCTAACGTAAAAGAAGGCGGGATCCAGTTTGGCACTGATCCGGAGATGGCAGCCAATGTAACCAGGAAGGTGAAAGAATCCAGCAATCTCCCAGTCTATGTCAAACTGTCACCGAATATAGCAGACATTGTCGATATGGCAAAGGCTGTTGAAGAGGCCGGGGCTGACGGTCTTTCCATGATTAACACACTAACCGGGATGCAGATTGATCCGGGAAGTAAAAGACCGCTGCTTGCCAATAAAACCGGCGGGTTGTCCGGGGGCGCGATTAAACCGGTTGCCATCCGCATGATTTTCGAAGTGAGTCAGCATGTCTCCATTCCGATTATCGGTATGGGTGGTATAGAATCCGCTGATGATGTATTGGAATTTTTACTGGCAGGCGCCAATGCTGTTGCAATAGGGACGGCAAACTTCCAAAATCCGCTCGTATGTCCGGAAATCATCGATGCACTTCCTGGAGTGTTAGCAAAATATGGTTTTCGATCGGTAACTGATGCTACTGGAAAGGGGCATGAGAGTGCAAGGTAAAACATATATTTCATTGGACTTTCCGACCTGGGAAGAATCCAGAAGCTTCCTTACCCGTCACGATTTGAACGGTGTACCAGTCAAGGTCGGTATGGAGTTATTCTACCGGGAGGGACCGAAACTGATTGAACGGTTAAAGGAAGACAACCATGATATTTTTCTTGATTTAAAACTGTTTGATATTCCAACGACGGTTCAAAAGGCGATGCGAAATATCGCCAAGCTTGAAGTTGATATGGTCAATGTTCATGCATTGGGCGGAAGTGAAATGATTAAGCGCGCTAAGGAAGGACTCGTTTCGGGAACGACAACGAATCATGAATCAAAGCTGATTGCAGTAACCATTCTGACGTCAATGGATGAAACCGCAGTAAAAAGCGAAATGAATCTGCAAGGTACCTTACAGGAGAACGTTGTCCAATTTGCAGGTTTTGCAGCGGACAATGGTGCCGATGGTGTTGTCTGCTCGGCCCATGAGGTGGAACAAATTAAGGGCATGTGCGGGAAGGATTTTCTTACCGTTACACCTGGAATCAGGTTAACGGACTCATCCAGTAATGACCAGAAACGGCCAGCAACACCGTCTTTCGCCAAAGAAAGCGGGGCAGATATACTTGTTCTTGGCCGTACGGTTACGCAAGCGGAAAATCCGAAAGCAGCGTACGAAAAGGTTCAAAAGGAGTGGGGAAATGGAGTCAAGTCGTGACATAGCAAAAGAACTTTTGGAAATTAAAGCTGTCCAGATTAGAACAGACGAATATTTCACCTGGACATCAGGTATCAAATCACCAATTTATTGTGATAACCGTTTAACCATGTCCTACCCTGAAACACGCCGAAAACTTGCAAAAGCATTTGCACTTATGGTTGATGGACTCGAACAAAAACCGGATGTCATTGCCGGCTGTGCCACTGCCGGGATTCCACATGCGGCATGGCTTGCGGAGGAATTAAATTTGCCGATGGTGTATGTGCGCTCCAAACCAAAAGGCCATGGAAAAGGTAATCAGATTGAAGGGGTGCTGGAAAAAGATCAAAATGTCATTGTCATTGAAGATCTCATTTCAACAGGCGGCTCATCAATTGATTCCGCAAAGGCGCTTCAGGAAGAAGGTGCGAACGTACTCGGTGTGCTGGCAATTTTTACGTATGGACTGGAAAAGTCGAAACAAAAATTTGCTGATGCAGAACTTGATTTTCAAACGATTACAACATATGACGAGATGCTTGCTGTATTGAAAGAAATCGGGGAATTTAATGATGATGAATTAAATGAATTGCGCGCATGGCAAAATTCACTGTAACCGGGACAAGTTAATTGAACACTGGATTCCTTATTGGGTTAAAAAGATATACGATTGTGTATCGCGTAATGTATAGATAATAACAGAACGAATCTATTAATGGATTTGTTCTGTTATTTTTTACGAGCAGAAGTTTAGCCTGAACTTTATGAGACGATCCGGAAATTTTTATGGTAAACTGCATTATTAAAACATCAAAAGGGAAAGGTACTTATGTAAGTAAATCGAATGGCAGCTTTCAACGGAAAATTTGATAGAGTTATGCTTCATCTCTAATTTATTTGATCTCGGAGGGTATATTATGTTGGATATTAAGTTAATCAACAAACAGTATATTGCAGGAACATGGCGTGATGGAAAAAGCAATCGTACATTGGCTGATAAAAATCCATACAGTGGTGAGGTGATTACAGAATTCAAGATGGCTTCAACAGACGATGTGGATGCGGCTTATCAGGCTGCGGAAGCGGGAATGGATGAATGGAATCAAATCAATCCATACAAGCAGCGGGATATTCTCGAAAATGCTGTTTCATATGTTGAGGAGCATGAAGAGGATATTACGAATATTATTATTGATGAATTGGGTGGGACCCACTTAAAAGCAGCATTTGAAATCAGTCTGGTCAAGAATATGCTAAAAGAAGCAGCAACGTTTCCACTGAAAAAGGAAGGCAAAATTTTACCGTCTATGGAAGATGGAAAAGAAAACCGCCTGTACCGTATGCCAGCAGGTGTCGTTGGTGTAATCAGCCCATTCAACTTTCCGTTTTTTCTATCGGTCAAATCGATTGGACCGGCAATTGGCGCGGGAAATGGAGTGGTGCTGAAGGCGCATGAAGAGACCCCAATTGTCGGCGGCACACTTATTGCGAAGATTTTTGAAGAAGCAGGCGTTCCAAAAGGATTGTTCAATGTGGTAGTTACTGATATCAGCGAAATCGGTGACAGTTTTGTGGAGCATCCGATTCCACGAATCATTTCATTCACCGGGTCAACCACGGTAGGCCGTCATATTGCCCAGCAGGCGGTAAAAAATTTTAAGAAACCACTCCTCGAATTGGGCGGTAACAGCGCCTTCATCGTTCTTGATGACGCTGATATAGATTATGCAGTTAACGCAGCAGCTTTCAGCAGATTCACACATCAGGGACAAATCTGTATGTCGGCTAATCGGATTATCGTGCATCAATCTATTTACGACGAGTTCATTGCCAAATATAAAAAGAAGATTGCTGCCTTAAAAACTGGCGACCCGCGTGACCCAGATACAGTAATTGGACCTGTAGTCAACGAAGATGCAGCTCAAAGACTTAAAGCAATAATCGAAAAAGGTATCGAACAAGGTGCAACCCCTGTTTTAAAAGGTAACATTTCCGGTAATATGGTGGAACCAACCATCTTGACTGATGTTACTTCGGATATGGCTGTCGCCCAGGAAGAAATGTTTGGTCCTGTTGTAGGTGTCACACCATTTGAAACAGACAAAGAGGCTGTCCGGATAGCGAATAACACTAAATTCGGCCTGAGTGGTGCAGTTCATACAGCTGACGGTGAGCGTGGTGTCCAATTGGCCAAAATGATTCATACAGGTATGATTCACGTCAATGACATCACTATTAACGACGAACCGATTATCGCATTCGGTGGTGAAAAACAATCGGGTCTTGGCCGGCTGAACGGGGAATGGAGTTTAGAGGAATTTACGACTATGAAGTGGATTTCAATCAACTACGGTCAGCGTCAATTTCCATATTAACTGCCGTTATAATCCAGAAATTAAACAAAGGAATAATAAAACATTATAAACAAAACTATTTAATATTAACAACTTTCCAGCAGGAAAATTGACCTCCATTGTCGAATTATACTTATTATAGAATTCACTAAGGAGGTCGCATAATGAATAGGAGTGCGGTAGGAACATGAATACCTATTCCGGAAATATAAAGATAGAATGCGATGAGAATTGTGGAAATTCTCCTAAAAAAAGACTGCTTAAGGAATTTAGTATCGCATTTGTCAAAAATGAAACAGATTTCTGTATTGAT
The DNA here is from genome assembly GCF_902726655.1 of Virgibacillus ihumii. Lineage (NCBI taxonomy): Bacteria > Bacillati > Bacillota > Bacilli > Caryophanales > Bacillaceae > Virgibacillus > Virgibacillus ihumii. Next base: position 525,951 of record NZ_CACVAN010000001.1, read on the forward strand.
TATATGACAGATGATGTGATTTGGAATATCGTTGGTAAAGAACTGATTCGGGGAAAAGATGATTTTGAAAACGCATTGATTCAAATGAAAAATCGTGAAGTTCAGCAAATATGTATTCAGAACATCATTACGCATGGAAACACAGGATCAGTAAACGGGACTTTACTTTTAACCAATAAGGAAAAAATCGCATTTTGCGATGTGTATAACTTCAATGGTTTTGGCAAAAATTCAAAAATCAAGGAAATCACTTCATATGTTATTAAAACTGTTTAATAATCCTGAATCCATCAGACTTGACTGATAATTTTTAAAATGGGCTTTACAAGCGGACTGTTTCCAAGTATAATCCGATTATACGTTTATTAATGAAAGGAGGCTGAATGAAATGTTTTACAATTCATCAATGCATACATTACAACAAAATATTTTCTTTCTTGTTCATTCAAGCCTCTGTGTAGCTTCTTTGATTTTATTGAAATCATAAATGCAACCGCATGGGGTTTGTTTGGAACCCATGCGGTATTTTTATGTGTATTTTATGTTAAATTATTCCATTTATGGATAAAAATGCCGCGAGGATCAACTTGCGGCATTTTTTTATATTAACAGACAAGGAAATAGGAGGTGCAAATGATGGAGTCTGAAATTAAACGTTATTGGCAAACGATTGTGACAGGAATGACGTGAAAGAATCGTATTTTTGAAAGGTGTGAAAACAGAATGTTACGTGTACACTTATTTATTTTGACGGTTACAGTTTCCGTTCGCCAACCGAAACCGGAAACAGTTGTCAGACGTTATGAACATCGTCTCTTGGTTGACCGTCTCGTTGAGGAAACAAAAAGAAAACGTGACCAACGTATTCATATGTAATAATCTAAGTAGTTATTAGAGTTTTATTGTTAAAACGGGCGCAGGAAAATAATGCGCCCTTTCTTTTGGAAGTTAAGAAAGTTAAAAGTGATCAAATTTGTTTTCAGAAATTTGAAACCTTATGAGTGTGCAAACGTAAATAATGGAGGAATAAAGTTAGGATACGTTTATGCTATATCAAGTTTAATTGGAGGTAAAAAGGGATGCTAAATAGAATTTTTGTTGTTAAAGCAGCGTTTGTATGAGACGGATGACTTTTATTAAGGCAAAACTTTTTGAGAATCTTGAACTTGTGGATAGTGACCGTCATTTATATTAGACACGGAGAATATGAATCTTAGAAGATGCAAAGTGAGATGGGAAACTTTAAGTTTCAGTTCTAGTTTATTCCGTGGATTGAATTGCTGAAGCTGCATGTTAACAGATCAGAGTGGAGGTGATTGCAAATGGATAAAAGAAAGATCCTTACTTATGCTTTATGGCTTTACGGATTAAGTTTCGGTATAGCGGGTTTGTTTTTTCTCAGTGGACTAGGAAATAATGTAATTTTGTTAAGCATTTTCATGACAGGGTATATGTTTTTTCCGCTGATTGCTGTTTTTATCGTGCAAAAATTGATATACAAGGAAACGATCGCTCGTCCGTTATTGCTCACGGGACGGCCAAGTTGGTGGTGGGTGGTCGCTGCTGTCTTTCCATTATTGCTTGTCGGGCTAACCGCATTGGTTGCTGTTTTGTTCCCGGGTACAACACTTGATTTGGGGATGGAAACGTACATAAGTATGCTTGATCCAACTGCTGCGACTGCAATGACTGATTTATTTGAGATGTTGCCCTTCCATCCGCTATGGTTACTTGTCGGCCAGGCTTTTATTGGTGGAATTACCATCAACGCCATTTTCGCCTTTGGAGAAGAAATCGGCTGGCGCGGATTTTTATTGAGGGAGTTACGATCACTCGGTTTTTGGAAAGCGTCTTTGCTCATAGGACTCATGTGGGGGCCGTGGCATGCGCCGCTCACTCTTTTTGCGGGTCATAACTATCCAAGCACTCCAGTTTTAGGTGTCTTGATGATGACAGTGTTCTGTATGCTTCTGTCACCGATTTTGTCTTTTGTAACCATTAAATCGCGGTCCATCTTTTCTGCTGCATTTTTTCATGGAGTCATCAACGGCAGTGCTTCACTTGGCATAATGATTATAGCCGGTGGAAATCCGGAATTGCTTAATGGTTTGACAGGACTTGCCGGTTTCATTGTCTTGTCGGCAGTGAACATGATTATTTTTGTTTGTACACGAAGAACAATTAACCACAGTTTCAAAGCGACTTTTGCACATTCGGAGTCCGCTTCTTAAACACCTGAAATTATAAATGTTTTTCACAATATCCGATGTTTCTGTGTTTTTTAACATGTTGTATCGGGTAATTGGTAAATAGAATAAATAAAAGGAGATATGTCTAATGCGTGATTATCTTAAACACTATATTAATGGCGAATGGGTTGACTCGTCTGGTTCAGAGACGATGGAAGTGATTAACCCAGCTACAGAGGAAGTTATGGGTCATATCAGTCTGGGGACGCAGGAAGATTTAGATAAGGCTGTCAGGGCAGCGCGAGACGCTTTTCCATCTTTTTCGCAAACTTCTAAAGAATATCGGATAGAATTGTTGGAGAAAATTGCAGACGAATATGAAAAACGCAAAGATGATCTGGTAGAAGTTATCACAGAGGAGTTGGGCTCACCACTCAAGCTCTCGGAAAAAGTTCATTATATGATGGGCTACTCCCATTTCAAACAAGCAGCTGAGGAGCTTCGGAATTTTTCATTTACCGAAAAACGGGATAAATCAACGATTGTCAAAGAAGCGATTGGTGTCAGCGGCTTGATTACCCCGTGGAATTTTCCAACCAACCAGACCTCAACCAAGATTGCAAGTGCTTTTGCGGCAGGCAGTACCGTCATCTTAAAACCGGCAGAAATCACCCCTTATGCGGCGATGATTCTGGCAGATATTTTTGAAGCGGCAGGCCTTCCAAAAGGGGTGTTTAATCTTGTGAATGGTACGGGTGAAGGGGTTGGCAATGGCATCAGTTCCCATCCGGACATTGATTTTGTCTCCTACACAGGATCCGGTGTCGCGGGACGAAAAGTGATGGAGAATGCGGCGAAAGATATTAAGAAAGTTGCACTGGAATTGGGTGGAAAATCACCGTTGATTGTGCTGGATGACGCTGATGTTCATAAAGCTGCTAAAATTGCTGTAGCAAACATCTCCAATAATACAGGTCAGGTTTGTACGGCAGCTACCCGTGTGCTTGTGCCGAAGACAATGAAACCGCAATTTGAAGAGGAAGTTAAAGCAGCTGTAGAAAAACTGACTGTCGGAGATCCCAAACAAGAAAATAAGATTGGTCCGCTTGTTGCGGAAAAACAATGGGATCGTGTCCAAGGCTACATTCAGAAAGGCATGGATGAAGGTGCAAAAGTCCTCATTGGCGGTACAGGCAAGCCTGATGGACTGGAGCAGGGATATTTTGCAAAACCAACCGTATTCACGGATGTCAGCAATGATATGACGATTGCCCAGGAAGAAATTTTCGGGCCGGTAACGACTATTATTCCGTACGAAACGCTGGATGAGGCAATCGAAATCGCGAACGATACCATTTATGGTCTTGCGGGTTATGTAGTCGGCGAAGATCCTGAGACATTGCAAAAAGCGGCATCAGGAATCCGCGCTGGTCAGATCAGAGTCAATTCTGCCCCAACCGATTTTTCCGCACCTTTTGGCGGTTTTAAACAATCTGGCATCGGACGCGAATGGGGTGACTTTGGGATTGAAGAATATCTTGAAGCTAAAGCCATTATGGGACTTCCATCTTAACAAGTAATAAAAAGATCGGGCATCCGCCCGGTCTTTTTTTATATAATTGTGGATATACGAGATTAAGATCGGAATGCTAGTTAATTGAATATTTCGTTTAGTTGTGTTACTTGAAAAACTAATGATACTTTGCAGACTATACGCATATGATCGATATGGGAAATTCACTGTGGGAGGTAAGGATGTTCATGTCGGGGGATTATCGGTCACGTATGGAACGGCGAAAAGGAGTATCTAATCCTGAAAGGAATAAAAGGAAAGCAGTTCTGTTTAAAAAGGTAATACTATATTGTCTCGTGGTGATGGTGCTGACAATATTGGCGGGGAGTATTTGGATTTTTTCAATCATCCGGAATGCACCGGAACTGTCGCCGGGCAAGCTGCAAACTCCTTTTTCGTCACAAATTTTTGATAAGGACGGAGAATTAGTCACTACACTTTTCAAGGAGCAAAACCGGATTAAAGTTGATATACAGAAAGTACCGGATAAGATGAAACGAGCAGTAACATCAGTTGAAGACAGACGTTATTACCAGCATAATGGCATTGATATACGTCGTATTGCAGGTGCATTGATTGCCAATATACAAGAAGGATGGGGCTCTGAAGGCGGAAGTACCATAACCCAGCAGGTTGTAAAAAGAACGGTATTGTCGCCTGAAAAAACATTGACCCGAAAAATAAAAGAAGCGTATCTGGCAGTTCAGTTGGAACAAAAGTATTCTAAACAACAAATTTTACAGATGTACCTGAATAATATCTATTATGGCAACGGGGCTTACGGAATCGCAACGGCATCAAAAACATATTTTGGTATAAAAGACTTGTCCCAGCTCAATGTCTCGCAAATGGCCTTGCTTGCCGGTTTACCGAATGCTCCGAGCTATTACGACCCGTTCGAATATCCCGAAAGAGCGGCAGATCGTCGTAGCGATGTTTTACATGCGATGGTGGTTACCGGGGCTATAACTAAGGAACAAGCGGAAAAAGCAGAATCGGTTCCTGTTAAGCAGCTGGTTATGAAACAAAAAAAGGTGAACCGTGATCAGGATCAACCTTATAAAGCGTTCGTTGATCAGGTTTATCACGAATTGGTAGTGGAACGAAAGATTGTTTCGGATGAACAGTTTTATCAAGGCGGATTAAAAATATATACGACTTTGGATTCTGATGTTCAGAAAAAGGTGTATCGCCTCTTGAAATCGGATGAGATCAATTATCCGGATAAACAATTTGAAGCCGGAATTGCGTTGACCGATACAAAAACTGGTGCGATTCGGGCAGTTGGCGGCGGAAGAGATTTTCTTTCGATTGGCGACACGAATTACGGCACTCAGGAAAAAAATCCACCAGGATCAACATTCAAGCCGATTATCGACTACGGTCCGGCAATTGAATACTTAAACTGGTCAACTGCCCATAGACTTGTTGATGAGCCTTATGCTTACAGTGACGGTACTCCGATTCATGAATGGGATGGTGAATATTGGGGAGAAATGACGATACGCCAGGCTTTGGCATGGTCTCGGAATATCCCGGCGCTGAAGACATTTCAGGCAGTTGGAACAGAGAAGGCAGCAGCTTTTGCGGGAAAGCTTGGAATAAAACTTGAAAAGCCGGTCTTTGAATCTGCAGCGATAGGTGGTCTCTCGTCCGGGGTAACACCGTTGCAGCTGGCAGGTGCCTATGCAGCGTTTGGAAATGGGGGAATCTATCATAAGCCTTATACGGTAACGAAAATTGTTTTTCAGAATGGGAATGAAAAAAAGATGGATCTCGATTCTGCTCCGGCAATGCATGACTACACGGCCTATATGATTACCGATATGCTGAAAACGGTGATAAACTCCGGAACGGGAACCGCAGCAGCTATACCCGGGGTTCCGGTAGCGGGGAAAACGGGATCTACCAACATTCCTGAGCATCTGAGAGAAAAATATAACATTGGCGATGGCTTGCTTGATTCATGGTTTGTCGGTTACACCACACAATACAGTGCAGCGATTTGGACCGGTTATCCGAAATTTGAAGATGGCGACAGTATTCACTATATTCGTTATAACGGATCTGAGGATATAGCAAAAGAGATTTTTCAAAAATTGATGGGAAGCCTGTCAAACCCGAATACACCAGATTTTGAAAGACCGGATTCCGTTGTTGTCTCGGGAGATGCGCTTTATGTTCAAGAAGCAAAGCAGGTAAGTTCCCGTTCTGCCAATCAGAGGGAAGAGGAACCGGAAAGAGAAGGTACAGTACAAGAACAATCAGACCTGTCTGCGGAAAACAAAAGGGAAGATGCTTCTGAGCAAGACCCGACGGATGATTCTGTGATCCGGGAGAAAAAGGAACAATCGGAAGACAAAAAATCAGAAGTAGAAAATAAGCATTCGGAAGATAGGAAAAATCAACTGGGGGGAGAACATCCAACAGACCAGGAAGATTCAAATAATAAAGATCAGGGTGCAAATCAAGAACAGAATGATGAGCAGAATAACGACCATCAGCAAGACGAAAACAAAAAGGAAGAAGATCCCCCTAAGCCCGATGATGAAAGCGAACAGGAGGACAGTTCGGATTCAGAAGAAAAAACAGAAGGTCATGATAGTAGCCATGATGACGATATCCCGGGTGAAACCGGAGAAAATAATGAACATAATAATGAAGAAAACAAACAAGGGAACGGGAAAAAGGAGAGGGATGGCAAGGAAACTTAATCGGTTAGAAAAGCGAGAAATATAAGTTTAGGGAGTGTAATATTAACTGTGTAAGTAGGAATGCGTACGGTTCTTACTCACACAGTTTTTTTATTTGGTAAAATAGAATTACTAGACTAGAGGAGTGATTTTTATGGCAAAGCCGAAAAGAAATCCTTACTCCGAAGAATTAGCGAACAAGATTATTGAAGAATACCAGCCAAAGTCCGTTGAAGATATGCAGGACGCCCTAAAAGATATATTTGGACCCATGTTTGAATCTATGTTAAAGGGAGAGATGAATCATCATTTGGGGTATGAATCGAATGATAAAGCCGAAAAGGACACAGAGAACAGGCGGAATGGATATGGTAAGAAAAACATTCATACCAGTTCAGGTGCATTGGATATTCAAGTCCCTCGGGATCGTGACGGGTCATTTAATCCAAAACTTATCCCTAAACGGAAAAAGGATGTTTCGGCTATTGAAAGCAAGGTGATAGCCATGTATGCCCGTGGAATGTCCCAACGTGATATCTCCTCCACGGTGGAAGATATCTATGGTTTTTCGGTTTCCCATGACATGGTTTCGGACATTACAGACAGTGTATTACCTGATTTGGAAGAATGGCAGGCGAGGCCTTTAAGTAACTGTTATGCTTTCGTATTTGTGGACTGCATGTATACGACTATCCGGAACCAATATGAGACAAAGAAATATGCCGTCTATACGATTCTTGGCTACACCATGGAGGGAACAAAAGAAATACTTGGGCTATGGCTAAATGAAACAGAAAGCAAGCATAAGTGGATGCAGATTTTTGATGAAATCAAAGCCAGAGGAGTGGAGGACATTTTCTTTATTTCCATGGATGGTGTCAGTGGATTGGAGGAAGGAGCACAAGCCATTTTTCCAAACGTTGTCGTTCAACGCTGCATGGTTCACCTGATACGTAATTCTGTAAAATACGTTCCAAGCAAGGATTATAAGCCATTTACTCAAGCATTAAGAAAGGTATATGGTGCACCAAGTTTAAAAGCTTGTCACAGTGCCTTTGAATCCTTTAAACAACAATGGGCTGCCTATCCGGGGGCGATTGATGTTTGGATACGAAATTTTAATCATGTTGAACAGCTTTATGATTATGGAAGTGCCATACGCAAAGTCATGTATACTACAAACGCCGTAGAAAGTATCCACTCCAGCTTTCGAAAAGTAACGAAAAAAGGAGCATTCCCCAACGAGAATGCCCTGTTAAAACTATTGTTTTTACGAATTCGGGAACTGGAAGACAAATGGGATGGCGGACATCTCCGGAACTGGGCTATGGTTATGAACCAGCTTCTTGTACATGATCATTTCAAAGACAGGGTCTTAAAATATCTTGAGTAAGTTATGACTTACACACTTTATTTGACAAACCCTAAGTTTATAATCGTGTAATTGAAATCTCTGATAATGAAACTCTCTATTATACCAAAAGCACTGGATTATCAACTTTCTGGGCGGCGCTGCTGAACAACCCAACCATTGATATACAAAATGAGATTACCTCCGAATACATTGTGAGGTAATCTCATTTTAGTTATTTTTCCACTAAAACCATCCATTCATCAATGGCAAAAGAGCTTATTTTACTGTCCTTAAATTCAACCTGGAAATAATCACGTATATCAGCGGACGCGTTCAAAATGAACTCATTTACTTCTTTAATTTTGTCTTTTTCCTCCAATGTCCGGTGTACCCATTCCTTATACGGCAAAACCTTCTTTCTCATCGTCTCCATACTGATTTTTAGGTCATTTTGTTTTAATAGTTTCTTCCATTCCGATATTGACCGTGATCGAACATGGCTGTAGTCACGCATTTTTTCCAATGAATTAACGAACATATCATACGTGTTATTTTTGGGAGCGATGTTATCGATGAACAGAAATTTACCATTTGGTTTTAGAACGCGGTACACTTCAGAGATGAACAGTTCCGGACCGGGAAAATGATGTGCTGCAATTCTGCATGTGATAATATTAAACGCATTGTTTTCAAATGGTAAATTTTCTGCATCAGCAACCTGATAACTGATATTTTTGAAGTCTTGTAAATGTTCCGCAGTGTTAGTAAGCATTGCTTCTGTAATATCAGTAGCAGTGATTTGCTTTACATGGGGTGCCAGTTTTTTGGCGACATGGCCGCCGCCAGTGGCGATATCAAGGACGTGTTCTGTAGAATCCGGATTCAACCAGTCAATCATTAATGATAAATCTTTTCCAGTGGAATGGGTGGAACTTGTTACATACGCATCATTGTTTTTAGAAAATACCCGTTTTACATTATCCTTTTCAGACATATTATCATCTCCAAATTAAAAGATACTTTAATCATATCGAAGTACATGCAATAAATATAATATTCGTTTATAATCAAAAGTAATAACAATTAATTATCAAAAGAGGCGTTTAGTATGAAAATTGAGGATTACGAATTATTGCTGAAATTAAATGAGGTAGGGACGATTCGGGGGACGGCTAAGGCAATTTTAATTTCCCAGCCAGCAGTTACCCAGCGGTTAAAATATATTGAGGAATACTTCGGTGAGATGATTTTTATCCGAACATCCAAACGGTTAATGCCCACTCCTGCCGGTGAAATGATTTTAACGCATGCGAAAGAAGTGATCAATCGCGAAGAAATCATCAAAAATTCGCTCTCACAATCCAGTCATGAAGTCCAGGGTACACTGTCAATTGCTTGTTCCACACTTGTCAGTCAGCGGTTTTTACCGTCAATTTTGTCCAAATACACTAAAAAGTTTCCGAAAGTGGCGATTGATCTTGTCACAGGGATCAGTGAAGATATCAAAAAGGGTCATAAAAAGTATCATGTATCCATTATCCGTGGTGAAAAATTGAAGGAGACCGTAAGTGAACCGCTTTTTGATGATCGATTATATATATTTGATACCGAACCCTTTCCGAAAAACAAACTTAAAGAACGGCCACTTATCTCGTTTAAAAGTGATGACAGTATGCATGAACAGGTGGATAATTGGCTCTATTACCATCAGGATCAGCTGAAGCCGGTGAAAAACATACGGGTGGATCAGATTGAAACGTGTAAACAGTTCATGAAAGAGGGGTTGGGGATGGCAGTGTTGCCTGAAAGTGTATCTGATTCGATGATGGAACAATATCCGCACATATCGATGGAACTGGGCGGGGAACCAGTAACAAGGGACACATGGGTATGTTATCAGGACGGGGTTCGCAATTTGCCACAGGTTGATGAATTTATAAAGGCACTGCTGGATGAAAAGTTCCTGTGATGTTTAATTTTTTTCATAAAAGGAACACTCATTATATAATCAGATATCAAGGAGTGATTATACATGAGTGAAATAATTTTTACATCAAGCGCAACAGCGAAAAATGGTCGGGACGGACATGTTAAGTCTGAAGACGGATTAATAGACTTGGATTTGGTTAATCCGGCTAGTAACAAAGAAGATAAAGGTTCGAACCCGGAGCAGCTTTTTGCAGCAGCATATTCTGCATGCTATGACGGTGCACTTAATTTAGTAGCATCAAAGCAAAAAAAAGATATTGACTCCGAAACTACTGCAGATGTAAGTTTCTGTAAAGATCCTGACGATGGTGGTTTTAAAATCGCAGCAACCTTGAACATTAATATTAAAGGTGTCAGTCAGGATGAGGCGGACAAATTGGCTGAAGATGCCCATCAGGCTTGCCCGTATTCCAAAGCTACCAGGGGAAATATTGATGTTACATTAAATCCTAAAGCGGTATAATCATAAAAGATGGATCAGGACATTGATTACAATCGGTCGGTGTCCTGATTTTTTTGTAACGTCAGAAAGTACAAATTAAGGTTGACCTTATAAAAAGATGAAAACGCAGATCAGATTTTCTGCGTTTTCAATATCATTTATTTTAAGCTTTTGATCCTCTAAGTTTAGCTACAACATTTTTATCCGGTGTTACAAACAATGTTTTCTGATTATCATACGTGACGAATCCCGGTTTTGCTCCATTTGGTTTTCGGACATGGCGAATTTTTGTGTAGTCCACCGGGACCGAAGACGATTGCTGTGATTTGCTGAAATATGCTGCAAGCTGTGCCGCTTCCACTAATGTTTCCTCACTTGGTTCTTTGGAGCGGATGACGACATGTGAGCCTGGGATATCTTTAGTATGGAGCCAGAATTCATCGCGATGTGCAAGTTTCATCGTTACATACTCGTTCTGTTTGTTATTTTTTCCGACGAGCATTGGTGTTCCATCAGAGGATGTATATTTTTCCGGTACAGGTTTAGCCGGTTTATTTTTCTTTTTCCCCTGTTTTTGTTTTTTCAGATAACCTTCGTCACGCAGTTCATCCCTGATTTCCTCAATGTCTGTCTCGCGTGCTGTGTCAATTTGCTGAAGCAGCTGGTCCAAATAGGCAATTTCATTGTTTGCTTTTTTAATTTCTGAGTTTACCTTGCGCTTGGATGTCTTTAGTTTTTGGTATGTTTTAAAGAAACTTTGGGCGTTTTCGCTTGGTGTTTTATTTGGATTCAGTTCTATCGTCATTTCCTTTTGTTCAGGATCGTAATAATCGATTACCTGGACATTTTCGTCTCCCTGTTTTACCTGATGCATGTTAGCCGTAAGCAGTTCGCCGAGATGTTGATACTTCTCCGCGCCAGCTGCTTTTTTTAATGTTTTTTCATGTTTTTTCAGTTTTCGTTCGTTCTTATCTTTTTCATTTTTAATAAATTGATATAAGCCCTTGGCCTGTTGTTTGACACGATCCCGTTCCGCTTTTCCGGAATAAAAGACATCAAGCATTTCGTTCGTGGTGGCAAATTCTTTTTTCTGGCCTTCCAAAAAAGTAATCGGCAATACGTGAAATGCTTCCTTTTTGTGCTGATAAATGGCAGGTGAATAGTGATGATTGTCAATCAGTGCCTGTATGTTTTCAAATGCACTGTTGTATGCCTGCTGCGAACCAAGTTGTGTCCGATGAATGATCTCATTGGCAATGAGCGGTGATATACCTGTAAGGTTCTGGACAATCTGCTTATCCATTTTTCCGGCATTAAAGTCCAGCTTTTTTACGAAGGTGGAGCCATCAATGTCCAGCGGATTCAGTTTGTTTTGACTCGGCGGCAGAATATATTGCTGGCCGGGCAGGATAGTCCGGTAACTGTTCTGCGATACGGGTACATGTTTTAAACTATCAAGGATATGTCCTTTGTCTGCATCAATGAGCATAAAATTACTGTGTTTTCCCATTAATTCCAGCACGATTGTTTTGTTGGTAATGTCGCCAAGCTCATTTCTTGTTTTGATGCGAAACGTAATAATCCGTTCCATCCCAAATTGTTCGATTGTTTCTATGATCGCACCAGATAAATTTTTCCGTAGCAGCATACAGAACATCGGAGGTTCTTTTGGATTTCTGTATGTATCATCCGTCAAATGAAAGCGTGCATAGACAGGGTGAATTGATAAAAGCAGGGTATGATTTTGTCCTTGGCTGCGTACTGTGAACACCAACTCCGTGGAAGTCGGCTGGTATATTTTAGTGATTTTTCCCGGTATTATTTTTTGATTTAATTCATGCGTTACTGCTCGAGTAACAATCCCATCGAACGGCATTAGATCACCTCAAAGTTCTGTATTTATATTTTCGCAACATATATATGCTATATGGAAGATTCCATTATCGTTGTACTCTTCTTGAATATCAATCATACGGGATCAAGTATCAACCGTATGAAGCAAAATATCAACCGCAAGCATTTCGTGGTGAGGCAGCTAAATGCTTGAGAGTATACAAGTCTTACGGCAAAAACCGTTTGTCACCGCTTTTCTACCAATTATAGCATTATTTGGGACAGGTCTGCATAGATATCGTTATAGAGATTTACTTTCGATCGTATCAGGATGGATATGGAGGAATGAGCTATGAATTGGTATCAATTGGATGCAGAAACGGTTGAACAAAAACTACATGTTACAACGGGATCAGGTCTTAAAGAAAAGCAGGTGGACAAGCGCAGGAAGGAATTTGGCGTAAATCAACTGCAGATGGAAAAGAAGGTTTCCCGATGGTTGATTTTTTTGAAACAGTTTCAGGATTTTATGGTACTTGTCTTACTTGCAGCAACATTGATTGCAGGAGTTCTTGAGGAATTTGTGGATGCGATAGCGATTATGGTAATTGTTTTGGTCAATGGATTTCTTGGTTATTTTCAAGAACAAAAAGCTGAAAAGTCACTAGCCAAACTGAAAGAAATGTCCGCCCCTGTTGCCAATGTCATGCGTGAGGGCGAGTGGATAAAAATTCCTTCCGGTGACGTTGTGGTTGGGGATATTGTTCGAATTAATAGTGGTGATCGGATTCCTGCTGATATACGAATCACCAAGTCAAATAGTATGGAAACCGAAGAATCTGCGTTAACCGGTGAATCGCTTCCCGTGATGAAACATGCATCAGCAATCAGAAAAGACGGGCTGGATGCACAGGATCAGGTCAATATGGGTTTTATGGGTACATTGGTGACGCGCGGTTCAGGTGTCGGAATTGTTGTTGGGACTGGCATGAACACAGTGATGGGACAGATTGCATCACTGATGACGAGCACAAGTAAAACAATTACGCCATTGGAACGGAAACTTGCAGAGCTTGGAAAAATCCTGATTGTTGCCGCATTGATTTTGACTGCCTTAGTCGTTGTTGTCGGTGTATATCAGGGGCATCCGATTTATAACATGTTTCTGGCGGGGGTATCATTAGCAGTTGCTGCGATACCGGAAGGGCTGCCGGCAATCGTAACAGTTGCTCTATCATTGGGTGTACAGCGGATGATCAGGAAGAAGGCGATTGTCCGAAAGCTTTCAGCAGTTGAGACACTCGGATGTGCATCGGTTATTTGTTCCGATAAAACTGGGACACTAACCGAAAATAAAATGACGGTGAAGGAACTATATGTAAATGACAAGCATCTGTATGTAACCGGTGACGGGTATTCCATTCAGGGCGATTATTTTTTCAATGATAAAAAAGTGGACAATGATTTCCCTAACTTAAATACCATGTTGTTGTATGGGATGCTTTGTAATAATGCGTCACTGCAAATGAAAAAAGGGAAATACAGTATAGACGGGGATCCGACAGATGGGGCACTTTTGATTGCAGCCAGAAAATTTGGTCTGTCACACGTCCTTTATGATCAATATAAGGTTGTGAAAGAGATTCCGTTTGATTCTACCCGTAAACGGATGAGCATGATCATTGAAGACAAGAATAAAATGCGGTTTTTAATTACAAAAGGAGCACCGGAAGTACTGCTGCCCCGTTCGGAATTTTACTTGGGTGATGAAGGTCGAAAGTTGATGCACTCAACAGATAAACAAACAATTGAGAATGCAATTGACGGAATGGCTCGGAAAGCATTGCGAACTATTGCTATCGGGATGAAGCCGCTTCCTGCTGATAGTAATGAAGAAGCAGCCGTGCTGGAAAATGGATTAACATTTGTCGGGTTATATGGGATGATGGATCCACCGAGAAAAGAAGTGAAAACGGCTATAAATGAGTGCCGTGAAGCCGGAATTAAAACGGTGATGATTACCGGGGATCATGAAAAAACCGCACGTGCAATAGCCGAAAATCTTAACATACTTCCTGCTGATGGGATGGTACTGAACGGATATCAGCTTAATCAGATGTCCGTAACAGATCTCCGGGAAGTAATTGATGATGTATCTGTTTTCGCACGGGTGACACCGGAGCACAAGCTGAAAATCGTTGAGGCTTATCAGGAAAACGGACATGTTGCTGCTATGACAGGTGACGGTGTAAATGATGCACCGGCGATAAAAGCCAGTGATATTGGCATTAGTATGGGACGGACCGGAACCGATGTGACCAAGGAAGCATCTTCATTAATATTGATGGACGATAATTTTACAACGATCAAGGATGCCATTATTGAAGGCAGAAATATTTACGAAAATATACGCAAGTTTATCCGGTATTTGCTCGCTTCAAATGTTGGGGAAATACTTGTGATGCTTTTTGCAATGCTGCTGGCATTACCATTGCCGCTGGTGCCCGTCCAGATTTTGTGGGTCAACCTAGTAACTGACGGACTGCCAGCAATGGCGCTGGGGTTGGATCAGTCAGAGGATGATGTCATGAATCGGGGACCGCGAAATCCCAGAGAAGGCATCTTTTCGCGGGGGCTTGGTTTTAAAATAGTCAGTCGGGGGATATTAATCGGTGCCATTACACTTGCAGCATTTATGTTGACGTATCAGGGAACAGAGGAATCATTGGTTTACGGGCAGACCGTAGCGTTCACTACACTTGTAATGGCACAACTGATTCATGTGTTTGACTGCCGCAGTGAAAAATCCGTTTTTGCCCGGAATCCGTTTCAAAATATATATTTGGTGCTGGCGGTGCTCTCATCCTTGATTCTTTTGCTTGGCGTGATCTATTGGGAGCCGTTGCAGCCGATCTTTCATACAACTTTTTTAGGGATAAGAGACTGGATGCTGATCCTGGTGTTAAGCTCACTGCCGACTGTCCTGTTTGGCTTTACGAAAAAGTAAGATATAGATTAGCCCTTCTTCCATAAAAGAAGGGTTTTTCTAATGCCTAATTGTTGCTATAATGATAAGGTCAATGATAAAGATTACGGAAGTGATGGGTATGGTAAGAAGTATGACCGGGTACGGACGCGAAGTTATACATAGCGGTGATACGGCAGTAACCGTCGAGGTTCGAGGCGTAAACCACCGATTTTTAAATATAGCGGTGAAATCACCCCGCACCATTTTATTTATGGAAGAACAAATCAAAAAGGTGCTCCAATCCTATTTTCAGCGCGGGCATTTGGATGTATACATCAATATTGACGGGGATGGAATGATTCAAAAGGAATTGAAGACAGACTGGGATTTACTGGCACAGTATATGGACCATTTTGATCAGGCGAAAAAGCAGTATGAATTAGAGGGTAAGATTCCCGCTTCCATCATAACAGCCATACCGGATTTGATGACGGTACAGGAAGTTGAGATGGAATCTGATGTATTTTTTGATATAATTCTGACAGGTGTCCACGGTGCATGCGAAAAGATGAAGGATATGAGCCAGAAAGAAGGTGATTTCCTTTTCCGCGACCTGCATAATCGAATAAAGACAATAGAGGATACGGTATATCAACTGCAATCACTCCGGGAAATTGTAACGGTGGAGTATCATGACCGGATTCAGGAACGTCTGCAGGGTTACATCGGGGAGAATATGGTGGTCGATCAGGCACGTATAGATCAGGAAATTGCAATGCTTGCGGAGAAAGGTGATATAGCTGAGGAACTGACAAGATTGTTAAGCCATGTTCATCATTTTCTTGAAATCATTCATCAGCCAGGTGCAATTGGGAGAAAACTGGATTTTGTTATCCAGGAAATGCACCGGGAAGCCAATACGATAGGTTCCAAGTCTACCGATTCCAGAATAGGGAAGCAAATTGTTTCATTAAAGAGCAATATTGAAAAAATAAAAGAACAGGTGCAAAATATTGAGTAATTACTTGTTTTTTGCAATCCATTAAATTTATAATAGTCATATTAAAATATAATTATCTCTACAGAGAAATAGACACCATGCTGGACAAATAAGGGGGAGAAAACTTGAGTTTACGTTTAATAAATATAGGGTTTGGAAATGTTGTTTCTGCGAACCGGGTGATTTCCATTGTTTCACCTGAATCTGCACCAATTAAACGAATTATTACAGTGGCCCGCGATAACAATAAACTGGTGGATGCAACGTATGGACGTCGTACAAGGGCTGTCATCATTACGGATAGTGACCATGTTGTTTTATCAGCGGTACAACCTGAAACTGTCGGACAACGTGTATTAAGTCATGAAGAAATTTCTGATGAATAAATAGGAGGAACTGATTTGATAGAAGAAAAGGGAATTTTATTTATTCTTTCCGGGCCATCCGGTGTCGGCAAGGGAACGGTCAGGCGTGAGCTGTTTGAACAGGAGAATGAACTGAAATATTCGATATCAATGACTACACGGGAAAAACGCCCTGGTGAAAAAGATGGTGTCGACTATTTTTATAAGACCAGGGAAGAATTTGAAACATTAATTAAAGAAAACCAGCTGTTGGAATATGCTCAATTTGTCAATAATTATTATGGCACTCCCAGGAAGTATGTTGAGGAGACATTGGCAGCCGGACATGATGTTTTTCTGGAAATTGAAGTACAGGGTGCATTGCAGGTTAAGGAGAATTTTCCTGAGGGCGTGTTCATCTTTCTCTTTCCGCCAAGCCTTGAAGAACTGAAAAATCGTATTGTCAACAGGGGTACGGAAACACATGAAAAAGTTCTGGGCCGATTGAAGGAAGCCAGAAATGAAATAGAAATGATGGATGCGTATGATTATGTTGTTGTAAATGATCATGTGGAAAATGCTGTTGATAAAGTGAAGTCCATTATCCAGAGCGAACATTGCAGGCGTGACCGGATTGCCAAACAATATAAAAAGTTATTGGAGGATGAATTATCATGATGTTGGAGCCGTCAATTGACGAATTACTGGAAAAAATCAATTCCAAGTACACTTTGGTAACCTTATCAGCAAGGCGTGCCCGCCAAATACGTGAGACCGAGAAAACATTGGTTGAAAATCCAAAATCACATAAGTACGTCGGCAAGGCACTGGAAGAAGTTATCGCTGAGAAATTGGAAGTAAAAGAAGATACGAAGTAAGAAGAGACCCTCGCTGATATTGTTTTGCGGGGGGTTTTCTTTAACAGATAAGAAACAGAAAAGTGGCTTTTCGAAACAGATGCTATAGCCGTCTATCAACAAAACAGAGGGGCGCAGCCAGGAGGTAAGGAACATGGTTTTGAACAAAAATGTAATATTGGGTGTTTCCGGGGGCATCGCAGCATATAAGGCATGTGCATTAACAAGCAAACTGACGCAGCAGGGTGCGAACGTAAAGGTTGTCATGACAAAGAATGCAACTGAATTTGTTTCACCATTGACATTTCAGGCACTTTCCCGCAATCCGGTTTACATTGACACGTTTGATGAGAAAGATCCGGAAAAAATTGCGCATATAGATGTTGCTGATTGGGCGGATATCGTATTACTCGCACCGGCTACTGCCAATATTATCGGCAAAATAGCGAACGGAGTTGCTGATGATATGCTGTCGACCATCATGCTTGCAACCCAGGCAAGTGTTTATATCGCCCCGGCAATGAATGTTCATATGTACGCCCATAATGCGGTGATTGAAAATATGAAGAAGCTCGAGTCGTGGGGATATCATTTTATTGAACCTGGCGCCGGGTATCTTGCGTGCGGTTATGTAGGCAAGGGACGTCTGGAGGAACCGGAGAGTATTATCGCTGCTGTTGCGAATCATCAGTCGGGTAATCGGGTGCTCACCGGAAAAAAAGTCTTGGTTTCAGCAGGGCCGACACAGGAGAAAATTGATCCTGTTCGTTTTTTTACTAACCGTTCTTCAGGAAAAATGGGTTTTTCGCTTGCGGAAGCTGCTGCCAATATGGGGGCGGACGTCACGTTGGTGGCCGGTCCTAGTAATCTGGAAACTTCCAATCAAACTATTCAGCGAATCAATGTTACGTCTGCAGCGGAAATGTACGATGCAATACTGCAACATTATAATGACAGCGATATTGTGATTAAAGCTGCCGCAGTTGCTGATTACAGACCAAAGGAAACGTTTACCGAGAAAAAGAAAAAACAGTCAGGTGAATGGAAAATTGAAATGGAACGGACGAAAGATATTTTACAGACACTTGGCGATAAAAAAGAAAATCAGTTTCTTGTTGGATTTGCTGCTGAAACTTCCAGACCATTGGAATATGGACGGGAAAAGCTGCGGAAGAAAAATCTGGATGCCATCGTCGTCAACAATGTAGCTGCTGAGGGTGCAGGCTTCAGCGGTGACACGAACATTGTGACATATATTAATAAACATAACCATACAGAGGATCTGGCACTGGCTTCCAAACAGGATATAGCTGGTAACATTTTGAACTACATTGCCCGGGATTTGAAGGGTGAATCATCTTGAATATTGCGAAGGTAATTGTTGATGTTCCGGCGAGTTCGATTAACCAGACCTTTGATTATTTGATTCCGGAAAAATATGCAGGCATTCTGGAGCCTGGAATGCGTGTGATTGTGCCGTTTGGCCCCAGAAAAATAATGGGGTTTGTAGTAGGTGAAACAAGCGAGTCTGCTTTTGATTCATTAAAAGAAATTGACGAGGTGCTTGATCTGACACCTGTTCTTACGAGGGAACTGCTGGACTTGGGAATGTGGCTGGCAGAGGAGACACTCAGTCTGTATATTACCGCTTTTCAGGTCATGTTGCCTCAGGTATTGAAAGCGCGGTATAAAAAGGAATTGGAACGGCTTACCGATGAATCACTTTCCCTGGAATTGGAATCCTTTTTTGCCGGACGTGATTTTGTTCCATATGAAGAGCTGGAAGATACAAATTTAAGCTATTATCAGGTTCAAAAGGCAATTCAAGACGGCGATATCATAGTCAATTATCTGGTCAAGTCAAGGGTCACAAAAAAGCAGATAACCATGATAAAGCCGAACCGTGCCTCGCATCTGCTTGAGGAAGCATGTCAGGAGCTGCCGGGTAATGCCAAAAAACAGCAGCAATTACTTCAGTATTTTATCGAAAACCCACACGATGTGGAACAGAATGTGTTGATCAGGAAATTGAAGACAACCAGAACTGTGATAAAAGCGTTACTGGATAAACAACTGTTGGCTGCTTCAAAGCAAGAAATTTATCGGAATCCATATGACGACAGTACTTTTGAAAAAACAGAGGAACTCGAACTGACACAGGAACAACGTCAGGCAATTACCCCAATCTGGGACTCAATCAGGCACAATCAGCACGATGTCTTTCTAATTCATGGTGTGACCGGAAGCGGCAAGACGGAAATCTATCTGCAGGCAATCCAGGATGTAATCAAGCAAGGAAAAGAAGCTATTGTGCTGGTACCTGAAATATCACTGACCCCACAGATGGTGAAACGGTTTAAAGGAAGATTCGGTTCGAATGTGGCCGTCATGCACAGTGCTTTGTCGAGTGGTGAAAAATATGATGAATGGCGGCGTATCCATCGTAAAGAAGTTCAGGTTGTAGTTGGAGCAAGATCAGCTATATTTGCTCCATTTGAGAATATCGGCATAATTATTATTGATGAAGAACATGAGAACAGTTATAAACAGGAAGATACCCCACGCTATCATGCACGGGATGTGGCAATTCGTCGCGGTGAGATACATAAATGTCCGGTGGTGCTAGGCAGTGCGACACCAACGCTCGAATCGTATGCACGTGCACATAAAGGGGTATACAAGCTTGCTACATTGAGTAAACGAACCAATGAAAAAGACATGCCTGATGTGGAAATAGTGGATATGCGAAATGAACTGCATGAAGGTAATCGATCGATGTTTTCCAGAACATTAAAAGAGAAGATGGAACAGCGTATAGCCAAAGGGGAGCAAATTGTTCTTCTTTTAAACCGGAGAGGGTATTCAACGTTTGTAATGTGTCGAGACTGTGGCCATGTGAAAGAATGTCCGCATTGTGATATCGCGCTGACCTATCATAAAAACAGTAACCGGTTAAAATGTCATTACTGTTCCTATGAAGAGCCAATGCCGGTTTTCTGTCCATCATGTAACAGTGATCTGATCCGATTTTTCGGAACAGGCACGCAACGTATTGAGGAATCTTTGGTGCAGTTGATTCCGGAAGCAAGGGTGATCCGTATGGATGTGGATACAACCCGAAAAAAAGGTGCTCATGAAAAACTTCTGAACCAGTTCGCCAATAAAGAAGCGGATATTTTGCTCGGAACGCAAATGATCGCCAAAGGGCTGGATTTTGCTAATGTCACATTGGCAGGTGTTCTGACCGCTGATTCCATGCTGCATTTGCCTGATTTTCGTTCTTCCGAAAAAACGTTCCAGCTGTTGACACAGGTTAGCGGGAGGGCGGGAAGACATGATCTTCCGGGTGAGGTCATTATCCAAACGTACACACCGGAACATTACAGTATACAACTGGCAAGCCATTATGATTTTGTTCGGTTTTATCGGAACGAGATGCATACGCGTAAAACGTTCCAATATCCACCGTACGTGTTTTTAACATTAATCACGGTTTCACACCAGAATCATGTGACAGTTGTTCAGACAGCACAACGGATTGCACAGCTGCTCCAGCAACAGGTTGAAGATGGAACGGTCATACTCGGGCCAACCCCGTCACCAATTGCCAGGATGAAAGATAGATATCGCTATCAATGCATGATAAAATACAAGAGTGAACCAAACTTGCGAGGAACAATTAAAAAAATCATCCGTCAGTTTGATGAAGACATGCGGAAAAATGATTTACAGATACATGTGGATATGCAGCCATACCAATTGATGTAGAAGGAGAGAATTCCGTTGAAGAAAATTGTGTTTATGGGAACGCCGGATTTTTCAGTACCAATCCTGGAGTCGCTTGCAGATACTTCATATGAGATTGTACTTGTCGTCACCCAACCCGATCGCCCCAAAGGACGAAAAAAAACTATTACACCCCCACCGGTAAAAGAAGCTGCTGAGCGTTTAAACATACCGGTCTATCAACCGGAAAAACTGCGGGATGAATATATGAAGATTCTTTCCTTCGAACCCGATCTGATTATAACAGCAGCATATGGTCAAATACTGCCAAAGGAATTGTTGGAAGTGCCAAAATATGGATGTATCAATGTTCATGCGTCATTATTGCCGGAACTGCGTGGTGGCGCGCCGATTCATGCTGCCATTCTGCAAGGAAAAACCGTAACAGGCATTTCCATCATGTATATGGCGGAAAAACTGGATGCAGGTGATGTGCTGGCACAGAAAAAGGTCTCAATCGCACCAACAGACCATGCTGGTTCATTGCATGATAAACTGTCTGAAACTGGAGCTGAACTGCTATTGGAGATACTTCCAAAGCTGGCATCCAATGAAATCAAAGCTGTTGAACAGGATGAATCACAAGCAACATTTGCTTCCAATATTAAGCGAAATCAGGAACGAATCGATTGGAGTAAAGACAATCAGGAAGTATATAATCAAATTCGTGGACTGCATCCCTGGCCGGTTGCTTTCACAACCTATAATGACGCTGTGATGAAAATCTGGTGGGGGGCCCCCGTTGATAAAAACTATTATAGCGAACCAGGCGAAATTGTTGAGATGACAGATGCTGAATTCGTTGTACAATGCGGGAATCAGAAGGGCATACGCATCATTGAAATTCAACCGGCGGGAAAAAAGAGAATGTCTGTCAAACAATACTTACAGGGATCACCGGATCGAATTAAGAAAGGCACAAAAATGGGTGAATAAGGTAATGAAGAAATATAAATTAAGGGAAGCTATAATAGACCTGCTACTAAGGATTGACCGGGACAGCGGGTACAGTCATTTATTAATTGATCATGAAATCAAGTCAAGAAATTTGTCACAGAGAGATGGTGCACTGTTAACCGAAATCGTTTATGGCACAGTTCAGCGAAAATTGACATTGGATTATTACCTGAATGCTTTTGTTGATAATAAGAAGAAAATACAACCTTGGGTGCAAATGCTGCTCAGAATGTCTGTTTACCAGCTTGAATTCTTAGATCGGGTACCAGATCATGCAGTCATTAACGAAGCAGTAGAGATTGGCAAAGAGCGGGGTCATAAAGGAATAGCTTCCTTTGTAAATGGGGTTCTCCGCAGTATCCAGCGAAAAGGTGTACCGGACATGGCTGAACTTGAAAGCCGATCGAAGCGGCTGTCCATTAAAACAAGCCATCCGGAATGGCTTGTCAACCGTTGGATTAAGATGTACGGATATGAAAATACAACATCAATGTGTGTTGCCAACCTGGAGCGGAAACCACTATCCGTACGAATACAACCATTAAAAACCACCCGGGAAGCAGCAATGGATGAATTGTCCGGTCTTGGGTTTGAACTGAGACCGTCTCAGGTGTCGGATCAGGGTATCATTATTAATAAAGGTAATATTCTGCAAACGGAATTGTTTAAAGGCGGTTATGTGACCATACAAGATCAAAGTTCCATGCTTGCTGTTGAAATGCTTAAAGCAGAGCCAGGAATGGAAGTGTTGGATGCTTGCAGTGCTCCAGGCGGCAAAGCTACACATATTGCCGAGAAAATGGATAATCAGGGATTTATTAATGCATACGATTTGCACGCAAAAAAAGTAAACCTGATCAAAGAAAAGGCAACTATGCTGCATTTGTCCATAATTGAAGCAAACCAAGGAGATGCCAGAAATTTGGATAAGTTGCATGCTCAGGAAAGTTTCGACCGCATTCTGATTGATGCGCCTTGCTCCGGATTGGGTGTGATTCGCGGAAAGCCCGATATTAAATACAATAAAACGGAGAAAGATATTGAACAGTTAGCACAGATTCAGTCAGCTATATTGGACAAGGTGGCCCCTCTTTTGAAAAAAGGTGGTCTGTTGGTATATAGTACATGTACAGTTGACAAGCGTGAAAATGATGATGTTGTAAATGCATTTCTGCAGAGCCATGACAATTATCAGATTGATCCGGGATTTTATGAAGATATACCGATTGTTTTGCGTGATACAGAAGGGTGTACGGAAACAGGGTTGCAAATTTTCCCCCATACCATTAATTCGGACGGATTTTTTGTTACCCGGTTCAAAAACAATGAATAATCGGTATTCGATTTTTCTTTAGAAAACTTGGGATTTGCCACGCCTTTAGGCGAATGCCTTAGTTGCACTTATGCAGTAAGAAAGTATGTAAACTTTCTTATCTGCTAAAAAAGGGGTGATCTTATGCAAGGGCAATTTTTGACGCATACTGGCCAGGTAAGAAAGCACAATGAAGATTCCGGCGGCATTTTTTATAATTCATCCGGACAATTACTTGCTGTCATAGCTGATGGGATGGGCGGACATCAGGCCGGGGATGTAGCTAGTCAAATGGCAACACGGCTTATGAAGGAAAAATGGGAGGATTCCAACGAACTTGCCTCACCGGATGAAGTGGAAAAATGGCTGTCAGAATCGATAACGAGCATTAACAATTCTGTTTATGAACATGCGTTAAACCATGAAGAATGTTATGGAATGGGAACGACAATCGTAGGTGTGGCTTGTATTAAAGATTTTACTACAATCGCACATATCGGTGACAGCAGGTGCTATCTTCTGAATGACGGCGGGTTTAAGCAGGTAACAGAGGATCACTCATTTGTAAATGCATTGGTGCAGTCCGGTGAAATTTCCAAGGATGATGCGCAGTACCATCCGAGAAAAAATGTTGTATTGAAAGCATTGGGAACAGAAAATCATCTCGAACCGGATATCCGGACAGTTTGTTTGGAACAAGGTAATAAACTTCTCTTATGTTCTGATGGTTTGACGGACAAGGTGAACGATGATGAACTCCAGGAGTTTCTTCAGGTTGATGATGTACAGGAAACCGGGAACAGAATGATTGATTTGGCAAATGAGCGGGGTGGAGAGGATAATATTTCACTTGTATTGCTATATCATGATTTGCCCGGGAAAGAGGGTGATTCCTAGTGTTGAATGGTCACCTGTTAAATGAACGTTACAAGATTATAGAAACAATTGGCGGCGGCGGGATGGCCAACGTATATCTAGGTAATGATATTATCCTTGATCGGGAAGTGGCAATAAAGGTTTTGCGTCTGGAATATGCACATGATGAAGAATTTATTGCACGGTTTGACAGAGAGGCAAAGGCGGCAACAAGCTTATCACACCCGAATATTGTAAATATTTATGATGTGGGTGAGGAAGCTGACATACTTTATATGGTCATGGAGTATGTTGACGGCATGACCTTGAAAGAATACATACAGCGTTACGGTCCGATTAATATAGAGGAATCGTTGGATATTATGAAACAGATTACCTCTGCGATTGCACATGCACATGCCAATGGAATCGTTCATCGGGATATCAAGCCGCAAAATATTTTGATTGATACTTATGGCCAGGTGAAAGTAACCGATTTTGGAATCGCAATGGCCATGAGTGCTACTGCTTTGACACAAACCAACTCCGTAATGGGATCCGTTCATTATTTATCCCCGGAACAGGCACGCGGAGGGATGGCAACGAAAAAGTCAGATGTTTATTCGCTTGGCATCGTGTTGTTTGAGCTGCTGACAGGAAGGCTTCCGTTTTTTGGTGAAACACCCGTATCCATTGCCTTAAAGCATTTGCAAAGCGATACACCATCCGTAAAACGTTTTAATCCGGATCTCCCGCAGAGTGTTGAAAATATTGTTTTAAAGGCAACCGCCAAAGATCCATTTCACCGTTTTGAAACTGTATATGATATGGAGGACAGCCTGGACACTGCACTTGATTCGGACAGGATGAATGAGGAGAAATTCAGCCCGCCAGATGAAGAAGGAGAAGAAACAAAGGCGATTCCGATTATTACGGATACAGCCGTCAATTCGGACGAAAGCGATGAAACAATCGCTAATAAACCAGAAGACAATACAAATACGGCATCCTTTGATGGCAATGATAAGAAAAAGACAAAGGGAAAGAAAAAGAACAAAGGAAGGCCCAAACGGAAAAAGAAATGGATAATTACGATAAGTATTTTAATCTTTTTATTACTTTTGGGCGCCGGTTCTTATTATGTCTACGCAAATTATCTGCAGCCTCAGGATGTTGTTATCCCGAATGTGGCGGAGATGGAGTATGAAGAGGCTGTTGCTGAGCTCCACGAATTGAATTTACAAACTGAACGGAAAGAGAGATATTCCAATGAAATTGAAGACGGGAATGTAATTGGTACCAATCCAGGGGCTGACAGTACGGTGAAAGAGGAGTCTACTGTATCTGTTATCGTCAGTCAAGGTAAGGAAAAAGTTACGTTTGAAGATTATGTTGGTAAAGATTTCAGTCAAATTAAACAACTGCTTGAAGATAAATATAAGGAAGTAATATCGTATGATGCGTATTCCAATGAACCGGTCGGGCAAATAGTTACGCAAATTCAGCCTTCACCAGGCTCTAAGGTTGTTCCCGGTGAAACAACAGTAATATTTGAATCAAGCATCGGACCAGATCTGATTTCAGTTTACAACCTGGAAGGAATGACGAAAAAAGAAGCAATTGAAACATTGAATGAACAGGGGCTTAAGGCGAATATTATCGAGCAGCATTCCGAGGATACTCCGGAAGGCGAAGTTATTAAGCAGGATCCTGAACCATATACCGAACTTGATGAAGGTGATACAGTCGATGTGTACATCTCGCTTGGCCCGGAGGACTTGCCGCCCAGAAACCATACAGTCGAATTCAAGGTTCCATACGAGCCAGAACAGGAGCCGGAGAACCCGAAAAAGCCTGTAGAGCAAAATGTTAAAATATATATTGGTGATAAAAGTCATTCAATTTCGGAAGTGTTCAAGGAAGATACCATTACAAAGGATAAAAAGTATTCCATTACATTAACTATTGCACCGGACAGTGCAGCGGAATATAAAGTTATACGCGGTGACGATATTATTATTAACGAATCAGTTCCATATGAGGAAGGTGAATGAATGGCATCTGGCAGAATAATTAAGGCAATAAGCGGATTTTACTATGTGAAGTCCGGCGATGAAATAATTGAATGCAAAAGCAGGGGTGTGTTCCGGAAGAAAAAAATCACTCCGCTTGTTGGTGATTTTGTCGAATTTGACCAGGATGAAGCATATATTTTGGAAGTTAAACCAAGACAAAACAGTCTCATACGCCCACCGGTCGCGAATATTGATCAAGCGATTATTGTCAGTTCTGCCATCATGCCTGATTTTAACCCGCTGTTGCTGGACCGGTTTCTGGTATTGATTGAATCAAAGGAAATTAAGCCAATTATCTTTGTGACCAAAGAAGATTTAATCCCGGATGCTCAACGGGCAGATATAATCAATCATTTGGAGACGTACAAAAAAACAGGCTATACAGTGGAATTACTGACCGCAAAAGAATCGGAGGATTTGACGCATATGCATCAATATTTTTCCGGTAATGTTTCAGTCATAGCCGGTCAGTCTGGTGTAGGAAAGTCCTCATTTCTGAATGCCATCAATCCTGAACTGGCATTGAAGACTGATGATATTTCCATGAGTTTGGGCAGGGGGAAACATACAACCAGACATGTTGAACTTGTTGAAGCGGGAAATGGTCTGGTCGCAGATACACCCGGTTTCAGTTCGCTTAATTTTGATGGGATTGCTGCCGCTGATCTTGATGAATGCTTTCCGGAATTACGGAGCAGAAAACACGAATGTAAATTCCGCGGCTGTCTACATCATAAGGAACCAAAATGTGAAGTGAAACTGGCGGTTGAGCGCGGGGAATTATCTTCATTCAGATATGAGCATTATATAAGTTTTTTGAACGAAATAAAAGAACGAAAGCCGAGGTATTGATATGACAAAAATAGCACCTTCCATCCTATCAGCAAATTTTGCTGATTTGGGCAAGGAAATTCAGGATGTGGAACAGGGAGGAGCCGATTATATCCATGTAGATGTAATGGATGGACATTTTGTTCCCAATATCACAATTGGTCCATTAATTGTTGAAGCAATTAAACCGAAAACAAAATTGCCTTTGGATGTGCACTTAATGATTGATAATCCAGATGAATTC
This sequence comes from Virgibacillus ihumii, assembly GCF_902726655.1. Lineage (NCBI taxonomy): Bacteria > Bacillati > Bacillota > Bacilli > Caryophanales > Bacillaceae > Virgibacillus > Virgibacillus ihumii. Next base: position 553,253 of record NZ_CACVAN010000001.1, read on the forward strand.
ATACCACAATTTGCTGAAGCAGGAGCATCCATCATCACCGTGCACCAGGAGGCTTGTGTTCACTTACACCGTACCCTGCAGCTGATTAAAAAAAGCGGAGCGAAGCCGGGCGTTGTTCTAAATCCGGCAACTCCGGCGGAGATGATAAAAGAAGTATTGCATGAGGTGGATTTGGTATTAATTATGACGGTGAATCCGGGATTTGGCGGCCAATCATTTATCCATCAGGCGGTAGAAAAAATAAAGAAAATAGCCGAATGGCGCAACGAACTGGATTTATCGTATGAAATTGAGGTTGATGGCGGTGTCAATACCGAAACCGCAAATTTGTGCACAGATGCCGGAGCGGATGTTTTGGTAGCTGGCAGTGCCGTTTTTAAAAAATCGGACCGAAAACGGGCTATGGATGAAATATTGACTGCAGCCAAAGGGAAATATTAATGGTATCAGTCGGAATCGTTGGAAATGGTCCATTAGAACATATTCCCAGCCTCCAGGACTTTCAGGACAGTGTAGATGTATGGATTGGTGCTGACCGTGGAGCATTGACCATTATAGAGAATAATCTCCGCCCTGTATTTGCGGCAGGAGATTTTGACTCCATAACCGAAATGGAAAGAGAGCGAATTGAACGAAATTCCGACGCATTTTTGGAATATCCGGTTGAAAAAGATCAGACGGATTTGGAAATTGCGTTATGGCAAGCATATGATCTGAATCCGGACTGTATTTATTTGTTTGGAGTAACCGGGGGCCGTCTGGATCATGCGATGGTCAATATGCAGCTTTTGTATCAACTGCTCAAACGCAATATTCGCGGCATTATTGCCGATAGACAGAATCTGCTGGAATTGGCTGAACCGGGAAAACATTCCATTTTCCATCACAGTGCATTTCCTAATATTTCTTTTCTGCCGTTCACACCGGAAATAAAGGGTTTGACACTCAGCGGATTTTATTATCCATTGGCCGATGAAACTGTGTCATGGGGGTCAACCCTGTGTATATCGAACAAGCTTCTTTCAAAAAGTGGTACTTTTTCATTCGAGGCAGGCATACTATTAGTAATAAAGAGTCGTGATGCTGAATTTAATGCGATTCCAAGGTGAGCTTTGTTTGAATGGAGGAGGCGGAGAACTCATGAAATTTTATACTATTAAACTCCCACGATTTATCGGCGGATTTGTCCGGGTTGTTATCGGTACTTTTAAAAAGGATAAATAAGTAAATCCGGCTTTTGTCATATCAATTGGCAAAAGCTCATTTTTTGGTTAGCTGCAGGCATCCAATCAATCCATAACGTTACAGTACACAGTCTACGTCAGATCATATAGATTGTAAAAAAGCATCCGGGAGAACCGGATGCTTTTGCTTACACAGACTAATGATAAAGTTGTACGTCAGATATATTATACGCGCTCTACTTTACCTGATTTCAAGGCGCGAGCAGATACGTAAACACGTTTCGGCTTGCCGTCTACCATAATACGAACTTTCTGCACATTAGCTTTCCAATTACGCTTGTTGGAATTCATAGCGTGAGAACGTTTGTTTCCAGTGCGAGTTTTACGTCCAGTTACAACACATTTTCTAGCCATGGTAATCCCTCCTACTCTTCACATGTGTCATCATACTTATCCAATTTACCATAAGTGTTGGCATATTGCAATATTTACCGGAAAATAGAATGCAAAGAAAAATCACTTGACAGAATGATTGAAATCATCCATTGTTATAATGGGTCAGTTAGGATGAGATTTACAATACTTTTAAATTAGTGTTGCTTGTAGTAAAATACCCTTATAATGATAGGGTATTAAAGGAGGATTATAATGTCCATTGAACTTAATACAAATGACGGTCAGGTAACTATCACAAATGAAGTGATAGCCACTATAGCTGGTGGAGCTGCCATTGAATGTTACGGAATTGTTGGTATGGCATCAAAAAGCCAAATTCGGGATGGGCTGGCAGAGATCCTCAGGAAAGAAAATTTTTCACGGGGAATCATAGTACGACAGGAAGAAAATCATCTTCATATTGACATGTATATAATTGTAAGTTATGGAACTAAAATTTCTGAAGTGGCACACAATGTTCAATCACAAGTAAAATATACCCTGCATAAATCACTGGGGCTGTCGATTGACTCAGTTAATATTTATATTCAGGGTGTTCGGGTGGCAGCAGAATAAATGCTGCCTATTGCAGTTATGGAGGAGGAAGTGTTGTGACGTTAAAAGCGTTGAATGGCGAAACTTTTGCAAAAATGGTACTCTCGGGAGCACACCATTTAACGAATAACGCTCAGAAAATCGATGCATTAAATGTTTTTCCGGTGCCGGATGGTGATACCGGAACAAATATGAATTTATCGATGACATCTGGAGCAAATGAAGTAAAAAATGTTGACAGTGATGATATATCAAAAGTATCCAATGCTTTTGCAAAGGGACTTTTAATGGGGGCACGCGGGAATTCCGGCGTGATTTTGTCGCAATTATTCCGCGGGTTTGCCAGAGGTATGGATTCCAAACAAACGTTAACAACGGAGGATTTGGCGAAAGCCTTTGAAAGTGGTGTATCAACTGCTTATAAAGCTGTAATGAAGCCTGTTGAAGGTACCATTTTGACAGTTGCTAAAGACGCAGCTGCCGCCGCTGTTGAGGAATCGAAAAGAGAAGAAGATGTAATCGCTTTAATGGAAAAAGTAGTCAAGGAAGCGAAACTCTCGTTGCAGCGGACACCGGATTTACTGCCGGTATTAAAGGAAGTTGGGGTCGTTGATTCGGGTGGACAAGGTCTTGTGACCATTTATGAAGGTTTTCTGGCGTCACTGAAAGGCGAAAAATTACCGGAACGGCAAACCGATGATGCTGAAATGGAAGAAATGGTAAATGCGGAACACCATAAAATTGCCCAGGATTTCATGGATACTTCGGAAATTGAATTTGGATATTGTACCGAATTTATGGTCAAGTTTGAGAATGAGAAACTAAGTAAAAATCCATTTGACGAAGAAGCATTTCGCAATGAACTGAGCAAACACGGTGATTCTTTGCTTGTTGTTGCAGACGATGAAATTGCTAAAATTCATGTGCATGCTGAGTATCCCGGTCAAGTGATGACATTAGGTCAGCGTTATGGAAGTCTGATTAATATGAAAATCGAAAACATGCGTGAACAGCATACAGCAATTGTTGGGAAAGATAAGAAGGCTGTGTCAACAGAACAGGCTGAATACGGAATTGTAACAGTTGCGATGGGCTCCGGTCTTAAAACGTTATTTGAAAGTCTTGGTGCATCAGTTGTTATTGAAGGCGGACAGACGATGAATCCCAGTACACAAGATATCGCGACTGCTATTGAAAAAGCTAATGCCAAAAACGTGATTATTCTGCCAAACAATAAAAATATTGTTATGGCGGCTGAGCAGGCAGCAGAATTGGCAGAAGTAAATGCTGAAGTAATTACAACCAAAACAATTCCACAAGGGATCAGTGCAATGCTGGCATTCCATCCTGAGGCCGATATAAAGGAAAATAAGACAGCGATGGATGACGCAGGTGCGCAAGTTAAAACCGGACAAGTTACATATGCCGTCCGTGATACACAGATTGATGGCATAACGATTGAGAAAGGCCATTTCATGGGCATTGCTGACGGGAAAATAACCTCATCCAACCAAGATAAGTTGGAAACAGTAAAGTCATTACTTAATGAAATGATTTTGGAAGACGATGAAATCCTGACGATTTTGCAGGGAGAAGAAGCAAGTGATGATGAAGTAGATGCTATTGTGAAATATGTGGAAGAAAAGTATGAAGATATTGAGGTTGAACTGCACAAAGGAAACCAGCCAATTTATTCATTTATTTTCTCTGTGGAGTAATTGACTTAAGTATACCGTTTTGAAAATTATGATCTGTGCGCAGCGGCAAAAAATCCCGTATCACTCAACAAGGTGGTACGGGATTTTTTAAAGCATAAAATCCTTTTGTAACTGCATAGTTTTCTAAAATATTGCATTTAGACTTTACCTAAACTCCTATTATTTTCATCACAAAATGCAATAGGAACAAAGCAGATATAATAAGTAATACTGGTGACAGTTCCTTTTGTTTGCTTAAAGCCAATTTAACTATCGGATATGCGATAAATCCGAATGCCATCCCATCAGCAATACTATAAGTGAATGGTATCATGGCTACAATCAGAAATGCAGGCATTGCTTCCGACATATCATCCAATGGTACATGTCGGATATTCTGAGCCATTAAGACACCAACAATAATTAGTATGGGACTGATTGCAGTGTCTGGTATCATGGAAATCCATGGAATGATAAACAGTGTTCCCAAAAACAACAGTCCCGCTGTAACAGCAGCTTTTCCGGTTTTGCCATTGGACGTCAATACAGCTGCATTTTCTGCCGCTGAAACAGTTGGTGATGTTCCAAAAAATGCACACATCAATGATGAAAATGCTGTTGCCTTGTACGCCTTGTTATAGCTGTTGTCACGATTAAGCATGTGAAGCTGTCCGTGCAATAGACCCATATTCTCAAATACAAGAATAACGGTCAGTGGGAAAACAGCCAGCCAAAATTCCAGTTCACTTACTGCTGTAAACAAAGGAATGAACAGCATTTCTTCCGCATTAATGCTGATGGAACTTCTTGCTGTATCCAGTATGCCAGACAAATAGGCGAGAATAGTTCCTGCAATCATGGTAACCAGAAAGTTTGCCGGTATATTTTTCATGAATAGGAATATCGCGAGAAATAATGTGAGCAAACTGACAATAAATACAGGCGATGTGAAGTCGCCAATTGCAACAATCGTTTGTTCTCCCCTGACGATCAGACCGCTTTTTTCGAGTCCAATCAAAATCAGGAAAAAGCCGAGTCCGACTGTAATCGCATGTTTTAATGATTCCGGTATTGCCTGTTTTAATACGGTTCCCAGCTTTGTGAATGCTGTTATCAAAAACAAAAGCGAGGCAACCAAAATGACAGCCAATGCTTCCTGAAATGATAGCCCGGTACCTTCCACAATGGAATAAGCAAATAATGCATTGATTCCCATTCCGGGAATTAAAATTAACGGCAGTCTGGCGAAAATCCCCATCAGTACTGACCCTGCAAAACTTGCCAGTATCGTTGCAATCATTCCACTTTCAAGTGATATTCCTGTTTCACTGAGAATAGATCCATTTACAGCAACAATATAAACCGTTGTAAGATATCCAACCAACCCGGCGATAATTTCCGTACGCCAATTTCCGGCAGTTTGTATCTTACCGTTATTGTTGTTATAAGGCATGTTATCTCCTCATATTTAGCTGTCCCTCTCCCGCCCGATTATACGTACATAATCCACAATTGATTATTATAGATATCTGGCGTTCGAAAGTCAATCCAATTGAAATTGTATTTGAATTGTCATTAATAAGATGGGGCTGGGACAAAAAGTGATTTATCAAAAGAAAAAACGAATTAAATGGTGGACTCAACCGCTCCGGAAATATACTTCGCTTTCCGCGGGCAGCTGTTGAGCCCTCCTCGTGCTTGCGCACTGCGGGGTCTCATCTAGGCCTGTCCCCCGCAGGAGTCTACGTATATTTCCTCCGCTAGTCTCTATAATTGTTCGTTTTTTGAATTGCACTTTTTGATTTGTCTCATCCTCTCTATATTACATATCATAGTTTTTCCGGCACCATTGAATGAATAAGTTAAAATCTTCGTTGACCTGTTTTTTATAATAGACAGTAGCTGCAATCATTTGCGAAATAAAGCCATCATATTCATTGCCGATCGCTTTGATAATCTCTTCTTCACTTTGGTGGGTCAGAATTAGTTCATCCGCACGGGCATGTGCTTTGGCGGTAACTCTTCCCATCATTGCCACTGTTTCTTTCATATTTTCCATCGTGGTCAGATCATGTGGGTCAACACCTTCATCATACGGTGAGTTTTCGCGCACATAAAAATGATGGTCGCCTATCGTAAAGTAGCCAAGGTACGGGTCCTGCAAATATTGCATTGCTTTTTGAGCGGTGATAACGCGTTTTCCCTGATGAAACGGATTATCCGAAAACAGCTCATCATATGGGAAGAAATGCTTTGCAGCCGGCATGCGTGCTTCTTTAGCTTCAAGCACAATGTCGCCAAGATCACCTTTCGTGTCACCTTCAACCAGAATATAGTAACGAACCAGACCGATTGATCCGGTTCCTGCCCCGATTTTTTTTACCACATCTTTAATTTGATAAAATTCGTCGGGCTGTTTGTTTTCCGGTTCTATCGAATTTATATATTCATGCCAGTTAGCTTCCAATTCGGCTCGTTCGTCACCTGATAAATGCACGAGTCCGTCCATGTCCCGGAATTTTCGGTCACTGCCATTAATCGTCGTAATCGCATTTAATACTTCATTGGACTCCCTTCCTGGCAATTCCTGGACGACCTTTAAAACAGGTCCTTTCGTATTTGTTTCGTCAAAATTCAAGGTATCCGGCTGTTCGCCATTTGTGGCAAATTCCTTAAGTTGTGAATAGTACATCTCCAAATACGTTTTGATCAATTCATATTGCGCTTTTTCGTCAAATTTCAGTTCTTCACTGTATAGTGCTATGCTGACGGCCATTCGGAGCACATCATAAATGTATGAACCAAAGTAACCTTCGTCAAAATCGTTTGTGTCATATACAATGTGTCCTTCCCTGTTTTTAAATGCACCGAAATTTTCGAAGTGAAGATCACCCTGCAGCCATGTAGGCTTATCTGCCGGAGTATGATACGCCAAGGGCATATTTGTTACGTCATAATAGAATAAAAATGCACTTCCCCGATAAAATTGGAAAGCACTGTTCAACATTTTAGTGTATTTACGCTTGCGTTTATCGATATCGAGATGGAGCATATTTCCATCAAACTCATCAAGAACAGTACTAATCGTTTCCATTCGCAATTTTTCTCTTACTTTAACGATTTGGTCAGTCAGTTGTCGAGCCATTATAACTTCCTCCTTCAAATTAGCATTCATAAGGAAACAGTACCATGATAAATGAACGAACTAGTGATGGTAAAGCGAAGATATTTGTCAATAGTATGATTCCCGCTAAAGGATTTGTTATAATAAAGCATAGCGTGTAAATAAAATTGATAAGTGGTGGTGTTGGGACGTGAAGTATAATTCGGTGTTTGATATAATCGGTCCGGTTATGATTGGACCATCAAGTTCACATACAGCTGGTGCAGCACGTATCGGAAAGGCTGCACGGAATTTATTTGGAAAAGAACCGAAATGGGCACGGATCCATTTATATGAATCTTTTGCGAAAACATATAAAGGTCATGGAACAGACTTTGCTTTGATGGGTGGACTTCTTGGATATGAAACGGATGATCCAAGGATGAGTAAGGCTCTTGAAACTGCTGAGGAAAAACATATTGATATCGAGTTTATTGAAGACAGTTCAGGTACCAATCATCCAAATACAGTACGGTTGATTATCGGTGATGCCGAGGATCAGCTCGAATTGGTTGGTATTTCCATTGGCGGCGGGAAAATTGAAATTACTGAGTTGAATGGCTTTGAACTCCGGCTATCGGGGAATCATCCGGCGATCCTTATCATGCATAATGATCGTTTCGGCGCCATTGCTTCGGTGACAAAAATTCTTGCAAAATATGAAATTAATATCGGCCACATGGAAGTGAATCGGAAGGATGTGGGCAAGGAAGCACTGATGATTATTGAAGTTGATCAGAATGTGGAGGACTCTATTTTAAAAGAATTAGAGAATGCCGATCACATCATCCAGATTTCCAAAATAGTTTCCTGACGCTGTTTTAAATGACAGCGCTTTGATAAACAGGGATGTTATAATGCATCAGGAGAGGAGTTTTTACATGTTTCGTACGGTTGCGGAATTAGTCGAAATGGCTGAAAAAGAAGATATATTGATATCAGAAGTTATGATTCGTCAGGAGATGGATGTTAAAGAAAAATCGCGTGAAGAGGTCTTCGCTGACATGGAGAAGAATCTCGATGTCATGGAGCAGGCTGTGGAAGACAGTCTGAAAGGTGTGCAGTCGGTCACCGGTTTAACTGGCGGGGATGCCGTCCTTATCCAAAACTATATGAAGGAAAAGAAGCCGCTGTCCGGCAACTTAATGATGGACGCGGTGAGTAAAGCGATGGGCACGAATGAAGTGAATGCGGCAATGGGTACTATTTGCGCAACGCCAACAGCCGGTAGCGCCGGCTGTGTTCCCGGGACGTTATTTGCCGTGAAGAATCAGCTGAATCCGACTCACGAACAAATGGTTCGTTATTTATTCACTTCCGGCGCATTTGGGTTTGTTGTTGCGAATAATTCGTTTATCTCCGGTGCTGCAGGAGGTTGTCAGGCAGAAGTTGGTTCAGCTGGAGCGATGGCCTCCGCAGCAATAGTGGAAATGGCCGGTGGAAGTCCCCAGCAGTCTGCTGAAGCGTTCGCCATGACACTGAAAAATATGCTTGGTCTGGTCTGTGATCCTGTTGCCGGGCTTGTTGAAGTGCCTTGTGTGAAACGAAATGCAGGTGGATCATCACTTGCGATTGTGTCTGCTGATATGGCGCTGGCCGGAGTTACTAGCAGAATTCCATGTGATGAAGTGATTGGTGCAATGTACAGAATCGGTAAACAGATGCCATCCAGTTTGCGTGAAACGGGTGAAGGCGGACTTGCAGATACACCAACGGGACGCCTGCTGAAAGAAAAAATCTTTGGGATGTCTATTTAGAAAGAGTGATGAAATATGCTAAGTGAATCGGTGACATCAATAAAAGGGGTAGGTGAAAAGTTTGCTGAGGACCTGTCCGTCTTGAATATTTATACGGTGGAAGACCTGCTGAACTACTTTCCCTATCGCTACGATGTATTTGAAATTAAACCGCTTAGCGAATTAATTCATGAAGATAAAGTAACCATCGAGGGAAAGGTTCTCCATGAGCCTTCCCTCAATTTTTATGGAAAGAAAAAGTCACGTCTTGCGTTTAATGTGGAGGTTGAGGGTGTAGCCGTAAAAGCAGTGATGTTTAACCGCGCGTTTGCCAAAAAGCATATTAACCCGGGCGATACGATGACGTTAACGGGGAAATGGGATGCACATCGCCTGCAGATTACTGTCAGTAATTATAAAAAAGGTGCTGCAGCCGAGCAGGCTGAAATTCAGCCAATGTATTCACTGAAAGGGGATGTCACTAACTACAAACTGAAAAAAGCGGTAAAGTCTGTCATTGCGGATTATGCGAATGAAGTCAGTGAGATTTTACCTGAGCAATATCTACATACATATAAGCTCCCGGACCGGAAACAGGCACTGGTGACCATGCATTTTCCAAAAAACAGAATTGACCTGAAGCATGCGAGAAGAAGGTTTATATATGAAGAGTTTTTATTGTTCCAGCTTAAAATGCAGTTGTTGCGAAAAATAAAGCGGGAATCAACGCAGGGAAATGCACAGCATTATGATGCGGGGAACCTCCGTAATTTTATCGACAGTTTTCCATTTACCCTGACTAATGCCCAGCAACGAACGCTGAACCAGGTTTTGGCTGATATGAAGTCTCCCTACCGGATGAATCGGCTTCTGCAGGGTGATGTTGGGTCTGGAAAAACTGCAGTAGCGGCAATTTGTCTGTATGCATCGGTAACTTCCGGCAAACAGGGTGCTCTGATGGTCCCTACCGAAATACTGGCTGAGCAGCATTATGAATCCTTGTCAGAGCTGTTTGGTAAAAAAGCATCGATTGTTTTATTGACGGGATCGGTCAAGGGTAAAAAGCGTAAAGAAATAACAACTGCTATCGAAAATCATGAAGTTGACATTGTAATTGGAACGCATGCATTAATTCAGGATGATGTTAATTTTGCAGAACTGGGCTTTGCTATAGTTGATGAACAGCACCGTTTCGGCGTGGAACAACGCCGCACATTACGGGATAAAGGCCTAAACCCGGATGTTTTGTTCATGACCGCCACCCCCATTCCACGAACACTGGCAATTACTGCTTTCGGGGATATGGATGTATCGGCTATTGATGAAATGCCATCGGGAAGAAAAGATATTGAAACATATTGGGCACGGGATAATACATTGGAGCGGGTGCTGCAATTCATTGAACAACGTGTTTCCCATGGTGAACAGGCGTATGTGATTTGTCCGCTTATCGAAGAGTCGGATAAAATGGATATTCAAAATGCGGTTGATCTTTTTCACCAATTAACAGAATTTTACGGAGCAAAACTTAATGTCGGGCTTATGCATGGGCGTCTTTCCACAGATGAAAAAGAACGGGCGATGAAACAATTTGCAGCCAATGAGGTGCAGGTGCTGGTTTCCACTACGGTTGTCGAGGTTGGTGTGAATGTGCCGAATGCAACGATTATGGTTATTTATGATGCGGAGCGGTTTGGGCTGTCCCAGCTTCATCAGCTGCGTGGACGCGTCGGACGTGGAGAAAAACAAAGTTATTGTATTCTGATTGCTGATCCGAAAGGGGAGACAGGCAAGGAACGAATGCGGATTATGACAGAAACGAATAACGGATTTGAGCTTTCGGAACAGGATTTGAAGCTTCGCGGGCCAGGAGATTTTTTCGGGAAAAAGCAGAGCGGTCTTCCTGATTTTAAAGTTGCTGATATGATTCATGACTACCGGGCGTTGGAGACAGCGCGCCAGGATGCCCAGGAAATAATTGAAAAAAATCTGCTGGAGGAAAATGCTGCTTTTTATCCATTAAAAATCCGCTTGGAAAATGAGCAAATATTGCAGGATAAGCTTGATTAATGAATGGGTTGCATATTTGGATGTGGTATTATATATTACTATTAGTACCAAGTCCTAGTATTAATGGACTTTGTTAATTGTAATGGATGGTGCGCATAAAATGAAAATAAATAAAGTGAAGCGGCAGCAATTATTGAAGGAAACGATTGATAAAACGCCGTTTATTACGGATGAAAAATTAGCAGAAAAATTCGATGTAAGCATCCAGACAATTCGTCTTGACCGAATGGAACTGTCGATTCCGGAATTGCGGGAACGGATCAAGTCTGTTGCGACTACCCAATGGAATGAAACGGTAAAGGCATTGCCACTTGATGAAGTGATAGGGGAAATCATTGATCTTGAGCTGGACAAACGGGCAATTTCCATTCTGGTTATTAATAAGGAGCATGTATTTTCCAGGAATAAAATTGCCAGAGGACATCACCTGTTTGCGCAGGCAAATTCACTTGCCGTTGCGGTAATTAATGATGAATTGGCATTAACGGCAAAATCCGAGCTGAAGTTTATGCGGCAGGTAAAAGAAGGCGAACGCGTTGTTGCAAAAGCCATCGTTGAAGGCATTGACAGCAAAGGTTTGACAATCGTTCGGGTTAATAGTTTTGTAGAAAATGAAAAAGTTTTTACCGGGTTATTTTTCATGTACAGATCAAATGATCACAAAGGAGACAATCCTAATGCGAATAGCAATTGATGCCATGGGAGGCGATCATGCACCTGAAGCGATTGTTTCAGGTGCGCTTGATGCTGTTTCCCGGGTAAATGATTTGAATATTACGTTAGTTGGTATTGAGAGCAAAATGAAACCATTAATAACTGATAAGAAAAATATTACGGTTATTCATGCCGATGAGGTGATTACGTCTGAGGATGAGCCTGTTCGGGCAGTCAGACGGAAAAAGAATTCTTCGCTTGTATTGGCAGCGAAGGAAGTGAAGGAAGGCAGGGCTGATGCTTGTATTTCAGCAGGAAATACTGGTGCCCTAATGAGTGCCGGATTATTCGTAGTTGGAAGGCTTCCAGGCATCGATCGCCCGGCATTGAGCCCAACATTGCCAACTGTAGACGGGAAAGGTTTTCTGCTGCTTGATGTTGGTGCCAACGTGGATGCCAAGGCACATCATCTAGTGCAGTACGCCATTATGGGTTCTGTTTACAGTGAGAAAGTTCGGTCCATCGCAAAGCCGAAAGTTGGCCTGTTAAACGTCGGGACGGAAGATGGAAAAGGAAATGAACTGACAAAAAAGGCATTCACCCAATTAAAAGCTGCACCAATTAATTTTATCGGAAATGTGGAATCACGTGATATTTTATCCGGAGTGGCAGATGTAGTGGTGACAGATGGATTCAGCGGGAATATTGCCTTGAAAACAATTGAAGGTACAGCTATGACGATGTTTTCCATGCTGAAAGAAACATTTATGTCATCGATGAAGACAAAGATTGCTGCCGGGATGGTGAAAGCTGATTTAAGCGGACTTAAAAATAAACTTGACTATTCCGAGTATGGAGGCGCTGGTTTATTTGGTCTGGCAGCACCGGTAATTAAGGCACACGGATCGTCGAACAGCCGGGCAATTTTCAATGCCATTAAGCAGGCAACCCATATGGTAGATCATAATGTAACATATACGATTGAAACGACGATAAAAGGAATTGACTTGGACAAGGGGGAAAACGAATGAAACGCATCGCATTTATGTTTCCTGGTCAAGGCTCACAAGCAGTCGGCATGGGAAAAGCATTTTATGAAGAGTATCCGGATGTTCAGGAATTATTTCATGAGGCAGATCAGTTGTTGGGAACAGACATTTCGACCATTATGTTTGAAGGTTCCAAAGAGAAGCTGACAGAAACTGAAAATGCACAGCCCGCACTCCTTTTAGCCAGTATTGCTGCGCATACACTACTCGTTAAAGAAGAGGTGCAGCCGGTCATGGCAGCGGGTCACAGTCTAGGAGAATACAGCGCACTTGTTGCTGCAGGGGCAATTTCATTTGATGAGGCATTGCCACTGGTTGCCAAAAGGGGCAGATTGATGGAAGAAGCTTTTCCGAAAGGTCAAGGTTCCATGGCAGCCGTATTGGGAATGTCACAAGAGGATATCGAAGCGGTATTACAGCGGTTACCGGAAGATGATGCCGTCGATTTGGCAAACTTAAATTGCCCGGGGCAGATTGTGATTTCAGGATCAAAAGAAGGCATTGATAAGGCTTCAGCTTTATTGAAAGACAGTGGGGCTAAACGTGTCCTGCCGTTAAATGTTAGTGGTCCGTTTCATTCGAGGCTTATGAAAACGGCAAATGAACAATTTTCCAAAGAACTGAATGAAATTGACTTTAAAAATGCCAGCATACCGGTTTATGCAAATGTAACCGCCAAACCGGTTACCGAAAAAGAAGAAATTAAAGATCTGCTGATAAGGCAGTTATACTCACCAGTTCGCTTTGAAGAATCCATCCGTGGTATGATCCAGGAAAATGTTGACGCAATTGTGGAAGTGGGAAATGGTAAAGTGCTGAGTGGTTTAGTACGGAAAATAGACCGTGGCATGAAAACTTTTGCCATACAGGATCCGGCTTCGTTGGATGAATTTTTATCCTGGTATAGGGAGGAATCGTAATGCTGCAAGGAAAAAATGCCCTTGTAACAGGAGCTTCGCGGGGAATCGGCCGTTCGATAGCATTGGAATTGGCCAAACAAGGGGCGAATGTGGCCGTCAATTTTGCTGGAAATGAGGCAAAAGCACAATCAGTTGTTGAAGAAATTGAGCAATTGGGTGTAAAATCTTTTAAAGTACAGGCTGATGTTGCGAATGCAGATCAGGCGAAAGCTATGGTGAAAGAAGTAGCAAATGAATTTGGAAGCCTTGATATTCTTGTTAATAATGCAGGCGTAACACGGGATAATCTGTTGATGCGTATGAAGGAAGAGGAATTTGATCAGGTCATCGACACAAATCTGAAAGGCGTCTTCCAATGTACCAAAGCGGTTTCCAGGCAGATGATGAAGCAAAAATATGGAAGAATTGTTAATGTCGCTTCCATTGTTGGAGTTAGTGGTAATCCTGGCCAGGCCAATTATGTTGCAGCTAAAGCCGGAGTTATTGGTTTGACCAAATCGACTGCGAAAGAATTTGCCTCCCGCAATATTCTTGTTAATGCAGTTGCACCCGGGTTTATTTCAACTGATATGACTGATGCCCTGACAGACGAGCAACGGGAAAGTATGCTGGCAATGATTCCGCTCGCCAAACTGGGTACACCGGAAGATGTGGCAAAAGTGGTCCGCTTCCTTGCCTCAGATGATGCCAGCTATATTACTGGCCAGACCATCCATATTGATGGCGGAATGGTGATGTAGTGTGAAAAGTGAAGGCGAATGAATGGATTAACTATTGAAAGGGGGTGAAGTATTATGGCAGACGTATTTGATCGCGTAAAAAATATTATTGTGGACCGTCTGGATGCAGATGAATCCAAAGTGACCATGGAAGCCTCTTTCAAAGATGATTTAGAAGCGGATTCTTTGGATGTAGTTGAGCTTGTTATGGAATTGGAAGATGAATTCGATATGGAAATTGCTGACGAAGAAGCAGAGAAAATTAATACAGTGGGTGATGCTGTTAATTACATAAACAGTACTCAATCCTGATTATTTCAGAAAGTCCCGCAGTGTGCGGGGCTTTCCGTATATTTACAATATTAGTTATTGGCAGACAGGAAAGTAAACTATCTGATATAAGTGCAACTAAGGCTTTCTAGAAAACTAATTATATTATGAATGAAAGGTGGTGAAAAACATGAGTATTTCAGTCTTGGAGGAAAAACTGGGAATTGCTTTTCATGACCATGACCTGCTAAGACAGGCCTTTACACATTCATCTTATGTGAATGAGCATCGTGGAGGGAAGTTTTCGGATAATGAACGGTTGGAGTTTCTTGGAGATGCCGTTCTGGAATTAGGGGTATCTCAATATTTGTACCGAACCAAACAAAAAATGGCAGAAGGGGAATTAACGAAGTTGCGCGCATCCATCGTATGCGAACCATCACTTGTTAATTTTGCCCGTGAATTGAATTTTGGTGATCATATTCTGTTGGGCAAAGGTGAAGAACAGACAGGCGGGCGTGAACGTCCTGCTTTGCTGGCAGACGTTTTTGAAGCTTTTTTGGGTGCTCTTTATCTTGATCAGGGGTATGATGAGGCCATTCAGTTTTTAGAGAAATATGTCTTTCCGAAAATATCAACAGGTGCTTTTTCGCATGCGATGGATTATAAAAGCCAATTGCAGGAACTTGTCCAGCAGCACCGGAACCATAATATTGATTATAATATTACCGGTGAAAAGGGGCCATCTCATGATAAGGAGTTTGTCGCACAAGTGCTGATTAAAGGCGATGTTGCCGGCGACGGTTCCGGCCGTACCAAAAAAGAAGCAGAACAGCGCGCGGCAAAAGATGCATTGGATAAATTTGAATGAGATAATCCAGAAAATGGCTGCCGGTGACGACAGCCATTTTTGCGTGAATTTTTATTAAAATAATAGTGCATTTGCCCGGAATCGCGCATATCTTATGCAGAAACGAGCATATCTGCCGCGAAATCGCGCATATTCCACGTGCGAACAGTACTATGTGTTTTCACTGTTGCCTATTGAATCATGCGTCCTTTCGTACAGACCGGAGCTCGTCAATAAATGCCTGGGTTTCTGGTGCGCTTAACTGTCCTTTTTGTTTGATCATATCGTACATAAGTTTTAGTTCCCCGTATTTTTCCAAATCATAGTCTTTAGGATCCAATATTTCACGATTAACGACATTCAAATTTTCGGCCAGCTCATCCAAAATAAATTTCAGGTTTTCTTGTGAAGGATTTTCCAAATTCATCTAAACACCTCAATTATTATAAATTTTGAAACGTGATAAGGTCACATATATGCTTTGTGATATGCCTTCTTTTGTTTCTTTCTTTATGATAAAATAAATGCGTTAAAAAACCAAATGGGATATGGTACATAATTTAAACAATCCTCTTGTGGGAAATGGAGAATGAACATGTATTTGAAACAATTGGAAAGTGTTGGGTTCAAGTCTTTTGCCGAACGAATCAATGTTGATTTTGTTCCTGGTGTGACAGCGGTAGTCGGTCCTAATGGAAGTGGAAAAAGCAATATAACTGATGCTATACGCTGGGTGCTTGGTGAACAGTCAGCAAGGTCATTGCGCGGATCCAAAATGGAAGACATTATTTTTCAAGGCAGTGATACAAGGAATCCATTAAACGTCGCTGAGGTTACACTTGTTTTGGAAAACAGTGACAATGTGCTGCCACTCGACTATGAAGAAATCAGTGTTACAAGACGTGTATATCGGTCAGGTGAAAGTGAGTTTTATATAAATCAACAGTCTTGCCGTCTGAAAGATATCATTGACTTATTTATGGATTCCGGTCTCGGACGTGAAGCATTCTCCATTATCAGCCAGGGTAAAGTAGAGGAAATCTTAAGCTCAAAAGCGGAAGAACGCCGTACTATTTTTGAAGAAGCTGCAGGGGTTCTGAAGTATAAGCAGCGGAAAAAAAAGGCGGAGTATAAACTGGCGGAAACACAAGAAAATTTGAATCGTGTGGAAGATATCATTCATGAAATTGAACAGCAGATTGACCCGTTAAAGGAGCAGGCTGAAACTGCTAAAAAATATTTGGACAAAAAAGATCGGCTGAAACAGCATGAAATATCACTTTTAGTTACAGAAATTGAACAATTCCATGAAAAATGGCAGTCGATGCTTAATGAATTGGAAAATGAGAAGCTGGAAGAAATCAATTTGAAAACTTCTATCCAAAAGACTGAAGCGAAATTGGAAAATTATCGTACGGAACTTCAGCATGCAGATGAACAAATTGAGAAGCTGCAAAATGATTTGCTGGAAACTACGGAGAAACTTGAACGCTATGAGAGTAAAAAAAGAGTTTTTAATGAACGTACGAAGCACTTCACGGAGAATAAGCAAAAACTTGAAGCACAAAAAAAGGAAGCGGCAGATAAA
Organism: Virgibacillus ihumii; assembly: GCF_902726655.1. Taxonomy (NCBI): domain Bacteria; kingdom Bacillati; phylum Bacillota; class Bacilli; order Caryophanales; family Bacillaceae; genus Virgibacillus; species Virgibacillus ihumii. The sequence continues at coordinate 570,143 of NZ_CACVAN010000001.1, forward strand.
ATCGAACAGCTTCAACGTGAACTGCAGGATGAAAATAAAAAGCTCTCAGAAGTTCAGAAAAACAGTGAAAATACGAAACGACATGTTTCAGAACTGGAAGCAAAATTGTCGATAGAAACCGATGGTCTGGCTGATCGAATTGAGGAATTGAAATCGGATTATATTGAATACCTTAACAATCAGGCTGCAAAACGAAATGAGAAACAATCTATTTATGAACAATTACAGCAAATTTCCGGAAAGAAAGACCGTAAATACGAAAAATATGCTAATCTGCTGGAAGAGCGAAAAGCTCATGAATCTGAACTGGAAAAAATAAAACATCACTTAAACGAACAGGAAAAGAATTACAACCAACAGGGTGATGCATTTCGACAGAAGAAAGAAGATTTGAGCAATAAACGAAATACTTTTCAGGAATCTCAGACAAAACTCTATCAAGGCTATCAGTATATGGAAAAGCTGAAATCAAAGAAAGAAATGCTCGAGGACATGAAAGATGAGTTTCAGGGTTTCTTTTATGGTGTGAAAGAAGTCTTAAAAGCGCGGGAGAATAGGAAATTAAGCGGTATTTACGGTGCGGTTATTGAGCTTATCGACGTACCCAAGCAGTACATCACAGCTATTGAGACTGTTCTGGGTGGACAGGCCCAGCATGTTGTGGTTGATGATGATCGAACGGCACGTCAGGCAATTAACTGGCTGAAGAAAACCAACAGCGGGCGAGCCACATTTTTGCCATTGGGATCAATCCAGCCGCGATTCATTCCAAAAGATGCTCTAGCTAAAATAGCAGGACACCAAGGTTTTATTGGAATTGCGGCTGACTTGGTATCAAGTGAATTCCAAGAGGCTGTGAAACACCTTATGGGACATGTTCTCGTTGCGGAAACATTGCAGGATGCCAACGAAATAGCCTCCATAGTCAATCGGAAGAACCGGGTTGTGACATTGGATGGCGACGTTGTTAATCCAGGCGGGTCCATGTCAGGCGGTGCTAGAAAGAAAAACAGTCAGTCCCTGTTCACAAGAGAGAAAGATCTGCAGGAACTCAGTGATAAGCTTGCTGAGTTCCAGAAGCGGGCAACGTCTTTTGAAGCAAACGTAGATCAGCAAAAGCAGACAATCAACGTGATGGAACAACAGCTGCAGGAGCTGGAGCAAAAAGTTACCGATGAACAACAGAAATTGCAGGATCTTCGTGCAAAATACAAAGAAATAGAGATGAAGCTTGGTTCGCTGAATGAAAATCTTTCGTTTTACGATCAGGATAACCGGCAATTTGACCGGGATGAAAGCGAGCTTCAAACCCGAGATGAGCAGTTGACGAATAATCTGCAGGAACTTGCTGCACACCTTGAAAATATTCAACATGAAATAAATGAACGTACTGCTCAGAAAGAAGAGCTGCAGGATAACCGGGAACAGATACGGAATGATCTGCAACAGGAACAGGTTTCACTTGCGGAACAAGAGGAACGTGTTAAGAGCCAGCGTGAAAAAAGGGATACTGTCAAAAAACAGCTGACGGAATTTAATACACAATTTTCAAGCTATACTGCAGAACTTAATGAACTAATGGATCTGCAAAACTCTTCGGAAACAGAGGAAGAAATTGAGCAGGTAGTGCAAACTGTGAATGCAGACAAAAAATCAATTACGGAAAAAATCCAGAAGTTGCGAACTGAAAGGATGAAGCGCACACAGTTGATCCAGGATAACGAGCGGGAACTGAAGGAGGAAAACAAAAACCATCAGGCATTTTTACAGGCTCTTCAGCAGAAAGAGGTGTCAGCAAACCGTCTTGATGTGGAGTTGGAGAACAGGTTATCCAAATTGCAGACAGAGTACACGATGACATTTGAAAAAGCTAAGAAGATGTATGGCAAAACAGAAGATCCGGATAAAGACCGGGCAACGGTAGAACAGCTTAAACATGCCATCGATCAGCTTGGTACCGTTAATCTGGGAGCCATTGATGAATATGACAGGATATCTGAAAGGTATACGTTTTTATCAGATCAGAAAAATGATCTGGTAGAAGCTAAACAGACGTTATATTCTGTGATAGCTGAAATGGATGAAGAAATGACAAGCAGGTTTGGTGACACTTTCAATCAGATAAGGGATGAATTTGCATCCGTGTTCCAGCAATTATTTGGCGGCGGACGTGCTGAATTGAAGTTAACTGATCCGAAGAATCTGCTTGACACCGGTATCGACATCGTTGCCCAACCGCCCGGAAAAAAACTGCAGCACCTTGGTCTTTTATCCGGCGGGGAACGCGCCCTCACCGCAATTTCATTGCTGTTCGCCATTTTACGTGTACGTCCTGTGCCGTTTTGTGTGCTGGATGAAGTGGAAGCGGCGCTTGATGAAGCGAATGTATCCCGGTTTGCTAAATACATCAAAATATATAGTGAAAAGACCCAATTCATTGTAATTACACACCGGAAAGGTACAATGGAAGAGGCTGATGTGTTATATGGCGTTACCATGCAGGAATCAGGTGTTTCACGGTTGGTTTCGGTACGCCTGGAAGATACGAAAGAACTAGTAAACTCATAAGGAGGAACCATAATTATGGGCTTCATGGATAAATTAAAAAATAAATTTAAACAGAATGAGGAAACGGAAGAAGTTTCTGAAACGTATAAGCAAGGCATGGAAAAAACGCGCAATTCGTTTTCGGGAAAAATCAATGACTTAATTGCGCGGTATCGTAAAGTTGATGAGGACTTTTTCGAAGAATTGGAAGAAGTACTGATTTCGGCCGATGTTGGTGTGTCTACGGTAATGGACCTGATCGACGAGCTGAAAATGGAAGTGAAACGACGCAATATCAAAGATTCCGTCGAAGTTAAGGAAGTCATTTCCGAAAAATTAGTAGAAATTTATTATGGTGATGATGATGAGGATCTCGAAGAGCTCAATATCCAGGATGGGGAACTGTCCATTATTTTAGTTGTAGGCGTGAATGGTGTCGGTAAAACGACATCAATCGGTAAACTTGCCTATAAACTTAAACAGGAAGGCAAAAACGTTGTACTGGCAGCGGGTGATACTTTTCGTGCCGGTGCGATTGAACAGCTTGATGTCTGGGGAGAGCGTGCCGGGGTTGACGTTATTAAACAAAGTGAAGGCAGCGATCCGGCAGCAGTAATTTTTGACGGAATTAAATCTGCTAAATCACGGAATGCCGATGTGCTGATATGTGATACGGCAGGTCGTTTGCAAAACAAAGTAAACCTGATGAATGAACTGGCGAAAGTAAAACGGGTGATTGAGCGTGAAGTACCAGGTGCACCACACGAAGTTTTGCTAGTTCTAGATGCAACTACCGGACAAAATGCCATGAGTCAGGCGAAAACGTTCTCGGAAGCTACCGATGTATCCGGGATCGTTTTGACAAAACTTGATGGGACTGCTAAGGGCGGGATTGTTCTGGCAATCCGCAACGAGCTGCAGATTCCGGTAAAATTTGCCGGACTGGGCGAAAAAATGGAGGATTTGAAGGAATTTAATGCCCATGCATTTGTGTATGGCTTATTCGCTGATCTCCTTGAAGATACCGCTGAATAATGATACTATTGCATTTGTAAAGGGATTTCACTTAACAAGGGGTGGATATTAATTGTTGGAGAAAACAACACGAATCAATTATTTATTTGATTTTTACCAGGAACTATTAACCCCTAAGCAGCGCAATTATATGGAAATGTATTATCTGGAGGATTATTCGCTTGGTGAGATTTCGGAATTGCTGGAAGTGTCACGCCAGGCGGTATACGACAATATCAGGCGTACTGAAAAAATGCTTGAATCCTACGAATCCAAACTGAAACTTTATACGAAATTTCAAAAGCGATATGATATTTTGGTTAAAATGGATAGAGAAGCTCCAGAAGCTAGTGTGTTTCAGACACTGATTAATCAATTAAAAGAATTAGATTAGGAGGACACCTTCTATGGCATTTGAAGGATTGGCCGACCGTTTACAAAGCACGATGAAAAAAATCACTGGTAAAGGAAAAGTATCCGAACAGGACGTCAAAGAAATGACCCGTGAGGTACGGCTTGCTTTGCTTGAAGCTGATGTAAACTTTAAAGTAGTAAAAGATTTGATAAAACGTATTAAGGAACGTGCTGTCGGACAGGAGGTTATGGAGAGTCTGACCCCGGGACAGCAGGTCATTAAAGTGGTAAAAGAAGAATTAACCACTTTAATGGGCGGCGAGCAAAGTAAGATTGCCGTAGCTGATCGTCCGCCAACCGTGATTATGATGGTCGGTTTGCAAGGGGCCGGTAAGACAACGACAACTGGTAAACTTGCCAACCATCTGCGAAAAAATCACAATCGTACACCGTTACTTGCAGCATGTGATATTTATCGTCCTGCTGCAATTAACCAATTGGAAACACTCGGACAGCAGTTGAATATGCCGGTTTTTTCAAAAGGCACGGATGCCAATCCGGTCGATATTGCAACAGAGGCAATCGAGCAGGCAAAAGCTGAACATAATGATTACGTCATTATCGATACAGCGGGTCGTCTGCATGTTGACAATGACCTGATGGATGAACTGGAACAAATTAAAAAAGCCGTCAAGCCAGATGAGATTTTCCTCGTTGTTGACGCGATGACCGGACAGGATGCCGTAAACGTTGCGGAAAGTTTCAATGAGCAGCTTGATGTTTCCGGTGTTGTTTTAACAAAACTTGATGGTGACACCCGTGGAGGTGCGGCATTATCCATCAAAGCTGTTACCGATAAACCGATAAAATTTGCCGGTACTGGTGAAAAACTGGATGGGCTGGAAGCATTTCATCCCGAGCGGATGGCATCCAGGATACTCGGTATGGGTGATGTATTATCACTTATCGAAAAAGCACAGACGAACGTTGATGAAAAACAGGCAAAAGAACTGGAAGAAAAAATGCGTACCATGTCATTTACATTTGATGACTTCCTGGAGCAAATGGGACAGGTTAAAAGTATGGGGCCACTTGAAGATTTAATGGCGATGATACCGGGTGCCAATAAAATGAAAGGGTTGAAAAATGCTCAGATTGATGAAAAACAACTGTCACATGTTGAAGCCATTATTCAGTCAATGACCAAGAAAGAGCGACAGGACCCAAGCATTATGAATGCCAGCAGAAAAAAACGAATAGCCAAAGGGTCGGGAACCTCAGTTTCCCAGGTGAATCGTCTGCTTAAGCAATTTAATGAAATGAAAAAAATGATGAAACAAATGACTGGAATGCAAAAAGGTAAAAAAGGCAAAGGCGGCATGAAGTTTCCATTTATGTAACGGGAAAAGTGGAACTGTTTCTAACATCTTAATGATGTAATGCAAAAACACTTTACAGACCTAACACTTTCTGTTAGAATCTAAAATTGTGTAAAACATATTTATTGGAGGTGCAAAAACATGGCAGTAAAAATCCGTTTGAAGCGTATGGGATCCAAAAGAAATCCATTTTATCGCGTAGTCGTTGCTGATTCACGTTCTCCACGTGATGGTCGGCTGATTGAGCAGATTGGAACTTACAATCCTGTTGTTAATCCAGTTGAAGTGAAAATAGATGAAGAAAAAGCATTGGATTGGATGACCAAAGGCGCGAAACCGAGCGACACTGTTCGTAACCTTTTCTCAAAAGAAGGCATCATGAAAAAATTCCACGACCAGAAAAATCAATAGTAAAGTAGTGTGATATCATGAAAGCCCTAATTGAAACAATCGTGAAACCATTAGTCGATCATCCTGAAGACATTGTGGTTACGGAAAAGGAAGAGGAGACTAAAGTCGTCTATCATCTGACCGTTAACGAAAACGATGTCGGTAAGGTAATCGGCAAAAATGGCCGTATTGCCAAAGCAATCCGAACTGTTGTCTACGCAGCCAAATCGGACGTCAACAAACGAATTTATTTGGATATTATGTAAAGGGAGAGGGGAGACCTTTCCCTTTTTAAACATTTGTACCTGAAACGAAACTGTTTATGAGAGCGAGGAACAGTAGTGCAAATCATTAAAAAGGTCCTGATAAAGCAAATTGTCACTGAGAAAAGCAAGAAGAAATTACATAAGAAATTTTATGATCATAAAATGCGGCTTGAGCAAGAGTGTCAACAGCTGTTATTTGAACAGCGCAAATTACTGAATAAGTCCGGTGTTTCCAGACAGGAAATTTCCGAAAGATTTCAGCAGGAAATTAAGAATCGCAAAGAAAAAATAAAACTAGCTGAGTTTAAAATTGAACAATTGGATATGCTGGAAATTGGCAGCGAAATTACTGAAAAAGAAGTTGAAGCTCTTGTTGAAGTGAAGGAAGGTTCGCATTGGGAAGAAATTTTAGAGGAGACGGCGATTGTCATCAAAGATGATGTAGTTGTCCGAATTGATGAGTAGCAGGTGAAAATCATGACGGAAAAAATGTTCAATGCAGGGAAGATAATCAATACACACGGAATTAAAGGTGAAGTGAAAGTTCTTCGAATCACCGATTTCGAGGAACGTTTTTCACCAGGGAATGTACTTTACCTCGAAAAAGGGGACGGGCAGCAGCTTGAGCTGAAAATTGCCGCACATCGTATTCATAAAGGTTATGATCTAATCCGATTTGTGGGATACGAGACAATCAATGATGTGGAGCGGTTTAAAGGAGATTATCTGAAAATCACCGAAAAACAGTTAACGGAACTGGATGAGAATGAATTTTATTACCACGAAATCATCGGTTGTGATGTTTATACTGTAAATGATGAAAAAATCGGTGTGATTAACGAAATTTTATCACCGGGCGCAAACGATGTATGGGTAGTGAAGCGGGAATACGGGAAAGAGGTATTAATCCCCTATATAGAAGATGTTGTGAAGCAGGTGGACATTTCTGCCAACAAAGTGGTTATTGAACCGATGGAAGGGCTGCTTGACTGATGCATATTGATGTTTTAACGTTATTCCCCGAATTAGTTTCAGGTGTATTTAATCATTCAATATTGAAGAAAGCATATGACAAAGAAAAATACAGCTATAACCTGGTGAATTTTCGTGACTATACGGAAAACAAACATTACAAGGTTGATGATTATCCATATGGCGGTGGTGCGGGTATGGTCCTGACTCCGCAGCCGATTTTTGATGCGATTGATAGTGTGAAAGAAAAGCGACAGTCCAAACCGCGGGTTATCCTGATGTGTCCGCAAGGTGCGCCATACAACCAAAGGAAGGCTGAAGAACTGGCCAAAGAGGACCACCTTGTGTTTATCTGCGGTCATTATGAAGGGTATGACGAACGTATCCGGGAACATCTGGTTACCGATGAAATTTCTATTGGTGATTATGTTTTAACCGGTGGAGAGCTTGGCGCGATGGTCGTAATCGACAGTGTTGTCAGATTATTGCCGGATGTTCTCGGAAATGTGGAATCCGCACCGGAGGATTCATTCTCAACCGGGTTACTGGAGCATCCGCATTATACAAGGCCTGCTGATTTCAGAGGAATGAAGATACCGGATGTTCTGCTGTCCGGCAACCATGCAAAAATTGAAGCATGGCGTCGCAAGGAGTCTTTGAAACGAACATATGAAAGACGTAAAGATTTAATTGAAATGGATTCATTGTCCAAAGACGACTTGAAAATTTTGGAAGAGCTTAAAGATGATTTTTAAAAATATTGTTGAACTCATATCACCAGTGTGGTATATTAATTGTTGTTCTTAAAGTATTCACTTTAAGCGTATAAACGATGTTCCGCTTTCCCGTAGACGGATATGAGCATTGGTTTGGAAGGAGTGACAGAGAATGCAAAAACTGATTGAAGAAGTCACAAAAGATCAGCTTCGCACGGATCACCCTGATTTCCGTCCCGGAGATACTGTAAAGGTTCATGTGAAGGTTGTCGAAGGTTCACGTGAGCGTATTCAGGTTTTTGAAGGTGTTGTTATCAAACGCCAAAACGGTGGAATCAGTGAAACATTTACAGTAAGAAAAATTTCTTACGGTGTTGGTGTTGAACGTACATTTCCGTTGCATTCACCTCGAGTTGCAAAGATTGAAGTTTCCCGTCGCGGTATTGTTCGACGCGCTAAACTGTATTATCTTCGCAATCTGCGTGGAAAAGCAGCACGTATCAAAGAACGTCGATAGAGAAATCATTGTAAGGAAAGGAGCTTGGCTTATTTGGTGCAAGCTCCTTTTTTTGTTAAGCAGTTTAAGAAGTATAAAAACTTTATTAACTGTATACGTACAACTAAGCATTCAGCTTAACGCTTGATCATAATCAGATTTTCTAAATAATGGCAGAAAGTACAACTTACAGGAAAGAGTTTTCCACTTTTCCGGAAGACGAGGTGAATCGCTTGTTCTTCCATTTTGATTTGAATGATATAATAAAACAAATAAGATATTTTAAGAGCAGGTTTGTGCTGGAGGGGAATATATGGAGAAACGGAAAAGTGAATGGTTTGAGTGGATTAAGGCATTATTAATCGCTTTTGCGTTAATTTTTATTGTTCGAACTTTCTTTTTTGCTCCGATCGTTGTTGATGGACCATCCATGATGCCTACACTTCATGACGGGGATCAAATGATAGTCAACAAAATAATTTATGATGTTGCTGAACCGGAGCGATTCGATATTGTCGTATTCCATGCCTCCGATAAAAAAGACTTCATTAAACGGGTTGTTGGGTTGCCTGGTGAGCATGTTGCCGTTAAAAATGATCAACTTTTCATTGATGGAAGAAAGGTAAAGGAACCTTTTATAGGACAGATGAAAAAAGGGGAAAATACATATACAGATGATTTCAAGTTGGAGGAGCTTCCAGGAGGTTACGAGGAAATCCCTGAAGGTTATGTGCTCGTATTGGGGGATAATCGGGGTAATTCCACGGATAGCCGTATATTAGGTTTAATATCGATGGATCAGATCGTTGGTACTGCTAATTTAATTTACTGGCCATTTGACCGAATGCAAATTATGGATTATTAGGGTGAATAAATAATGACGATACAATGGTTTCCGGGACACATGGCAAAAGCGAAGCGTGAAGCTGAGGAAAAACTGAAATTAGTTGATTTTGTGATGGAACTGGTAGATGCGCGTGCACCATTTTCTTCACAAAATCCCATGCTTCAGCAAATATTGCGGGATAAATCCAAAATGATGGTATTAATGAAAAAGGATTTGGCCGATAATCGTCAAACTGAAAAATGGATTTCTTATTTCAGGACGAATGGTATTCCTGCAGTTGCCATCAATGTCAATGATAAGTCAGATATAAAAGAAGTGATCCGGCTGGGAAAGGAACTGAGTCAGTCGAAAATGGAAAAACTCAAGAAAAAAGGAATTAATCCAAGACCAGGAAGAGGTATGATTCTGGGAATTCCTAATGTCGGCAAGTCTTCTTTGATCAATCGGCTAGCCAACAAAAAAATTGCAAAAATTGGTGATAAACCTGGTGTTACCAAACAACAGCTGTGGATAAAGGTACAAAATGAATTTGAACTTTTGGACACTCCGGGTATTCTATGGCCAAAATTTGAAGATGAACTGGTTGGTTACCGGTTGGCAGCAATTGGCACTATTAAGGATAATCTGTTGTCCATGCAGGATATTGTGGCATTCGTAATTAAATATATGCAGCAGCATTATCCGGAACAACTGATGGAGCGCTATTCGATCGATTCGGAAATGGACGACATGTGGGATGTTTTTGTTTCAATCGGAAGACAACGTGGTGCCCTTGAAAGTGGTGGCAACGTGAACTTTGACAAAGTATCAGACCTGGTTATCCAGGATCTAAGAACCGGAAGACTCGGCAGAATTACGTTGGAAACACCGTAACAGTTAAACTAAACTGCGACATAGTATGATGTTTTACCCCCGCTGCGGAAATACACGTCGCTTTCCGTGGGCGGCTGATGAGCCTCCTTGCGCTACCGCGCTACGGAGTCTCATCTAGGCCTCTGCTCCCACAGGAGTCTCCGCGTATTTCCTCCGCTATTTTACGTTTATGACTCTTTGCTGGAATCGAAATCGTTATAGAAAAACGGATGATACCACTACACTAGTCCGGGTGAGTGGAGGGCGGTGACTCCTGCGGGAACAGCACGTGTCCGAAGACCCCGCAGAGTGGTTTTCTCGAGGAGGCTGAGGCCGTGCCCGCGGAAAGCATCCGCCCGAAGCGATCCCGGACGGTAGGGCGAGAAAGTGGACGTAATTATATAAAAACATTCCAGTAGTTGTGTCGCAGTTTATGGATATTGTGTAATAACGGATATTACCAGAGAGAGAAGGTGATAGGGTGAAACAGAAGTCGATTGCAGTCATAAAACAGTTGCTTGAAAGTGATGATGTAACAGATACTTTTGTTAACGAACTGCGAACTGATGAACGTAAAGGTATTCAAAAATTAATTGACCGATATGAGAAAAGGAAGTTGCAAGAACTGGAATTAGAGCAGAAATATCGGCGAATGTGCTGGTATGAACAAAAAAATTATGCCAAATCCTGCCACTTTATCGCTGGGATAGACGAAGCGGGACGTGGTCCGCTTGCAGGTCCAGTAGTTGCGGCAGCTGTTATACTTCCTGAGGATTTTAAATTACTTGGTTTGAATGATTCCAAACAGCTGAATGAAACAACCCGTGATGCTTTTTTTGAAATTATTAAAGAAAATGCAGTCAGCTACGGTATATCAATGGTATCCAGTCAGGAAATCGATCAGGTTAATATCTACGAAGCTACCAAGTTGGCAATGTACAGAGCGGTTGATCAGCTTGATCCAAAACCGGACCATGTGCTAATTGATGCGGTTAATCTCGAAAAACTGCCCTGCTCATCAGAAGCTATTACAAAAGGTGACCAGAAAAGTGTTTCAATAGCGGCGGCAAGTATTTTGGCAAAGGTTACACGTGATACGGCAATGAGGCAATTGCATGAAAAATATTCAGTCTATGGCTTTGCCTCCAACATGGGCTATGGTACACAACAGCATCTCGAAGCGCTTCGGAAACATGGCGCAACACCTTATCACCGGAATTCATTTGCACCAGTCCGGGAAGCTTTTCTGCGTTAGGCACGTATACATATAATCAGAAGAAAACCAATAAATCGGCATGGTTCGCTATTTCTTGTGAAATTCTATGTTTTTTTATACAATGGTTATGCAGTGAATTTTGATGGGAGGATGAACGATGAACATTCATGAGTATCAAGGCAAAGATATTTTGCGAAACTATGGTGTAAATGTTCCAAACGGACATGTTGCATATACGGTAGATGAAGCAGTTGAAGCTGCCAAAAAACTTGATGGTACCGTAAAAGTAGTGAAAGCACAAATCCATGCTGGAGGCCGTGGTAAAGCGGGCGGTGTAAAACTAGCTAAAAATCTTGATGAAGTGCGTACATACGCAGATGAAATTTTAGGAAAAACATTGGTAACGCACCAAACAGGCCCTGAAGGAAAAGAAGTAAAACGTTTGCTTATTGAAGAAGGCTGTGACATCAAGAAAGAATATTATGTTGGTCTGGTACTTGATCGTGCCACATCCCGCGTTGTTATGATGGCATCCGAAGAAGGCGGTACGGAAATTGAAGAAGTAGCAGCAAATACGCCTGAGAAAATTTTTAAAGAAGTAATTGACCCGGTAGTAGGCCTATCCGGATATCAGGCTCGCAGATTGGCATTCAATATTAATATTCCTGATGAGTTAATTGGTAAGGCTGCGAAATTTATGACAAGTCTTTATACTGCTTTTGTCGAAAAGGATTGTTCGATTGCTGAAATTAATCCGCTTGTAACGACAGGTGATGGTCAAGTGTTGGCGCTGGACTCCAAACTGAATTTTGATGACAATGCAATGTTCCGTCAAAAAGATGTTATGGAATTGCGTGACCTTGATGAGGAAGATGAAAAAGAGATTGAAGCATCCAAATATGACTTAAGCTATGTTGCATTGGACGGTAATATCGGCTGCATGGTAAATGGAGCGGGGCTTGCTATGTCAACGATGGATATTATCAAGCATCAGGGTGGAGAACCAGCAAACTTCCTTGATGTTGGCGGCGGTGCAACTGCCGAAAAAGTTACCGAAGCATTTAAGATCATTTTGTCCGATTCCAATGTAAAAGGAATTTTTGTCAATATCTTCGGCGGTATCATGAAGTGTGATGTAATTGCTGAAGGTGTTGTGGAAGCAACAAAGCAAGTTGGATTGGAACTTCCGCTTGTTGTACGTCTGGAAGGTACAAATGTTGAATTAGGCAAGAAAATTCTTGACGACTCTGGCTTAAACATTACTTCAGCTGGTTCCATGGCTGATGGTGCAGAAAAAATTGTTTCCATGGTTAAATAATTCAGCGGAATCATTACCTGTTGAGCGGATGACCAAATGTTTCCGCTTGTTAAGCACCTATTTTTTTAATAAAACGTACGGAATTTATGTAGAAAGGACGGACGAAAATGAGTGTATATGTAAATAAAGATACAAAAGTTATTGTCCAGGGAATCACTGGCGGTACAGCCAAATTCCATACAAAACAAATGCTTGAGTACGGTACAAAAATCGTTGGTGGTGTAACACCTAAAAAAGGCGGTACCGAAGTAGAAGGTGTTCCAGTATTCAATACAGTAAAAGATGCGGTTGATGCAACAGGGGCAACTGCTTCCGTAATTTATGTTCCGGCTCCATTTGCCGCAGATGCCATTCTTGAAGCAGTTGATGCAGAGCTTGATCTTGCTATTTGTATAACGGAGCATATCCCTGTCATGGATATGGTGAAAGTTAAACGTTATATGGAAGGTAAGAAAACGCGTCTTGTAGGTCCAAACTGCCCTGGTGTCATTACAGCTGACGAAAGTAAAATTGGAATCATGCCTGGTTATATTCATAAAAAAGGTCATATTGGAGTCGTTTCACGCTCTGGAACGTTAACATATGAAGCTGTACATCAATTATCTGAAGCAGGATATGGTCAAACAACTGCTGTAGGTATTGGTGGAGACCCTGTAAATGGAACAAATTTCATTGATGTACTAACGGCATTCAATGATGATCCTGAAACAGAGGCAGTTGTTATGATTGGTGAAATCGGTGGTACTGCTGAGGAAGAAGCGGCAGAATGGGTTAAAGCGAACATGAAGAAACCTGTTGTCGGCTTTATTGGCGGCGCAACTGCACCTCCCGGCAAACGTATGGGGCATGCCGGTGCTATTATTTCCGGTGGGAAAGGTACAGCAGACGAAAAAATTCGCGTAATGAACGAATGCGGAATAAAAGTTGCTGAAACACCAGCAGAAATCGGTGATACGATGATCAGTGTGTTAAAAGAAAATAACCTGAATGACAAATGTAAAACACATTAAGTAATAATAGGGAACTCAAAGCAGTCATGTTTTGGGTTCCCATTCTATAATTGGCATGAAAGGGAGTGGGCTATTGGAAGCGGTCCGTAAACGTTTGATTCATATTACAAGATGCCGTGGTATTACACGAAGATCCATCAGAAGGTTTGTCCGTTATGATCCCACACTTCAAAGTATCTACAAGTTTTCCTCAACAGAGATAAATCAGTTCTTGGCTATCCCGCACAAACAGGCTTCATTACTCTATTCCGATCTGCGTAATCCTTCATTAATTAAACAGATTATACAAGACATTTCTTCATGCCGGGTTATTACTTTAGTTGACGAAGACTATCCCGTTGTGTTAAAAACTATAAAAGATGCGCCGCTCGTCCTATATGCCATGGGCAACACTTCCTTACTGGACAAACACCCATTAATCAGTGTGATAGGAACGCGTAAGCCATCAAGGGAAGCGCTGTCGAAGACGGAGGCATTTGTAGTTCCTTTAATTCACAGTAATTGGGTTATTGTCAGTGGAATGGCATCCGGGATCGACAGTATGGCACATCAGCAAACTTTGAAATATGATGGAATGACTATCGCGGTATTAGGCGGAGGATTTCATCATATATATCCGAAACACAATTATCATTTATTCAATCAAATAGCCGAACATGGTCTCGTTCTCTCGGAGTACCCGCCGGATACACCGCCAAAGCGTTATCATTTTCCGGAAAGAAACCGAATCATCAGTGGTTTGAGCTTTGGAACATTGGTGATTGAAGCAACAGAACGAAGCGGTACACTTATAACGGTGGATCAGGCATTGGATCAGGGGCGTGAGGTATATGCTGTGCCCGGAAATCCTTTCCTAGCTCAAACCAGGGGCTGTCACAAAATGATTCAGGAGGGCGCTAAACTGGTTCAGCACCCGATGGATATAATGGAGGATTGGGAACGGATGGAATCAAACTACAAATTGCTAAGTTAATCTCAGTACTATTTTCATAGTAAGTTTGACAAACACATGGTAAGAATTTAATATTAGTGAAGATTTCCAAATTTTATATGGTAACCTCATTTTGGGAGGAAAGTTCATGTCAGATTACCTGGTGATCGTTGAATCGCCGGCAAAGGCAAAAACGATCGAACGCTATTTAGGCAAGAAATATAAAGTAAAAGCATCCATGGGTCATGTAAGAGACCTGCCCAAAAGTCAAACGGGTGTTGATACTGAAGATAATTTTAAACCGAAATATATAACAATACGCGGTAAAGGTGACGTACTGAAGGATTTAAAAAAATCAGCTAAAAAAGCAAAGAAAATTTATCTGGCTGCTGACCCCGATAGAGAGGGGGAGGCAATTGCCTGGCATTTGGCCTATGCTCTGGGAATTGACGAAAATTCCAAATGCCGTGTGGTATTTAATGAAATTACGAAAGATGCAATTAAAGAGTCATTTAAACACCCGCGATCAATTGATAATGATCTGGTTGATGCGCAGCAGGCGAGAAGAATTCTTGACAGACTTGTCGGTTATAATATCAGCCCTTTACTTTGGAAAAAAGTAAAAAAAGGACTAAGCGCGGGTCGTGTTCAGTCGGTTGCTGTAAAACTGATCATTGACCGGGAAAAGGAAATTGAAAACTTTAAGCCGGAAGAATACTGGTCAATTGAAGCCAATTTTCTAAAGGACAAGGAATCATTCGAAGGCTCTTTTTATGGAATTGACGGAAAGAAACAGGAATTAAAAACAGAGTCGAACGTTAATAATGTGATGAAAAAAATGCAGGGTAAATCATTCACCGTGAGTAAAGTAAACCGCCGTGAACGAAAGCGAAATCCTGCACAGCCATTTACAACATCGTCACTGCAACAAGAGGCTGCCCGCAAATTAAATTTTCGGGCAAAGAAAACGATGATGGTGGCGCAACAATTGTATGAAGGGATCGACCTTGGCAAAAAATCCGGCGGCATTACCGGTTTAATCACCTATATGCGTACTGATTCAACGCGTATATCCAATACCGCAAAAGAAGAAGCAAAAGGATATATCGAACAACAGTACGGTAAAAACTATTTAGGCAATCATAAAAAAAGCAAGAAGCAGGAAGGCGCACAGGATGCTCACGAAGCTGTTCGTCCTACATCAGTTGTACGGGATCCGAAATCACTAAAACCCATATTGTCCAGAGATCAATACAGATTGTACAAACTTGTTTGGGAACGGTTTCTGGCTAGTCAAATGGCTCCGGCAGTTATGGATACCATGACGGTACATCTTTTAAATAACGGAGTTGAATTCCGTGCAACAGGTTCAAAAGTGAAGTTTAAAGGGTTTATGAAAGTGTACGTGGAAAGCTCCGATGATAAGAAAAAAGATGACAATAAATTTCTTCCTGACCTTTCCGAAGGGATGACTGTTGAGGCTAAAGACATTACTCCGAATCAGCATTTCACACAGCCGCCGCCGAGATTTACGGAAGCAAGACTTGTCCGAACAATGGAAGAGTTGGGAATCGGGCGTCCATCAACATATGCCCCTACACTGGATACGATTCAGCGCAGGAATTATGTCAGTATCGACAATAAGCGTTTTGTACCAACAGAACTCGGTGGAATTGTTATTGATATATTGGAGGAATTCTTCCCGGAAATTATCAATGTAGATTTTACCGTGAAAATGGAAGATGATCTGGATTCCATTGAGGAAGGCAAAACAGAGTGGGTTAAACTGCTGGATCAGTTTTATGGTAATTTCAGCAAACGTCTGGAAGTAGCAGAAGAGGAAATGGAAAAAATCGAAATTCGGGATGAGCCGGCAGGTATTACGTGTGAAAACTGTGGTCATGAAATGGTGTATAAAATGGGCCGGTATGGTAAATTTCTGGCATGTTCAAACTTCCCGGAATGCCGTAATACGAAACCAATTCTGAAAGAAATCGGAGTTAAATGCCCGAAATGTAAAGAGGGCAATGTCGTGGAACGAAAATCAAAAAAGAAAAGAACATTTTACGGTTGTGATCGCTACCCTGAATGTGATTTTGTTTCCTGGGACAAACCAATATCACGACCATGTCCCAAATGTGATTCACTGCTTGTTGAGAAAAAGAGTAAAAAGGAAACCCGTATTCAATGTACTAATTGTGATTACAAAGAAAATGCACAAAATTAGCTATCCGTTTTTGGATAGCTTTTTTATGCGTTTTAGGTCAAATGGTTTTATCTGTCTCCATAAGGGAATGATGGCTATAGGAAAGGAGGAATTAAAATGACTGAACGAAAATCATATTTTGTTTCGGTGGATTTCAAAGAAGTACGTGAGATGTCAATACCTGATAATGAAATTGAATTTGAAATATTGGCTACGCATAATGAAGTAAAAGAATTGAAAGAATTATTCAGAGACACACAGAAAGATAGTAAAGGCGCTATTGAACACTTGGGCAAACCGTTTGACGAATGGGGTGCTGATGATAAGCGTTCAAACTATGACCGACATTTAGTTAAAATTTACAGATTTATTCATGAATTGGGTACCTCTGAAACGAAAGACAAAACCGAGCAACTGGAAACGTTCAAATAATTGTAAAAAACCATTATAACTTTTTGAAAAGTTCAATTGTTGTTCATTGACGAATCAAAAAGTAAAAGCTATAATTGTCCATTGGTAAGTAAATATGCTTGACACCAAATAAAGTATTTGAAAAAATAGAATGAGCTCAATTCAGAATTTTAATATAATTTTGTTAAGTTTATTGCTTTCCACAATATTATATGTTATGATTTATTCGCTGTTTGGCGGGGTGAAAAATTGAATAAATATAAAGAACAATGCGATGCGTTTATTGAATATTTGCAAATTGAGAGAAATGCATCCCCCTATACTGTTAAATTCTATGTAAAAGATTTGGAAGATTTCTTTGACTTTTTAAATGCTGAAGGGGTCGTCGGACTGGAACAGGTTAGTTATCAAGAGGTACGTTTATATTTGACGGTGTTATTTGACCGGAAGTTAAACAGACGAACTGTTTCCAGAAAAATATCAAGCCTCAGAAGCTTTTACAAGTTTTTGGATAGGGAAGGGTATGTTTCCACTAATCCTTTTATCCATGTGAAACTTCCAAAAGCGGATAAATCAATCCCTGGTTTTTTATATCGGGAAGAATTAAATAAGTTATTTGAAGTGAATGATTTATCGGATCCTTTGGGGCAGAGAGACCAGGCGCTCCTGGAAACTTTTTATGCCACTGGGATACGTGTCAGCGAGTGTCAGGGGATGCTGTTAAACGATATTGATTTTTCTGTTGGAACGATGCTTATAAGAGGTAAAGGGAATAAAGAACGTTATATACCATTTGGACGTTTTGCCGAAATTGCCCTGGAAACCTACATACATGATGGAAGAAATCAGCTTTTGCAAAAATCCCAGGTTCCAACAAAGAGTGTTTTTTTGAATGCAAAAGGAACGCCGCTTACAGCCAGGGGAATACGACTTATTCTTAATAAGATGGTAGAAAAAGCTGCACTAACAGTACATGTTCATCCGCACAAACTCCGTCATACGTTTGCAACACATCTGTTGAATGAGGGAGCGGATCTTCGAGGTGTTCAGGAGCTTCTGGGACATGAAAATTTGTCATCAACGCAAATATACACGCATGTGACCAAAGATCGGTTGCGAAATGTGTATATGCAAGCGCATCCCAGAGCGGATGGTCATAATTCTGATCAAAGAGGTGATCAACGTGGCAAATGAATTCCATGCCACAACTATTTTTGCGGTTCAGCATAATGGTCAATGTGCCATGAGTGGTGACGGCCAGGTAACAATGGGAAATGCCGTCGTAATGAAACATAAAGCCAGAAAAGTTCGTACGTTATTTAACGGAAAGGTTCTCGCCGGGTTCGCCGGATCTGTGGCAGACGCTTTCACCCTTTTTGAAAAATTTGAAGGAAAACTGGAGGCTTTCGATGGCAATTTGGCCAGAGCGTCGGTTGAACTGGCAAAAGAATGGCGCAGTGATAAAGTGCTTCGTAAACTGGAAGCAATGCTGATTGTCATGAATAAAGAAAAGATGTTTCTGGTTTCAGGGACAGGAGAAGTAATCGAACCTGATGACGGTATTCTTTCAATCGGTTCAGGCGGCAATTATGCACTGAGCGCTGGGAGAGCTTTAGTCAGATATTCCGGGGATTTGACCGCTAAAGAAATTGCAAAGGCAGCTCTTGAGGTTGCCGGCGAAATATGTGTCTATACGAATGATCACATAACTTTAGAGGTACTTGAATAATGAAGGAGGCCTTTGATATTAATGGGAATTGATTACACTCCTAAACAAATTGTGGGTCAATTGGATAAATATATTATTGGTCAGAACAATGCCAAGAAATCGGTTGCTGTTGCACTTCGAAACCGTTATCGGCGTATGAAACTCGATGATACTATCAAAGATGAAATTGTCCCAAAAAACATACTCATGATCGGGCCGACAGGAGTAGGTAAAACTGAAGTTGCCCGTCGTTTGGCCAAATTGGTCGGTGCACCTTTCGTGAAAGTGGAAGCAACTAAATTTACGGAAGTTGGTTATGTAGGCCGTGATGTCGAATCAATGGTTAGAGATCTCGTCGAAATGGCACTCAGAATGGTGAAAGAAGAGAAAATGCATGAGGTGGAAGGTCAGGCCGAGAAGGAAGCAAATAAACAGCTGGTAAAACTGCTTGTCCCTCAGGCAAAAAAACAAAATAACATGAAAAACCCATTTGAAATGCTGTTTCCGGGTCAGCAGGATGAAGATGATGATGACGATGATTTAAAGGATGAAGAAATAAAAAATAAGCGAAGCAGAATTGAGCATCAGCTTGCTTTAGGTGAACTCGAGAATTATACTGTAACGGTGGAAATAGAAGAAACGCCGCCATCCATGTTTGACATGCTGCAAGGATCGGGTATGGAACAGATGGGTATGAACATGCAGGATGCATTTGGGCAATTCATGCCGAAGAAAAAGAAAAAGCGAAATCTTCCTGTTGCAGAAGCCAGGAAAGTATTAACACAACAGGAAGCACAAAAACTTGTTGATATGGAAGAAGCTGCCCAAGAAGCCATCCAGCGTGCCGAGCAATCCGGGATCATCTTTATCGATGAAATTGACAAAGTTGCTGCAAAGCAGGATAACTCGGCAAACGTATCAAGAGAAGGTGTTCAACGTGATATTTTACCGATAGTGGAAGGTTCAACTGTTGTAACCAAACAGGGTCCTGTTAAGACGGATCATATGCTTTTCATTGCTGCAGGTGCTTTTCATATGGCTAAACCATCCGATTTAATTCCTGAACTGCAGGGCAGATTTCCGATTCGGGTTGAATTGGATAAACTGACAGTAGATGATTTTAAGCGTATTTTGAAAGAGCCATCCAATGCTTTGCTGAAACAATATACAGCATTGCTGAAAACAGAAGGTATAAATGTTATTTTTACAGACGAAGCTATAGATAAACTGGCAGAAATTGCATATGACGTAAACCAGGATACGGATAACATCGGTGCCAGACGGCTTCATACTATTCTGGAGAAACTATTGGAAGACTTATCGTTTGAAGCCCCGGAAATTAATATGGAACAGGTGGAAATCACCGGGGAATATGTGGATAAGAAATTGAGCAATATCGTAGAAAATAAAGATTTAAGTCAATTTATACTATAAATCGAAATATTGAAATGGAGGATAATTATGGAACTTTTAGATCGAGCCAGAAAAATCAACGCAATGCTGCAGAAAGCAACAGGCAAATCGGTGAACTTTAACGAGATGTCTGCATCACTGAGGGAGGTTATCAAAGGAAACATTTTCATCCTGAGCAGACGCGGTAAATTATTAGGTTTTGCGATCAATCAGGAAATTGAAAATGATCGTATGAAAGCAATGCTGGAGGATAGACAGTTTCCGGAAGAATACACTCAAGGACTCTATGGGATTTATGAAACGACAGCGAACCTTGATATTGACAGTCCGTACACTGCATTCCCTGTTGAGAACCGGGAGTTGTTTAAAAATGGTCTGACAACTATTGTACCAATTATTGGTGGTGGTGAGCGTCTTGGAACCTTGGTGCTAAGTCGTTTGACTGAAAGTTTCAGTGACGATGATCTTCTGCTTGCAGAATATGGTGCCACTGTTGTCGGTATGGAAATTCTTCATGAAAAAACAGAAGAAATCGAAGTGGAAGCAAGAAGCAAGGCAGTTGTTCAAATGGCAATCAGCTCATTGTCCTACAGTGAACTTGAAGCGATTGACCACATTTTTGAAGAATTAAATGGGCATGAAGGACTGCTTGTAGCTAGTAAAATAGCAGATAGGGTCGGCATAACCAGATCCGTAATCGTCAACGCGCTTCGCAAGCTGGAAAGCGCCGGCGTTATCGAATCCCGTTCACTTGGAATGAAAGGAACATATATTAAAGTTCTAAATGATAAATTCCTAGTTGAGCTGGAAAAGTTAAGATCAAGATAAATTGTCAACGTAAGATAAACGTTCTGCAAACGCAGAATAAGCAACCCAAGTTTAGCAGTCCTCTTCTTAAAGTAGGGCTGCTTTTATATTATATTTATAAGGCTGTTTAAAAGATTGTGTTATACAAAATCCATAAACTGCGACATAGTATGGCTCTACCACCGCTGCGGAAATACACGTCGCTTTCACTTTCGAGCATAAGTGCGACATCTGCTCAAGCAATCTTTCGCAGTGTCTTCTTTACCGTGGGCGGCTGATGAGCCTCCTTGCGCTGTCGCGCTACGGAGTCTCATCTAGGCCTCTGCTCCCGAGTGAAGGAAGGCCGACTAAGACCGGCCTTTGCGGCCAACGTCGGCATACCCCTTTGTAGGGGCACGTATTTCCTCCGCTATTTTTACGTTTATGACTCTTTGCTGGAATTGAAATCGTTATATAAAAACGGATGATACGACTACACTAGTCCGGGTGAGCGGAGGGCGGTGACTCCTGCGGGAACAGCACGTGTCCGAAGACCCCGCAGAGTGGTTGAAAAGGAAGGTCGACTAAAACCGTCCTTTGCGGACAACGTCGACATACCCCTCGTCGGGGCAAGGAGGCTGAGGTCGTGCCCGCGGTAAAGAAGACACAGTGAAAGTGGTCTTCTTGAACTGATGTCGCACTTATGCTGGCAGTGAAAGCATCCGCCCGGAGTGATCCCGGACGGCAGGGCGAGAGATGGATGTAATTATAGAACTCATTCTAGCAGTTATGTCGCAGTTTTGTTCAAATAGGAATCCAGTTCATAATATATGCAAAAGAACTTGCTGTTATTTACACAATAATGCTTGATTGCTGTTTTGTGTTATGATATATTAATTTTTGGTGTAAGACTATGTTCATCTGTCGAAAGTGAACTGGTTATAAAACACACGTCCGGTGATTTGCATAGAAGGTGCCAGACAATCTGGTTTTTATGCGAAGATGACCTGGTCGGAGGAAAAACCATTAGGAGGAATAAATTATGTCAGTAATTTCGATGAAACAATTGTTGGAAGCTGGTGTACATTTTGGTCACCAGACTCGCCGTTGGAACCCAAAGATGAAAAAATACATCTTCACAGAGCGGAACGGCATTTATATCATTGACCTGCAAAAAACTGTTAAAAAGGTTGATGAAGCTTACAAGTACGTAAAAGATCTGGCTGCAAACGGCGGTTCCATTCTTTTCGTAGGTACAAAAAAGCAGGCGCAGGAATCTGTGCGTGATGAAGCAACGCGTTCCGGTATGTTCTATGTTAACCAGCGCTGGTTAGGTGGAACACTTACAAACTTCCAAACAATCCGTAAGCGTATTAACCGTCTTAAAGACATAGAGCGTATGGAAGAAGATGGAACGTTTGAAGTACTTCCGAAAAAAGAAGTAGTTGACTTATTGAAAGAAAAAGATCGTCTCGTTAAATTCCTGGGTGGAATTAAAGAAATGAACAAGCTTCCTGATGCAATGTTCGTTATCGATCCACGTAAAGAGCGTATTGCTATCGCTGAGGCACATAAATTAAATATTCCGATTATCGGAATTGTTGATACAAACTGTGACCCGGATGAAATTGATTATGTAATCCCGGCTAACGATGATGCAATCCGCGCGGTTAAACTTCTAACTTCCAAAATGGCCGACGCTGTTCTGGAAGTGAAGCAAGGTGAAGAATTAGAAGACGTGCAGGAAGTTCCAGGTGAAGAACAGCCGGAACCAGCAGAAAAGAAAGCAGCTGCTGAAACCACTGCCGAAGATAACGAATAGTAAGGAACTGGAAAGGTGATAAGGGGGAAAAGCCTTTTATCACCTTTTTTCGGAAAAATTTTACGTGATATGAAGGAGGATTCACAAATGGCAATTACAGCTAAATTAGTCAAAGAGCTACGTGAAAAAACTGGTGCCGGTATGATGGATTGTAAAAAGGCATTACAGGAAACTGATGGTGACATTGATAAAGCAATTGATTTCTTGCGTGAAAAAGGTATGGCAAAAGCAGCTAAAAAAGCAGACCGTATTGCAGCAGAGGGCTCGGCATATATAGAAGTTGCTGGTAACACTGCTGCATTAATCGAAGTAAACTGTGAAACAGACTTTGTTACAAAAAATGATCAGTTCAAAGAGTTGCTTTCAGAGCTGGGTAAGCATGTAGTAACCCAGAAACCTGAAACAACCGAAGAAGCACTGCAGCAAAAGCTTCATGGTACCGGTGATACGGTAGAACATTACATTAATTCTGTTGTAGCTAAAATTGGTGAAAAAATTTCACTGCGCCGTTTTGCTTTAGTTGATAAAACAGATAATGATGCGTTTGGAGCATATCTTCATATGGGAGGACGTATTGGGGTACTAACGCTTCTGGAAGGCACAACTGATGAACAGGTAGCCAAAGATATCGCCATGCATATTGCTGCTGTTAATCCGCGGTATGTTTCACGTGATGCGGTTTCAGAGGAAGAAGTTACTAGTGAACGCGAAGTGCTGAAAACGCAAGCATTGAATGAAGGTAAGCCTGAGCATATCGTGGAAAAAATGGTGGAAGGCCGCCTTGGTAAATTCTTTGAAGAAATTTGCCTGCTGGAACAGGATTTCGTAAAAGACCCTGACCAGAAAGTGAAAAAATATGTAGCTGACAAGGGTGCTTCCGTTAAATCATTCCAACGTTTTGAAGTCGGTGAAGGTATGGAAAAACGTGAAGAAAACTTTGCCGAAGAAGTTAAGAGCCAGATGAAAAAATAGTCAGGTTGACGAATGGGGAACAGATTCAATTGTTCCCTATTTCGCTAATTTATTGTTGGATTGAAAATAATATAATATCCCTATGGAGGTAATTATGACGACAGCTCAGTACCGTAGATTTGTGTTAAAGTTAAGTGGAGAAGCTTTGAGCGGCGAACAAGGCTATGGCATTGAACCGAAAGTAATTCAATCCATCGCATCCCAAATTAAGGAAGTAGCTGAATTGGGAGTGGAAGTGGCTATCGTTGTTGGTGGCGGAAATATCTGGCGCGGCAAGGTAGGCAGTGAAATGGGGATGGATCGTGCCACTGCCGACTATATGGGAATGCTGGCCACAATCATGAATTCCCTTGCACTGCAGGACAGCCTGGAAAATATCGGCATTGAAACCCGAGTGCAAACATCAATCGAAATGCGACAAGTTGCTGAACCCTATATAAGAAGGAAAGCAATTCGGCACTTGGAAAAGAAACGCGTTGTCATTTTTGCTGCGGGTACTGGAAATCCTTATTTCTCTACTGATACAACAGCTGCATTACGGGCTGCAGAAATAGAGGCAGAAGTAATATTAATGGCTAAAAACAGTGTTGATGGTGTCTATTCCGATGATCCAAAACAAAATAAAGAGGCACAAAAATATTCGGAAATCTCCTATTTGGAAATGCTGAATGAAGGACTCGGTGTGATGGACTCTACTGCTTCTTCATTATGCATGGATAATCATATTCCATTAATCGTATTTTCGATTATGGAGGAAGGTAATATTAAGCGTGTTGTCCAAGGTGAAACCATTGGAACAACGATAAGGGGGAACAAATAATGGCAGGCGGAATTTTGAAGGAAACTCGTGAAAAAATGGAAAAGGCAGTTCAGGCCTTTACAAGAAATTTGGCAACCGTTCGGGCCGGGCGTGCAAATCCATCATTGCTGGATAGTGTTTATGTTGATTATTATGGTGCTTCAACACCCCTTAATCAATTATCGACGGTCTCTGCTCCCGAAGCAAGATTGCTGGTAATCACTCCATTTGATAAATCATCAATAAGTGATATTGAAAAAGCAATTCAGAAAGCGGATTTAGGTATTTCTCCATCAAGTGATGGCAATGTTATTCGGATTAATATACCTGCACTTACAGAAGAACGGCGGAAAGATCTGAATAAAGTGGTTGGGAAATATACGGAAGAGGCTAAAGTACAAGTCCGAAATATTCGCCGGGATGCGAACGACCAGTTGAAAAAAGATGAAAAAGACGGCAATATGTCTCGGGATGATTTAAAAGATGAACAAGATAACGTTCAAAACGAGACAGATAAGCACATTAATAAGATTGACGAACTTGCAAAACAAAAAGAAAACGAAATTATGGAAGTTTAAACAGGCAAACATGTTGATAATAAGAAGTACACAGTCCTCTTGTTTATATAAGGGGACTTTTGTTTCATTTTGATCCCTTGGAATTCAAGAAAAGCATCATTTTTTATAACTTCAGAAAGTATAAATTATGGTAGACCTTATAAGAAAATTTTTGGGGTTTAGTATTGTCTTTTCCAGAGTTGATGGAAAATGAGTTTTTCTTGGATTTTAAGGAAATCGTTATAAAAATTTATCCAATATAGTGATATAATAGTATTTCATCATAATAGGATATTAAATAATCGGTTATTTTTCTGCATTTGCAGGTAGTGAACCAAATGTGTTTTTATTGCATGGGGTGATTCGCGATTAAGTTTGCACAAGTTGGATTTTCTCATGATTAGTGATGGATTTTATAAGGATAATCAACCGAAGTCGGAGGACAAACTATGTCATTAAAACTTCCTTTTTTTAAAAATAAACAAAAAGAAAAAGACGACTATCAATTTGATATGGAAAATATTCCGAATCATGTAGCTATCATAATGGATGGGAACGGCCGCTGGGCGAAGAAACGTGGTTTGCCCCGTGTTGCCGGACATAAAGAAGGTATGGATACAGTCAAGAAAATTGTCAAGGTTGCACGCAGGTGCAATGTTCAAATTCTTACACTCTATGCATTTTCCACTGAAAACTGGAAGCGGCCAAGATCAGAAGTGGAGTATCTGATGAGGCTTCCTAAAGAATTTTTACATATATATTTACCTGAATTAATGGATAATAACGTCAAAATTGATACAATCGGTAATTTTGATGGACTTCCTGATTATACGAGGGAGGCGATTCAGTATGCCAAGGAACAGACAAAAGATAATGATGGATTATTATTAAATTTTGCTTTAAACTATGGTAGTAGGTTTGAAATTATGCGTGCCATTAAACAGATTATGGCTGACATTGATTCATCTGAACTTTCCGCTGACGCAGTGGATGAAGATAAATTTTCAGAGTACCTTTATACAAAAGGGTTATCTGATCCTGATTTATTAATCAGAACGAGTGGCGAACAGCGGCTTAGCAACTTTTTGCTCTGGCAGGTGGCGTATTCCGAGTTCTGGTTTACGGATGTGCTGTGGCCTGATTTTTCAGAAGAAATTTTTAGAACAGCCCTCCATGATTATCAGCGGAGAAAGCGACGCTACGGAGGTATTTAAGGTGTTGGAAATAATATGAAACAGCGCGTTATAACAGCAATTTTAGCATTCATCATATTTATACCATTTGTCATTTTTGGCGGCTTGTATTTTGAGCTGTTTGTATATTTTCTTGCAACTCTCGGACTTATTGAATTAATGCGTATGCGGGATATCGGCAAATACTCTGTACCGTCATTTCTTGCTGTAATCCTGCTATGGCTGCTGCTTTTGCAGGAACCGACAGATATTGTTCCGGTAGTATGGTTTACCAAGTCAGAAATCATTATGCTGTTTGTAATGATTTTGCTGTCATATACTGTACTTGTTAAGAATAAGTTTACTTTTGACGATGCAGGTTTCATTCTGCTATCAACCATCTATGTAGGCATGGGTTTTTATTACTTGCTTGCAACCCGGGGCAGCAGCGGGGACTTTGAAGGCCTGATCAATATTTTTTATGTCCTTGTTATCATATGGGTTACGGATACAGGTGCTTATATTGCTGGACGTGCATTTGGAAAGAAAAAACTCTGGCCAATGATCAGTCCCAATAAGACCATTGAAGGTGCTGCCGGTGGAATAGTAGCAGCATGTTTTGCAGGTGTGATATTTCAGGTGATTGAGCCAGTGTCTTACTCAATGATAATTGTTATTCTTGTTACAATCCTCGTCTCTGTTTTCGGACAAATTGGAGATCTCGTGGAATCGGCGTTTAAGCGCCACTACGGTGTAAAGGATTCGGGCGATTTACTGCCGGGGCATGGCGGAATTTTGGACCGGCTGGATAGTTTACTGTTTGTGCTGCCATTATTGCATTTTATTAATTTCTTTTCCTGATTTGTATTTTTCTGTATGATAGAACACAGGATTCCGGATTGACTAAAGGAAGGTGCGTCTGATGACAACTGTAATAGCGTTTATATTTATGTTTGGTTTGCTCGTTTTCATTCACGAACTAGGCCATTTAATCTTTGCGAAGCGTGCCGGAATGTTGGCGCGGGAATTTGCCATCGGATTCGGCCCCAAAGTATTTGCCTTTACCAAAAATGAAACTGTATATACCATTCGACTGCTTCCGATAGGGGGGTATGTTCGGGTTGCCGGTGAAGATCCGGAAATAGTTGAACTGAAACCGGGACAGCACATAGCACTGGAATTTAATGATAGCGGAAAAGTGAATAAAATTATTGTTAATCATAAATCAAAACATCCAAATGCGCGTGTGATGGAAGTTTCGAAAGCCGATTTAGATCATTCTTTAATCATTGAAGGCTATGAAGTTGAAGAAGAAGATCAGCGGTTACGTTTCGACGTTGATCCAAAGGCGTTTTATGTTATGGATGAAAAAGAGACGCAAATTGCCCCATATGACCGGCAGTTCGCCTCGAAAAGTGTCGGAAAGCGGGCAATGCAATTATTTGCGGGTCCGATGATGAATTTTGTGCTGGCGATTATTCTGTTCATCATTATCGGACTGATTCAGGGAGTCCCTACCGAAGAGGCTATTATTGATGAGGCAGTTCCTGATACTCCTGCTGCAGACGCAGGGTTCCAGCACGGTGATGAAGTTGTCAAGGTGGATGGAAATCCGATTTCGACATGGGATGAATTCACTGCAATTATACAGAAAAGTGCGGGAGAAGAACTGAATATGACTGTTGAGCGGTCAGGCGGTGAAACAGCTCAAATTTCGGTGGTTCCTGAAAAACGTGAAGTACAAGGCAGAACATATGGACAACTCGGGGTAACGCATATGTTTGAACAGACTTTTACCGGGTCACTTCAATATGGATTTGTAAAAACGTATGATACCACCAAGCTCATTCTGACTAACTTGGGAATGCTGGTAACAGGTCAGTTATCAATTGAAACGTTATCAGGTCCAGTCGGTATTTATGATGCAACTGACAGGTTTGTGGAAGCAGGATTCTTTACCTTCCTGATGTGGACAGCCGTTTTGAGTGTTAACCTTGGGATTGTAAACCTTGTACCACTTCCGGCACTTGATGGGGGCAGGCTGTTGTTCGTTGGAATTGAGGCTGTACGTGGAAAGCCGATCGATCCGCAAAAAGAAGGCATGGTGCATTTTGTAGGCTTTGCACTCTTAATGCTTCTGATGATAGTTGTCACCTGGAACGATATCCAACGGTTATTTTTATAACATCAAGATAAATAGTGGTAAAAAAAGTTGTTTCATATACGGTGTAAAAATACAGAACCCTTGTCTCTTATATAAATGGCAAGGGTTCTACATACTTTTAAACAGGTATTTACCTGAAATTGCCAGGAGGAAATGGTAATGGATATTTCTAAAAAAGAGAAAATGCAACTGCTGCTGAAGCAATTGAATATAGTTGATAATGAGGTACTTGATCACTTTTTCGACAGTGAACTGATTAAACTGGAAGTACATAAACAATCAAAGACATGGCATTTTCATGTGATGGTAAACAGGCTTTTGCCTATAGAAACATATACATTGCTTTCCACAAAACTGAAAGAAACCTTTGCACAATTTGCCAACGCTGTTGAACTGACATTGTATACAAACGATAAGAAAAGTGATAATGGCATAATTTGTGATTACTGGAATTTATTTTTGCAAAATATCTCTAATTTATCACCGGCATATAAAGATGTCGTGCATAATCAGGTTCCGCAAATAAACAATAATAATCTTATGTTAACTGCGAGGAATGAGGCTGAAGGCAGAGCGTTAAAAAGGCGTTTGGAAAAGGAATTTCAACTATTCTGTAATAAAATCGGTGCACCTGAATTTTCTATAAAGGTGGATGTTAAGCCCGAGCTGGCAGATATCGAAAAGTTCCGGGAGCAAAAGGCACTTGAGGATCAGCAGCTTGTCCAAAAAACGGTTATGGAAAAAGAAAAACGTGATAAGGAAAAGCTGAATAAAGAACAAAATAAGCCGCTGATGCTTGGTTATAAAATTCAGGATGAACCGATCCATATGGAAGAAATACAGGATGAGGAGCGTCGGGTAACTGTACAAGGCTATGTATTCTCCTCAGAAATACGACAACTTCGATCAGGCAGGAGTTTGTTGATAGCCAAAGCAACCGACTATACGGACTCACTGCAGATTAAGATGTTTTCCAAAGGCGATGATGATGCTGAGAAATTTGAAAAGTTGAAAACGGGGATGTGGATTAAGGCGCGGGGAAGTATTCAAACAGATATGTACACAAATGAGCTGGCGATGATGGCTAATGACATTCATGAAGTCAAGATGGAAGTGAGGCAGGATACCGCTCCTGAGGACCAGAAACGGGTGGAGTTACATGCTCATACGACCATGAGTCAAATGGATGCAGTTGTTTCACCAGCAGCTTTAATTGAAAAGGCGGCATCCTGGGGTCATAAAGCTGTTGCCATTACGGATCATGCAGGTTTACAGGGTTACCCCGAAGCGCATGCTGCAGGAGAAAAGCATGGTGTTAAAGTACTATACGGGGTTGAGGCAAATCTGGTTGATGATGGTGTACCGATTGCCTATAATGAAGCAGAAATGGAGCTTGAGGATAGTACTTACGTTGTATTTGACGTGGAAACGACAGGCTTGTCAGCAGTATATGATACGATTATTGAACTGGCCGGAGTAAAAATTCGTCAGGGTGAAATTGTTGACCGGTTTGAAGCGTTTGCCAACCCGCATCACCCGTTGTCACAAACCACGATTGATTTGACTGGAATAACGGATGACATGGTGAAAGATGCTCCGGAAATCGACGAAGTTTTGAAAGACTTTTACGAATGGATGGACGACAGCATTCTGGTAGCGCACAACGCCAGCTTTGACATAGGTTTTTTAAACCAGGGGTTCAGCAGAATTGACTATGAAAAAGTAAAAAACCCGGTTATTGATACACTTGAACTTGCCAGATTTCTGTTTCCGGAATTAAAAAATCATCGTTTGAATACGATGTGTAAGCATCTGGATGTTGAATTGACCCAACATCACCGGGCAATTTACGATGCGGAAGCTACTGGTTATTTGCTTTGGAAAATGGTGAAGGGTCTGTTGCAAAAGGAAATTACGAATCATATTCACTTAAACGATCACATGGGAGTGGGTAATGCATACCAGCGATCACGTCCTTTTCACTGCACACTTCTTGCCAAATCGCAGGATGGTCTAAAAAACCTGTATAAACTGGTCTCCCATGCACATATTGATTATTTTTATCGTGTACCTCGTGTCCCACGGTCTCTTCTTCAGAAATACAGAGAAGGTATTCTGGTTGGGTCGGGATGTGACAAAGGTGAAGTCTTTGAAACGATGATGCAAAAGTCAGCTGATGAGGCAGAAAAGGCAGCGGAATTTTATGATTTTATTGAAGTGCAGCCACCATCTAATTATGTGCATCTCGTTGAAAAAGATCTCGTGCAGAATGAAGCGCAGATTCTTGATATATTAACAAAGCTCACAGATCTTGGCGAACGGATGAATAAGACAGTTGTTGCAACCGGTAATGTTCATTACATCGAGGAACATGATAAATTGTATCGGCAAATATTGATTTCTTCCCAGGCAGGTAATCCATTAAATCGGCAGACACTGCCAAATACGCCATTTCGGACTACCAATGAAATGCTCGAGTGTTTCAGCTTCCTGGGCGAGGACAAAGCGAATGAAATTGTGGTAACGAATCCTAATACGATTGCAGATAACATTGAAGAAATCTCGCCTGTGAAAGACGGACTGTACACACCAACAATTGAGGGTGCCGATGAAGAAATGCGTAGTCTTTGCTATTCGCGTGCCAAGCATATTTATGGCGAACCTGTTCCAGATATCGTAACAGACCGTCTTGAGAAAGAGCTGTCAAGTATCATTGGGCATGGTTTTTCGGTAATCTATTTGATTTCTCACAAACTCGTAAAAAAATCACTTGATGACGGATACCTGGTAGGTTCTCGGGGGTCGGTAGGGTCTTCATTGGTCGCAACGATGTCGGAAATAACTGAAGTTAATCCGCTGCCGCCACATTATGTGTGCTCTGAATGCCGTCATCATGAGTTTATTACGGATGGTTCTGTCGGCAGCGGTTTTGACCTGCCTGAGAAGGAATGCTCGAATTGTCATATACCACTGACCAAAGATGGACAGGACATTCCGTTTGAAACATTCCTAGGGTTTAAAGGTGATAAGGTTCCCGATATTGATCTTAATTTTTCCGGTGAATATCAGCCAAGGGCGCATAATTATACGAAGGAATTATTTGGTGAAGATAATGTTTATCGTGCGGGTACAATTGGTACAATTGCCGAAAAGACAGCATACGGGTATGTGAAAGGCTATGCTTCCGATAAACAGCTTGTTTATAAAAATGCAGAAGTGGACAGACTTGTGCAAGGTTGTACTGGTGTAAAACGGACAACCGGTCAGCATCCGGGAGGTATTATTGTTGTACCTGAAGATAAGGAAATATTTGATTTTACCCCAATTCAGTTCCCGGCAGATGATCGGAAGAGTGAATGGCGGACAACGCATTTTGATTTCCACTCCATTCATGATAACCTTCTGAAGTTGGATATCCTCGGACATGATGATCCAACTGTTATCCGAATGCTGCAGGATCTGAGTGGGATTGATCCGAAAACTATTCCGACAGATGATGCGGAAGTTATGAAAATCTTTTCAGGAACCGAATCAATCGGGGTTTCTCCTGAACAGATCAATTGTACAACAGGAACATTGGGCGTACCTGAATTCGGGACTAAATTTGTCCGGCAGATGCTTGAGGATACGAAACCATCCACATTTGCAGAATTAGTGATTATTTCCGGATTGTCCCATGGTACCGATGTATGGCTTGGCAATGCACAGGAATTAATTAACGATGGTATTTGTGAGCTGCCGGATGTTATTGGCTGCCGTGATGATATCATGGTCTATTTAATGCACAAAGGATTGGAATCCCCACTTGCCTTTAAAATTATGGAGTTTGTCCGAAAAGGAAGAGGGCTGCAGGACGAATGGATTAATGAAATGAAAAAGCATGGTGTACCGGACTGGTATATTGAGTCATGTAAAAAGATTAAATACATGTTTCCAAAAGCACACGCAGCTGCATATGTACTTATGGCAGTCCGCATCGCATACTTTAAAGTGCATTATCCTATCTACTTTTATGCTGCATATTTTTCGGTTCGGGCTGGTGATTTTGAGCTGGATACAATGTGTAAAGGAGCAGATGCGATACGGAACCGGATTGAAGGGATAACTGCTAAAGGGAATGATGCATCACCGAAAGAAAAAAGTCTTTCCACAGTATTGGAAGTGGCATTGGAGATGTGTGAGCGTGGCTATTCATTTCAAAAGGTGGACCTGTATAAATCGAAGGCTTCTGAATTCATTGTTGAGGGAGATACGTTGATACCGCCATTTGATGCAGTAGATGGTCTTGGTACAAATGCTGCCATTAATATCGTTAAGGTAAGGGAAGATGGTGAGTTTCTCTCCAAGGAGGATTTGCGCCAACGGAGCAGAATTTCTAAAACGGTACTGGAATATCTGGACAATCACGGATGTTTGGAAGGTATGGCGGAGAAAAATCAATTATCACTGTTTTAGCCAGAAACATAGGCTATCGCAGTTGCATGAGCAGCATTAATGTGATATAGTTTTTATTGGTAAGTAATGATACGAACGGTTAAAGGAGTGGGTGAAGCCCACTCCTTCTTCATACTGCTATCTTTGAACTAATCCTCCCTTGCCACCTTTTCGGCAGGGGTTTTGTATTAAAAAAGCTGGTTTGCAAATGAAAAAGAGTATGATGGTTCATAATAAGAAAAGTACACAATTGAATAGAAGGAGGGTTATTTCTTGAGTTCAAGCGTTATCAGCATAACTGAAAATTTTGTGCAACCTATTTTGCAGGAACAAAACCTGGAATTGGTTGATATCGAATATGTAAAAGAGGGAAAGAATTGGTTTCTCCGAGTTTACATAGATAAGGAAGGCGGAGTGGACATTGCAGAATGTGGTTCAGTATCCGAGCAATTGAGCGAAAAACTTGATGAATCAGATCCAATCAAAGAAGCCTATTTTCTTGAGGTATCATCACCAGGTGTTGAACGCCCATTGAAAACAAAAGCAGACTTTGAAAAAAATACAGGCAATAATGTCTTTTTGAAACTATATGCACCGATAGATGGTGAAAAAGAGTATGAAGGAACACTGGAAGAATTCACGAATGACTTTGCTGTAGTATCCTATATGGTGAAAACCCGTAAAAAATTGGTGGAAATTCCGTTCGATAAAATTGCTAAAGCACGATTGGCAGTTAAGTTATAAAGGGGGAATAAAAGTGAACAGTCAGTTGTTTGAAGCGATTGATTATTTGGAAAAAGAAAAAGGGATTGATAAAGACATTCTTTTGGAAACATTGGAAGCAGCTTTGATATCCGCCTATAAGAAAAACTTTAAATCTGCTACGAATGTACGGATCGATATTAATGAGGAATCAGGTTCGATGCGGGTGCTGTCTCGTAAAACCATTGTTGAAGAAGTAGAAGATGTTCAGGAGGAAATTTCGCTTGCTGAAGCAGAGAAAATCGATCCGAATTATGAGGTGGACGATGTTATCGAAGTCGAAGTTACACCAAAAGATTTTGGACGAATTGCTGCCCAGGCGGCTAAACAGGTTGTTACACAACGGGTCAGGGAAGCAGAACGCGGCGTTATTTTCAGTGAATATGCCGATCGTGAAGAAGATGTTATGACGGGTATCATCCAGCGTAAAGATCCGAAGTTTGTTTATGTAAACTTAGGTAAAATTGAAGCTAAGTTAGCGGAATCCGAACAAATGCCTACGGAAGAATATTATGTACATGACCGTTTGAAGGTTTTTGTTACTAAAGTTGAAAATACAGGTAAGGGACCGCAAATCTATATTTCCAGATCACACCCCGGTTTGCTGAAGCGCCTATTTGAGATGGAAGTTCCGGAAATTTACAATGGAACTGTTGAAATTAAATCCGTTGCACGCGAAGCAGGTGACCGCTCGAAGATCTCCGTACATGCGGATGATCCTGAGTTGGATGCGGTTGGTTCTTGTGTAGGACAGCGGGGACAGCGTGTTCAGGTTATCGTGAATGAATTAAAAGGTGAGAAAATTGATGTGGTTGAATGGTCAGAGGATCCGGTGGAGTACGTATCCAATGCACTCAGTCCGTCAAAAGTGGTCGAAGTACTGGTTAATGAAGAAGAAAAAGCAACCACTGTCATTGTGCCGGATTACCAGTTATCACTTGCTATTGGTAAACGTGGACAAAATGCAAGGCTTGCAGCGAAGCTTACCGGGTGGAAAATTGATATAAAAAGTGAATCAGAAGCCCGTGAAGAAGGACTTTTAACTGAAACTGACACCTATTCAGAAACCGGGGAAGATTTGTTCGAATAAGGGAGGTCTGGCCGTGAAAAAAAAGAAAGTACCTGAAAGAAAGTGTATTGTTACGAATGAGATGAAGCCTAAAAAGGACTTGATTCGTATTGTCCGAAACAAAGACGGAGAGGTCTTTGTGGACCCAACCGGAAAGAAAAACGGTCGCGGAGCATATCTATCCAACGATAAAAGCGTCATTGAAAAGGCTAGAAAAACCGGTATATTAAGCAGACAGCTTAATGTGGAAATCGACATCGCTATTTTTGATGAACTTATGAAAATAGTTGAAGAAAATGAAAAATAGTTATTTGAGCTTATTAGGGTTGGCATACAGGGCAGGTAAATGCTCGCTAGGTGAAGAAACCATCGTGAAGGATATCAGGCAGAAACGGGCAAAACTGGTTTTGCTTGCGAATGATATTGGACCGCAGACCCGCAAAAAAATGACGGACAAATGTAAAACGAATGATATACCATTTATAATAGCTGATGATAGAGAAACATTATCAAACGCTGTAGGAAAATCCCATAGAGTAGCTATTGCCATTTTAGATGCAGGATTTGCCGCTAAGATCAAATCGCTGCTCGGGTAATTAATTTCGGGGGTGAACGTATGACGAAAATGCGCGTATATGAATATGCCAAGAAGAATAAAGCAGCAAGTAAAGAAGTAATTAACTATTTAAAAGAGTTAAATATTGAAGTGTCCAATCATATGTCGACGATTTCAGATGATACAATAGTAAAATTGGATAAGAAATTTGCACCAAAGCAGGAGACAAAGGAAGAATCCGCTGGCGAAAAAAACGGGAATCCGGGAAAGAAAAAAACAGGTTCCCATAATAGGCCAAATCAAAAACAGGATAATAAACGAAAGCCTCCCCATAAGCAGCAAAACAAGCAGCAAAAAGGGAAACAGAACAAGCATCAGAAACAAAATAATAAACAGCATCATGGCAAAAAGGGCCGAGGTAAGCCTGCACAACAACAGCAGCAAAAACCGGTTGTGAAGGAAACACCAAAACAGATTAAGTACAGTGACACATTAACTGTTAGTGACCTCGCTCAGAAACTAAATAAAGATACGTCAGAAATCATTAAGAAGCTTATGTTTTTAGGTGTTATGGCCACCAAAAACCAGGATCTTGATGATGATGCTGTAGAACTGATTTGTACAGAGTACAATGTTGAAGTGGAAAAGGAAATCATCTTGGAGGATACTGATTTTGATAAGTATCTGGAAGAAGACAAGGAAGCAGATCTTGTGGAGCGTCCTGCAGTAGTAACAATTATGGGACATGTTGACCATGGTAAAACAACGCTATTGGATGCAATCCGCCACACAAAGGTACAGGAAGGTGAAGCGGGCGGAATCACCCAGCATATTGGTGCGTATCAGGTGGAAAATGACGGTAGAAAAATTACTTTCCTTGACACACCTGGGCATGCCGCGTTTACCAGTATGCGTTCTCGTGGAGCGCAAATAACTGATATTGCTGTTTTGGTTGTTGCTGCTGATGATGGTGTGATGCCGCAGACTGTGGAAGCAATCAACCATGCCAAGGCTGCTGAGGTTCCAATCATTGTAGCTGTTAACAAAATGGATAAGGAAGGCGCTAATCCAGACCGTGTGATGCAGGAATTGACGGAATATGAACTGATTCCGGAAGCATGGGGAGGCAAAACGATTTTTGTGAACCTGTCTGCTGTTAAATACGAGGGAATTGATGATTTGCTGGAAATGCTCTTACTTGTTTCTGAAGTGGAAGAACTGAAAGCAAATCCGAATAAAAATGCGTTCGGTACGGTAATTGATGCCCAGCTTGATAAAGGTAAAGGTTCAGTTGCTTCACTTCTTGTCCAAAGCGGTACGCTGCATGTTGGCGATTCGCTTGTTGTTGGTAACACTTATGGACGGGTTCGTGCAATGGTAAGTGATATTGGTCATCGCGTAAAAGAGGCGGGCCCATCCACACCTGTTGAAATTACTGGCCTTAATGATGTGCCACAGGCAGGCGACCAGTTCCTTGT
Organism: Virgibacillus ihumii; assembly: GCF_902726655.1. NCBI lineage: Bacteria > Bacillati > Bacillota > Bacilli > Caryophanales > Bacillaceae > Virgibacillus > Virgibacillus ihumii. Next base: position 606,760 of record NZ_CACVAN010000001.1, read on the forward strand.
TTTCAGTGATGAGAAAAAATCCCGCTCCATTGGGGAAGCCCGTCATCAGAAATATATTCAGGAAAACCGGACGGAGCAGACTAAAGTGAGCCTGGATGACCTGTTTGAACAAATTAAGCAAGGTGAAATGAAAGAAATTAATATTATTATCAAGGCGGATGTACAAGGCTCGGCCGAGGCAATGGCTTCTTCTCTTAGAAAAATTGACGTGGAAGGCGTTAAGATTAAGATCATTCATACTGGTGTTGGTGCGATCACCGAATCAGATATTATTCTCGCATCCGCTTCCAATGCAATTGTAGTAGGGTTTAATGTACGCCCTGATGCCAATGCGAAAAAAGCTGCGGAATCTGAAAAAGTCGATGTCCGTCTTCACCGCGTTATTTACAAAGTAATTGAAGAAATTGAATCAGCTATGAAAGGACTGCTGGATCCGGAATACGAGGAAAAAGTAATTGGTCAGGCTGAGGTCAGGGAAACATTTAAGGTTTCCAGAATCGGCACAATTGCCGGAAGCTATGTAACAGATGGTAAGGTAACACGTGATTCCGGCGTTCGTTTGATTCGCGATGGCGTCGTACAATTTGAAGGTGAAATTGCTGATTTGAAACGATTTAAAGATGATGTTAAAGAAGTTGCAAAGAATTATGAGTGTGGCATCACAATCAAGAACTTCAATGACATTAAAGAAGGCGATACAATCGAAGCGTTTATTATGCAGGAAATTGAACGGAAATGATTTTGTACGCTGAGGTCGAGTTCATGCTGTATGAGGGGCATTCGCTCAAACAAAAACGCTCTGTTATAAAACGGTTGATGGCAAAATTGCATAACGAGCTGAATGTTGCTGTTACCGAATTGGATTACCACGATCTGTGGCAGCGAACAAAACTTGGTGTTGTTACGGTTTCCAATGATCTTACACATGTTGAGCAGATTATGCAGGAGGTATTCCGAATTATGGATACCTTCACCGAACTTGAGCGTACTATAACGAATGTGGAACGGTTATAATAAGGAAAGCACCATTTTTATTGAGGTGATGATATATGGGTGACTTACGTGCAAATCGAGTTGCAGAACAAATGAAAAAAGAAATGGGTGATCTCATCAGCAAGAAAATCAAGGATCCCCGTGTCGGATTTGTCACTGTCACTGATGTTGAGGTAACAGGTGACCTGCAACAGGCAAAAGTATTTATTTCAGTGCTTGGTGATGAGCAGGAGAAACACGATACACTCGTCGGGCTCGCTAAAGCAAAAGGTTTTATCCGTTCAGAAATCGGCAAACGGATCCGGTTGCGTAAAACACCTGAAATTACGTTTGAATTTGATGAAGCGCTCGAACACGGAAATCGTATCGAAAAGATTTTAAGGGATTTGAACAATTAGAATTAGCATGTGTGTATGAAGAAATCTGGCCCGCGGGTCAGATTTTTCCATGGCAGATAAAGAAAGTTAAAACTTTCATGCTGCATAAGTGGAGCTAAGGCTGTCACCTAAAAGATTGGTGGCGACCAAGTTTTCTAATATTTCATCGTACATAGTTTGGGAGTGGTTCAATTGAAGGGAATATTGCCTTTATGGAAACCAAAAGGAATGACTTCGCATGATTGTGTAGCCAAAGTACGGAAATTGTTTTATACAAAAAAAGTCGGGCATACGGGAACGCTTGATCCGGAAGTTGAAGGGGTCCTGCCTATCTGCATTGGACAGGCTACTAAAATCGTTCCGTTTTTAACCGACACGACGAAGACATATAAAGCTGTAGTTTCGCTTGGTACAGCAACAGACACCGAAGATGCACAAGGCAGCATTATCGAGAAAAAGGCTGTTGGGATATCTCTTTCTAAACAGATTCTTGAAAACGTGTTACAATTATTTTTGGGTGAAATTGAGCAAATTCCCCCTATGTATTCAGCAGTAAAGGTTAATGGTAAAAAATTATACGAATATGCTCGGGCTAATGAAGATGTTGAACGTCCGGTGCGGAATGTAACCATTCATAAACTTGATCTGCTGGATTTTGATAATGATCAACATAGATTTACGATACAGGTTGTTTGTTCGAAAGGAACATATATCCGGACCCTTTGTGTGGATATAGGAAGAAGCTTAGGTTATCCGGCGCATATGTCCTATTTGGTCCGCACCGAAACCGGTTCTATTATGCAGAAAGACACTGTAAGTTTTAATGAGCTTGAACAGGCAGGAGAAAGACAACAGATGCTGTTGCCGGTTTCAACAGGACTGAAACATTTGGATGTTCTTGAAGTTGATGAAAATATGAAAATGAAAGTGAAAAACGGACAGAAGCTCGCTTTACCGGAAAAACAACTTCAAACAGATCCGTTTACTGTAATGTTTCAAGATGATGTATTAGCAATTTATCAAATTCACCCGGATAAACCGAATTGTATAAAGCCAGTACGGGTTTTTAATGAATGAATAAAGTGTAGGTGAAAAGCATTGCGAACGATAGAATTAAGTTATCCGCATACATTGGAACTGGAGAATCTTCCTGAAACTGTCGCCGCGGTTGGTTTTTTTGACGGGATACATAAAGGTCATCAGGAAGTAATTCAAACCGCAGTTGATAAAGCAAGAAAAAATGACATGGAAAGTGCTGTTATAACATTTCATCCACATCCATCGGTTGTTTTGAAAAAAGATGCAGCACATGTCAGGTATATTACACCCATAAAAGAAAAGAAGGAAATTCTCCAACAAATGGATGTGGATCGGCTTTATATTATAACGTTCAATAAAGAATTGGCTTCCCTTGAACCCCAGCAGTTTATTGATCATTTTATCATCGGATTAAAAATAAAGCATCTTGTCGCAGGTTTTGATTTTTCCTATGGCCATAAAGGAAAAGGGAACATGAAAGAGGTTGGGAATCATACCCGGGGCGAGTTTGAATACACGACGATCAGCAAGGTTGATATGCATGATCAAAAAGTAAGTTCAACCAGAATTAGAGAATTGCTGCGGGACGGTAAAGTTGAAACAGCCAATAAACTGCTTGGTCGTCCATTGAATATTCAGGGAATTGTCATCGATGGCGAAAAGAGAGGCCGGTCTATTGGTTACCCAACAGCCAATATTCAGATTGACCCGGATGCACTGCTTCCTAAAACGGGTGTATATGCAGTGAAGGTGCAGTATAAAAAGGAGCTGTATGAGGGAATGGCGAGTCTCGGCTATAACCCGACATTTGACGGGAAACTTGATGAACCAAGTGCTGAGGTGAACATTTTTGATTACAATAACGACTTGTACGGTGAAGAATTAATCATGGAATGGCATAAATTTATCCGGGATGAGGAAAAATTTGATAGTGTGGATGAACTGATTGAGCAGATAGAAGATGATGAGCGGGTCATTCGCCAATATTTTTCAAACTGAGGTAGCAATTCCAGTTCTAATTAAATTATGGCTTGCATTTTGGCTAAAAAAGATGTAACCTTAAAAAGTAGAACCATCGCTTGGCATATCGTGACTCCGACGTTTGCTGGGGGAATGGGGATGAAATTAAAATAATGGAGGTGAGCCAATTGGCTATCACAAAAGATCGTAAAAATGAAATTATCAGCGAATACAAGGTTCATGAAAATGATACTGGTTCCCCAGAAGTGCAAATTGCTGTACTGACGGAAGAAATCACTACATTAAATGGACATTTGCGTGTTCACAAAAAAGATCATCATTCACGCCGTGGTCTTTTGAAAATGGTTGGTAAACGTCGTAACTTGCTTAATTACCTTCGTAAGAAAGATGTTACACGCTATCGCGAACTAATTAAAAAACTTGGCCTACGCCGATAAGTATTTTAAAAAAAGCAGGAGCAATCCTGCTTTTTTTATAACGTCTGAAATTATAAATGATGGTAGACCTTATAAGAAAAACTTCGGCACTCGCTATAAGACGGGCGAATGCCGAGTTTTTTCTAATACTTATACCACTTATAAAAATTTACATTTATCCGCATTAACTATAAAATGAAAGATAGAATGTTTTCTTGAAAGGAGTACTATTACTAATGACAGATGAAAATCAGGTGTTCTCCACGGAAATTGCCGGCAGAAAATTCACCGTTGAAACTGGAGAACTTGCAAAACAAGCGAATGGTGCATGTATGATACGGTATGGGGATACCTCCGTATTATCTGTTGCCACCGCATCCAAAGAACCAAAGGATTTACCATTTTTTCCATTAACTGTTAATTACCAGGAACGTCTTTATGCAGTTGGAAAAATTCCTGGTGGTTTCATTAAAAGGGAAGGACGTCCAAGTGAGAAAGCAACATTGACGTCTCGATTAATCGACCGTCCAATCAGACCGCTTTTTCCCGATGGTTACCGAAATGAAGTACAGGTTATCAGTACTGTTATGAGTGTGGAACAGGATTGTTCTTCGGAAATTGCTGCAATGATCGGTTCATCGATTGCATTGAGCATTTCCGATATCCCATTTTCTGAACCGATTGCCGGAGTTGATGTCGGTCGGGTTGATGGAAAGTTTGTAATCAATCCAACGATTGACCAGCGGGAAAAAAGTGATATTGATTTGACTGTTGCGGGCACCAAAGCAGCCATTAACATGGTTGAAGCAGGGGCAAATGAAGTACCTGAAGAAGTTATGCTTGAAGCAATTATGTTTGGACATCAGGAAATTGTCCGACTTGTTGAGTTTCAGGAAAAAATTATTGATGCTGCAGGCATCGAAAAAATTGAACCGGAAATCGCTGAAACAGATGGGGCGCTCGTCGCAAAAGTTGAAGCAGAAGCAAAAGAGAAGTTACACGAAGCGATTCAAGTACAGGAAAAGCATGCAAGAGAAGAAGCAATCGATGCTGTGAAAGAAGCAGTGGTTGCCGGTTATGAAGACGAAGAAGAAGATGTAGTGAAAGATGTGAAATCAACGCTGGATAAAATGGTGAAGGAAGAAGTGCGTCGCTTAATCACAAAAGAGAAAGTACGTCCGGATGGTCGTAAAATTGATGAAATTCGTCCACTGTCTTCTAAAATTGGAGTTCTGCCAAGAACGCACGGTTCAGGGTTATTCACACGTGGACAAACCCAGGCATTAAGTGTATGTACCCTCGGTGCATTAGGGGATGTTCAAATTTTGGATGGGCTGGATCTTGAAGAGTCAAAACGGTTTATGCACCATTATAATTTCCCGCAATACAGTGTTGGGGAAACAGGACCAATCAGAGGGCCAGGGCGCCGTGAAATTGGACATGGTGCATTGGGAGAACGAGCGCTGGAAAAAGTTGTTCCTTCAGATAAGGAATTTCCATATACGATTCGTCTTGTTTCGGAAGTATTAGAGTCAAACGGTTCCACATCACAGGCAAGTATTTGTGCAAGTACATTGGCGATGATGGATGCAGGTATTCCAATTAAAGCACCCGTAGCAGGTATTGCAATGGGACTTGTGAAATCAGGTGATGATTATACCATTTTATCTGATATTCAGGGAATGGAAGATGCGCTTGGCGATATGGACTTTAAAGTAGCCGGTACAGCTGAGGGTGTTACAGCACTGCAAATGGACATTAAAATCGACGGTCTATCCAAAGAAATTTTGGAAGAAGCATTGTCACAGGCTAAAAAAGGCCGTATGCACATTTTAGATTCCATGCTTGCGACCATTAACAAGCCAAAAGAGGAATTATCTGAATATGCACCGAAAATCCTGACAATGGAAATTAATCCGGATAAAATCCGCGATGTCATTGGACCAAGCGGTAAACAAATCAATCAGATTATTGATGAGACCGGCGTAAAAATTGATATTGAACAGGATGGCAGTGTATTTATTTCGTCAACAGATGCAACAATGAATAATAAGGCAAAACAAATTATTGAAGATCTTGTACGGGAAGTGGAAGTTGGACAGACTTATCTGGGAACTGTCAAACGCATTGAGAAATTTGGTGCATTTGTCGAGATATTTAAAGGAAAAGATGGTCTAGTGCATATCTCTGAACTGGCTGAGGAGCGAACCAACAAAGTTGAGGATGTCGTTTCAATTGGTGATGAGATCATGGTTAAAGTGAAGGAAATTGACAGGCAGGGCCGTGTTAATCTCTCACGCAAAGCTGTATTGAAAGAGGAAAAGGAAAAGAAGGAAAAATCAAGCATGTAACATAAGCAACACGACAAGAAGCTGGTACCCCAGTTTCTTTTTTATGTTTAGGTTTTTTCGTAAATTATATTTCTTAACCCCGTAGTGGAACAAAACTGCGACATAAACTGCTGGAATGAGTTCTATAATTACATCCATCTCTCGCCCTGCCGTCCGGGATCGCTCCGGGCGGATGCTTTCCGCGGGCACGGCCTCAGCCTCCTCGAGAAAACCACTCTGCGGGGTCTTCGGACACGTGCTGTTCCCGCAGGAGTCACCGCCCTCCGCTCACCCGGACTAGTGTAGTGGTATCATTCGTTTTTCTATAACGATTTCGATTCCAGCAAAGAGTGCCTAGACTCCGTAGCGCGACAGCGCAAGGAGGCTCATCAGCCGCCCACGGAAAAGAAGACACTGCGAAAGCTTGCTTGAGCAGGTCGCGCTTATGCTCGAAAGTGAAAGCGACGTGTATTTCCGCAGCGGTGGTAGAACATCATACTATGTCGCAGTTTATGGATTTTGTGTCAGTGTAAAATTAAAAATTCAAAACAGCCTTTGTGTAGGACTGATTATTATTGATACGATACATGTATTCTCTTGATAACGGTACTGACGTTCATTTTGAATGGGAAGCGTCATTTTTTAACATAACCTGTCCATATTCCTCATATGGATAAATGAGGGGGGATTCGGATGTATCGTTATCGATCTGTGATACATATCTGTGTGTTTGTATTTATCGTTTTAATTGCGTTCAATGATCAATATAATCCATTTGTTATGAATGAGGCGGAAACCTTTTCAGACGCTGTAACTAAGACAGAGGATCCGCTTTATGAAGAAATAAAATCGAAACGTTCCAAGTTCAGTAAATCCCCGATCAATGCCTATATCGACAAAGTCTGGAAAAAGACTCCGGGACTAAATGGGATTCATGTCAATGTCGATAAATCATACGAACAAATGAAAGAATCTGGAGAGTTTGACAAAACGTTGCTGGTGTATGAGCAGATCCCTCCAAAAGTTACATTGGATGAGCTTCCACCTGCCCCCATATACCGGGGTAATCCAAAAAAGAAAATGGTTTCCTTCTTAATAAATGTGTCGTGGGGGGCCGAACACATTCCCGAGATTCTGACGATTTTAAAAAAACATAACGTCGACGCAACTTTTTTTATTGAAGGAAAATGGGCACAGGCAAATTCTGATTATGTCAAAATGATTGATGAACAAGGTCATGTGATCGGAAATCACGCTTATAACCACCCGGATATGGAAAACCTTTCAAAAAATGCAATTGCTGAACAAATGAAACGCACCAATGAGATACTGACAGCAATCACTGGAAAAACACCGGATTGGTTTGCACCACCTAGTGGCAGTTTTAATGATCAGGTTGTCAAAACAGCAGATATGTTAAATATGAAAACAATTCTTTGGACGGTAGACACGATTGATTGGAAGAATCCTACAGTATCTGTTATGATGAATCGAGTAATGAATGACCTTCACCCTGGTGCAACAGTTTTAATGCATCCGACACCGTCTATTGTTAATGGATTGGGTAATTTGATAAAAAATATTAAGGATCGGGGTTACCGGATAGGCACGATTTCGACTTTATTAAGTGCAAAAAGATAAAGGGTAGAAAATTCCCGTTATCGAAATGATATAGGAGGATTTTGTTTTGGTAGAAAAGCATACATGTAATAACGGACTTCGTATTGTCCAGGAGAAGATTCCTGCAGTACGGTCGGTGACCATTGGAGTCTGGGTTTTAACCGGTTCCAGAAACGAGACGAAAGAAAATAACGGCATTTCCCATTTTTTAGAGCATATGTTTTTTAAAGGAACAAAAACAAGGTCTGCGCAGGATATTGCGGAAGCATTTGATGCCATTGGCGGACAAGTAAATGCTTTCACTTCAAAAGAATATACGTGTTTTTATGCAAAAGTGATTGATACGCATAAGGAATATGCGCTGGAAATTTTGGCGGATATGTTCTTTAATTCTTCTTTTGATGAAGAAGAAATGGAACGCGAGAAAAAGGTTGTGCTGGAAGAAATAAAAATGTACGAGGATACTCCCGATGACATTGTTCACGATTTGCTGGCTGCAGCAGCCTATGGTGATCATCCACTGGGTTATCCGATACTAGGAACAGAGAAACAGCTGCAATCATTTAAGCCTGAAACATTGCGTACATATATTAAAAATCGCTATACACCAAAAAATGTTGTTGTATCTGTTGCAGGTAATGTGGATGATTTATTCATCAGCACCGTAGAAGGCTACTTCGGCAATTATTACGGGGAAGAAGATCAGGCGGTTCTGGAAAAACCCTCGTTTCTTGCTAATGATATTGAACGCAATAAGGATACGGAACAGGCTCATTTGTGCCTTGGTTTCAACGGGTTCGCCGTGGACGATGAGGATATTTACAGTCTCATTATCATGAACAATGTTCTTGGAGGAAGTATGAGTTCCAGACTTTTTCAGGAAGTTAGAGAGAAACAGGGCTTAGCATATGCTGTGTTCTCATATCATTCTTCATTCCTGGATAATGGAATGCTGACGATCTATGCCGGGACCGGAAATGAACAATTGCCAGTATTACGGGATACGATTCAAGCAACGATGGATTCGTTAATTAAAGATGGATTAACTGACAAAGAACTAAAGAACAGCAAAGAACAGCTCAAAGGAAATTTGATGCTCAGCCTGGAAAGTACAAGCAGCCGAATGAGCAGAAATGGCAGAAATGAATTGCTTCTTAAACGCCATCGTACACTGGATGAAATGGTTGACGAGATTGACCGGGTCAATCATGAAAAAATCCATCGTGTGATTGAATCCATTTTTAATCAAAACACATCAAGCGCATTGATAGCACCGAAACAACAGGCATAGAATTCTTTTCACTGCATATATTCAGTAGTAGCCATGGAACTTGGAGGGGAATGTATGCGGTATAAGGACATAAGCGGAAAAGAAATTGTGAATGTAAACCAGGGATCAAGGCTTGGTATTTTAGGGCAAACCGACCTGGAGATTAATGAAAAAACCGGACAGATCGAATCATTTATTATCCCTAATTACAAATGGTTCGGATTGAAAAAAGAAGGGGAAGAGACGAAAATAAAGTGGCGTTCCATTAAAAAAATAGGGGACGACATGATTATGATTGAATTTGACTAACTTCATATACACGATGGCCGGTATCATTTTACAATGGTGCCGGTTTTTTTGCGTGTTAAGAAATCGCATATACATGACTGTTTCGTCTGAGCAAAGAGGTAAATCTGAAAAAGTTATGTTAAGCAGACAATCAGGCCGTCACAAAAACTCCTAATCACTAACACGGGAAAGCTACATAAACTATACAGAAATCAAATACGGGCAATTGTCTGGAGGTATGTAATAACGATGAGTCAATCGATTGCTGTAATCGGCGGAGATGCACGATATCTGGAGTTGCTGCGTCAATTGCAGACCATGACTGATACCACTATTTATTTAGTAGGGTTTGATAACTTGGAACAAGGATTTACAGGGCTGAAACAAACTGACTTTTTCGATCTGGAACCGGAAAAGCTGGATGCTGTTGTATTACCAATAACCGGAACGGATGATGAAGGGTATGTAGAAGCAGCCTTTTCTGATCAAAAAATACAGTTAACAAAAGAATGGTTTGGCGCATTAGATAAATCGGCGTTGATTTTTACAGGAATTTCAAAGAAGTACCTTACAACTGTAACAACTGATTTAAATCTTACACTCATCCCGCTGTTTGACAGGGATGACGTGGCAATCTACAATTCCATTCCGACCGCGGAAGGTACAATAATGATGGTGATTGAACATACGGATTACACCATTCATTCATCAAGGGTAATTGTTGTCGGCTTTGGAAGGGTTGGAAATACAGTGGCCAATAAATTTGCAGCGCTCGGGGCAAAAGTATCTGTTTGTGCACAAAGCATCAAAGATCTGGCAAGAATTACGGAAATGGGACTCACTGCTATACCACTGGATGAATTGGAAAAACATACAAGTGAGAGTGATCTTCTCATCAATACCATTCCGGCAAATGTGGTTCGGAAGGATTCCATCCAGAATCTGCCACCACATGCATTCATTATCGATTTAGCATCTAAGCCCGGTGGTACAGATTTTGATTATGCAAAACAAAGAGGTATTAAGGCAATTCTGGCCCGCAGTCTTCCCGGTATTGTGGCACCAAAAACATCCGGAAAGATTTTGGCAGATGTTATCAAACAATTCCTTATAAAAGAAGGGAGAAAGTAACATGAAATTAAAAGGTAAGCGAATTGGATTTGGTCTGACAGGATCGCACTGTACTTATGATCAGGTTTTTCCGCAGCTGGAGCGGCTGATGGATGAAGGGGCCGAAGTGGTACCGATTGTTACGTATACGGTTCGGACCACCGACACAAAGTTCGGAAATGCGAAGGATCATGTTGCAAAAATTGAGTCCATTACTGGAAAAAAAGTCATTACAACAATGCCTGAAGCAGAGCCGTTAGGACCTAAATATCCACTGGACTGTATGGTAATAGCTCCATTAACCGGAAATTCACTTAGCAAGATGGCTAATGCGCTAACCGATTCCCCGGTATTAATGGCAGCGAAGGCAACGATGCGGAACCAGGGCCCTGTGGTTTTGGGAATTTCAACCAATGATGCACTTGGATTAAATGGTGTAAATCTGATGCGTCTAATGGCAAGCAAATATATTTATTTTATTCCATTCGGTCAGGATGATCCAATTAAAAAACCGAATTCGCTCGTTGCCGATATGGATTCGCTTGTAAAAACGGTAGAAACTGCTCTTCATCATGAACAGCTTCAGCCTGTTATTATTCCTCATGAATATGATAGTATGGTAACATGAGTATAATCTATTATTAGGAAATGAGGGGTTAACTTAATGGGTAACAACAATGGATATAATTTAGCGGTAGTCGGTGCAACCGGCGCCGTAGGGCAAAAAATCATTCAACTATTGGAAAAAAAGGATTTGCCGATAAATGATTTGAAACTTTTATCATCAGAAAGATCCGCCGGTAAAAAAATAGTTTTTAAGAATCGTGAAATAACGGTGGAAGCAGCCGAACCGGACAGCTTTAAAGATGTCGATATTGCGTTATTTTCTGCTGGCGGTTCTATCTCCAAAAAACTGGCACCGGAGGCGGTGAAACGCGGTACAGTAGTTGTCGATAACACAAGTGCTTATCGTATGGATGAAGATGTTCCACTGGTAGTTCCGGAAGTAAATGTGGATGATATTAAAAAGCACAACGGCATTATTGCCAATCCGAACTGCTCAACAATTCAGATGGTTGCAGCACTGAAGCCGCTGCATGAAGCGTATGGTTTGTCACGGATTATTGTTTCAACCTATCAAGCTGTTTCCGGAGCTGGCAATAGTGCAAATGAAGAGCTGGAAAATCAGACGAAACAATTTTTGAACAATGAAGAGATGAAGGCGGAATTGCTTCCTGTCAAAGGTGATAAGAAACATTATCCAATTGCCTTTAATGCTCTTCCGCAAATAGATGTGTTTCAGGAAAACGGGTATACTTTCGAAGAGATGAAAATGATTAATGAATCCAAAAAAATATTGCACTTGCCGGAATTACCGGTATCTGCAACATGTGTGCGTCTGCCATTTTTCCAATCACACGCCGAAAGTGTGTATGTTGACGTTGATAAAAATGGATTATCAGCAAGTGATCTGCAGGATGTTTTGCGAAAAGCAGAAGGCATTATCTTAGAGGATGACCCTGCTAATCAAGTTTATCCGACACCACTAAGTGCAATGAATAAAGAAGAAGTGTTTGTCGGCCGTATCCGTAAAGATCTGGACCATGATAATGGTTTCCATTTATGGATTGTATCTGATAATCTGATTAAGGGTGCTGCCTGGAATACCATCCAGATTGCAGAACGCTTAATTGACAATAAATGGCTTTAGAAATTGAGGTGTTAGTATGCAGATACTGGTCCAAAAATTTGGGGGAACTTCCGTTCAAACGGAAGAAAACCGTAACCATGTTATCAATCATATAAAAAATGCACTTGTGCAGGATTATAAAGTAGTAGTTGTTGTATCTGCATTGGGACGTAAGCCTGATCCATATGCAACAGACACATTGCTTGAACTTATTGATTTTCCTTCCAATCAGAATGCGAAGCGGGAAGTTGATCTGCTGATGTCGTGTGGAGAAACAATTGCATCTGTAGTAATGTCCAATGAGCTGCAAAAAAAGCACATCCAGGCAACAGCTTTAACCGGAGCGCAGGCAGGATTTATTACAAATGAAGATTTTAATCAGGCAAAAATAAAAGAAGTGAAAACGGATCGGATAATGAGGGAACTTGAGCAAAATGATGTTGTGGTAGTTGCCGGATTTCAGGGACAGACTGCTTCCGGTGAAATTACTACGATCGGCCGGGGAGGCAGTGATACAACGGCAGCTGCGTTGGGTGCTGCGCTTACTGCTGAGCGCATTGAAATCTTTACCGATGTAAATGGGATTATGACAGCAGATCCGCGAGTAGTATCTTCAGCGCGCGCATTGGATGTAGTGACGTATACTGAAATATGTAATTTGGCGTATCAAGGTGCAAAGGTCATTCATCCGCGGGCAGTGGAGATTGCGATGCAGGCTAAAATCCCTATCCGTGTCCGTTCCACTTATATGCAGGATGAGGGCACACTGGTAACTGCTTCACGTGTTGAGGAGGCAGGTAAGGATATTACCGACCGGATGATAACCGGGATTGCGCATATGTCCGCGATTACACAAATTAAGATACACACAAAAGAAGAGGCACATCGCCTGCAGTCTGAAGTATTTAAGGCGATGGCAGAAGCAGGAATATCCGTCGATTTTATTAATATTTCACCGACAGGGGTTATTTACACTGTTCCGGAAGCTCATACTCAAAAGGCACTGCACATACTGGAGACACTTGGTTTTCAGCCGGAAATCACCGAGAAATGTGCAAAGGTATCAGCTGTAGGAGCCGGAATGACAGGCGTACCCGGGGTTGCATCAAGAATTGTTCAGTCACTGACTAATGCCGGAGTGCAAATATTGCAATCGGCTGACAGTCATACGACGATATGGGTGCTTATCAATGAAAAGGACTTGAGTGCAGCTGTCAATGCACTTCATGATGTTTTCCAATTAAGCGGCGTCAATGACGAGTATCCTATTACTTAAGAGAAGGGTGTAAAGACATGAATTTTGGAAATGTCCTGACAGCAATGGTTACCCCATTTGATGAAAGTGGAAAGGTGGATCTTCAGAAGACTACCGGACTTATTGAGCATCTTCTGGAAAACGGCAGTGATGGCCTGGTCATTGCCGGTACAACAGGGGAGTCCCCAACATTGACCAAAGAGGAAAAAATCTCCCTATTAAAGCAAACTGTTAAAACTGTTAATAAACGTGTTCCAGTAATTGCTGGTACCGGAAGCAATAATACCGCTGCATCCATTTCTTTTACAAGAGAAGCTGAAACAAGTGGAGCAGATGCAATCATGCTAGTTGTTCCATATTATAATAAACCCAGTCAACGGGGGCTTTATGAACATTTCTCCGCAATTGCGAATGCAACTAAGTTACCGGTGATGCTGTATAATATTCCCGGCAGGTCAGTTGTAAAAATGGAGGCAAATACAATTGTTCAGCTGAGTAAAGTGAAAAATATTGTATCTGTTAAAGAAGCAAGCGGGGATCTTGATTTAATTTCAGAAGTAATTGAACGCACGGGTGATGATTTCAGTGTGTACTCAGGGGAGGACAGTGTGACATTACCGTTACTCGCTCTCGGTGGTGACGGTGTTGTCTCCGTAGCTTCCCATGTTATTGGTAACGAGATACAGAAAATGGTTACCGCATTTAAAAGCGGCAAAGTATCCGATGCCGGCAATCTGCACCGGAAGCTTCTCCCTGTTATGAACGGCTTATTTGCTGCACCGTCACCATCCCCGGTAAAAGCTGCCTTGCGGATGAAAGGTATCGATACAGGCAGTGTTCGGATGCCATTACTCGAGTTGACCGATACAGAAAAACAGGTGTTGAAGGAAACGTTAAACCTTGTCTCTGTTACACAATAGTGTTGCTTTTATATTAACAGTATCAAAGAAAAAGTATTATCATTAAAAATACCGGCTAAGATGCCGGTATTTTTATGCATTTATTCGCATGAAACACTCCGGGTTAGATAATACTAAAGGTATGACTTTATTAGAAAAGGAGTGTTCTGCATGGATAAAGAACCATCAAAAAAGGACGACCAGAATCAGGGTGACCAGAATAACCAATCCTCACTCGTTCAAAAAATTCAGCAGCTGGGTCAATCCAATGTCCCACAAGCACCGGATTCTAACATTCATGTATTATCGATAATAGGTCAAGTGGAAGGTCATGTCCAGCTGCCGCCGCAAAACAAAACAACGAAATATGAACATTTGCTTCCGCAGCTTATTGCAATTGAACAAAACCCCAAGATAGAAGGTGTTGTTGTATTATTAAATACAGTCGGTGGCGATGTGGAAGCTGGTCTGGCTTTATCTGAAATGATTGCCTCGATTTCCAAGCCAACCGTGTCTATTGTTCTTGGGGGCGGGCATTCAATCGGAGTGCCGATTGCTGTTGCGACAGATTATTCTTTTATCGCTCCGACCGCAACGATGATTATCCATCCAATACGGCTGACCGGAATGGTTATCGGAGTTCCGCAAACATTTGAATACCTGGAAAAAATGCAGGACAGGGTCATTGATTTTGTTGTACAGCATTCAAATATTAAAGAGGAAAAATTTAAGGAGCTCATGTTTGCAAGGGGCAATCTGACACGTGATATTGGTTCGAATGTCGTTGGTGAAAATGCGGTGGAATACGGACTAATTGACGGGGTTGGCGGCGTTCAAAAAGCAATGCAGAAAGTCAATGAGCTTATTGACAAGAATAAAGGTAACGAGGAACAGGTGGTTCAATGATTTTGTATACGCCTTTAGCCAACTCGGACATATTTCCTGCAGAAAATGACGTGCTTGCAAAACGGCATTGTGTATCATATCAGGATAAGCAGTTTTATGTGGAAGAAACCAATAAAGGTGACTATCAAGTGTTGCAACTGTTGTCTACTGACCCGCAAGACTTCTTAAGACAGGAATTTAATCCCGGTACAATTTTAAAGGAACATTAATCAAATGGCTTGATTTGTGCTATAATGGAACTGAATGAAAAAATTGTCAACCCTTGCCCTCGTTAAGGCAGGGGTTTCCTGTTCACTATTCAAGTAATGCATTGTCTGTGATTAGAGGTGAAGTTATGGCTAAAAAACGAAGGAAAAAGAAAAAACAATTGAAAAAACAGGTTAAATATGAACTGCTGGGCATATTATTTATTTTTCTCGCCATTTTTGGAAGTGGGGCAAGCGCCATCAGTGATGGAGCCATTCCCGGCAGTCTTGTTCATTTATTCCGGTTCTTTTTTGGAATCTGGTATTTTGTTGCCTCACTTTTTTTGTTGGTAACTGGAGTAATGTTAATGGTAAAACGGCGGTATCCCGATTTCACACATAAAAAAATGATCGGATTTTATATTATTTTTACCGGCGTTCTGCTGTTGACGCATATTCAAACGTATGAGCGAATTCTGTTATTCTCTGAAAATACGTCGATTATTAAGACGACATGGGATAATTTTTTCGCATATGTTGACGGGCAGGCTGATACTTTACAAACCGGCGGCGGTATGATTGGTGCGTTTTTATTTGCCTTCTGTTATTTTTTATTTTCATCAGTCGGTGCAAAAATAGTTTCTGTGTTTTCGATTCTGATTGGGTTTATCTTTATGACTGAGTTTTCATTTGGTGACTTTTTTTCAAAATGGACCAAAAGATTTAGTTCCATGATAAAAAGCTGGAAAGCAAAAAGAAGTGAATCACGTGCGATTAAACAACAGTCCAAAGCGGAGAAGGATTCTCAAGTAGCAGATGGACCTGATTTTGAACGTGATGAACCCCAGAATGAGCCCGTCATTCAGGATTTTAGTGATGTTGCCTATGCGGTAGATCCTAATGGACAAGTCGAGACACAAGCTGAAAATAAGACAGAGCCAACGGAAAATAATCCAGAAGAACACGTGCAGGAAGAAGGTCAGGAAAATCCGCTGCCAATGACAGAAACCGAAAACTATGAATATATCCTGCCATCGTCCAATTTATTGGCGGAACCTGCACAGAACTCACAGCAAAATGAAAAGTCCCATATACAGGCTACAGTCCGAAAGCTGGAACAGACGTTCAACAGTTTCGGGGTAAAGGCCAGAGTAACCAAAGTACATGTGGGTCCATCGGTTACCAAATATGAGGTTTATCCGGAAGCAGGTGTAAAAGTAAGCAAGATTGTTAATTTGCATGATGATCTGGCGCTTGCGTTAGCCGCCAAAGACTTGCGGATCGAAGCCCCGATACCAGGTAAATCAGCTGTAGGTATTGAAGTGCCAAACCAGGAAACAGCACTTGTCTCGTTACGTGAAGTGCTGGATGGAGTTAGAAATAAACAAGCTTCCAAACTGTTATTTGCTCTTGGAAGGGATATCTCAGGCGATGCTGTTGTTTCGGAATTAAGTAAAATGCCGCATCTACTGATCGCTGGTGCTACCGGGAGCGGGAAGAGTGTCTGTGTTAATGGAATCATTACGACCATTTTAATGCGTGCCAAACCACATGAAGTCAAAATGATGATGATTGATCCGAAAAAAGTGGAACTGAATGTCTACAATGGCATCCCGCATTTATTGGCCCCGGTTGTCACAGATCCGAAGAAGGCTTCGCGTGCATTGAAAAAAGTCGTTGCGGAGATGGAACGGAGATATGAATTATTTTCTGATTCAGGAACACGTAATATTGAAGCGTATAATGAGTACATCAAAAAGCATAATCAGGGTATGGAAGAGGAAGAGCAACAGCCTCATCTGCCTTATATCGTTGTTTTAGTGGACGAACTTGCTGACTTGATGATGGTTGCCTCCAATGAGGTGGAAGATGCGATTACCAGGCTTGCTCAAATGGCGCGTGCAGCAGGTATCCACTTGATTATTGCTACTCAACGGCCATCTGTTGATGTTATTACTGGTGTAATTAAAGCCAACATTCCGTCCAGAATTGCTTTCAGTGTGTCATCACAGACTGATTCACGTACCATTTTGGATTCTGGGGGAGCGGAAAAACTCCTTGGTCATGGTGATATGCTGTTTATGCCGGTAGGATCATCCAAACCGACCCGTGTTCAAGGTGCCTTTTTATCTGATGAAGAAGTGGAACGGGTAGTGGATCATTGTGTGGAGCAGCAGAAAGCATCCTATCAGGAAGAAATGATTCCGGAAGAAACGAGTGAAGTTACGTCTGAAGTTGACGATGAATTATATGATGATGCAGTCCAGATGATTATAGAAATGCAGAGTGCGAGCGTGTCCATGCTGCAGCGCAGATTCAGGATTGGCTATACACGGGCAGCCCGATTAATTGATGCAATGGAGGACAGAGGCATTGTTGGTCCGTATGAAGGCAGTAAACCGCGAACAGTCCTGGTTTCCCAGTCATCGGAAGAAAAACTGTCATAGTTTTAAATGGAGGACAGCCATGTCTGTATGATTGGACATGGCTGTCCGTTTGTTCAGGGATAGAAAAATATACGTTACTGGCATAGCTATCAGCGCACAGCAACCGGTTTTGGTTTGCAGCAATTTATAAACGGAAATATCTTTTGACCACTGACCGGAAAACCGACCTCATCCCTTTAATCAGAAGATTCAAAACCAATAGTCAACCAGGAGCTTTTACTCATATTTTGTAGAAAAAATCGACTTTTTCTCTATTTTTTTAATTAATTTTGCCTATAGCTGTTTATTTATTCCCCCAAAAGTGTTATATTTATGTCGACTATAAGAGTCGAACGTCAGAGGTCAGATCTCTTGTAAAAATAAAATATATGGAGAGGTATTTGTATGTCGATCAAACTGGATTCACGGCATTTATATCTTCAGGTTATCGATAAAATCAAAGAAGATATTGAGAAAGGTATATACAAGCCAAAACAAAAACTTCCCTCTGAATTTCAAATGTCCAAACTCATAGGTGTATCGCGTGCTACGTTACGGGAGGCATTGCGTATTCTGGAAGAAGAAAACGTTGTCACACGTCGTCATGGTGTTGGTACTTTTGTAAATCCGAAACCTGTTTTTTCTTCCGGAATTGAACAGCTGAACAGTGTCACATACATGATAGAACAATCGGGAAAAACACCAGGCTCCCAGTTTCTGTCCACGGAGTTTCAGGAGCCAACAGAAGATGAGCGGTTAAAATTCAACCCCAAACGGGTGGATAAGCTGGCTAAAATAGAAAGGGTTCGCACGGCTGATGATGTGCCAGTTGTTTTTTGCATTGATAAGGTGCCTGAGGGACTGGTTCCGCTGGATATGGTGCACCGCGAAGATTCACTCTTTAAACTGTTGGAATCATATTCAGGAAAACGGGTTTCCTATGCTGTCGCATACATAGAACCAATCGGGTATCACGACCGCATCTATGAAGCATTACACTGCAGCCCGGAACAATCATTGCTATTGTTAAAGCAAATGCATTATACAGATGAAGACGAGCCAGTATTATACTCCGCAAACTTTTTCCGATCGGATGTGTTCAGTTTTCACGTTTTAAGAAAACGTTTGTAAGGGATTTCAAAAAAATATGCATTTTTGGGAGGTGGTTTCAGGTAGAATAAATACTAGTTTCCTGTTCACTCATACTTCAATACTATTAAATAGGGGGTTCTTTGATTGAAAAATCGTAAATTTTTGTTGTTAGCAGTATTGCTTGGCCTCGGTATGGTTTTAGCTGCTTGTGGAGGCGGCGGAAACGCAAGTAGTGGAAGCGACGGAGATAGTTCCGGCAGCGGTAATGACTCATCTGACTTCAGTGCTGCAATGGTAACGGATGTTGGTGGTGTCGATGATAAATCATTTAACCAGTCAGCGTGGGAAGGTTTGCAGGCATGGGGCGAAGAGCATGGTTTCTCAAAAGGAAAGGGCTATGATTATGCACAATCCAACAGTAAGTCAGACTACTTGCCGAACCTTACGCGTTTAATTAAAAAAGACTATGACCTTGTTTTCGGTATTGGCTACAAATTGCATGATGCAATCAAGCAAGTTGCTGAGCAGTATCCGGACAAACATTTTGCTATCGTTGATGATGTTGTGGATGCACCGAATGTTGCGAGCATCACATTTAAAGAACATGAAGGATCATTTTTGGTAGGTGTTGCTGCCGCGAAGAAAACGAAGTCCAACAAAGTAGGATTCGTTGGCGGAGTTGATGGAGCATTAATTAATAAGTTTGAATCAGGTTTCATTGCAGGTGTTAAATCGGTTAATCCTGACATTGAAGTTGAAGTACAGTATGCAGAATCATTTGCAGCTGCCGATAAAGGGAAGTTGATTGCTACTCAAATGTACAACAGTGGCATTGATGTTATTTACCATGCATCCGGTGCAACTGGTAATGGTGTGTTCGCACAGGCTAAAGACATTAAGAAAAATAACCCTGAGAAAGATATTTGGGTAATCGGTGTTGATCGCGACCAGTATGAAGAAGGACAAATTGGTGAACACAATGTAACACTTACTTCAATGGTTAAACGTGTTGACGTTGCTGTACAAGACCTTGCAAATCAGACGATGAACGGTGAATTTCCTGGCGGTGAAAATGTTGTTTACGGTCTGGAAGATGGCGGTGTTAGTGCGGCACGGACCAATAAGGAAGCATTGACAGAAGATATTGTGAAGGCTATTGAGAAGTGGAAAGAGAAAATTGTCAGCGGCGAAGTGAAAGTTCCTTCTACACGTGAAGAAACTGATAAATTTGTTAAAAACCTTTAATACATGATTAGAAAGGCTGGTAATATCCAGCCTTTTTAACCTTCATATGCATGACAATGTTTGCCCGGTGAGCGAAATAAAAAACAGTCAATTCAAAATCTTCAAATGAAAAGATTCCGGCCCTTTTCATTTGATGATTTTTATGTGGAAACATAAAGGCTTATAAAAGGAGTGAACAACGTGGATTATGTGATAGAAATGCTTAATATTCGAAAAGAGTTTCCTGGAATTGTTGCCAATGATGATATTACGATTCAGTTGAAAAAACAGGAAATTCATGCCTTGCTTGGGGAAAACGGGGCAGGGAAATCAACATTGATGAACGTACTGTTCGGTCTCTACCAGCCGGAAAAAGGGGAAATCAGGGTAAGTGGCAAAAAGGTTAACATTACGGATCCTAATGTTGCCAATGATCTTGGAATTGGAATGGTGCACCAGCATTTTATGCTTGTGGATACGTATACCGTAACCCAAAATATTATTCTGGGAAGTGAACCTACCAATGCCGGAAAGATAGATTTCAAGAAAGCTGAAAGGGAGGTTCAGGAACTTTCAGACCGCTATGGACTCAATGTTGATGCCAGGGCGAAGATACGGGACATTTCGGTTGGTATGCAGCAGCGGGTAGAGATTTTAAAAACACTCTATCGTGGGGCGGAAGTTCTTATCTTTGATGAGCCTACTGCTGTACTCACGCCTAATGAAATCAAAGAACTGATTGAAATTATGCATTCACTGATCAGAGAAGGTAAATCGATCATTCTAATCACTCATAAATTAAAAGAAATTATGGAGGTTTGTGACCGTTGTACCGTAATCCGTAAAGGGAAAGGTATTAAAACTGTTGATGTGGAAAAAACAAATGTCACGGAACTTGCATCGTTGATGGTTGGCAGGGAAATCAGTTTTAAAACCGAAAAGACTGAGGCAAAACCGAAAGAAAATGTGTTGTCCATTGACAATTTAAATGTTGAAGATTCCCGGAAAGTAAGAATTGTAAAAGATCTTACCCTTAATGTTCGGGCCGGGGAAATTGTCGGAATTGCCGGTGTTGACGGTAATGGTCAAACAGAGCTTGTTGAAGCGATAACCGGCTTGCGGAAGGCGCAAAAAGGAACTATCAAGATTAATAATAAAAATATTACCAATTTTAAACCAAGAAAAGTCACGGAAAGCGGTATAGGGCATATACCGCAGGACAGGCAAAAATATGGATTGGTACTGGATTTTCCTATTGGGGAAAATATGGTATTGCAGACGTACTATAAAAAACCATATTCCAAAAATAAAATTTTGAATTATAAAGAGATTTATAAGAAAGCAAAGGAATTAATTGACGAATATGATGTCAGGACCCCTAGTGAATATACCAAGGCAAGAGCATTGTCAGGCGGGAATCAGCAAAAAGCAATTATCGCACGTGAGGTAGACCGTTCACCTAACTTACTTATTGCTGCTCAGCCTACACGGGGACTTGATGTTGGTGCAATAGAATTTATCCATAAAAAATTGATTGAAGAACGCGATAAAGGAAAAGCCGTTTTGCTCGTTTCATTTGAACTGGATGAAATATTGGATGTCAGTGACAGGATTGCAGTTATGTTTGATGGCCATATTGTTGCTGATGTTAAGCCGGAAGAAACAACAGAACAGGAACTCGGCCTGCTGATGGCGGGAAGTACGAAAGATGAGGCAGGTGAAACTGATGATATCGAATAGACTATTTAATATATTGATTCCCGTGATTTCGGTGCTGCTTGGATTGATGGCCGGTGCGATTATTATGCTTATGTTTGGTTATAATCCAATCCAGGGTTACAGTGCACTTTGGTATGGTGCATTCGGCGATTTATATTTTATGGGAGAGACAGTCAGACAGATCACGCCTTATATTTTAACAGGACTTGCTGTGGCATTTGCTTTCCGTTCCGGTTTGTTTAACATCGGGGCAGAGGGTCAGGTTATTGTCGGCTGGCTTGCATCTGTTTGGATTGGTTTAGCAATTGACGCACCGATGTACATTCATCTGCCACTGGCTTTATTGGCCGCTGCAGCCGCAGGTGCATTGTGGGGATTTATTCCCGGAATCCTTAAAGCAAAGCTAGGGGTTCATGAAGTTATTGTAACGATTATGCTGAACTACATTGCACTGTATGTATCAAATGAAATAATCCGCAGTGTATTAACCGACAGCCTTGATTCGACAGAAGAAATAGCTCCTACTGCATCGCTCGCTTCTGAATGGCTGCAGCAGGTAACTTATTTTTCACGGATGCACTATGGTATTTTAATTGCCTTGTTCGCAGCAGCTATTATGTGGTTTATTATTCAGCGCACTTCCACAGGTTATGAATTGAAATCAGTCGGATTTAATGAACATGCCTCCAAATATGCCGGCATGAATGTAAGCAAAAATATCGTACTTTCCATGGTAATCTCCGGTGCATTTGCGGGTCTTGCCGGTGCGATGGAGGGGCTTGGTACGTACGGCTCCATATCGGTCATGTCCGGATTCACCAATCTTGGGTTTGATGGTATCGCCGTAGCATTATTAGGTGCCAATACTGCGATCGGTGTTGTGTTTGCAGCGATTTTATTTGGAATTCTGAAGGTTGGTGCGGTAAACATGCCGACAGGTTCCGGTGTTCCAACAGAACTGGTTGATATTATTATCGCTTTGATTATCTTCTTTGTAGCATCGAGCTATATTATCAGATGGGTTATTCTTCGTTTTAAAAAGGAGGGGAAATAAATGGGATTTGTAGATCTGTTGCAGTCGATTATTCCTACGGCACTGTTCTTTTCTGCCCCCCTTATATTCACAGCTTTAGGCGGCGTATTCAGTGAGCGTTCAGGTGTTGTCAATATCGGTCTGGAAGGTTTAATGGTCATGGGTGCGTTTGTCGGAATCGTGTTTAATCTGACATTTGCTGATGTACTGGGCGCATGGACCCCGTGGGTTTCCATACTGGTTGCGATGGTGGTTTCAGCAATTTTCTCCATCATTCATGCAGTAGCATCAGTATCGTTTCGTGCTGATCAGGTTGTCAGTGGTGTAGCCATTAACTTTCTTGCGCTTGGCCTTGGTGTTTTCCTGACAAAACAATGGTATGGAAAAGGGCAGACGGATATGGTTGAACAGCCTTTTTATACGAATGATATTCCAATCCTGAAAGAAATCCCGGTAATCGGACCGGTGTTTTTCCAGAACATTTATCTGACGTCATATATCGCTATCATATTAGCGTTCATTGCCTGGTATGTACTTTACAAAACACCGTTCGGACTACGACTGCGTGCAGTTGGGGAACACCCGATGGCAGCTGATACCAATGGAATCGGTGTATACAAAATGCGGTATATAGCTGTTATTTTGTCTGGTGCACTTGGCGGACTTGGTGGCTCTGTATTTGCATTAACCATTGCGTTGAACTTTTCACATGCTACCATCGTAGGACAAGGCTTTATGTCATTGGCAGCAGTTATTTTCGGTAAATGGCATCCGCTTGGTGCGATGGGAGCGGCATTATTCTTTGGGTTTGCGCAAAGTTTAAGTGTCATCAGTGCCGGTATTCCGTTATTGGAAGATGTGCCGCAAATATTCCTGCTTATTGCACCATATGTATTGACGATTCTCGCCTTGGCCGGATTTATCGGTCGTGCTGAAGCACCAAAGGCAAATGGCGTTCCATATATTAAGGGAAGCAGATAATCTTGATAAAACCTGTCTTGCTGTTATGATTAACGGTGAGTCAGGTTTTTTGCTATTAAATATCTTTCTTTTGTATAAACTAATTATAATACATAGAACAGGAGGAAAACGGATGAAAAATGAACATGAAGTTACAGAAAATGGAATTCGCTATCATTTGGTGCCGAGTAAAAAACATAAAACAATATCTGTTGTGGTGAAATTAATGGCGCCATTATCACGGGAAAATATTACGAAACGTGCGCTGATTCCGCATGTAGTGCAGCAGGGCACAGCAGGATATCCGGATAGAAGTTCCCTTCAACGTAAACTGGATGATTTGTATGGAGCTGTTTTATCCCTTGATGGCGCGAAAAAAGGAAATTATCATATTATCAGCATCAGACTGGAAATAGCCAATCAGAAGTTCATATCCAATGAGGGTTCTATTCTTGATGAAGCACTCGCGCTACTGAATGAAGTGATTTTCAATCCGAAAACTTCGGGTGATTCATTTGATTCGTCGATTACAACCAGGCAAAAGGAGATCCTCAAACAAAAGATCCATGCGCTGATGGATGATAAAATGAGTTATGCCAATATGCGTCTTATTGATGAAATGTGTGAATCGGAAGTGTATCACCTTCATGTCCAGGGATATGAGGAGGACCTCGGGGAAATTACCCCATTTAATTTATATGATTATTACCGGAAATTGCTTGAAGAAGATCAGATGGATATATATGTAGGCGGTGATTTTAATTCGAGTGACATGGCGTCCAAATTGAAGCATTATTTTAATCGGAGCAAACCGACTAATAACGTTAACACTAAAACGGAATCAGCTAAAACAATCGAGAAACCGAGAACAGTAATGGAAGAACAGAATCTCCAACAGGCAAAGCTGCATTTGGGATATCGAACGCATTGTGCTTTTCAGGATAAAGGGTATGCCGCACTGCAGGTGTTTAATGGTCTGTTTGGCGGTTTCCCAAGCTCAAAATTATTTCTGAATGTCAGGGAGAAGAATAGTCTTGCTTATTACGCAGCTTCCCGAATTGAAAGTCATAAAGGTTTAATGCTCGTGTTCAGCGGGATTGCACCGGATGATTATGAACAAGCGAGAGAAATCATCGAGGAACAGATGAAAGCCATGAAAAAAGGTGATTTCGATGAGGAAAACATTGCTGATACCAAGGAATTGATTGTAAACCAGCTGCGTGAGACGATGGATCATCCACAGGGGCTGATTGAACTGATGTATCAGAATGCTGTGGCAGGGACATCAAGTACGCCAGAGGAACTGATTGAAAATATTCATTCAGTTACCAAACAGGAGATTGTCGATGCTGCAAATAAAATCGAACTGGATACTGTATATCTGTTAACAAGCAAAGGAGGTAAAGCAAATGAATAAAGCAGTGTATGACCGTATTGATGAAGTTGTCTATTCAAAGCAACTCACAAATGGATTAACAGTCATTTTATTGCCAAAACCTGAAATGGCCAAAACTTATGCGATATTTTCAACCGATTACGGCTCCATTGATCAAACATTTACACCGATTGGGAAATCTGAAAGAATTACCGTACCAAAAGGAATTGCACATTTTTTGGAACATAAGTTATTTGAAAAAGAGGATCGGGATGTATTTGCCGACTTTGGAAAACAAGGAGCTTCGGCAAATGCGTATACATCATTCACCAAAACAGCTTATTTATTTGCTGCCACTAACCATATTGAGAAAAACATGCACACCTTGCTGGATTTTGTTCAAGCACCATATTTCTCGGAACAATCGGTTGAGAAGGAAAAAGGAATCATTGCACAGGAGATTGAAATGTACAATGATCAGCCGGATTGGCAATCATTTATGGGGACGATAAAGAGTCTATTCCATAATCACCCGGTTAAAATCGACATCGCTGGTACCGTTGATTCAATTCAATCGATTACAAAGGATGATCTATACACGTGCTACCACACATTTTATCATCCGCAGAATATGACGTTATGCGTCGCAGGTAATTTTAATGAGCAGGATATGATGGAGCTGATTGAGCAAAATCAGCAGGCAAAGGAATTTGCAAACATAGAACCGATTGACCGGGAATATCCTAACGAGCCGGCAACGGTAGCCATGAATGAAAATACCCTAACGATGCCGATCTCTGTACCTAGGTGTACGATTGGAATAAAGGAATCAGCGGCAGCGTTGAGCGGTCAGGAATTTTTGGAAAAAGATCTCCTGCAAAGTATGATACTTGACTTTTATTTTTCCAAAGGCGGTCCGATCTACCAGCAGCTGTTTGACGAGGAATTGATTGATGACAGTTTTTATTTTGAAACGAACCTGGAAAAGGATTTTGGTTATACCCTTATAGGCGGAAACACGAATCAGCCGGATGTGTTTTCCAAGCGGGTTAAGGATCTGCTCAAATCCACGAACAGCGCAGTGTTTACGAGCGATGAAATTGATCGCATGAAGAAAAAGAAAATCGGGCAGTTGTTACGGTCGATGAACTCCATGGAATTTACCGCCAACAAATATATTCACTATCAGAATGTCGGCATTGATTTTTTTGAACTGATTCCGTTTATTCAGGAATTAAATGTGGATCACTTTAACAAATTTGTGAAACAATGGATCAGGGATGATCGCCTGGCGGTCTGCAAAATTATAGGTGAGTAGGGATTGTATATGGGGAAGAATATACTGTTAATTGGCAGCAGCGGTGATATTGGTTCAGCGATTGCCAGAAATCTTGCGTCTGAGGGATACCAGCTTTTGCTGCACTATAATCAGAATAAGAAAGTACTTGAAAAAGTCAAACAGGAAATTCCTGATGAAGCGGTTCTTTCAGAAATACAGGCTGATTTACGGGATGAGCAGGGTGTTGAAAAATTGCTCGGTCAGCTTGTTTATACGGTCGATGCGGTCATTTTTGCAAGTGGAAAAGCATCAATCGGGTTATTCCAGGATGCAACGGAAAGCATAATGGATGAAATGATTGCATTGCATGTCAAGGCACCATGGAAGATTTGCAATAGAATACTCCCGGAAATGATTCAGAAAAAAAACGGGAAAATCATTCTCATCACATCCATTTGGGGAGATGCAGGTGCAAGTAATGAAGTAATTTATTCGTCCGTAAAAGGGGCACAGAACAGTTTTGTGAAAGCTTTAGCTAAAGAGGTGGCGCTATCTGGAATTGCCGTGAATGCAGTGAGCCCCGGTTTTATTAATACGAAGATGAATCAGCAGCTCCTTCCCGAAGAGAAAGAGCTGATCACCAAGGAAATTCCGGCGAATCGTGCCGGGACACCGGAAGAAGTTGCAAATGCAGTCAGTTTTCTGATAAGTGATAAATCAGGTTATATACATGGGGAAATTTTAAATATCAATGGCGGATGGGCGTAAAAATATACGGACAATGCATAAAACTGTCGCTGTATTCAAATACTATGCATGTAAAAAAATGAAGGAGGCAGATTTGTATGTCCGTTCTTGACAATTTTGATACATGGAAGGAATTTTTGGCCAATCGAATTGAACACGCGCAATCTGAAGGCATGAGTCAGCAGACAGTATCGAATATGGCTTATGAGGTCGGAGATTATTTGGCTAAAAGTACCGAAGCGAAAAACAGTGAAGAGGCTGTATTAAGAGAACTTTGGAATGCAGCATCTAAAGAAGAGCGGCAATCCATGGCAAGTGCGATGGTTAAGCTCGTTCAAAATCAGGGAAATACAAATTAATGATGTCACTTGAAAGAGAAGCTGTTCAAATCAAGCAGCTTCTCTATTTTTGTTTGTTTTGGAATAATCTTCTTTTCACTGAACGTAAAATCATTTATTATTATTGTATGGATATATTGCAATCATTCATTTGTTTCGATAAATTCAGCTTAAGAATGAGGGGATTATAATGGAAAAGACAGAATGGTACCTTGAATATGAGATTCAATATAACCGTCCTGGGCTATTAGGGGATATTTCCTCTCTGCTGGGAATGCTTTCGATTAATATTATCAGTATTAATGGTGTGGAAAATTCCAGAAGAGGAATGCTCCTGCTTTCGAGAGAAGATGAGCAGATCACCCGTTTAAAATCAATTCTTGAGACAATGGATACGTTAATTGTAAAAAAGTTACGGAAACCAAAACTTCGTGATAAACTAGCAGTAAGACATGGCCGTTATATTCATAGTGATGCCGATGACCGGAAAACATTTCGTTTTGTTCGAAGCGAACTGGGTGTATTGGTCGATTTTATGGCTGAGCTATATAAAAAAGAAGGCCACAAACTAATAGGTATTCGAGGAATGCCACGGGTGGGGAAAACCGAATCAGTTGTTGCAGCAAGTGTCTGTGCTAACAAGCGCTGGCTGTTTGTATCCAGTACACTGTTGAAACAGACTGTCCGCAGTCAATTAATTCAGGATGAATACAGCAGTGACACTTTGTATATTATTGACGGTATCGTCTCCACACGCCGGGCGAATGAAAAACATTGGCAGCTGATCAGGGAAATAATGCAGCTTCCTGCCGTAAAAGTAGTTGAGCATCCTGATATGTTTGTGCAGACTACCGAATATGAATTGAATGATTTTGACTATATTATTGAATTGCGCAGTACAGTTGATGAAGAAATTACATATGAACCGGTTGAACAAAACCAATTCGGACAAGAAGATGGTTTTTCGATGTTTGATTTTTAGCAACTAGTATATTAAACATTACGGATGAGTTTCAGGGCTTACGCCATTAAGTATGGGGTGAATAAGGGTATATAAAAGAGTAACGATGTTTTTATGATAACCCCTTTAACGAGAAGCCAAGTTTTCTAAAAATGGATGGTGTTGGTGATGGAGATAGGAGAAAGATTAAGAGAGGCAAGGGAGGCTAAAGGACTGTCCCTTGAAAGCGTACAGGAATCGACCAAGATACAGAAACGATACTTGGAAGCGATTGAGCAGGGGAATTTTCATATTCTGCCGGGTAAATTTTATGCCAGGGCATTCATTAAGGAATATGCCACTGCTGTTGGTATTGATGCAAAGGAATTATTGGAGGAGTATAAAGAGGAAATTCCAAAAACGGAAGATGACAGCACAGCTCAATATACTCAAATCAGAAGTTCCAGAAAAGATAATAATCCCACTAAAGGGACGCCTGTCATTTTTTCAATGCTGCCGACAATAATTGTAATTCTGTTGATTGTCGGGATTTTGTTTGCCGCATGGTTTTTTATTACTAAAGATAGTTCCGGTGAAAAAGCTGAGCCTGTAGAGGAACAGGATTCAAATCAAGTTGTTCGTAATGATCAGGAAGATCAGGACAGTGTTCAGTTGGACGATGATAAAAACACCAATGATGATTCAAAGGAAGAATCAAAATCGGGATCTGCAGATAAACAGACAAAATCAAATGAATCAAATGCGGACCAGCAAAAGAAGCAGGATGAAAACAAACCAGGGTTTGAAGTAATTGAAAAGGGGACCGGGGCAAGTCCGGAATCGACACTTTCGATGACAAACGCTGGGGATAAGGTAATTTTGACGCTTAAACCAACCGGTGATTCCTGGGTGGAACTTAAGAATGGTGATGGAAAAATTCTCTATTCGGGTTTATTAACCACTGAAGACGATGTCAAAGAGTTTAATGTCTCTGATTCTGAAAAGATTCATTTGAACATTGGCAGTGCACGGTCGTTAACGGTGAAGATAAATGATGTAAAGGTCGAATATCCGCTGAATCCTGAAGAGAAGGTACACCAGTATTTGTGGATTATGCTAAACGGAAAAAATTCGGCAGGTGAATGATTGGCAATGACTTTTGAAATGAGGTTGGGACAAAAGTGTTTTATCAAAAGAAAATACGAATTAACTTAATTGAGGAATTTAGCCGCTCCGGAAATATACTTCGCTTTCCGCGGGCGGCTGTTGAGCCTCTTCGTGCTACGCACTCAGAGTCTCACCTAGGCCTTTCCTCCCGCAGGAGTCTACGCATATTTCCTCCGCTAAAATAGAGTATCGTTCGTCTTTTCTTATACGCATATTTGTTTGTCCCAGCCCCTGTATACCGTAGGAGGAAGAAGAATGAATATACCTAACAGATTAACCATTTCACGTATTTGTCTGATTCCCATTTTTATTATTTTATTAAGTGTTCCGTTTGATTGGGGAGAATGGGATATCGGCGAGGCTAGCCTGCCTGTTTCACATTTTGCGGCGGCTATCTTGTTTATCATTGCTTCAACAACAGATTGGGTTGACGGGTATTATGCCAGAAAATATAACCTTGTCACCAATTTGGGCAAGTTCCTGGATCCGCTCGCAGATAAACTGCTTGTTTCAGCAGCACTGATTTTGCTTGTTGAACTTGGTTTTGCCCCTGCATGGGTCGTCATCATTATTATCAGCAGAGAGTTTGCTGTTACCGGCCTGCGCCTTGTGGCAGCAGGTGGAGGCATTGTCCTTGCGGCGAGTAAGATGGGCAAATTGAAAACTGCAACACAGATGATTGCAATTGCAGCATTGCTGCTTCATAACTTTCCTTTTTCATATCTTGGTCTGCCGATTGCAAGTATTATGTTGTATATCGCGGTGTTTTTTACAATATTGTCCGGTTATGAATATTTCAGTAAAAACCGGCACGTTATGAGGGATTCCAAATGACACAAATTAAAACCGAAATTATTGGGGTTGGAACAGAACTGTTGCTTGGTCAGATTGCCAATACAAATGCCCAGTGGATTTCAGAACAAATGGCTGAGAATGGATTCAATGTTTTTCATCATGCGGTTGTTGGAGATAATCTCCAGCGGGTTATGGCACAGTTTGAACAATCTGGTAAAAGGTCCGATGTTATAATCGTTACCGGTGGATTGGGCCCAACTGAAGATGATATGACCAGAGAAGCATTTCAAAAAATTAGTAATCTGGAAATGGTGGAAAATGGTCCGTCCATGGATAAAATTGAAGCATTTTTTAAGAAACGCAACTCGGTTATGACGGAAAATAATCGAAGACAGGCCCGCTTGTTTAAAGGTGCGGAAGTCATCGACAATCATGTTGGGATGGCACCGGGAATGGTCGTCCGGCATCAAAATAACATTTGGATTTTCCTTCCTGGTGTACCAAGGGAAATGAAAGCAATGATCACGAATACAGTGCTGCCTTATTTAAAACAACATACTGGTGAGCATACGGTGATAAAATCGACCATGCTCCGATTTACCGGTATTGGCGAGTCACGGCTTGAAGCCGAGTTAAAGGACATTATCCACAGTCAAAGCAATCCGACTGTTGCTCCTTTGGCCCAAAATGAGGGAGTGGCGATCAGGGTTACCGCCAAAGCATCCAGTGCAAAGGAAGCTTTGAATTTAATAGAAAATACGAAGCAGCAAATTTTGTCTAAAGTTGGGGCACATTTTTACGGAAGTGATGAGCAGACATTGCCAGAGAAGGTTTCCGGGCTCTTAAAAGATCAGGGCTTGTTTATCGGTGCTGCTGAAAGTCTGACTGGCGGCATGTTTATGGATAGACTGATCTCACTCAGGGGTGCCTCCGCGGTATGTCGAGGCGGTATTGTCTGCTACGATGTCAAGGTGAAAGAAAATGTACTTGGTGTGTCACCTGAGACGATTCAGCAATATGGCACGATCAGTGAACAGTGTGCAGCAGAAATGGCCGAAAATATTTGTTCGGTTTTAGATGCTGATGTTGGTATCAGCTTTACCGGTGCTGCCGGACCGGAAACCGAGGAAGGTAACCCGCCCGGGACTGTGTTTATCGGTATTCACCAAGTAGGTAAAGATACGGTTGTAAGGAAATGCATTTTTCAGGGTGACCGGAATACTATTCGTGAAAGGTCCGTTATAAAAGGTTTTGAACTTGTCATGAATTTATTGGAAAAAGAATATTAACAGGCTGTTTTAGCAGGAATTGGCATTTTATCATGAACTTACATCTGTATAATGATTTTTCTTCAAAGAAAAGATAAGTAAAAAAAAGAGAACATTTATTCGATTTTTGCTTGGCAAATTGTTAAAAACAAGTTATGATAGATACAGTGAATAAAAGGAGGTCTTCCCGTTGAGTGATAGAAAGCAAGCTTTAGATATGGCATTAAAACAAATTGAGAAACAGTTCGGTAAAGGTTCTATAATGAAACTGGGTGAGCAGACAGAACAAAAAATCGCAACGATACCAAGCGGCTCATTGGCTTTGGATGTAGCATTGGGCATTGGGGGGTACCCAAGGGGACGCGTTGTCGAAATATACGGTCCGGAATCGTCCGGTAAAACAACAGTAGCGCTCCATGCGATTGCCGAGGCACAACGAAAGGGTGGACAGGCGGCATTCATCGACGCGGAGCATGCATTGGATCCAACGTACGCACGTGCGCTGGGTGTCGATACGGATGAGCTGCTCTTATCACAGCCGGATACCGGTGAACAAGCATTGGAAATCGCTGAAGCGCTGGTTCGCAGTGGAGCAGTCGATATTGTGGTGGTTGACTCAGTAGCAGCATTGGTGCCAAAGGCGGAAATTGAAGGTGAAATGGGAGATTCCCATGTAGGGCTGCAGGCACGCCTGATGTCACAGGCGCTGAGGAAATTATCCGGCGCCATTAATAAGTCAAAAACAACAGCTATTTTCATTAACCAAATCCGCGAAAAAGTTGGAGTAATGTTCGGGAACCCTGAAACGACTCCAGGCGGACGAGCATTGAAATTCTATTCATCTGTCAGATTGGAAGTTCGTCGTGCGGAAACATTGAAACAGGGCAATGATATGGTAGGAAATAAAACACGCGTGAAAGTAGTCAAGAATAAAGTGGCTCCTCCATTTAAAAAAGCGGAAGTTGATATCATGTATGGTGAAGGTATCTCCAAGGAAGGGGAAATCCTGGATATCGGTTCCGATTTGGATATCGTCCAGAAAAGCGGAGCATGGTATTCCTATAACGGCGACAGACTTGGACAAGGCAGGGAAAACTCCAAAGAATTTTTGAAGGCTAATGAAGATGTAATGGCTGAAATCCATGACGCAATCAGAGAACATTACAGTCTGGATGAAGAACCGGACGAAGCGGATGAAGAAGAACCATCCGGCAAACAAAGCCAGGAGAGCATGGATGTCTAAATAATATACACAATTAAACCCTTTGCAGGTTAACTACGGCAAAGGGTTTGATTTTTTCGCCATTTTTATCCTGCAACAAAGAGAATGAAATTGACCTGAACCGTCGATACTGTATTTAACAGCGGCTAAATCCGGTCATAAATACAACCAAAATATTCCAAAAAAGAGGTTGTGTAATTTTACCATATAATTGTTACACTTTCTTGACATTGGTTAACCATACAATTAAAATTAGATTGTATAATTTTATAGTTTCATTATACATCAATCACTTATTTATTATTGAAAACTGTACATGCCGACAGAGAGTGAATTGTACAACTTTATAGCAATGGGAGGTGAAATCCATGGACAGTCCCCTAATCATCTCCATTTTGCTTGCCGTAATCCTAATCGTCGGTATTGTTGTTGGTTATCTCATTCGTAAATCTATTGCGGAAGCTAAAATCTCCAGTGCGGAAAATTTAGCGAAACAAATAGTTGATGAAGCACATCGAAATGCAGATGCCTCCAAGAAAGAGGCACTTCTTGAGGCGAAGGATGAGAATCATAAACTTCGTCAGCAGGCAGAAGAAGATTTACGTGAACGCAGAGCAGAAGTACAGAAGCAAGAAAATCGTCTGATGCAAAAAGAAGAAAATCTGGACAAGAAAAGCGAAACGCTGGATAAGCGAGAGCTAACGTTAGAGAGAAAGGAACAATCACTAACAGAAAAACAACAACAAATTGAAGAAATGGAAAGCAAAGTGGATGCGATGCTTAAAGAGCAGCAAACAGAACTTGAACGCATTTCAGGATACACTACTGACCAGGCAAAACAGATTATTTTAGAACGGATTGAACAAGAGGTTAGCCACGAGTCAGCGCTGATGATTAAAGAAGCAGAGAATCGTGCTAAAGAAGAAGCGGACAAGAAGGCTAAAAACATTCTTTCACTGGCCTTGCAGCGTTGTGCCGCAGACCACGTTGCTGAGACAACCGTATCTGTTGTTAATCTTCCTAATGATGAAATGAAAGGCCGGATTATTGGACGGGAAGGTCGGAATATCCGGACACTGGAGACGCTGACCGGCATCGATCTGATAATCGACGATACACCGGAAGCTGTTATCCTGTCAGGGTTTGATCCGGTACGCCGTGAGACAGCCCGTATGGCCTTGGAAAAACTTGTGCAGGATGGGCGGATCCACCCGGCACGAATTGAAGAAATGGTGGATAAAGCCAGACGCGAGGTTGATGAATATATACGTGAAGTCGGTGAAGAAACAACATTTGAGGTCGGGGTACACGGCTTGCATCCGGATCTGGTAAAGATCCTCGGCCGCCTGAAATATCGTACAAGCTATGGTCAAAATGTGTTGAAGCATTCGACGGAAGTAGCGTACCTTTCCGGACTGCTTGCTGCTGAATTGGGCGAAGATGAGACTTTGGCAAGAAGAGCCGGTTTGCTTCATGATATCGGTAAGGCAATCGATCATGAAGTAGAGGGAAGCCATGTTGAAATTGGTAAAGAGTTGGCTGTAAAATACAAGGAGCATGAAGTTGTCATAAATGCTATTGCTTCACATCACGGTGATGAAGAAGCAACTTCCATTACTTCTGTTCTGGTTGCTGCAGCTGATGCATTATCTGCTGCGAGGCCAGGGGCAAGAAGTGAGACCTTGGAAAACTACATTAAACGGCTGGAAAAACTGGAAGAAATTTCAGAGTCGTTTAGCGGAGTAGAAAAATCATTTGCCATTCAAGCTGGCAGAGAAATACGAATTATGGTTAGACCTGATGAAATTGATGATATTGATTCGGTTCGAATTGCGCGCGATATCCGTAAGAAGATCGAAGGCGAATTGGATTATCCGGGCCATATTAAAGTAACGGTCATCAGGGAAACAAGAGCAGTAGAATATGCCAAGTAAATGGAAATAACCATTCCATTTAAAATGGAGTTGGCAAAATTAAAAGCGGCCGTGTGGTCGCTTTTAATTTTGTCCGGTAACTATTAAAACAGCTCTTACAGTGCTAACCGGGTGCTTGCGCATTTGTTTGGCATTACTGTATACTTTTATAAAGAAACTATTGATAAAACGTTAGGATGAAACAGACAATGCGGATACTATTTATCGGAGATGTCGCAGGATCGCCCGGACGGGACATGGTCCAGCATTATTTACCGAAACTGAAGGAGAAATATCGTCCCAATATGACGATTCTGAACGGTGAGAATGCGGCAGCCGGAAAAGGAATCAATGAAAAAATTTATAAGCAATTCCTGGAATGGGGCGCCCAGGTTGTCACCATGGGGAATCACACTTGGGATAAACGGGAAATTTTTGAGTTTATTGATGATGCCAAGAAAATGATTCGTCCGGCAAATTATCCGGAAGGCACTCCCGGAAAAGGAATGACATTCGTTAATATTAATGGCGTGGAAATTGCTGTAATCAATATGCAGGGCCGCACCTTTTTACCTGCAATTGATGATCCGTTCCGAAAAATGGATGAATTAATTGAAATTGCCAAGGAACGTACAGATATTATTTTTGTTGATTTTCATGGTGAGGCTACCAGTGAGAAGCAGGCAATGGGATGGTATCTTGATGGACGGGTCAGTGCAGTTGTCGGAACGCATACACATACACAAACGGCAGACGAGCGCATCCTCCCTCAAGGAACAGCGTACATTACGGATGTCGGCATGACGGGTCCATATGATGCTATATTAGGTGTGAACAGAGAAGCTGTTTTAAAAAAATTTCTTACTGGTTTACCGGTACGTTTTGAAATAGATAAAACGGGAAGAACACAACTGAATGGTTTTCTGGTTGATGTTGATCAGAAGACTGGAAGCGCTGTCAATGTTG